>CAWFYD010000007.1:0-609448 GCA_963819945.1 uncultured Acidimicrobiia bacterium
CCGAAGGTCATCTCGAGCACCCGGGGTGCACGATGAAGAAGAAGCGTCACCCGGAAGCGCGCCGCCGACGATTCCGTCGAGCTCCACCGGGGCGCCGCCGACGATCGTGGCCCGGTAGGTGTCGTGCTGCTGCCACGCAACGTCGACATCCTCGCCAACGTCAGCCGCGGCGCCCGGCTGATCCGGCGGCGCCGAACCGATCAAGGTTGAACCGAGTGAGCGGCCTCCCAAAGGGAGGCCGCTCACTCGCGGTGATCGTACGGACTTCAGAAGCAGCCACAGGTTGGTCGCGGGCCGCGACCGCGCGCCGTCACGCCTTCAAGAAATCGAGCAGGTCCTGGTTGACTCGGTCGGTGTGGGTGACCGGCAGGCCGTGCGGCGCCCCCTCGTAGACCTTGAGCGTCGAACCGGCGATCGCGGCGGCCGACTTCTTCCCGCCGACTGCAAAGGGCACGACCTGGTCGTCGTCACCGTGGATGACGAGCGTCGGGACGTTGAACGCCTTCAGGTCTTCGCGGAAGTCCGTTCCCGAGTACGCGGCGACGCACTCGTAGACGTTGCGATATCCACCCTGCTGGGCTTCCCGCCACCACTCGTCGCGCACGCCCTGCGAGACCTCGATGCCGTGGTTGCGACCGTAGAACGGCCCGTCTGCGATGTCGCGGAACGTCTGGGCGCGATCAGCGAGCAACCCGTCGCGCAGCTCGTCGTACTCCTCGATGGGGACGCCGTCGGGGTTGTCGGAGGTCTTCAGCATGAACGGTGGCACTGCAGAGATGAGCACCGCCTTGGCAACCCGGTCCGTGCCGTGGCGACCGATGTAGCGAGCGACCTCACCGCCACCGGTCGAGAACCCGATGATGGTGACGTCTTGCAGATCGAGCGCTCGGATCAGCGCGTCGAGGTCGTCCGCGTAGGTGTCCATCTCGTTGCCGTCCCACGTCTGGGTGGAACGCCCGTGGCCCCGGCGATCGTGCGCGACGCACCGGAAGCCGTGCGACGCGAGGAACAGCATCTGGGGGTCCCAGCTGTCTGCAGTCAGCGGCCAGCCGTGGCAGAGCACGACGGTCGGCCCGTCGCCCCAATCCTTGTAGAAGATGTCGGCGCCGGCTCGATTGACGTATCCCATGGTGGCTCCTTGTGGTTGATCGGTGGGATCACAGCATCCGCCCAACGCGCTCCCGCTCGAATCCCGCGCACCGCGTAGTCGACCGGCATACGCCGCGTAGCGCAGCTCGGTGTGTCTGCCGGTCCCGGGCTTCTTCCGTCTGACCTTGGACCCGGCGACACGTGGACTCGGCCGGAGGAATGGAGCACGACGTCGACGAAGTCGGGGTTGTCGAAGGCGTGCGCCGCACTCTCGAACGTCTCCTCGCTGAAGTGCCACTCCGAGGAGTTGCGAGCCCAGATGACCCCTCGCGATCTCTCGTCGGTTCCCAGTGAGCCCGGCTCCCACTCGTTCGGGGAGAACGTAGAAGATCGAGCGCTCCGGTACGGGTGTACCGGAGCGCTCGACCTGTGGGAGCTGCACGTTCGTGCATCGTCGCGTTGCCCGTCGGGGCCCGATCAGCTCACCGCCGCGACCGCCTTCAGGATCACATCCGCAACCTTTCGGGGCTGCGAGATCATGATCACGTGCGAGCCGCTCACCTCCGTGATCTCGGCTCCAGCGCGCTCCGCCATCGAGCGGATCACGTCCGCGCCCGCCGCGGTGTCCCCCGTCGCAACGACGGTCCAGCTCGGTCGGCTCTTCCACGCCGGGGCTCCGCTTGCTTCGGAGAACGCCGCCTCCGCAACCGGGCGCTGGGTGGCGGCCATCAGCGCGGTCTGCTCCGGGGGCAGATCCTTGGCGAAGGCGTTGTGGAACTTCGCAGGGTCGATCGCGAACTCCGTCGCGGTCTCGCCGCCCTCACCGGTGGGGAACTGGAGTGGAACCAATGCCTCGTTCAGCACGCTGTCCTTCGAGTCGCCGACGGCGACTCCGAGAGCCTCGCCCTCCTCGGGAGCGAAGGCGGCCACGTAGACGAGGCCTACGACGGTGTCCACGTTCGTGGCGGCATTGGTGATCACCGCGCCGCCGTACGAGTGGCCCACGGCCAGGATCGGACCGGGGATCTGGGCGAGGAGGTTTGCGAGGTACGCGGAGTCGTAGGCGACGCCGCGGAGCGGGTTGGCGGGGGCCACGACTGTCAGCCCTTCAGCCTGGAGGTAAGCGACGACGTCGTTCCACCCGGACGCGTCGGCAAACGCGCCGTGGACGAGGACCACTGTCGGCCGGTTGTCGGTGATCGATGACTGGGTCATTGCGAGCTCCTTGTCGTGTGTTCGTCGATAGGGATCTTGCGTGCAGTGATCGAAGCTGAGCGGCTACGCAGGGTCGGGCGGCGCGTCGACGAAGGTCGCCAGCGGTTCGCCGATCTCCACGATGTAGGTGGAGAGCATGCGGCCGGTGTCGGGTCCGATGTCGAGCGCGTTGTGAGGCGTGCGCGGATCGATCAGAAACCCGGTCCCGGCTTCCAGCGTCAAGGTGGGTTGACCCGCGATCATCATGCGGACCGTGCCGGCGACGATGTAACCGACCTCTTCGCCCGGGTGAATGTGCCACCCGGACTCGACCCCGCAAGGGATCTCGGTGAGCACCTGAACGATCTCTCGGCCGGGAATCGACGACCCGCGGTGCTGGATCTCCGTGCGATGGAGCACGCCGGCCAGGTCGTCGGCAGACGATGTCGAAGTGGTGCGTGGACTGGGGGACACGGCTGAACCTCCGGGGTGCAGGGCGTTGGCTGACCACATCAGGATGCCAGCGTCGCCCGCCGGTCGCCCCACGCGAACCTCGTAGTCCGGACGTCAATGCAAGCCCGCCACGAACGACGAAGTGGCGCGCGTACATCACTCGGAGGTCACCGCTCGCGCGACCGATTCGACGACCCGGAGTGCGTCGGTCTCCTGGCTGGTGAGGCCGAAGCGGGTCGCGAGGTACTCGGGGGTGTTGTAGCTGACGTGGGTTCGCCCGTCGGGAGTCGCCCACAGGAGCAGCCGAATCGGGAGGTCGAGTGCGACGAGCGGATGCGCGAGCATGACCGGGGTTCCACCGGCAGGGTTCCCGAAGATCATGAGCTTCGTGTCCGGCATGTCGAGGCCGATCTCGTGTGCCTCGCCGCTGTGATCGATCACCGCGAAGAGCGTGAGCCCCACCTGGTCGAGGTGGCTCTTCACGGCCCGTAGGAGATCGTCGACCGTGCGCCGTGACTCCAGTGTGACCACGCCAGTCGCCGCGGACAGTGCTCGACCGTCGTCGTTCTCGGCTGGAGTTGATTCCATCGACCGACCTTATGGCCCACCGTGGCGGGTTCGCATCCTGGTGTCGCGTCGTCGTTGAGGGGCGAGCCGAGATGAGGGTGACGGTCCGAAGGGATCGCGACACGCGAGGCGTCGCCGTCCGCCCATGGACTACGAAGACGTGGGATTCGATCCTCTCCCGATCACCGGCACAGTGGGACCATGCAGGTGGTCCGTCCGGATCCCGCAGACCGAAGGGCACCCGCGATGGTCATCCTTCTCGCACTCGCCACCTTCGCCTCAACCCTGCTCGGCGGGCTCGTGGCGCTCCGCAACAAGGATCGGCTCCACCTGGTGTTGGGCTTCACTGCCGGGGTCATCCTGGGAGTCGTCGCCTTCGACGTGCTCCCCGAGATCGCGAGCCTCGCGAACAGCACGGGTACGGACTTCATCGAGCCCATGGTCGCCCTCGTGGTTGGCTTTCTCGGCTTTCACATCGTCGAGAAGTCCATCCTCATCCACGAGGCGCACTGCCACGAGTACGCCCCCCACGACCACCCCGCGGTCGGACTGGCCAGCGCACTGGCCCTCGCCGGCCACAGCTTCGCCGACGGGATCGCCATCGGACTCGGATTCCAGGTCAGCACCACCGCAGGTCTCGCGGTCGCGGTCGCCGTCATCGGGCACGATTTCGCCGATGGCCTCAACACCATGGCCCTCATGTTGGCCCACGGGAACAACCGGAACCGGTCGTTGCTCCTGTTGCTGCTCGACGCCATCGCCCCGGTACTTGGTGCGGCGAGCACGCTCCTGTTCACCCTTCCTGACACTGGTCTGCTGATCTACCTCGGTGTCTTTGCCGGCTTCCTCCTCTACATCGGCGCCAGCGACATCCTCCCCGAAGCACACGCCAACCACCCGTCCCGACTGACGCTCGTCATGACCATCTCCGGCACGGCCCTCATGTGGATCCTGCTCCAAGCAATCGGATCCTGACGACCGAAGATCTCAGCGAGTCCCGGCGGCTCCCGAGCAGACCCGCCGCAGTCGGCACGGAGCGATGACTACCTCAGTTCGGCAGCGCTCGCGCCAGTTGATGCCGTGACGTCACGTCGAGCTTCCGGAACACCTTTCGCAGGTGGTAGTCGACGGTGTTGGCGCTCACGAACAATTGCGAGGCGATCTCCGAGTTCGTCTCGCCGGAAGCAGCGAGTGCCGCGACGCGACGCTCCTGCGGCGTCAGGTCGTTGCTCGTTTCCACCGACCGCTTCCGCGCCCGAGCTCCCGATGCCTCGAGCTCACCCTGCGCCCGCCCGGCGAAGGCGTTCGCACCCATCGCGACGAACTGATCGTGAGCGAGGCCGAGCTGCTCCCGAGCATCGATTCGACGCTTCTGGCGGCGGAGCCACTCGCCGTACAACAGCTGGGACCGCGCCAGATCCGGGACGGCTGTCGTCGACGACAGCAGGTCGATCGCCTCGAGGTACAGCGCTTCGGCATCGTCATCAGCTGCAAGCTGCGCTCTCGCCCGGGCCTGCACACCGAGCGCCAGCGCGGTCCCGCTGGCCGCGACACGTGCCTCGAGATCGGCGAGCGCAGCCAGTGCCAATGGGCGATCGCCGGTTCGCACCGCGGCCTCGATCAACTCGGGGAGAATTTGACTCTGATAGCCGGGGATCGGGTCACCGACCACCTCCCGACATGCAGCGACCGCCTCTTCGTACCGGCCGGTGCTGTTCGCAAGCACGGCCAACGCCAGGTTGCCGATCCTTGCCCCGAGCCCGTGACCGGTGACCGGTGCGGCGTCGATCAGTTCGGTGATCGCCTCGCGGGCGGCGATCTCGTCGCCCTGCCACGCGAGGAGCTCGTGGCGGACGAGGGGCACTCCGGTGCGGATCGCTGTCGATCATGTCCTCCAGATCGAGCTGCTCCGGGTGCAATGCTCGCAGCCGATGCGAATCTCCCCGCCAACAGCTCAGCGCTGGCGCACGGATAGAGCAGTGTTCGGACGAGGTGCAGTGCTCCGTTCGCGCGGGCGATCCGGAGACCCGCCGCCACGATGCTGCGCACGGCGTCGTGGTCGAACAACTCCCACGCCGCCCAGACCGCGAGCAGGTTCCATCGCAGGATGTCGGCGGGGTCTGACGATCTCGTGTCGGCCAACGGTCGACCGCTTCGCGCAGCAACGGGAGCCGCCGCCGGGGAAACCCGCCTCGAACGCCGTCAGGTACCCGTCGAACAGCAGGTCGAACACCGAGTCCGGCCGAGCCTCGAGCTTCGGGAGCTCCCGGAGGACGGTGGCAACGTCGCCGACGTCGACGCCGACGGTCTCCTGGCGCGAGAGACCGATCGACATCGCCGCGGACAGTGCGGCGGATCGAGCTTGGTCGCGGTCGTATGCATCCATGCCCGACGGCCGCGTCCAGAACCAGCTTCGTCGCATCGAGGAAATGGCAACGGGACGGCTGCAGCTCCGCGTGCAACAGGCTGGCGCTGGCCCGGAGGTAGGACTCGGGCATCGTCGGCAGCAACTCGGTGAGAATGCTGTCGGCACGGTGCACATGGCCTGACAACGCCGCTGCGACCGCTGCGTAGAAGCTGCGCAGCTGTCGTTGCTCAGGATCGGGCGACAATCGACTCGCTTGGAGCAGCAATTCGACCTGCGACTGAACGCCGCCCCGTGCGCCGACGGCTCGGGCCGCACGGGACAGAAAGGTCGCCACTTCCTCGTCCGGGTATTCGGTGGCCGCGACAAGATGCCACGCCCGGATCTCCGGGTCCGTCGATGACGCAGCAACCTCGGCGAGTGCGGCGTGAACCGTGCGACGCTCAGACGGCGGCGCGCTGCGATACAGCGCCGACCGGACCAGCGGATGGCGGAACCTGACGGTCGAGTCGACGGCGAGGAGACCCGAGTCGAGCGCCGGCCCGAGCTCGGAGATGTCGACGCCGAGACGGTCACCTCCTGCCTGCAGCACTCCGGGTTCGCTCGACGGATCAGCCGCGGCTACGAGCAGCAACGTCTGTGTCGTCCGTGGCAGGTCTCGGATTCTCCGGAGAAATCGGCGTTCGATCTCCGCCCCGACGGGCAGGGGCTCGGGCCGAAGTCCCTGGCGATTCAGCTCGCTCGCCGGAAGTTCGTCGCACAGCTCGATGAGTGCGAGTGGGTTGCCGCCGGTCTCCTCGATGACGCGTTCGGTGACGCTGTCAGTCAGCACGCCGTCGGCGTGCTGACTCAGCAAGAGCCGGGCGGCCGCAGCGCTGAGCCCACTGACCGGGAGCACTGGAAGACCCGTCAACGCGGGAAGTGATCCCGGCCTCCCCGAACGGCAAACACCATGGCGATCCGATCGGCCAGCAGGCGACGGGCCACGAACGCAAACAGTTCGAGCGACTCGCCATCCACCCACTGCGCGTCGTCGATGATGCACAAGATCGGCCGACCGAGCGCCCGCTCGCTCAGCAGGGTGAGTGCTCCGAGGCCGGCCAGGAATCGGTTGGGTGCAGCGTCTGCGGCCAGCCCGAGGGCCGCTCGGAGTGCGTCACCCTGCTGCACGGGGATCTCGTCGATGTACTGGAGCAACGGAAGCAGGAGTCGGTGCAACCCTGCGTATGCGAGCTCGGCCTCCGTCTCCACTCCTGCGAAGCGGAGGACGTCGAAGTCGCCTGCTGTCGACACGGCATCGTCGATCAGCGCCGTCTTGCCGACTCCTGGCTCGCCGACAAGCACCACGACGGCACTCGATCCGCGATTCGCCGACCTCAGCAATTCGCCGAGCAGCTGGGTCTCAGCGTCTCTTCCGATCAGTGCGATGCTGCGGATGATACCGAGGCTGTATTCCGGGAGCCTGGGCGCAGGAAGCGCTTGACGGAGCTCGAGAGCGGGATCCGATTTCGCGGGTCGTCGCTCGTACTGCCCTCGGAATGAGACAGATACATGTCTCAACACGGCTCGGCACGACAGTGGTGGATGTACCCACACTCCAGAAGCGTGCCGGCGGACTGACGCGATCTCCCATCGTCTTGTCGGTTGGTGCCAAGGCCTCCATCCCCGCTTGACCGACCGACGCGCCGACGGCCCTTCCGCTTCTCCTGCAACCACGCGTCGCGCACCTGTATCGCGACTTCTCACGCGACTTCTAACGGGATCCCTGGTACGGGTTGGGACCAGTTGGTACTGGATGGGACGACGGCCGCAGAAACGCGAGACAGAACGGCCTTCGCTGGCACTCGACGTCAGCAGAAGGACGGAGGCCCGGTCTCTCATAACCCGAAGGTCGTAGGTTCAAATCCTACCCCCGCCACCATCGAACCAGCAGGTCAGAGGCCCTTTTCGACTCTTCGAGGAGGGCCTCTCCCATGCCCGAACGGCCGGATTTCTACCGTCCTCACCCGTGAACCCGATCCCAAAGACGGTCGGGCCCGCGTGGTTCGACTCACGGCGAAGGGGCGCCGGCTCCAGAGGACCGTCCACGGTCAAGCCCAAGCATTCAGAACAACGGATCGCCGACACCCTCGGACCCCGACGCTTCGCGCAACTGCAACGAGCGCTCGAAGACCTCACGCTCCCCGTCGATCACCGCGACCCGACGACTGTCCGCAGCTGACAGGCGCACTGCACACCGCGGCCCCGGGACAGCACGATGGCGACAGCGATCCTCGCGCTCTACCGCTCGGCGGTGAACGTCGGATCGGACTGGGGTCCGGGCATCGACCAGATCACCGGCCGCGGGATGCCCATCGAGGCTGCGAACGACACGTACCGAACACCCGGCAGGAGTGCCCGCCTCGCGGCGCGAACCGGCGCTCGGGTCGCGCCGCTGGAAGATTGCGGGCACTGGTGGATGCTGGACAACCCCGCGGGTGCTGCCGCCCTCATCGCCGACTTCTGGGGGTGATCCACGCCGAACCCGCGACGAGTGAACAGTGCGCTCGGTCGTGCATCGCAACTTCTCACACGATCCCCGGTGGCGGCGGTTCGAGTTGCGGTGCGACGTGCCGGACGGACCCGAGGGTCGTAGGTTGAAATCCGCCCGCACCTCCGTCGCCGATGAGTTTGGGCCGGCGCAGGCGTCTACACGGGAACGGACCGCTGCGAGGTAGGAGGACATCATGGGCCGGCTCATCGTCACCGAGTTCCTGACGCTGGACGGAGTGGCGCAGGCGCCGGGAGGACCCGACGAGGATCGCGACAGCGGCTTCACTCACGGCGGCTGGCAGGCACCGCTCCTCGACGAGGAGGCCGGCAAGGTCGTGTTCGAGCAAGCGAGCAGCATGGACGCGCTGCTCCTCGGACGGACGACCTACGAGATCTTCGCCGACTACTGGCCGACCGCTCCGGAAGAGATCCCGTTCACCGGTCTGCTCAACGGTGTCCCGAAGTACGTCGCCAGCCGGACCCTGTCCGAGCCGCTCGCCTGGCCAGGCTCGACACTGCTCACTGGCGATTTCGCCGAGAGCATCGCCGCGGTGAAGGAGCGCCACGACCGCGTCCACGTCATCGGCAGCCTTGATCTCGTGCAGTCGCTGCTGCGTCTCGGTCTCGTCGACCGATTCAACCTCTGGCTGTATCCGCTGCTGCTGGGGAGCGGCAAGCAGGTGTTCGGGAACGGAACGTTGCCCACGGCCTTGCGTCTGACCGAGTCGCACACGTACGGCAACGGCGCGCTGGAGCTCACGTACGAGCCGGTCGGCGTGCCCACGGTCGGCGACATGACCATCGTGCAGTAGCGCCGCATGATGACGGAAGGACGCTCGAAGTCGAGCAGCTCAGGGTGCCGGGTTCGGCGGCGGGTACGGACAGGCGATGTCCATCGCCGGTGGCGTGGCATTGCCGAAGTCGTGGAGCACCCGGGCGATGCCTGAGGGTGCCCGGTTCGCAGCGCGCGGACGGTCGCGGCAGCCGGACCGGCGGAGACGAACGGAACAGTCGGGAGCACCCAGGCGACCGCGGCGAGCGCAAGCGCAACGCATTGGGCGACTCGGCGCCGGGCCATCTGCGTAGTTCTACTGCAGGGGTGGCCATCGCTCTCGTCATTCCGGCGTCGACGGTCCCGGTTGGGTGAGGAACGATGACTTTGTTGCGATGGGGAAGTCTCTCCCATTGACCGGACGAACGGAGCACTTCCATGGCGAAGGTGATCGCGGACATCACGATGTCGCTCGACGGGTTCGTGACGGGCCCCGATCCGGATCTTGAGCACGGGCTCGGCCACGGCGGCGAACCGCTCCACCGTTGGGCATTCAGTGACGACGAAGTCGACGCGCAGGTCCTCGAGCACTCGACCGAGCGTTCGGGTGCCGTCGTGATGGGCCGTCGCCTCTTCGACATCATCGATGGCCCGCACGGTTGGAACGACGAGGTCGGGTACGGCGCCGCGCACGCCGCCGCGCCACCGTTCTTCGTCGTGACCCACTCCACGCCCGAGTCCATCCGGCTCGCGCTCGACTTCACCTTCGTCACCGACGGGCTCGCGTCGGCCATCCGGCTCGCGCGTGCCGAGGCCGGTACCAAGGATGTCGTCGTCATGGGCGGTGGCGATGTGGTCCGCCAGTGCGTCGACGACGGCCTGGCCGACGAGCTGGTCCTTCACCTCGCGCCGATCGTTCTCGGCGCGGGCACCCCACTGTTCGGCGGCGCAGCCCGTCGCGAGCTTCGCCAGCGTGAGGTCCGCGTGTCCCCGGTACGCGACCCACCTCACCTACGACGTCGTGGCCTGACGCCTCGCCCGCCGCCGCGTGAGGAGCGACCGAGAGAGACGCCGTTCATCCTGAGCCCGCGCGGCGTGGGATGCCCGATCCTGCCTCCAGGCCGTTGCCGTCGGGCCCAACCCGCGGTATGGATGACATGTGACAACGACGCGCGTCGCCAAGCTCGTATCGGTCAACGTGGGGCTTCCGCAAGAGATCGCATGGCGGGGGCAGACCGTGTTCACGGCAATCTGGAAGGCGGCGGTCGAGGGGCCGCGCACCGTCCGGCGTCTGAACGTGGACGGTGACGGCCAGGGTGATCTGAAGGGTCACGGAGGCGAGCACCGGGCGGTGTACGTGTATCAGCTCGACTCGTACCGCTACTGGCAAGACCAGATGCAGCGCGACGACTTCAGCTTCGGACAGTTCGGCGAGAACTTCACGGTCGAGGGGCTCAGCGACGACGAGGTCTGCATCGGCGACCGGTATCGCATCGGCTCGGCGCTCTTCGAGGTCAGCCAGCCGCGGGTGACGTGCTATCGGGTCGGGATCCGGATGGACGAACCGCGCATGGCCGCGCTCCTGGTGGCCCACGGCCGTCCGGGCTTCTACCTGCGCGTGCTCGAAGAGGGCGACGTTCGCGCCGGCGACGACGTGACGAAGGTCGCGACCGGGAGCGAGGCGATGACGGTCGCCGACGTCAACGCGCTTCTCTACCTTGCCGGCCGTCACGATGTCGAGCAGCTCCGGCGCGCGCTCCGCATCCCGGCGCTCAGCCCGGGCTGGCAGGAATCCCTGCACGCACTCCTCGACGAGCAGCTCGGGGGCTCCCCGGGAGGAGGGAACGCCGGGCTGACGGTGCAAGGTCCACCGCCGGCGTGGCGCGGCTTCCGCACGCTGCGCGTGTCGGCGAAGCGATCGGAGAGCAGCGATGTCGTGTCCCTGGATCTGGAGTCCGGCGACGGTCAGCCGCTCGCCCGGCCGCGACCCGGCCAGTTCATCACGCTCAAGCTGACGCGGGGCCAGGACGCCCCGCTCGTGCGCAGCTATTCGCTGTCGGGGTCACCGAGTGATGCCAGCTACCGGATCGGCGTCAAGGTCGAACCCCACGGCGCCGCCGGCCACCACATCCGGCGGGACGTCGGTATCGGCGATCGGTTGGAGGTCGGGGCCCCACGGGGATCGTTCATCCTCGACGACAGTGAGCGGCCGGTCGTGCTCGTCAGCGCCGGAGTCGGCGTGACACCGCTGCTGGCGATGCTGCACGAGCTCCACGACCGCCGTTCGACTCGGGACATCTGGTGGTTCCACGGCGCGCGGAACCGATCCGAGCACACGTTCGCCGAAGAGACGAGCTCGCTCTTGGACGACCTGGCGCACGTGCACCGTCGCATCTGGTACAGCCGGCCGGGCCCGACCGACCGCGTAGTCACGGACTACGACGCGGTCGGTCGCATCACCCCCGAGGCGCTGGAAGCGGCCGGCGTCCCCGTTGAGGGCGAGTACTACCTGTGCGGACCGAACGCGTTCATGGACGCGTTGCGCGAAGGGCTCGCCGGGCTCGGGGTTGCTGCCGGGCGACTCCATACGGAGGTCTTCGGTGCCCAGGGATCGATCACGCCCGGAGTCGTCGCAGCTCCAAAGGGGCCGCCGCATCAACCCGAGGGCGTACCAGGATCTGGACCGCTGATCTCGTTCGTACGGACCGGCCTCGACGTCCGCTGGGGTGAGCAGTGGCCGAGCATCCTCGAGTTCGCCGAGGCCTGTGACGTGCCGGTGCGATGGTCGTGTCGCTCCGGCGTCTGCCACACGTGCGAGACCGGTCTCCTCGATGGAACCGTCGACTACGCCCCCGAGCCACTCGAGGCGCCCGCCGCGGGCAACGTGCTCGTGTGCTGCTCGCGCCCCGCCACCGATCTCGTCATCGACCTGTGATCGAGGAGACGCATGGCTGAGTCGCGACGAGTCGTGATCATCACCGGCGCCTCGCAGGGCATCGGCGCCGGCGTCGCTTCCGCGTTGCGTCGCGCGGGGTACGCCGTCGTCGGTACCTCGCGATCGATCCGCTCGTCCGACGACTCCGACTTTGTCACCGTGCAAGGTGACATCGCAGAAGCCGACACCGCCCAGCGCGTGGTCCAGCAAGCGCTCGATCGCTTCGGACGAATCGACAGTCTGATCAACAACGCCGGGATCTTCATCGGCAAGCCCTTCACCGAATACACACCGGACGACTTTGCCGTGATCACCGCAGTGAATTTGGCCGGGTTCTTCCACATCACGCAGCGAGTCCTTCGGCAGATGGTGGCCCAGGGAGGTGGCCACATCGTCAACATCACCACGAGCCTCGTCGACCAACCCGACCGCGACCGACCCTCGGCGCTGACGTCCCTCACGAAGGGCGGAGTGGCCGCCGTCACCCGCGCGCTGGCCGCGGAGTACGCGACCCGCGGCGTGCGAGTCAATGCGGTGGCCCCGGGAGTCATCCAGACCCCCGCGCAGGACCCCGCGTCCTACGACGGCATGGCCCCTCGTCACCCGATCGGCCACATCAGCGACATCGTCGACGGCATCCTCTACCTCGAACGCGCGTCCTTCGTCACCGGCGAGACGCTGCGAGTCGACGGCGGTTGGTCCGCGGGCCGCTGAGCGTCCGTCCCCGGCCTGACTTGACCTCCGTAGGATACTCAGTATCCTACCGTGTATGTTCACACTCGGAGGTTGGCGATGAGCGTCCGTCACGCGTTGCTGGCGCTGCTCAGTGAAGGGCCGAAGTACGGGCTGCAGCTGCGGCACGAGTTCGAGGCGAGGACGGGGGAGGTGTGGCCCCTCAACGTCGGGCAGGTGTACACGACGCTGCAGCGACTCGAGCGTGACGGACTCGTCGAGGCGGACGAGGCAGTAGACGGACCGCAGCGGGGCTACAGCATCACCGCGGCCGGGTCGGAGGCGCTGACCCACTGGTTGCGGACACCGCCGGAGATGACCCAGCCGCCGCGCGACGAGCTGCTGATCAAGGTCCTCGTGGCGGTGCAGGTGCCGGGGGTCGACGTGCACGAGGTGATCCAGGCCCACCGGCGCCATCTCATCGAGCTGATGCAGCACTACACGACCGTGAAGGCCGAAGCCGCCGAAGACGATGTGGCACTGGCGCTGGTCGTCGACGCCGAGCTGTTCCGCTTCGAGGCCGCGGTGCGGTGGCTCGACGCCGCAGAGGTCCGGCTGCAGCTCCATGCCGCGCCAGCGGCCGCGGCTGAGCCCGCGCCGGGCGTGCCGGTGCCGCGCCGCTCCGCCGGGCGCCTGGGCGCGCGGTCATGAACGCCATGCTCGAGCTGCGCCAGGTGTCGAAGATCTACGGCGAAGGTGCCGCGGAGGTGCACGCGCTGCGCGGGGTCGACCTCTCGGTCGCGCCGGGAGAGCTGGTCGCGATCATGGGCCCGAGCGGGTCGGGGAAGAGCAGCCTGCTCACGATTGCGGGGAGCCTCGAGGACGCGACCGAAGGCGAGGTCTTCGTCGGCGGGGCCGCACTCTCCGGGATGTCGCGCAACGACAAGGCCCGGTTGCGACGCCGCTCGATTGGATTCGTCTTCCAGGACTTCAACTTGCTCGCGGGGCTCACCGCGGCCGAGAACGTCGCCATGCCCCTCGAGCTGGACGGCATGCCCGCGCGTGAAGCCCGGGGTCACGCCCTGATGGCGCTCGAGGACCTTGGTGTTGCGGGGCGCGCGCAGCACTACCCCGATGACCTCTCGGGTGGCGAGCGTCAGCGAGTCGCCATCGCCCGCGCGGTCGTCGGCGAGCGCGGGCTGGTGCTGGCTGACGAACCGACCGGCGCACTCGATTCGGTCAACGGGGAGGCCGTGATGCGGCTGCTGCGTGACGTCTGCTCGCGCGGCGCGGCCGGGGTCGTGGTGACGCATGAAGCGCAGCTCGCGGCGTGGGCGAACCGCGTGGTGTTCCTCCGCGACGGACGGTTGGTCGATCAGACCAGCACGCCCGAAGGACCCGAATCGCTGCTGGCGTCCGGCCCCCATCCCGTCGCATGAGCGCTCGTCCGGGCGGTCCCGCCCGTCGCGCCGTGCTGCGCTGGGCCTGGCGGCTGTTTCGCCGGGACTGGCGGCAACAGCTCCTCGTGCTGGCGCTGATGGTCGTGGCGGTTGCCGCGGCCACAACCGTCGCGACGGTCGCGACGAACGCGGCGGCCAAGAGCAATCCGAAGTTCGGCTCCGCCAGTGCGCTCGCCGTACTGGACGCGACGAATCCGACGACGGCCCGGGCGGAGGTCACGAACGCGCGAGGTCGCTTCGGTCACGTCGACGTGATCTCCCACGCGTCGGTCGACGTGCCCGGTTCAGCCGAGACCCTCGATGTCCGCGTGCAAGATCCGAACGGCAAGTTCAGCGGAGCGCTGCTCTCGCTGCGCCAGGGTCGATACCCCAAGACCACGAGCGAAGTGGCGCTGACCGACCAGGTAGCAGACCTGCTCAACGTCGACCTCGGCTCGCGGGTCGAGCTCGGCGGCGTCTCGCGGACAGTCGTCGGCCGCGTGGAGAACCCGAGCGACCTGAGCGACGAGTTCGCGTTGATCGCCCCCGGCACCCGGAGCGCGGCGCAGACGATGACGCTGCTCTTCGACTTCGAGCACGGTGGTGGGGGTGGCGGGTCGCCCGCGGGCGGGCCCGGTCAGATCCGTGTCGAAGGCCGCACCAACACCACCCAGGTTGCCGCCGTCGTCTTGGTGGCGACGACGCTGGTCATGGCACTCGTCGGTCTCATCGCGGCCGCCGGATTCGTCGTCGTGGCGCAACGCCGTCAACGGCAGCTCGGCCTGCTCGCGGCGATCGGCGCGAGCGAACGGCACCTGCGCCTGGTGATGGTCGCCAACGGCGCCATCGTCGGCGCGGTGGCCGCAGCGGTGGGCATCACCCTCGGAGTCCTCGGTTGGATCGCCGCGGCACCCGCGGTCGAGGTCGCCGTCGGCTACCGGATCGACCGGTTCGCGCTGCCGTGGGCGTTGATCGCGGAGTGCTCGGCGCTGGCAGTCGTGATGGCGACCGCGGCCGCGTGGTGGCCGGCCCGGAACCTGGGGCGCACGTCCGTGATGGGCGCGGTGTCAGAGCGACCGCCGCGGCCGTTGCCAGTCCACCGATCGTTGACCTTGGCGCTCGCCCTCGTCGCGCTCGGCCTGGCCGGCATCGTGGTGTCGCACCCGACCGGTAATGGCTACGAACCGCTGCTGCTGCTCGGCGGCCTCTTGGCCGTGATGATCGGTGTGGTGCTCCCGGCGCCGGCCGCGATTCGGGCGGCAGCCGCGCCCGCCGCGCGTCTTCCCTTCGCGGCGCGTCTCGCGCTCCGCGACTTGGCTCGCTATCAGGCACGCGCCGCGGCGGCGCTCGCAGCGATCACCCTCGCGATCAGCATCTCGGTCGCGGTGGTGGGGATCGCCGGCGCGAACGTGCACGGCGCCGACGAGGGCAACATGTCCAGTAGGGAACTGCTGGTCCGACGGAGCGGCTCGGGTACGCCCGTCGATCCACGGTTGACCGCAGCGGATCGCGCCACGCTCGACGCTGACGCGGCGAGGATCGCACGCGCGGTCGGCGATGCAACCCTGCTTCCGCTTGACACTGCCACTGGCGCACAGATCGCCGACGATCCGCAGACTTGGGATGCGGTCGCCGTCGGACGGCGGTTGAACGCGAACTCGACTCGGATGGTCGCGGTCGCGTTCGTCGCAACACCCGCACTGCTCCGCCACTACGGGATCAACCCCTCGACCATCGGCGCCGGAACTGACCTGCTCACGTCTCGGAAAGGGAACCTCTCACTCGTCGACGTCACCACTCGCAATGGCGACCACGCGACGATCAAGCGGATCGATCTTCCGTCGTACTCCTCGACGCCGAGCGCGCTCGTGACGACGAGTGCGTTGCGTCGTCACGGCTGGGGAGAGGCACGCACCGGATGGCTGATCGAGGCGAAGCGACCGCTGACCACCGAGCAGATCGCGGCCGCGAGGTCCGCGGCCGCCGTCGTCGGGCTGACGATCGAGACCCGTTCCAGCCAGGCCGGCCTCACGACCCTGCGGACAACTGCGACGACCGCCGGTGCACTGATGGCGCTGGCGATCATCGCGATGACCATCGGGCTCATCCGCGGCGAATCTGCGAGTGACGTGCGGACGCTGACCGCGACCGGCGCGGCGAGTCGCACCCGACGGACCTTGACCGCGAGCACGGCAGGCGTGCTCGCAGTGTTGGGGGTCGTGCTCGGCGCCGCCGGCGCGTACGCGGCGCTCATTGCCGGTTACCACTCCGAGCTCGACAGGCTGGTGCCGCTCCCGCTCGGCGACCTTGCGCTGCTCGCAGTCGGGCTGCCGGTGCTCGCGACGGTCGCCGGGTGGATCCTCGCCGGCCGTGAGCCCCGGACCTTCTCCCGCCAAGCTCTGGAATGACGGATCTTCGGCCCGAGAGGTGTCGGGTCCCGACATTCAGATCGTTCGCCTTGGTCACCTGCGTCTCCTGGCTCAGATCCGCGGGGATGTCGCATGATGCTGGGGTGCACGATCCGTTCCCGCCGCCGACGATGGCCTCGCTCCCGCGGTCTGGCCATGAGCCGCCGTTTCGACCGGGTGCTCCCAACGTGGTCGTCGTGGTGTTCGATGATCTCGGGTTCGGCCACCTCGCGAGCTACGGATCCGACCTGATCACGCCGAACGTCGACGCGCTCGCGGCCCGCGGGGTGCGCTTCACCAACTTCCACACGACCGCGGTCTGCTCGCCGACAAGGGCGTGCTTGCTGACCGGGCGCAACCATCACCGGGTCGGCATGGGGATGTTGCCGGACCTGCCGACGAACTTCCCGGGGTACTCGGGGATGTTCCCGCGGTCGGCGGGGACGCTGGCGCAGATCCTGCGCGGCTCGGGCTACGCGACGTTCTGTGTGGGCAAGTGGCATCTGGTCCCTCGCGATCAGCGGGTGACCGGGCCGTACGACATGTGGCCGACCGGCCTCGGCTTCGACCGGTACTACGGCTTCCTCAACGGCGAGACGAACCAGTGGACGCCGAACCTGGTGCGCGACACGAACCACGTCGAGCCGCCGTGCACCCCTGCCGACGGGTACCACCTCGACGCGGACCTGGCCGACGAGGCGATCGACTCCCTGCGCGAGCTACGGCTGTCGCACCCCGACCGGCCGTTCCTGCTCTGGTACGCGTCGGGTGCGCCTCACGCGCCGCACCAGGCGCCGCCGGAATGGATCGATCGGTTCCGTGGCCGGTTCGACGACGGGTGGGACGCGTGGCGCGAGGCGACGCTCGACCGCCAGAAGTCGCTCGGAATCGTGCCGCCCGACACCCAGCTGTCCGAGCGGCCCGAGTGGGTCGAGCCGTGGTCGCAGATCGACCCCGACCGGCGCCGGCTCTACGCCCGGATGATGGAGGTCTGCGCCGCGTTCATCGCGCACGCGGACCATCACCTCGGACGCGTGCTCGATCACCTGGAGGTGACCGGGGAGCTCGACAACACGGTCGTCGTCGTGGTCTCGGACAACGGCGCCTCGGCCGAGGGCGGGCCGCATGGCGCGTTCAACCAGCTCGGCCACTACATCTCCGACGCGGCTGACGACGTCGCCGACAGCCTCGCCCACTTGGAGGATCTCGGCGGCTTCTCACTCGAGCGGTCACTACCCCTGGGGGTGGGCGCTCGCGGCGAACACGCCGTTCCGACGGTGGAAGCGGTATACGTACGAAGGCGGCGTCCGCAGCCCGATGGTCCTCGCGGGGCCGGGCGTCGGCGAGCGCGGCGGGCTGCGCGACCAGTACTGCCACGCGATCGACGTGTTGCCGACGGTGCTCGATCTGTGCGGGGTCCCGCTTCCCGACGAGCTCGACGGCATCGCGCAGATGTCGTTCGACGGCGCGAGCCTGCGTGAGGTGGTCGACGACGCGGAGGCCGCGGGTGCGCGGACGAGCCAGTACTTCGAGTGCTGGGGGAGTCGGGCGATGTACGCGGATGGATGGAAGGCCGTGACCAACCACGTCAACCAGCTGACCGCGGCCGAACGCGACCTGCTCGTCGGCAGCCACGACTTCGCCACCGACGAGTGGGCACTGTTCGACACCCGCGTCGATCCCACAGAACAGGTTGATCTCGCGGCGCAGGAGCCGGGCAAGCTGCGGGAGCTGGTGGACCTGTGGTTCGCGGAGGCCGAGCGCAACGGCGTGTTCCCACTCGACGACGGCGCCGTGCACCGGATCACCCACCTGCACGTTCCCTGGACCGCGTTCCGCCCGAGCTTCCGTCTGCGGCCCGGCGACAAGGTGCACGAGGTCGCCGGACCGAACCTCGCCGGCGGGTTCCGCATGCTCGCCGCGTTCACCGGACCCGTTCTCGGCGACGAGCGCGCGGTGCTGTGCGAACAGGGAGACTGGCTGTCCGGCTGGGCGTGGTACCTCGCCGACGGCGAGGTCCGGTGGTGCATCGCCGGCGGCCATGGGGCGAGCGTGGCGACGGCCCGGGTCCCGGCGGGCGCGCGGGTGCTCGGGGCGCAGGGAACGATCACCGGCGGTCGCCTCGTCGTGTCGCTCACCGCGGACGGCGCCGAGATCGGTGGCGCAGATCTCGGGGTGTCCGTCCCGCTCGCGTGGTCGCCCGACGGCGCGTTCCTCACCGTCGGGTACGGCCGGCCGTTCCCGGTCAGCGAGGACTACGACCCCCCGGCGACTGCGCCGGCGAGCTTGCTCGACGTCGAGATCACTGTCGGTGCTGCACCGCCGTTCGATCTGGACGCCGAGCTCGCCCGCATCCTCCGGCACCAGTAGCCGAACCGATCTGGAAGGATGCCGAACGTGGACGAGCGACTCGAGGACCGGGCCCTCATCGCCGACCTCGTCGTCGCGTACGCCTACGCGGTCGACGAGAGCGACTGGTCCGCGTTCGAGGCTCTCTTCGTCCCCGACGCCTCCATCGACTATCGCTCGTCCGGCGGCATCGCCGGGTCGCCGCCGGAGGTCGCGGCGTGGATGCCCGGCGCGATGCGGATGTTCACCTGGTCGATGCACTCGATCTCCACGCACCGCCTGGCGTTCACGGGTGAGCGGGAGGCGACCGGATCGCTGCACGCGTTCGCCCGCCACGGCCTCACGTGGGAGGGCGTCGACGAGCTGATGGACGTCAACGTGATCTACCGCGACGAGTACGTCCGGACCGACGACGGCTGGCGCTTCGCCTCTCGCCGGGAGGACACCCTGCACATCGCGGGCGGGCGGTTCGCCGAGCTCGTCACCCGGAGTCTCACCGGGTGAGCGCCGTCGGCTTCGGCCGGCGCGAGGAGGACCTGACCGCGGACCTCCTCACCGCCGTGCTCGCGGTGAGGTCCCCGGGCGTTCGGGTGGATGCGGTCGAGGTCGTGGCGACCAAGCGCTGCGGTGACGGCATCGCGTCGACCGCCGACCGCATGGTGCTCGACCTGACCTACGCCGAGGGCTCGGCCGGCGACCTTCCCGAGCGTCTCGTCCTGAAGACGATGCTGGTCTCGCCGCACGCACCGTCGGAGATGTACGAGACCGAGGTCCGCTTCTACAACGAGCTGCGCCCGTCGCTGTCGGTCGAGACCCCCCGCTGCTACGCGGCGTCCTTCGACCCGGCCACGGGTCAGTTCGGTCTGCTGCTCGAGGACCTGACCCAGCGCGGCGCGCGGTTCCCGAACGCCACCGTGCCGGTGTCGGTCGACGAGGTCGGCGCGCTGCTCGACCAGCTCGCCTCGTTGCACGCCCAGTTCTGGCAGTCGCCGAGATTCGCCGCCGACTTGGCGTGGATCGCGACGCCGAATGCCGGAGGGATGTCCGGCATCTTCGAGCGCCACGGACTCGCCATCATCTCGGACCAGGTCCGCCGCCATCCCTTCAAGCAGGAGCTGATCGCCCCGCTCGGGCTCAGCATCGACGAGCTCTGGGTCGCGCTCGCGGTTGCGGAGCGGTCGCTCGAGCTCGCGCCCGCCACCTTGTTGCACGGCGACGCGCACATTGCGAACACCTATCTCCTGCCGGACGGAACGGGCGGCCTGCTCGACTGGCAGCTCCAGGTGCGAGGGTGCTGGGCGCACGACGTCGCGTATCTCATCTCGACTGCACTCGATCCGGACGTCCGCCGGGCCGAGGGGCGCGTCCTGCTCGGCCGCTACCTCGATGCGCTGGCGGCGCGCGGCGTGCATGACGCGCCGAGCCCGGACGAGGCGTGGGAGTGGTGCCGACGGGCGGTGTTGTGGGGGTTGGTCATCGGCTGGCTGATCACCCCGCCGGAGAACTACGGCCCCGAGATCACCGCCGCGAACACGAAGCGGATGGTGGCCGCGGTCGAGGACTTCGATGCGCTCGGCGCGATCGCCGAGCGTCCACCGCGCTGAGTGGAATCAGCAGCCCCACGGGCTGCGCAGGTCAGCGCTGCGCAGCTGCGCTTAGAGTCGTGCGGCCTGTCGCGGCAGGGGTGGGGTGCCCAGCCCGCCATTCTTCGGGCATCCTGAACCGGTGTCTCGCGTGAACACCGCGGGAGTCGCGTAACCAGCAGCGACAGTCGGGCATGGGCTTGTCATGGGCAGCCACAAGGGCACGGGTCGATCGGCGAGCTCGGACGACGAAGTGTTTGCTCAGATCTACGACCGCCACTACCTGGCGATCCGGAAGTTCTGCATCCGACGGGTGACGCGCGATCTCGTCGACGACGCCGTGGCCGAGACGTTCCTCACTGCGTGGCGCCGCCTCGAGGTTGTTCCTCCGGGGGATGAGGCGCGGCTGTGGTTGTACCGAGTGGCGTACCGGGTGATTGGACACCAGTGGCGGAGCACAGCACGGCGGCACCGGCTCGAGGATCGGTTGCGCTGGGTCGCGGGAACTCCGGCACCTGGCCCGGACGATTCGCTGATCGACGACGACGAATGCCGTCTCGTCCTCGACGCGGTAGCGAGTCTCGCCGCCACCGATGCCGAGGTGTTGCGGCTCGTGGCGTGGGAGCAGCTGTCGGTCGTCGAGATCACCGCAGTGCTCGGAATCGCCCCCAATGCCGTGAAGCAGCGGTTGCACCGTGCCCGCCGGAACCTTGCCCGCGAGTACCGCCGGCTCGAAATGCCGGTCGACCTCCGCGACGACGCGGCGAAGGGAGGTCCACGTGATCACTGACGACGAGGTGATGCGCGTGTTCGAACGAGCTGATCCGGCCGGTTCGGACGATGGCGCTTCGTTGATCGATGCCGTCCGTTACCTCGACGCCTTGTGTACGAGGGACAGCATCCCGACCAGCATCGAGCCCACCCCGGTACGCGGGACAGCGACGAGCCGTTACCTGTGGTTGACGGTCGCGGCCGCCGCCGTGGTCGCCGCGTTGATTGTCGCCGGTGTGTTGCAGGGGCGCGACGACACTTCGGTGACCGTCGCGGCGAACCGTAGACACGTGACGGCGGTTCACGTCGCGACGGGATTCGTCGACGCGTACGGCGTCTCCGACACGAGCCGGGTGATGACCTACCTGGCCGACGATGCCGACCTCTCAGGGATGATCACATCGGTCGAGGCCGCCCGGGATCGGGGAGGGCCGGAAGCCTTTCGCCTCACGATGGCCCTGTTGAGGGCCGAGGGCTACAAGCAGGCGCCGACCACCTGCAAGGTGCTGAGCACGTCGGCCACCGGTACGACGCTTCGGTGTCCGTTTGCGTTCCAGCTCCTCCGGTCCGATGAGATCGGCCTCGGTCCCTTCAACGGCAGCTACTTCGATCTCACGGTTCGGGATCGACTGATTGTTCGCGCGGCCCAGCATTGGGAGACCAACGAGTTCTCGCCCCAGGTGTGGGAGCCCTTCGCCAACTGGGTGTCCAAGGCTCACCCTCAGGATGTCGCGGTGATGTACACCGACGCGACGAGCACCTTGGAGCGGCTCACTCCACAGTCCATCCGGCTCTGGGACCGGCGCACGCGCGAGTACGCGGCTCGCGTGACCGCGGCAAGCAAGACGACCGCCAAGCGGTTTGTCGCAGCCTATGGCGCCCTGGACGCCGAACGCGCGACGTCCTTTCTCGCGGACGATGCCTACATCTTCGAGATGGTCAGCGTCTTCCATCGCTCGAAGGGAACCCGAGATGAGTTTCGACTGCTCCTCTCCTTGCTCAAGGCCCAGCGCTACCAACAAACCTTCAAGGCCTGCGAACGACTGGACCGTTCCGTCATTGGCATCACGTTTCACTGCACCTTCAGCTTCCAGCTGCTGGGGTCCGAGGAGATCGGCCGCGGTTCTTTCCGCGGCGGCTACTTCGATCTCACGGTTCGTGATGGAGAGATCGTTCGCGCCTCGCAGCGTTGGGACCTCAAGGGCTCGCCGTGGAAGCCCTTTGCGAGATGGGTATCGAAGAACTTCCCCGAGGACGTCCGGCCATGTACACCGACGGCACTCAGGCGGGACCTCGGATCACCGAGGAAGCGATCCAGCTCTGGAAGCAGCACACCGACGAGTACGTGCGAGGTGAACGCACCATGCTGGCCATCGCGGTAGCGCGAACGATGGCCGAGCCCGGTCGTAGCGTGCATCGGCCGCTCGTCGCGATCGTGACCCTGGCAACGCTCGCCGTCGTGAGCTGCAGCAGCGGCATGGGGCCCAACTCCTCGACTGCGTCCACCTCGCATCACTCGCGGTCGTCACTGCCCTCCGGCGAGTGGCCGCACCGCGGCACCCGCAGGGTTCTCGGTGCCGGACGCGACGTGGCTCACGATCACGGGGAGGGACGGACAAACCCAGCTCGCGGCGGAGTTCCGCCCTCGCGGCTCATCGGCTCGACACCCCGTCGTCGTTCTCCTGCACGGATCGAGCGGGCTCGCACGGCCGCAGCTCGACTGGGCTCCGCGGCTCGCCGCCGCCGGCTTTGTCGTCGTCGTCGGCTGCTATCTGGATGCCTTTGCCCCCGCTACGTGGGCGAGTCCCAACCTGTTCCTGGCGTGTCCGTCCCTTCAGGATTTCCAGCACGCGCCACCCGAGACCGTGCGGAAGGCCTACTGGAGGTTGCTCGATGCGGCGGCGCGTCGCCCGGGCGTGAATCGGGGGGTGATCGGCGTGCTCGGCGTCTCGTGGGGTGCGAATGTCGCGCTGAGCAACGACGACGCACGTGTGCGGGCGATCGTCGCGGACTCCGGGTACCGGACAACGCCCGGGACCACCACCGCGCCTGTGCTCGTGCTCGGCATGATGGTCGACCCAAACGTCGACCACGAGCTCCTGGTCCGATTCGAGCAAGCCCAGCAAGCCGCGGGAAGACCCGTCGAGCCCCACTACTACCCCGGCACCGGGCACGTCGTCATCTTTGGGCGCGTGCCCGCAGCCGACGACGCTACGAGTCGCATCACGACATTTCTGCATCGCTACCTACGATGAACGAAACCTAGCGGCAAAGGCATCGAACGTCGCGTCAAGATGAACCCGCTGAATGGAGTCAGCACCCCGGCGGCTTGCAGGGGTTCGAGCCCGTCTCGTCGCGCAGCGAGCGATCACGAGCCGCGGCAACGTCGACCTCGACCACCTTCCCATCCCACGCGGACCACGCGTAGGGTCCTGCCCCGTGCGTTTCGCTCGCCTGCCCCTCACCTACGACGAGTGCCGGGCCCGCTTCCGGCGGGCCGCGACGGCGGCGGGCGTCGCGGTCGAGTCGCACGCCATCGCGGCGCGGGGTCCCGATGGCCAGGAGCTCACCGTCGATGTTGCGGCGTTCGGCGCCCGGCAACCCCGACGGGCCCTGCTGATCCTGTCCGGTGTCCATGGGGTCGAGGGGTTCGTCGGATCCGCGCTGCAATGCGACCTCATCGGCCGGCTCGATCCGGCAGCGCTCCCGAACGACATGGCGGTGGTCGTGGTCCATGCGGTGAACCCGTGGGGGATGGCGTGGTGGCGGCGCCAGAACGAGACCAACGTGGACCTCAACCGCAACTGGCGGCGTGACGACCAGACCCCGACGCACAACGACGCCTACGACGAGATCCACCCGCTGGCGTGCCCGGACACCGCCGACCTGCCCGACCATCGACGGGTTGTTCGCGGCCGCCGGCCGGTTGGTCTCCGAACGGGGCCTGGTCTGGGTGCGCGACGGCATCACGACCGGGCAGTACCGCCATCCCGACGGACTGCACTTCGGCGGCGACCGCACCGAGGAGTCGACCGCCATCATCGAGCAGGTGGTCACCGACCGACTCGCGGGAGCGCGACGTGTCCTCACGATCGACCTGCACACCGGTCACGGCCCTCGCGGCGAGATCACCTTCCTGTCCGACCAACCGCCGGGCAGCCCGCAGGACGAGTACCTCCGTACGCGGTTCGCCCCGGCGCGGGTGGAAGCGACCGTTGACAACCCCGACGCCACCACCGGCACCAAGTCCGGTCAGATCGCCAACGGCGTCGGCCAGCTCCTCGACGGCGCGGTGTGCTTCGCGTCGTCGATGGAGATCGGTACTGCCAGCGACGACGAACAGCTGATCGCCACCTACCAGGAGCAGTGGGTCCATCGCCACGGCGACCGCGCCAACCCTGATCACGCCGCGGCGATCTGGGCGTACCGCTGCTGCTTCACGCCGGACGACCCCGAGTGGGAGCTTCGGGCGATGGCGGCCGGCGGAGAGCAGCTGGACAACGCCGTGACCGCCGTGGCCGGCTGGGAGTGACGGCGGACCGGCACCCGGCGCGCGTCGTCTCTAACCTGCGGCCATGACGACACCGATGCCGACCACCGGGATGACGAAAGCGGAGATCCTCGACGCGCTGACCGCCATGCGCTCCGGTGACGTGCGCTGGCAGGAGGGCCGCACGTTCGGGATGGTCTACGACGCCGGTCCGGAGGCCCACGACGTCCTCGAATCCGTCGCCGCCATGTTCCTGCACGACAACGCGCTCAACACGCTCGCCTTCCCGAGCCTCGGCCAGATCCAGTCCGAGGTGGTCGGCATGACCGCGGAGCTGCTCCACGGTCCCGAGGCCGCCGGGTTCCTCACCTCCGGCGGCACCGAGAGCATCCTCATGGCGGTCAAAGCGGCCCGCGACCGAGCGAAGGCCGAGCGTGGTGTCACCGCCCCGGAGATGATCGTCCCCACCAGCGCCCACGCCGCGTTCCACAAGGCCGCCCACTACTTCGGTCTCCAGGTGCGCAAGATCCCGGTGCGCGACGACTGGCGCGCGGATGTCGATGCCACTGCCGCGGCGATCAACGAGAACACCGTGTTGGTGGTCGGCTCGGCTCCCCAGTACCCCCAAGGCGTCATCGATCCCATCCCCGAGCTCGCCGCGATCGCCGCCGACGCCGGCGCGCACTTCCACACCGACGCCTGCATGGGCGGCTTCGTCCTTCCGTTCATGGAGATGCTCGGCGAACCGGTCGCGCCGTGGGACTTCCGCGTCGACGGCGTGACGACGATCTCGGCCGACATCCACAAGCTGGGCTACGCCCCGAAGGGCGCTTCGGTGCTGCTGCACCGCACCAAGGCATTGCGCCGATATCAGACCTTCGTGTTCGAGGACTGGCTCGGCGGCTTCTACGCGTCTCCGAACATGCAAGGCACCCGGGCCGCGCTGCCCATGGCGTGCGCGTGGGCGATCATGCACCACCTCGGAACCGACGGCTACCAGCGACTCACCCGCCTCACCATCGATGCCCGGGCGCGCCTCGTCGACGGCGTCCGTGCGATCCCCGAGCTCACCGTGCTGGGCGAACCAGAAGCGCACCTCGTCGCCATCTCGGCCGAACGAAGAGCACGAGAGCCCGATCGATGTGTTCGCGCTCGGCGACGCGCTGGCCGCAACGAGGCTGGTTCCACGATCGCCAGAAGCCGCCCGACACGCTCCACGCCACCGTCAGCGCCGGCAACGCCCCGGTGATCGACGACTACCTCGCGGACCTGCAGGCGTGCGTGGCCGAGGTGACCGGTACTCGCATCGACGACCGGTCCACGAACTACGCGACCCTCGAGTGACCGCGATGGCTGATCTCCCGAACGTCGTGATGTTGGTGACCGACAACCAGTCGGCCGACTCGCTCGGTTGCTACGGCAACCTCGAGCACGAGACGCCACGCATCGACCGCCTCGCTCGCGAAGGCGTGCGGTTCTTGCGGGCGTTCTGCACCAACGGGCTGTGTTCGCCGACTCGCGCGTCGATCCTCACGGGGCTGATGCCCTCCCAGCACGGTGTGCACATCGCGATGCCCGACGACGACGTGCTGCCGAAGCCCGACGACTACGACGTCACCCGTGAGTTCCCGACGATCCCCTACGTGCTGCGTCAGCAACGGCTACCGCACGGCGATGGTCGGGAAGTGGCATCTCGGCAACTTCCGCCAGGTCGGTCACGGCTTCGATCATTGGGTCGCGTTCACGAAGGGCCACACCACCGACTTCTACGACAACGAGGTGTTCGCCGACGGTCAGGTGGAACGGGTCACCGGGCAGCACATCGTCGAGCACTTCAGTGATCGGGCGATCGAGTTCATCGGGTCCCGTGACCGGTCACGACCCTTCTTCCTGCAGGTCAACTACGACGGCCCGTACGTCCTGCCGCCGACCGTGGTGGGCGCGGACCCTCGCAACCCGTTCTACGAGCGGTTCGCGCGGTCGGGCGTTCCGACCGTTTCCACCGATCGACGACCGGCTCATCCGTTCACTCGCCACGCCGTTCGACTTCGACCTCGATCCGGCGGAGGAGTACACGCTCGCGAGTGCGTTCAACAACGTGTGGTGGACCGTGCGCATGCACAACGACCAGGCGACCCGGGCCAACATCGCCGCGCAGAACGCGCTCGTCGACGATGCGATCGGCCGCGTCGTCGACGCGCTCGACGCCGAAGGACTCGCCGAGGACACGATGGTGATCATGACGACGGATCAGGGGAATCCGTACGGTCAGCGTGGCCTCTGGGGCCATCCCCAGTGGACCGATCCGCCGTTCATGCACGACGTCACGTTCAACGTCCCGCTCATCGTGCGCCGACCGGGTGCCGTGCAGGCCAACCGGGTCGTCGACGACCTCGTGTCGCACTACGACCTCTTCCCGACGATCCTCGATCACGTCGGCATCACCGACGTCGCGGTCGACGGATCACCCGGCCGCAGCTTCGCGTCCGTGCTCCGGGGTGAACCGATCGCCGGTGAACGCGACGCGGTGTTCTTCGAAGCCGAGACGGCTCGCTCGATCCGAACCCGGGAATACCTCTACACGGCTCACCTCGACGGCACCGGGGAGCCTGAGCTCTACGACCTGGTCGCGGATCCCGAGCAGTGGACCAACGTCGCCAGAGAGCCGGCGTACGCCGGCACCGTCGCCCGACTCGACGATCAGCTGTCGGCGTTCTTCGCCGAGCACGCCGATGCGCGCTACGACCTGTGGAACGGCGGCACCGGCCAAGCCATGGTCTCGCGGTACCTGGTCTTCAAGCAGCGCTACGGCCCGGACTGGGAAGTCACGATGGAGGTCGGACCGGCCTACCAAGGGTGAGGTCGACGTCGGACAGACCTCCGGCTTCCGCCTGCTCGCGTCGTCGCGGAGCAATCGAGGTGCACTCGTGCGCCCCACCCGCGGCGGGACTCGAACGAAGCCATGGACAGACGGCGGTTCGGGGATCACAGTGGGGTCAGAGTCGCGCAACGGAGCGGCCGATCTCGCGAGGGGAGATACGCGCATGTTGTTCCCGCAGCCGGGTGGCGAAGGCAGCCCGATCACCGTCAAGAACCGCTACGACAACTTCATCGGTGGGAAGTGGGTGCCCCCGGTCAGTGGGCTCTACTTCGAGAACCCGTCGCCGGTGAACGGCAAGACGTTCTGTGAGGTCGCCCGGGGTACTGCGGCCGACGTCGATCTCGCGCTCGACGCCGCTCACGCAGCCAAGGATGCATGGGGTCGGACGAGCGCGGCCGAGCGTTCCGGGATCCTGATGCAGATCGCCCAGCGCATCGAGGACAACCTCGAAGAGCTCGCAGTGATCGAGGCGTGGGAGAACGGCAAGTCAGTGCGGGAGTGCCTGGCCGCGGACATGCCGCTCGCCGTCGATCACTTCCGCTATTTCGCCTCAGTGATCCGCGCGGAGGAAGGTTCGATCACGCCGATCGACGACACCACGGTGGCGTACCACTTCAACGAGCCGCTCGGGGTGGTCGGTCAGATCATCCCGTGGAACTTCCCGATCCTCATGGCGGTGTGGAAGCTTGCGCCGGCCCTGGCGGCGGGGAACTGCGTGGTGCTCAAGCCGGCCGAGCAGACCCCGATGTCGATCCTGCGTGTCGCGGAGCTGATCGCCGACCTGTTGCCGGACGGCGTGCTGAACATCGTGAACGGCTTCGGTGTCGAGGCGGGCAAGCCGTTGGCGTCGAGCCCACGGGTCGCGAAGGTGGCGTTCACGGGGGAGACGACGACGGGCCGCCTGATCATGCAGTACGCGTCGGAGAACCTGAACCCGGTCACCCTCGAGCTCGGTGGGAAGAGCGCCAACATCTTCATGGCCGACGTGATGAGCGCCGACGACGCGTTCTTCGACAAGGCGCTCGAAGGGTTCACGATGTTCGCCCTCAACCAGGGCGAGGTGTGCACCTGTCCATCACGCGCGCTCATCCAGGAATCGATCTACGACGCGTTCATGGAACGCGCACTCGAGCGCGTTGCAGCCATCGTCACCGGCGACCCGCTCGACACCGACACGATGATCGGCGCTCAGGCGAGCAACGACCAGTTCGAGAAGATCCTCAGCTACCTCGACATCGGTGTGGCGGAAGGCGCCGAGGTGCTCATCGGTGGGCACGCACACGAAGTCGCGGGTCACGAAGGTGGCTATTACATCGAGCCAACGGTGTTCAAGGGACACAACAAGATGCGGGTCTTCCAAGAGGAGATCTTCGGTCCGGTCGTGTCGGTCACCACGTTCAAGGACGAAGCCGAAGCGATCGAGCTCGCCAACGACACCCTGTACGGGCTCGGTGCAGGGCTGTGGACCCGAGACGCATCCACGCAGTACCGCATGGGTCGCGCCATCCAGGCCGGCCGCGTGTGGACGAACTGTTACCACCTGTATCCCGCGGGCGCGGCGTTCGGCGGGTACAAGGCATCTGGCATCGGCCGCGAGAACCACAAGATGATGCTGGACCACTACCAGCAGACCAAGAACCTGCTCGTCAGCTACAGCCCCGACAAGCTCGGGTTCTTCTGAGCATGACCGTCACGCGCGTCGACGCTACGGAGGAGGCGCTCGAGCTGATCGACCGGCTGGTGGCGGTGCACGGACCCGTGCTCTTCCACCAGTCGGGTGGCTGTTGTGACGGCAGCAGTCCGATGTGCTTCCCACTCGGCGAGTTCCGAATCGGCGGGGCCGACGTCTACCTCGGCGACGTCGGCGGCGCGCCGTTCCACATGAGCCTGGCTCAGTTCGAGTATTGGCAACACACGCATCTCACCCTCGACGTCGTGCCCGGCCGGGGTGCGGGCTTCTCGCTCGAAGCTCCGGAGGGCGTCCGCTTCCTCATCCGGTCGCGGCTTGTTCACTGAGGCCGAGACCGCCGACCTCCCCGAGGTGACCACGGGCTGATGTCAAGACCGGCAAGCCACGCCGCGCTCGCCGCATAGCTGCAGGTGCAGTTCAAGGGTTTCCCAGGGCCGCCGCGAATGCGTCGGCGATCTGGCGTCGCTGGCGCGCCGGGTCGCCTGACCGTGCGGTCCGGAGATTGACGACGGTCGCGCCGGTTGCGCTTGCCGCGGCGACGATCGCCGCGTCGAACGACGCCCGCTCGGCAGTCGTACCGACATCTGGCGGTGAAGTTCCGACCAGCACCGTGACTCCCTTGACCTGGTGCAGGTCACGGATGATCGCAGCGAGGTCCTCCTGGAGCGCCGACGGTGTGGTGCCCTGTTCCAGGTCATCGAGCAGGGTGATCGTGACGAGGTCCGGACGGAAGCGCACCGCGATCCCCACCTGGTCCCGCCGAACGTCCTCGGCACCCTGTCGCGGCGACCCGAGGTTCACGAGCGTTGCATCCGTCGGGAGTGCGGTGCGGAAGAGCTGCTGCGGCCAGGAGTCGGTGGGCCGGCGGCGTGCGCCCGACACGTCGTCGCCGCCGAGCGCGATGTAGAGCTGCGGCTTGCCGACCGCTTCGTGCCCGGGCGCAGCCGAATCCTTGCTGCCGGTGCAGCCTGCCGCGCCGAACAGGAGCGCCGCCGCGAGTGCCGAGCGCGCACAGCGGATGCCACCGACGCCGCTTCATGCATCTCCCATCGCACGACGTGCCGGCAGCTGGGCGGCGCGCTGCGCAGGCACCATGCCCGCCACCAGCGCGAGCAGCCCGGAACCGACGATGCCCGCGGCGATGATCCCGAGCGGCAGTCCGATCGAGACGCCCTTGAGCCCTTGCCCGTGGAGATAGTTGTTGACCGCGAACCCCACGAGACGCGCGAGCCCATACCCGAGCGTCGTCCCGATGACGCCGCCCACGACGCCCAGGAGTCCGGCCTCCAGCAGGAAGATGCGGCGAACGTCCCGGTCGCGCGCGCCGATTGCCTTCAGCACACCGATCTCGCGGCGCCGCTCGCGCACCGCTGCAAGCATCGCGTTGGCGATGCCGAGCGCAGCGATGATCGAGCGCGATGAGGCCGATCGCGGTCAGCACGATCTCGACGACGGTGCTGTACCGGCGGACCGACGCGATCAGGCTCTCCGGCGCGCTGGAGGAGTAGCCGATCCGGGTGATCGCCTCCCGGACCGAGCCGACGGCGTCGAACCCCGTGGTCACGACGAACAGCCCGCTGTACTGCGACTGTCCGACGATCTCGCTGACGAACCGATCGGTATCTCTCCGGCCCGTCGTGTCGCTCGACGCTGTCCAAGCACCGCGGCGCGCACCTGGGCGAGCGAACCGATCAGCTGGCCGGTCGCCCCTTGCGCGGCGACCACCGAGACGATCGTCGCCTTCGTCCATCGGCCGCGGATCGTCGGGTCGCGCGTGCCGTTGGCGAACACGCGTGGAGCACCGAGCTCGACCTCCGAACCCAGCACGAAGCGGGAGTCGGTGCTCCGCAGGCCGATCCGGCGGAGGTACGCGTCGGTCACCGCGACCTCATGAATCGCACCGGGCCGCGGGAGCACGCCGGCCAGCACCGTGACCGGTAGCTCTCCCACCCGGCGGAGGTCCACACCGGTGAGCGTGCCGCGAAACGGTTCGGTGTCCTGCCCGTCCGGCTGCCGGCGCCCGGCGGGCCGGGGCGTCGTCGGGGGCACGACGAGCACGCCGGAGCTCAGCAACGGAACCACCGATCGAACACCCCTGAGCGCCCGGATCTCGTGCCGCGCGGCATCGTCGATCGGGCGCGGCGCGGCGGGCCGCGCGGTGTCGCTGTCGAGCTGGCCGAAGTCCGGGGCGTTCGGGAGCACCTGGATGCCGGTGAGTGGTCCGCCCTTCGAGACGGCGTCGAAGACCCGATTCCGGGCCGCACCGACGGCGATGAGCAACGAGGTCAGCAGCGCGGCGGCGAGTGCGACCGCGGCAACGGTGAGCACCGCCCGGCTGAACCGTCGCCGGATGCCGCGCACCGCAGTGAGCCACGCGTCCGCCCAGGTCACTCGCGCAGCCCACCGTCTTCGAGGCGCAACCGTCGGTCCCAGCGGGACGCGACCATCTCGTCATGCGTCGCGACGACGAGCGTGCAGCCACGCCCGTCGGCGAGTGAGCCCAAGAGGTCGAGCACTCCGCTCGTTGACTCGTCGTCGAGGTTTCCCGTCGGCTCGTCCGCCAGGATGAGCCGAGGCGAGTTCGCGAGCGCGCGGGCGATGGCGACGCGTTGACTCTCCCCGCCGCTCAATGCCGAAGGAAGGTGGCCGGCGCGCGCCCCGAGACCGACGGCTTCCAGGAGCAACCGCGCGCGATCAGCCCGCTCGGTGCGCGCGTGTGACGCGACGGCCATGGCCAGCTCGACGTTCTCTTGTGCCGTCAGCGTGCCGAGCAATCCGAAGTGCTGGAACACGAATCCGACCGTGGAGCCACGAAACGCGGCCAGCGCATCACCGTTGAGCGCAGCCACATCGACGCCACCGACATCGAGCGTGCCCGCCTGGAGCTGCTCCAGGCCGCCCAGCAGCGCGAGCAGTGTGCTCTTCCCGGCACCGGAGCGTCCGGTGATCGCAACCCGCTCGCCCGCCTCGAGCTCGAGGTCCAGGCCCTCGAGCACCTGGACGTCTCCCTCGTCCCGCCGCTGGTAGACGTAGCCGAGCTGGTGCGCGGAAACCGCGACTCCGTCGCGCGCCGTGGCCATTCGGGCACCGTATCGATGTCCACGGGCCACCGGACATCGCGCGGTCGTCGATGATCGGCCTGACGCACACTCGTCCGGTCATGGCTCAGGTGACGGCGATCGCTCCGACGAAGAGGTTCGTTGGGAGGTCGGCAGCCTTGGTCGGCTTGCCCGCGGTCGTCACGCCGGCGACGCGGACACGGTGGTCCTGTGGATCCCTCGAGCGCGGCACCATTGCCCAGACCCGTCCGGCACCGGCGACCAACGAGGTTGGATTGCGCGGGCTTGCAGGTTCGGAAGCCAGGATGTGCAGGACGACGGCAGCTTGCCGAGTCGCGAGGTCGAGGCGGATCAGCGTGGAGGCGTTGTCGCCGAGCGTCCACAAGGCGCCCGGTGTGAGGACCGCGCCTCTCGGCACCTCGGAGGACATCGCCGGAATTCCGATCCGGTCGACTACCTGCAGGGTCTGCACATCGATCTCGAGCGCCGTGGTCGCGGTCACGATCCACACCGATCGACCATTCGCGGCGAGGCCGGCAACCGGCCCGCTACCGGGAATGACGCGTGCCGCCTCCTCGGCCCGGGCGCGACCGTCGATGCGTGCGATCGCGTATCCACCCGCAACTTCGGAGACGGCGATCACCGAGCCTCCGCTCGTCACGACCCGCGTCGTGGTCGGCGGACCGCCTTCGCCCGCGGCGCTGAGCTCGACGGTTCCGGTGGCGCGTCGTTTCGCGAGGTCGAATCTCGTCACCGTGCCGGGTTTGCTCACGAGCCACAGGCTGTCCGAGGACTTGGCGATCAAGGGGTCCACCGCCGCGGGTTCGTTTCCTCCCGGCGGGAGCCGGCCGATGACCTCGAGCGTGTTGCGAGGTGCATCGAGCAGCCCGACCCGCCCATCTGCCGGTTCGAAGAGGTACGCCCGGCCGGGGGTCGACAGCACGGATCCGAAGCCGGGTGGCAAGGGGCGCGGGGAGGATTGCAGTGTCTTCGGGTTGATCCGCACCGTGGCGAATCCGAAAGCCCAGAGCGCGTGCGGTTCTGCTGGATTCGGTGCTGCGTCGTCGCTTCGGGGCAGGGCAACCGCAACCGCGATGCCGATGAGCACCGCGACTGCGAGGACAACGACTGTCTGTCGCCGGGAGAGCCCCCAGAGCCGCTTGGCCATCAGGCCGGGAGTCTTCCATCGGTCGAGGATCAGCTGGAAGCCGTAGCCACTGGCCTTGGTCTCCGAGCCGGTCTTCGATGTCGACGGCCACCTCCGGCGCGCCGCCGCCGGATTCAGAGTTCAGAGCTTCAGGAGCTTCACGAGCTACCAGGTTCGGTGTTGGGCCCTGACCGAGATCGGTTGGGGCCCACCCGTGCCGTCGCCGTTCGGGTAGTTCGGGTCGGGTTGGTAGACGTTGAAGCCGCACTGGCCGTACGCGTGACCGCTCACGACGTTCGGCGAGGCGCCGGAGTCGCCGAACTGAGACGCGGGAGAGTTCGCAACGCAGGCGATGTCACGATGCACCGTGTTCTGAACGATCTCGCCCGCGTCGGGATCCGCCATCGTGTTCTTGAACGCACCGAGGCTGCCACGCACGTTGTTGCGCAGCATCCCGAGCCAGCAGGTGTTCATGCCGGCCACGGTGAGATTGCCGCCGATCGTGTTGTCCTCGTAGTCGCTGAACGCCGGGGACTGCAACGCACCGAACAGGCCGGGGAACGGAGGATCGCAGCTCAGACCTCCTCCACCACCAAAGCTGCCAACGTTGCCGCCGATGGTGCTGGCGTGCACGATCGCGCCGAGCGGTTGGTGCTCAAACAGGCTGCCGAACACGTGGTTCTGGCCGGTGAGCGTGCCACCCTGGGCCTGGTCCGGATCGTCAGAGCAGGCGGAGAAGTTCGGCTCGCACCCCATTGCGAGCAAGCCGTCGTGCTGCACCACGACGTTGCCCCTTACCGTCAGGCTCGATGTTCCCGTCCCGCCGGGCTGATCGTTGAGCGCGAAGGTTGCGTTGAGGCCCGCACCCGGCGCGATCACGAGATCGCCCAAGACAGTCGCCGGACCACCGTTCACATTGCAGACGCCCGAAACCAGGACGTTCGATCGATACGTCCCGGCGAGGAGCCCCGGCGCGTCGGGAGTTCCGGTGCACGTCGTCGTTCCGTGGGAGTGATTGTCATCCTGATGGCCGTGCTCCACCGGGAAGCGACCGTGCTGCTCCGATGCTCCCGCGGCGGTCGTGCCGGAAAGCACGAGGACCGACACGAGGCCAGCCGCGGCGATTGCTCCGGAAGTCGTTGTCAGTCTCATCGTGGGTTCGCCTCCATGGGTCGCGTCATCGCTCGTCCTCGATCGTGGCTTCTGCCCGCCCCACTACTTCCGCAGTGGTGGGGTCCAACTCCGAAGAACCAGAGAGCGGCCTCGGCGGTCAGGACGCCCGGCCCGGGGGTGCCGGGCACAGCCTGAATGGCCGGGGCCGACTCTGGTGTACGGCCTGCGACCGGAGCGTGCGCCCCCGGCGCTGACAAAACGCTGAATCGCGGAACGCCCCGATGTCCCCACCGGACACCGGCGCACGCCGAGCGGCATCAGACCAGGCGTCGACGCCCGGGCCGTACAGCACGGACGCAAGCGGCGGCCGGCGGTACCGAGCGATGGACCCGCATGACCTGCGGGCCGGATCTGCTCGGTACCGCCGGAACGGTTCGCCTCATTGCATGGGCGGGCTCAGAGTCCGAGGAGGCCGGGTACGAGGTGGGCCGGGGTCGGCGTGGGCAGGTCGCCGGATTGACCCCAGGGGGTGGAGCCGGCGATGCCGTTGACGTACCAGGTCCCGCTCGAGGGGCGGAAGACCGCGATGTCGGTGGTCCCGTCACCCGTGTAGTCGCCGGGCACCGCGATGTCGCCGTTCTGGCCCCACTGGGTCGAACCCGCGATGCCGCTCACGTACCAGCGGCCGTCGGAGGGGCGGAACACGGCGAAGTCGGTGGTGCCGTCGCCGTTGTAGTCGCCGGGCACCGCGACGTCGCCGTTCTTGCCCCACTGGGTGGAGCCGGCGATGCCTTGGACGTACCAGCGGCCGTTGGAGGGGCGGAACACGGCGATGTCGGTGGTGCCGTCGCCGTTGTAGTCGCCGGGCACCGCGACGTCGCCGTTCTTGCCCCACTGGGTGGAGCCGGCGATGCCGGCGATGTACCAGCGATGGTTGGAGGGCCGGAACACGGCGAAGTCGGTGGTGCCGTCGCCGTTGTAGTCGCCGGGCACCGCGATGTCGCCGTTCCTGCCGAACAATGTCGAGCCGGCGATGCCGTTCACGTACCAACGGCCGTTCGAGGGCCGGAACACGGCGATGTCGGTGGTGCCGTCGCCGTTGTAGTCGCCCGAGCACCGGCACGTCACCGGACTTGCCGAACAACGTGGAACCGGCGATGCCTTCGATGTACCAGCGGCCGTTGGAGGGCCGCCAGACCGCGATGTCGGTGGTGCCGTCGCCATCGAAGTCACCCACGGTCGCCCCGGTCGGCGGCGGGGGCGCGGCGACGACGTTGACCGTGACGTCGACACTGGCCGTGTCGGTGCCGTCGCTGGCCTGGACGGTGACGGTGTACGGCGAACCGGCGACATCGCCCGCAGTGGGCGAGAGCTGGAGGTCGCCACCGACGATCGACGCGAAGCCCGGGCCCGCGGTGATCGATACGGAGACGGGATCGCCGTCCGGGTCACCGGTGGTCAGATCCACCGTGGCGGTCTGGCCGGCGGTCACCGTCACCGGGTTCGGCGCGGCGGAGATCGTCGGCGCCTGGTTCGGCGCGGCCACGACGTTGACCGTCACATCGACACTGGCCGTGTCCGGCGCCGTCGCTGACCTCGACGGTCACGGTGTACGGCGATCCGGCGACGTCGCCCGCGCTCGGTGCGAGGCTGCAGGTCGCCGCCGACCAATCGACGCGAAGCCCGGACCCGCGGTGATCGACGCGGAGACGGGATCGCCGTCCGGGTCACCGGTGGTCAGATCCACCGTGGCGGTCTGGCCTGCGGTCACCGTCATCGGGTTCGGCGCGGCCGAGATCGTCGGCGCTTGATTCGCCGGCGTCACCACGACGGACGCGTCGCTCGGCGCCGATTCGATGCTGGCGCCGTAGAGCGCCGTCACCGTGTAGCTGTAGCTCTGGGCCCCGGCGACGCCGGTGTCCGTGAAGGTCGCGACCGACGGCGATCCGATGAGGACGCTGTCCGCGGTAGACGCGGTAGCCGGTCACGTCGCCGGACGGCGCGTCCCAGGCCAGGTCGACCGAGGACTTCGTCGCGCCGGTGCTGTGCAGGTTCGTCGGCACTCCCGGTGCGGCGTTCGAGTCGTGATGGGCCGCGACGCGCACTGCGGTCAGCTCGGTCGGGTACACGGCGACCTCGTCCACGGTGGCGGTCAGCGCGCTGGCGGAAGGCTCGTTGGGCCATCCGGTCAGGTTGCCGCCGCCGAGACGCCAGTACCCGCTGTAAGCATCGGGCGTGACCGTCGGGTTGTTACCGAGCGAGACGCCGTCGACATACAGGTTCATGCCCGTGGCGCCCTGCGTCGCGACCACGTGGTGCCACTGGTCGTTGTTGTAGGAGGCCGCCGACGTGATCGTCTGCTGCGCACCGCCGGACAGGATGCCGTAGGCGATCCGGCCGTTGTTGGTCATGTACAGCTGCCGGTCGTAGTTCGTGCCCCAACCGGTCTGGGCGTCCTCGTAGCCGAGGATCTTCCCGCCCTCGTTCGACGCCGTCTTGATCCACGCCTCGATCGAGTAGGTGGTCGGCGCCGCCTGCTGCTGGTTCGAATACGCGACACCGCTCGTGCCCGGACTGACCACCGCGGTCGAGCCGTCGGTGAGCGCGCCGGCCACGCCGTAGCTGAGGCCGTTGCGGTACGTGCCGGTCCGGTTGTGGCCGGACGCGTCCGCGACCGTCGTCTGGCTCAGCTCGTTGAGGCGCCAGTAGAGCGACGGCGCATCCGCGGTCACCGCGCCGGGGTAGAGGCTCGGCGGCGGCGGCGGGGGCGGCGGGCCCGGGTCCGGCTGCTCCGGCGGGAGCGCGGCGCCGTGGGCGGAGCCCGACGCGTAGAGCGCGACGATCTGGTCCGCGGTCAGCGCCGCGTTGTGCATGCTCGCCTCGTCGATGCTGCCCTGCCACCAGTAGCTCATCACTGCCGGCAGGCCGTCGTAGTTCGTGGCGAAGATGTCGTAGAAGCGGGCCAGGTCCATGTAGCCGACGCGCAGGTAGCCCGCCGTGACGGCGAGCGGCTGCGTGACGGCGAGCGTCGCCACGAGGCTGCCGTCCATGTACAGCGACATGGTGTTGGTCCCGTTGAACACCGCGCTGGCCTGGTGCCAGAGGCCGTCGTTGTAGGTACCGGGGCTCTTGACGAAGGTCATGCCCGGGTTGAACGTGCTGCCGCGCCGGATCCCGAATCCGACCTTGCCGTCGTTGTCCATCCAGATGGCGCGGTTGTCACGGGTTCCGACACCGGTCTTCGAGTTGGTGAAGCCCATGATGGCTCCGCCCCGGTCCGTCGTCGTGTTGAACCACACCGACTCGGTGAACGCCGCGGTGGGCGCGATCGTGCTCGTCGAGGTGACGAATCCGTCCACGCCGTTCGTGGTGATCGCGGTGTCGTCGAGCAGCGCGCCCGGCTGCCCTGTGGTCACGCCGCCGACGATGTCGCCGGTGTGCGCGTTCCCCGTGGCGTCGGCGACCGGACTGGCCGAGTCGTCGAGGCGCCAATGCGCGGTCGCGCCGATGGTGCTGACCGCGGTCGGGTATTCGGGCGGGTTCGCCCAGCCCACGATCGCCGGCAAGCTCGCCGGGCTGCGACCACTGGTCAGGCTGCCGTCGCTCGCGCTCACCTGGTAGGTGTGGCTGGTCCCCGCGGTGAGCCCCGCGTCCTTGAACCGGACCACCGGCAGCGACCACGGCCACGATTCGGCCGTCGTCGTCGCAACGGGCGTGTTCCCACCGTCGCGGTAGAGGTTGTACGTCAGCACGCCGTCGTTGTTGTCCGACGTCCCCTCGACGCTCACCGAGAGGGTGCCGGCCGCCGTGGCGACCACGCGTGGCGCGGTCGTCGGGGTCCGCGGCGCCGAGTTGCCGCCGTTCGGCGTGAACCGGGTGATGCCCTGCTGGCTCTGCTGGTTGACGGTGCTGAAGTCACCGCCGACGTAGATGTTGGTGCCGTCGGTGGCCATGACCTGGGGGCCTACCGTCGTGGTGCTCCCGGGTGAACCGCCGTTGGTGTCCGGCGTCCAGTGCCCGAGGCGACCGTCGGAGAGGCGGTGCGCCTCGAGCCGGTGCCAGACGAAGTTGTTCTGGTCCGTCGGCCCGACGTAGCCGCCGGGGTTCTTGGCGCAGTCGTGGTTGTGCGAGCCGCGGTACATCCAGCCGTTGGCGATCGCCAGACCGACCGAAGCCCCCAGGCAGCGCTCGTTGTAGATGAGCGCGCCGTCGGAGATGTTGGCCGCGTAGTACCCCTCCCAGCAGCCGGCCACCAGGCCGTCGGCGGTGACGTAGGCGGTCGTTCCGGAGACGATGATGTCGGTCACCGCCGTGTCGCAGCCACCGTTGCTGGCTCGCGGTGCCTGGCCGGTCGCGGCCCACGGCTCGAGCGCTCCCGTCGTCGGGTCGAGTGACGCGACGGCGGCCTGGGGCTGGCCGTTGATGACGTCGTTCTCGCCACCCACGATGACCCGGCTGCCGTCCGGCGCGATGGCGCTCTCGGTGATGCGCTTGTCGGAGCTCGCGTCGAACGCGGTGACGACGTTGCCGTTCGTCGTGTTCAGCTTCGCGAGGCGGGTGCGCGCGGTGTTCTTGATGCTGGTGAAGTCCCCACCCACGAATACCCCGTCGTTGTTCGACGAGACGGTCATGACTGCCGCGCTGGCGTTGGCGGACCAGGCGGTGTCGAGGGACCCGCTGGGCAGGTTCAGGCGGGCGATGTTCTGGCGGGTGGTGCCGCCGACGGTGCTGAACGAGCCGGAGACGTAGAGCTTCGTGCCGTCGTTCGAGACGTCGAGGTCGTAGACGTCGCCGTTGATGTTCGGGTTGAACGAGGTGATCAGGGCGCCGGTGCTCGCGTCGAACGCGGCGATGTGGTTGCGCGTGACCTCACCGCTCCCGAGCGGGTTGCCCGGCGGGCGGACCGAGGTGAAGAACCCACCGGCGTAGACGACCCCGCCGCCGACATCGATGGCCCAGACCGTGTCGTTGGTCTGCCACATGCTCGACGCCACCGCGCTGACCGGTTGATCGTCGACGATCGCGGCACCGGCAGGTGCCACCTGCGCGATGCCCACCAACCCGGCGGTCGCAATCAGTGCCGCCAGGGCTGCTGACAGCATCCGGCGCGTGCGCGAAGGACAAATCAAACCCATGACGTTGCGCTCCCATTTCACCCGCCACAAGTGAAGATCCCCGCACCAGGAGTGTACCCGGCAAAAGTGGCGAAATCGGCTGTTACCTGTCGATTCGGTCGACAACCCGTGCAAATAATCCGTTCGACCCAGATGCTGAATCTCGGCGTCGGGAAATCGCGCAATGGTCCCCGCGAGCTACGCGACGCCCACCTTGCGGAGCAGGGCCTTGGGTGTCCGGGCGAGGATGCGAAGGTCCTCGCGGAGGCTCCAGGTGTTGACGTAGTCCGCGTCGAGCTCGGCGCGTTCGGGGTACCGGATGTCGTTGCGGCCGCTGATCTGCCACGGGCCCGTGATCCCGGGGCGGACGGCCAGGTACTCCGCGCTCCATGGGCCGTAGCAGCGTTCCAGCTCCGCGGACACGACCGGCCGCGGTCCGACCATGCTCATCTGGCCGAGCACGACGTTGAACAGCTGCGGCAGCTCGTCGAGCGACGTCTTGCGCAGGAACCGACCGATCGCCGTGACGCGAGGGTCGTCCTCGCAGTTCAGCTTGAAGTCATTGGCGACGTAGGTCGCGTAGAGCTCGGGATCGCGCCGCAAGATCTCTTCCGCGTCGCGATGCATCGACCGGAACTTCCAGCAGCGGAACCCGTCGCCGCGCCGACCGAGTCGTTCCTGGCCGAACCAGGGCCAGCCCGGCGACGAAAGGCAGACCGCCACCATGATCACGGCCATGATCGGCGCGAGCACGATCAGCGCGAGCCCGGCGATCAAGACGTCGAGCGCCCGCTTCACCGCGCGGGTCGGTCGGCTCGAGCCGAACGACAGCACCCGGGTCAGATCCGTCTCACCACCAGGTGCGGTGAGGTACTGCGGCGGCGCGACGTCCAACGCTTCGTAGATCATGGTGTCGTCTTTGACGGTGACAGTGATCGCCATTCGAAGTGTCCTTCCCTTCCCGGCGGCGTCGTCGGTCGTCTCCGTTCCCGACTCCCAGCTGGGGAGTCGGGAACGGAGTCGACTGCGTTGCTCTGAGCTCGGCCTATGCGGAGCCGGGCGGGCGGAGCGCCGGGATGTCACCGTTCTGGCCCCACTGGGTGGAGCCGGCGATCCCGTTGACGTACCAGGTGCCGTTGGAGGGACGGAACACCGCGATGTCGGTGGTGCCGTCGCCGTTGTAGTCGGCAGGCACGGCGATGTCGCCGCTCTTGCCGAATGCGGTGGAGCCGGCGACGCCGTCGATGTACCAGCGGCTGTTGGAGGTGCGGAACACGGCGAACTGGGTGGTGCCGTCGCCGTTGTAGTCACCCGGCACGGCGATGTCGCCGTTCTTGCCCCACGGGGTGGAACCCGCGATGCCGTTGACGTACCAGCGGCCGTTCGACGGACGGAACACCGCGAAGTCGGTGGTGCCGTCACCGTTGTAGTCGCCCGGTGCCACCACGTCTCCGGCCTTGCCCCACTGGGTCGAGCCGGCGATGCCACTCACGTACCAGCGGCTGTTCGACGGACGGTACACCGCGATGTCGGTGGTGCCGTCACCGGTGTAGTCACCCGGGACTGCGATGTCGCCGTTCTTGCCCCAGGCCGTGGATCCGGCGATGCCGTTGATGAACCAGCGGCCGTTCGACGGGCGGAACACCGCGATGTCCGTGCGTGCCGTCACCGTTGTAGTCACCCGGGACCGCCACGTCACCGCTCTTGCCCCATTGCGTGGAACCGGCGATGCCGGTGATGTACCAGCGGCTGTTCGACGGACGGTACACCGCGAAGTCCGCGGCACCGTCACCGTTGAAGTCACCGAACACGCCACCCTCGGGCGGCGCCACGACGTTCACCGTGACGTTCACGCTCGTGTTGGCCTGACCGTCGCTGGCCTGGACGGTGACCGTGTACGGCGAGCCGGCCACGTCGCCCGCACCCGGCGAGAGCTGGAGGTCGCCGCCCACCAGGCTGGCGAAGCCCGGACCCGACGTGATCGACGTCGTGACCGTGTCGCCATTCGGGTCACCCGTGGTCAGACCCACCGTGGTGGTCTGACCCGCCGTGACCGTCACCGGGTTCGGCGACGCCGAGATCGTCGGCGGGTCGTTCGGCGTGCCCACCTCACGGACGTCGATGGCCCGGAGGTTCGCCACGCTGAGCTGCGGCGTGATGGTGATGTTCAGCACGCCGTCGTTGACCTCGACCTCGACCGGGGTCGTGAATGCGACGTTGTAGCCGTCAGCCACGTTCGACGACCCGGCCAGGGCCATGCCCGTCGCGAGCTCGTCGAGGTCGTTGATGACCAGGTTGCCCTCGGCCGTGACGTCGATCAGCCGCTGGCCGACGTCCGTGATGGTCGTGAAGTTGTGCTCCATCCAGTGGAGGTCGACCTCGTAGGTGCCGTTCGGCACGTTGAAGTCCCAGTTGTAACCCGTGCTGTTCTGCGGCGAGTAGAGCACCGTCTGGAAGATGGCCTCCGGCAAGCTGGGATCGACGTGTGACAGGTCGACCGTGTCGGGGATGTTGGCGTCGTCGCGGATGTCCACGGTGCCGCCGATGTTCCCGCTGAGGGTGAAGCCGGGCACGGTGCCCGGTGCCGAGGTCACGCCCGTGTAGCCCCCGACGTCCTCGCCACCGGCATTGATCCGGTACAGGTACGCACCGGATGCGATGACGTTGACGGTGACGTTGACGCTGGAGGTGTCGGTGCCGTCGCTGGCCTGCACGGTGACCGTGTACGGCGAGCCCGCTACGTCACCGGCGCCCGGCGAGAGCTGCAGGTCGCCACCGACCAGGCTGGCGAAGCCGGGGCCCGAGGTGATCGAGGTCGTGACCGGGTCGCCGTTGAGGTCGTTGGTGGTGAGGTCGACGACCGAGGTCTGGCCCGCGACCGCGGTGGCCGGGTTCGGCGTCGCGGTGATCGTCGGCGCGATGTTGCCGCCGCCGGTCTCGGGGAGGATCTCGATGCCGCGGATGATCGCGACGCTGGTGACCGCGGTGATGTCGAGGTTCAACGTCCCGTCGGTCACCGCGATGCCCGGGATCGTCTCGGTGATCGCCTGGGACTTGGTGCTCGGCGGATTCGTGTTCGCGAGCATGTCGTAGTTGTCGAGCACGGTGTTGCCCTCGAGGGCGACGTCGAAGACGCGACCGCCGATCGCGTTGATCGTGCTGCTCTGGTGCTCGGCGAAGTGCAGCCGCACCTCGTAGGAGCCGGTCGGAACCGCGAAGGTCCAGTTCATCTGGTTGCCCGCGGTCGTGTTCGTGCGGGCCAACGACTGGAACAGCGCCATCGGCAGCGACGGGTCGACCTGCGACATGTCGATCGTGTCGGTGACCGTGACGTCCGCCGCGTCGGAGGAGTTGGTCAACGTCACGCCCGGCGCGGTCGGGTTCGACCGGCCCACACCGATGAAGTCACCACCCGGATCGGTCAACGTCGGGCCACCGGCGTTGATCCGGTAGATCGGCGCACCGGTCGCGGCCGCGGCGGGAGCGGTCGTTCCGGCCACGAACAATGCCGGCAGCAGCAACGCCACCGTCGAGACGAGCGCGACGAAGCGCCGGCGGTGTTCCCGGGCCTTTCCGGAACGATGCGCCGACGGGGTACGGGTCAACAGCGAGGACCTCATGGATCCAACTCCTCTTACAACGGTCCCCGCCCGTACAGGATCGTTGGAAGAGCGAATGAGGCCGGTCTCACCACTGGCTCACCAGGGGGAAAAGGTGACCGAATCGGCCCCCCTGGGTCGTTGCCTTCCCTCTACGCCCACGCTTCATACCTTGCGGGTATTTGCGCCCTTTCATGCCTTGATGCAGGCAAGTTAAGGGGGATCTTCTGCCCGTGTCAAGACTAACCGGGAGGTTTCTCGGTCATTCTTCACTTATCGGCGTTCGACGCAGTTCGACGACTAGGTCGCGGGACCCAGGTCGGACCGTCTCCGCTCCCGACTCCCAGCTGGGAGTCGGGAACGGATCGACTGCGTTGCTCGGAGCTCGGCCTACGCGGAGCCGGGCGGGCGGAGCGCCGGGATGTCGCCGTTCTGGCCCCATGGGGTGGAGCCGGCGATCCCGTTGACGAACCACTGGCCGTTGGAGGGGCGGAACACCGCGATGTCGGTGGTGCCGTCGCCGTTGTAGTCGGCAGGCACGGCGATGTCGCCGCTCTGGCCGAATGCGGTGGAGCCGGCGACGCCGTCGATGTACCAGCGGCTGTTGGAGGTGCGGAACACGGCGAACTGGGTGGTGCCGTCGCCGTTGTAGTCACCCGGCACGGCGATGTCGCCGTTCTTGCCCCACGGAGTGGAACCGGCGATGCCGTTGACGTACCAGCGGCCGTTCGACGGGCGGAACACCGCGAAGTCGGTGGTGCCGTCACCGTTGTAGTCGCCCGGTGCCACCACGTCACCGGCCTTGCCCCACTGGGTGGAGCCGGCGATGCCACTCACGTACCAGCGGCTGTTCGGACGGGCGGAACACCGCGATGTCGGTGGTGCCGTCACCCGTGTAGTCACCCGGGACTGCGATGTCGCCATTCTTGCCCCAGGCGGTAGATCCGGCGATGCCATTGATGAACCAGCGGCCGTTCGACGGGCGGAACACCGCAATGTCCGTGGTGCCGTCACCGTTGTAATCACCCGGGACCGCCACGTCACCGCTCTTGCCCCATTGCGTGGAACCGGCGATGCCGTTCACGTACCAGCGGCTGTTCGACGGACGGAACACCGCGAAGTCCGCGGCACCGTCACCCGTGAAGTCACCGAACACCCCACCCTCGGGGGGCGCAGCGACCACGTTCACCGTGACGTCCTCACTCGCGGTCAGCGAACCGTCGCTGGCCTGGACGGTGACCGTGTACGGCGATCCGGCAACGTCGCCGGCTCCCGGCGAGAGCTGGAGGTCGCCGCCCACCAGGCTGGCGAAACCCGGACCCGACGTGATCGACGTCGTGACCGTGTCGCCATTCGGGTCACCCGTGGTCAGACCCACCGTGCTGGTCTGACCCGCCGTGACCGTCACCGGGTTCGGCGACGCCGAGATCGTCGGCGGGCCATTCGGCGCCGGGGCAACGTTGAGGTCGAACTCGACCTGGCCCGTCAGGCCCTGGGGGTCCGTGCCCGTGATGAAGACCTGCTGTGTCGCGGGCGCACCCGTCGTGTCGTCACTCCAGGTCCACGTCCCGTCGTTGTTGTTGACGACCTGGCCGACGTTCGCGCTCATCGTGACCGGGTCGTTGTCGGGATCCACGATCTTGCCCGACACCTGGGCGACGTCGCCCTCATCCGCCGCGACCTCCGTCGGGGTCATGTCGACGTACGGGCGCTCGTTGCCGTCCGCGCTCGTGACCACGAGCTCCGCGATGAGGCCCAGGTGCGCGTGGATGAACATGTGGCAGTGGAACACCCACCGGCCGGCCGCACCACCGGGCGTGGTGCCGTCCATCTGCGGGCGGTCCTCGACCTTGAACCGGTAGGTCAGCGTGTAATTGGGCGGTGTGTCGACGGCGTCGACGAACTCGGGTGGGAAGGTGAACGTCGGGTTGTTCGCTCGGGTCAGCGTGACCGGTTGGAACGAGAACCCGTGCATGTGGAACGCGTGGTGGAGGCCCGAGGTGTTCGTCACCTGGAGCTCGACGGTGTCGCCGATCGCCACGTAGCGCGCCGAGGCCTGGTGCGGCGCGACCGCGTAGTCGCCGGCGGGGCTGTGGATTCCGGTCACGTCGTTGACGTTGAACAGGCCGAGCGTGATGTTGTTGGTCCCGTTCCCCGTCTTGGCGGGTGAGAACGACGCGGGGTTCAGCACCGTCCCGTCGATGTCCGACGGGGTCAGGACCGGGATCGTGTCGCCGGTCGCGTTGCGCAGCGGTGTCCCTGCGGCGATGGTGTACGGCGGGTTCACCGGCGTGCCGGTCACGTTGAAGTGTCCTACCGGCACCGTCGGCGTGTTCGTGAAGCCGTTGCCGAGGCGCTGGAAGTCCTCGGTCCAGAGCGTCGCCACGCCGCTGGCGTTCGCCGGGAACGCGGCGACGACATCGGCCCGCTCGCTCGGACCGAGCAGGATCTCGCCCGAGTCGTACTTGAAGTCGAAGCCGGTCTGGACGCCGCCGTCGAGGACCGCGCGCGTCGAGCAGGCCGCCCTCGCCGCCGACGCGTACCAACGGTACGAAGGTCCCGTCGCTCAACGTCAGGCGGAATCGGAGGTAGCGGATCTGTGTCGGCGCGATGAGCTGGAGCCGCACGCCCTGACCCGGCCTGACGTCGAGGACGTGAGCGCCGGAGGCGAGCGCGCCGGGCGCGGCCGGAGTGCCCGCCCGGCCACCGACGTTCATGCCGTTCGTGATGACGGTCTGGCCCTCGTTGACGATCGCGGCGTTGGGAGGTGTGACGTTCGCGATCCATCCCTCGGGCAACGGCGTGTTCGTCGGATTGCCGTCCTGGTCGAACGGCGTGTCGCACAGGTCGTCGGGGTGCGGTGCCCCCTGGGCCGGCAGCGCCCCGCCGCTCACGTGCGGGAGCGACGGGTCGTAGTTCACCGTGTCGTTCTGGCCGGGCGCCTTGCAGACCGTGAGGTCGCTGACCATCAAGGTGTGCGTGTCGGCCTGCGACGGGAGGGTCCCGTTGGCCTGGAGCGGGGCCTCGTTCGGATCGTCGACGATGATCGAGCCGTAGAGGCCGCGCACGACCTGGTTGGTCGAGTACTGGTGGTGCGGGTGGTACCAGTAGACGCCGGGACGGGTGACCACGAAGTCGTAGAGGTAGGACCCGCCGGGCGGAACCAGGTTCTGCGTGAGCGGTGTGCCGTCCGACTTGTTGTCCAGCTCGATGCCGTGCCAGTGGATCCCGGTGTCCTCCGTGTCGAGGTGGTTCTCGAAGTGGACGATGACCCGCTGGCCGACCGTCAGGTGGAACTCGGGGCCGGGGATCGAGCCGTTGAACGCCATGGCGCCGGTCGCGGCACGGCCGTCACCGATGTCGGTCACCGCGAGCTCGTCGGCGACGATCGTCGTCTCGACGATGTTCGGGTCCGGGTTGGTGTCGACGACCTGGGGAACGGAATACGGGGTGTCGTCGGAGGTCGCGGATGACGGCGTCGAGGCCCGGACCGCCAACGTCGCGGCGACGAGCAGCGTGACGAGCACGGCGATGAACAGGCGCCCCCTGGGCACGCGACCGAGCCGGCCGAGCGGATGCGGGGAAACAGCCGCCGGCGAAGTCTCAGTGCGCCGGCGAACACGGAACGACGCGCTGAGCGGCGTCTTTCCTCGAGCGGGGGAGGCAAGCCATCGCTCCGACTCCTCTTCCAACGGTCCCCGCCCGTACAGGATCGTTGAAGAAGCGAATGAGGACGGTCTCACCACTGGCTCACCAGGGGGAAAGGTGACCGAATCGGCCCCCTGGGTCGTCGCCTCCCTCTTACGCCCGACTTTCGTCCCTTCCCCGCCCTGCCTACTGGCGATCCGGGACGGGCGTGAAGTTAGACCCGCATTTGGGGCATGTCAACATGAAAGCCTCGTTCTTGCTCATCGCCCCCGATTGGCGATCTCGATGTCATAGGTGCCGTAGAGGCGGGTGTCGTCGAGCGTCCTCGCGATCACCGCCGATGTGCGTCGGCCCGGGGTCGAGGCGCACGCGGCTGACGAAGCTCGAGGCATCGCGCCGCCGCAACGGGCAGCTGGCGGGTCGTGCCGTCGGCGCCGGTGGCGGTCAGCGTCATCTGGCTGATCGGCCGCGATTCGCTGAAGTACTCGAAGAACTCGACCGTCATGCGCTGTCGCCGGTGCCGGACCGGCTCCGCGGTGAGTCGGATGAAGCTGTTGTCGGCGAGCTGCACCGAGTAGCGGACGGGCTGGCCCGGGAACGCGTCCACCGACCGGAACAGGGGCGGACCAGCGATGTGCAGCTGGAGCGGCACCACGCGTCGACTCGGTGGCTTGCTCCGCGATCGCCGAGACCTGCCAACGCCCGGGGAACGAGACGTTGTTCCCCGACCCGACCCAGGTACCCGGCGCGGTCCCGCGTGCGAGTGGCAGCGTGGACGCCGCGACGCCCGGGTCGTCGAGCGGCACGAATCGGAGGCTGACCCGCGTGGCGTCGAGCGGTCGGTCCGTGCCGCGCTGGTCCAGGTGCAGGTCGAACCGGTTCGGTCCCGGCACGGCCCATTGCGTGACGAGCCGGGCTTGCACGGTGCCGGACGCATCGGACGCCGTCGACGGTGAGACCGAGCGGACGGACTTCGACCGGAGGAGAGATGCTGCCGAGGACGGCGGCGGCGCCGATCGCCAGCGCGGCGAGGGTCAGCTCACCGGCGGAGACCCGTTGCAGCGGACGGAGGGTCGTCGCGGCCGCGGGAACGTTGCGCCGCCGGTTGCGCAGTGCGAGCAACGCGATGACCCCGACGAGGGCCACCTTGACCAGGATCAGCTGGCCGTACCCGGTCGATACGAGCTCGTCCCACGACCCGAGCGCCACGATGCTGCGCGCCGACGCCGGTCGCGACGACGACGGCGAGCGCGACCGCCGCGACCAGCGAGAACCGCCGCACCGCGAGCGCCTTGTCGGCCGACGGCGCGCCTCGTATGCCGACCAGCAACGCGGCGAGACCGCCGATCCAGATGCCCGCGGCCGCGAGATGCGACCACTGCGCCGCGGTCGTCGTCCACCGCTCGACGCCCGACGATGTCGCGGCGTGTCCCGCTGCGACATGAATCGCGATCATCACCGCGGACGCAGCGGCCGCGATCGCGAGCGCGATCCTCGCGGCCGTCAGCACGTTCGCGCGGCCCGGGACACGAACAGCGCGACGCCGACGACGACGAGCGCGAGCGCGCGGCCTTGGACCGCGCGCCCGGCGTACGTATCGAAGAACGCGGCGAAGCCGACGCCGGCGCTCGAACGCTGGGCGAACATCAGGATCACGAGACCGAGCGCCGTGACCGGCCACGCCACCGCGGCCAGCGGCAACTCCTCGCCTCGCGCCGGCGAAGCCGGCCGCGCCGGCGAACGTCGCGCCGAGCAACATGACGACGCCGGCCAGGAGCAGGAAGCCGTCCGAGGATCTCGACCGAGGACGCGGCCGGGGTGCTGGTGCTCTTCGCCGCGTTGCGCGAGCTGCGCCTGTTCCGGCGTGACCCCGACGCCGAACGAGTAGGTCGCCGCGGTGGGATGGCCGTCGATGCGCGAGACGACGCGCCAGTCGACCGAGTAGACGCCCTTCGTGAGAGTCGGGACGTGAACGGTGACCGAGCGCGGATCTCCGGGAACGGGTGTCGCGGGCTCGAGGGGAACGGGCGCGCCGTGCGGACCCGTGAGCTTGATGGTGGTCAGAGACGGTTCGGGCTCTTCGGAGAAGGTGAGGTTGATCGCCGTGGGCGTGGCTTCGAGACCCGAGCCGGCAGCCGGGTTCGACGACACCAGTACCGCGTGCGCGCCCGCGGGTGAAGCACCGCCGAGAACGACCGCGCAGAGCACGACGGCCACGACCAGGAGTCGACGGGCTGGCTTCAGGCGGGGCGTCCCATCCGGCGGGATCGGATTCCCATCGTCACGCGTGGTCGCGACCGCGACCACGCTCAGTGCCACCGCCGACGATCGCCAGGGTGTCCGAGCCCGACCCGTCGTCATCGCGCTGCGCCAGCGGCACTCGCGGCGATGCCGCTCACCCCGACCGCCGGCGCGGCGGGAACTCGACCTCGGACGCGGCGGCGACGCATTCGAACGTCGTGTCCGAACAGGTCGAGTCGATGTCGACCGCCTGACCCGAGAGGGTGCCCTCGACGTGGAAGGAGTAGGTACCCGGCTGGGTCGGCACGACCTGCGGCCGTGTAGGCGCCGGGCTCACGCGGCAGCAGCGGCCGCACCGACGTCGCGTCGCCGAACGCGATCGGTGACGCTCAGGCTGGCATTCAGGTCGACGACGGGTTTGCCGTGGTCGTCGACCGCGGTCAGCTCGACCTCGTTGCGCAGGCCGGCAAACGGTGGCTCTTCTCTCCAACCCACGCCGACCATCATGGGCCCGACCGGCTGCTGTCACGTGCGCGCCCGCCGGCGGGTGCCCACGCGACCGATCCGGCCGCGACGAGGAGCAGGGGAAGCAGAAAAACGCCGCATTTCGGACAAGCATAGGCGCGCGTCCGGAGCGTCCCGTCCGCGCGCTTCGCACGCGGGTTCGAGCCGCGAATGGTGCGCGGCGCACCGCGCTCGGACTGGACCGGATGACTCTTGACACGGGCCGAAATGTCCCTCTACCTTCCCTTTGAATCGCGGCAGGAACAACGCGAAGCAATAGCAAGTGCACGAAATGCTCGGCGTAAGAGGAAGGCGTCGACCCCGGGGACCGACTCGGTCACCTTGTCCCCGGGCGAGCCAGTGGTGAGACCGACCCTCCTTCGCTTTCAACGAAGTCAGCTTGTCCGGGTGGGGACCCGTTGTAAGAGGAGTCGGCTCCATGAGGTCCTCGCTGTCCCGCATCCGGAACACGCCGTCCGCACATCGTCTCGGCTCCGCCGACGGGCGGAACCGGAGCCCGCGTTGGCTCGCGCTCGTGCTCGCGCTGGCACTGATCGTGCCCACGCTGTTCTTCGCCGAGGCGGTCACGCCGTCGGGCGCTCAGACGATCTCGTTCGTGAGCACCGAGGTGCTCGGCACGCCGACCGACACGTCGGTGCGCGTGAACATCATCCCGTCCGAGACGGTGAACATGTTCTTCGAGTACGGCACGACCTCGGGCGTCTACACGAACCAGACGCCGACGTTGAGCGCGCCCGGCGAACGTGGCCCACGAGGTCCAGATCACCGGGCTGCAGCCCGACACGCGCTACTTCTACCGGACGCGCGTACATCCATCCGAGCGCAGCCGGGAGTCACCGAGGCCCGTCCCGAGCAGACGTTCCACACGGCCCGGGCCAAGGGTGAGCCGTTCACCTTCACCGTGACGTCCGACTCGCACCTCGGCATGCTCGGTGACGCCAACCGGTACATCCAGGACTCCAACAACATCGCCACCGAGCAGCCTGACTTCAACATCGACACCGGTGACACGTTCATCACCGACGGTCTGACCACCCAGGCGGCGGTGGACCAGAAGTACCTCAACCAGCGGGCGTTCTTCGACCAGTACGCGGGCTCGACGCCGGTGTTCCTGAGCCCGGGCAACCACGAGGAAGAAGAGGGCTGGAACCTCGACGACACCCCAGCCCGGGCCTGTTCAGCATCAAGGCGCGCAAGAACTTCTTCCCGACCCCGACCACCGACAGCTTCTACTCGGGCAACACCGATCCGCTGGCCGGAGTCGGTGCCGACCCGCACGACTCGGCCCGCGACAACCTGCGGGAGGACTACTACAGCTTCACGTGGGGTGACGCGCTGTTCGTCGTCATCGACGAGTTCGAGTACACGCCGATCAAGCCGTACGCGGGTGCGGTCGCCGGGGAGCAGAACGACGAGACGGTGACGACGGACCAGTGGGGCTGGACCATGGGCCAGCAGCAGTACGACTGGTTCAACGACACGCTCAAGAACAGCGACGCCAAGTTCAAGTTCGTCTTCTCGCACCACATGCTCGGCGGCCAGCTCGCCGGCGGCGGCTCCGGCGGTCCGGCCGGCTACGTGCGCGGTGGCGCGGCCGCGGCCGACTTCTTCGAGTGGGGCGGCAAGAACGCCGACGGCTCCCCCGGCTTCGCCTCGCACCGGCCGACCTTCACCCACGGGCCGATCCAGCAGATCATGCTCGACAGCGGCGTGACGGGCTACTTCCACGGCCACGACCACCAGTTCGCCTACGAGGTCGTCGACGGCATCGCCTACCAGTCGATGCCCGCCCCCGGCATGACCGGCAGCGGGTTCAACCTCTACACCGAGGGCGCCAACAACGGCGAGACCATCAAGGTGCTGCCGAACTCCGGCCACATGCGGGTGACGATCGACCCCAACGCCGATGCTCGCGACCGCCGAGTACGTCCGGTCCGACGTCACCGTGCCCGGCACCAACGGCGACGTGTCGTACACCTACACCATGGCCGCGAACGACCTGGGTGGCGGGAACCACTCGCCGGTCGCCAACGACGACTCCGCCTCGGTCAACCAGAACCAGGCGACCCAGATCAACGTGCTGGGCAACGACACGGACTCCGACGGCGACACGCTCTCGGTGTCCGCCGTCACCCAGGGTGCCCACGGCACGGTGACGAACAACGGCACCAACGTCACCTTCACGCCGGCGAACGGCTACTGCGGCGCCGACACCTTCACCTACACGGCCAACGACGGCAACGGCGGTACCGACACCGCCACCGTCAACGTCACGGTCGGCGCGTGCAACCAGCCGCCGACGATCTCGGCGTCGCCGAACCCGGTGACGGTGACGGCAGGTCAGACCAAGCGTCGTGGATCTCACGACGGGCGACCCGAATGGTGATCCGGTCACGACGTCGATCACGTCCGGTCCGGCGCTTCGCCAGCCTGGTCGGTGGCGACCTGCAGCTCGCACCCGGCGCGGGCGCTGTGGCGGGCTCGCCGTACACCGTCACGGTGCAGGCCAGCGACGGTTCGCTGACCACCAACGTCAACGTCACCGTGAACGTGGTGCCGCCGAGCCAAGGCGTCTTCGGTGACTTCACCGGTGACGGCACCGCGGACTTCACGGTGTACCGACCGTCGAACAACCGCTGGTACGTGCAACGGCGTCGCCGGCTCCACGCAGTGGGGCAAGAGCGGCGACGTGCGCGGCGCCGGGTGACTACACCGGCGACGGCACCACCGACATCGCGGTGTTCCGGCCCTCCAACGGCCGGTGGTACGTGAGCGGCATCGCCGGGTCCACCGCAGTGGGGCAAGAACGGCGACGTCGCGGTGCCCGGGTGACTACAACGGTGACGGCACCACCGACTTCGCGGTGTTCCGGCCGTCGAACAGCCGCTGGTACATCAACGGCATCGCGGGTTCCACCCAGTGGGGCAAGAACGGCGACGTCGCGGTCCCCGGTGACTACAACGGTGACGGCACCACCGACATCGCGGTGTTCCGGCCCGTCGAACAGCCGCTGGTACATCAACGGCATCGCCGGCTCCACCCAGTGGGGCAAGAGCGGCGACGTGGTCGTGCCGGGTGACTACAACGGTGACGGCTCCACCGACATCGCGGTGTTCCGGCCGTCGAACGGCAACTGGTACATCAACGGCATCGCCGGATCCACCCCGTGGGGCAAGAACGGCGACATCGCAGTCCCCGCCGACTACACCGGCAACGGCACCACGAACATCGCGGTGTTCCGGCCGTCCAACGGCACCTGGTACGTCAACGGCATCGCCGGCTCGACCGCCATTCGGCCAGAACGGTGACATCCCGGCCACACGCACCGCCCGGGCCTCTCGTAACCGGCGTCGCGCGACGGTTCCGATCCGTTCCCGACTCCCTGTGCGCAAGCGCCCGGGGAGTCGGGAACGGAGAGGATCGATCCCGACCCGTACACCCTTCACGACCGCCCTCGTCGACGGGTCGATCGGGCTCTCCCGAAGGCATCAGCGATGAGTCAGGGCGTAGAAGTACGAACGAAGGTCCACGAGCCGATCGAGCAGGCCCCGTCGCGGTCGGGCTGGCCGGCCGGCGCCATCTGGCTGGTCCCGGTCTGCGTGGTGCTGCTCATGTCTGATGCGCGAGCAGGTTCGAACGCTCGTCGAGAGCCCGGTAGCACAGGCTTGGTTCACGATCTTCGTCTCGATCAGCCTCCAGGCGATGCCATTCCTGGTCTTCGGAGTCGCTGCTCTCGGGCCTCCTCACCGCGTTCATGCCGCCGGGGGCGATCGCGGCGCGGCTCCCAAGCGCCCGGCGCTGTCGGTTCCCGGTGGCCGGAATCGCGGGGATGGCACTGCCCGGCTGCGAATGTGCGTCGGTCCCGCTCGCCGGGCGGCTGGTGGACAACCGGGTGCCGGCGGCGGCCGCGCTCACGTTCCTGTTGGCTGCACCCGCGATCAACCCGATCGTGCTGGTCGCCACCTCCGTGGCGTTCCCCGGGCAACCCGAGATGGTCGTGGCGAGGTTTCTGGCGTCGCTCGATTGCCGCCGTCGTCGTCGGGTGGATCTGGGTCTGCGTCGGAAAGGACGAGTGGCTCGGGCGGGCTCGCCACGACATCGACCCTACGACCGGGCGGTGGCAGATGTTCACCGGTACTGCGACCCATGACCTGCTCCACGCCGGTGGCTACCTGATCCTGGGCGCGGTCGCGGCCGCGACGCTACAAGTTGTCGTGCCACGGTCCATCTTGGATTCGCTCGGTGGTTCGGGCGTGCTCGCGGTCGCGACGATGGCAGCCCTTGCGGTCGTCTTGTCGGTCTGCTCCGAGGCTGACGCGTTCGTCGTCGCCGGCCTGGCTCAGTTCTCGCTGACGTCGCGGCTGGTCTTCCTGGTCGTCGGCCCGATGGTCGACCTCAAGCTCATCGCGATGCAGTCCGGAGTGTTCGGTCGACCGTTCGCCGTCCGGTTCGCCCCGCTGGCGTTCGGCGCAGCGGTGCTGAGTGCGGTGCTCGTAGGGACGGTGCTGTTGTGAGTCGTGAAGCGCGCCCGTCGATCCTCACGGCGGTGGCGCTGCTGTTGTTGCGACTCAGCATCACCGGTCAGCACGTGCTCTTCGTGAAGCCGACGATGGGACCGTTCCTGCTGGTTGCCGGGGGTGTCGTCGCCGTGCTCGCGGTCGGCGTGATGTTGGAGCCGGGATCGCCGAACCACCAAGATCATGGAGACCACTGAGACCACGAGATCACGGAGACCACGGTTCACATCGCCTGGCGTGGTTGCTGCTGGTCCCCTTCGTCGTCGTGTTTGTGATCGAGCCGGCCCCGCTCGGCTCGTTCATGGCCGCCCGACAGTCCCATCGTGTCGTGCCCAGGCCCGGGAGTGGAGCCCAGTACCGTTTGGCGGCACCGGTCGACGGCGCGGTCGAGCTCACCGTCGCCGAGATCAACCAGCACGGCCTGTACGACGTCGACCGCCACATGGACGGAGCTCACCTGCGGGTCGACGGCTTCGTCGTTCCCGACACCCACGGACCCCGCGGCACGTTCCTGCTCACGCGCTTCGTGCTGAGCTGTTGCCGCGGCCGATGCGTACCCCGTGAGCCTCCGCATCAGGGGCGTCGACCACGTTCCCAAGAACGACACGTGGGTGAGGATCGAGGGTCTCTGGAACGCCCACGACGTGCAGGACGTTCGCGAGTTCGAGGAGATCGACGCCGACAAGTGGACCTGATCCCCGCGCCCGCCGATCCGTACCTCCCGGCGTGACGGTCTCGTCCGAGCGGCATCGAGCTTCTCCTGCTCGTGGTGGTCGTGCTTGCCGCCACGGCCGGGTGCGGATCGGGAAGCAGCAAAGTGGTGGCGCAGGGCGTCGTGACCTTCTCCGAAACGATGCGCGACGGGGTCATCCGCGACCCGGTCGTCAACCACCCGAACGGCGGGAACCGGACCTGCGACGGAACCGGTCGCTACAGCGACATGGTCGAGGGGGAAAGCATCGTGATCCGCAATGCGCACGGAGAGGTCGTCGGGATCGGGCAGCTCGTGCCCGGGGCCACAACATTCCGGGAGACCTCCGCGACTCGACGACGGCTGGCGCGGACCGCGGCGACGGGATCATCTCGTGCAGCATGCCGTTCAGCACCCGGACGTGGCTGGAGACTCCGATTCCTACACCGTCGCGATCGGCGACCGCGTCCCGCTGGAACACGTGAAGCGTTCCGAGCTGGAGTCAATGGTGCTGAAGCCCAGAGGGTGATCCGCGCCCGGCTGGCGCCGCCGCTCGTCACCGACCTAACCACCGACGTGGATGGATCGTGGGCCCTCTCGGGGTTCTTCGCAGCCAGGCAATCGAGGATCTCGTTCAAGCGCGAGTTTTCGAGCGTCCCGTTCTCCATGCGCTTCTGGTCCTGGGGGCTGAAGCACGGTCCGCGGGTCCGGGAGCTTGATTCGGTCGACGAGCAAGCCCCGAGCGCGATCGAGAGCGACAGGACGCAGAGGGCGGCAACGGCGACCCGGACGATCGGATCGTGCCGAGGCATTCCGTCCGTTCGGCCCCGGCAAAAACTGGCAGGATCTCGTTGTCCCATTGCTCCCAGTTTAGGCGTCGGCGCATGAGCCAAATGACCGGGCCCGCACCACCGGCTGGGAACGTGGCGGGACCCACCTCGATCTGGTCCCGGCCGACCCTTGACCGGTCCGAATAGGACAGTACAGTCCGAATCGTCCCGGTACAAAAGGTGCCGGTGACAGGAAACCGAGACGAAAGTCGCGGGGCGTAAGAGGGAAGGCGACGACCCAGGGGGCCGATTCGGTCACCTTTTCCCCTGGTGAGCCAGTGGTGAGACCGGCCTCATTCGCTTCTCCAACGATCCTGTACGGGCGGGGACCGTTGTAAGAGGAGTCGGATCCATGAGGTCCTCGCTATTGACCGGTTCCGCTGCGCTCCGCGCATCGCTCGGGAAGGCCCGGCACCATCGCCGGCGCTTCGTCGCCTCGTCTCGTCGCTGGCATTGCTCGTGCCGGCGTTGTTCGTGGCCGGGACGACCGTTCCGGCCGCGGCCGCGACCGGTGCGCCGTTGTACCGGATCAACGCCGGTGGCCCGACGTTGACGCGATCCGGGTGGCGACTTCATCGGTGTGGGTCGCTCGAACCCGACCGCGCCGGGCGTGACGCTGACCAACGCCTCGAGCGCGGCGGACGTGACCGTCACGGACACGTTCGACATGTCGCAGGTCGACCCGTCACTGCCCATGGCGTTGTTCCAGTCGCTGGCGCGCACCACGGCGACCGCGGGCAACCAGATGAACTGGACCTTCGCCGTGCCGACCGGTTCGTACGAGGTGCGCCTGCACTTCGGTGAGCAGTCGAGCAGCACGATCAACGCGATCGGCGGTCGGCGTCTTCGACGTCGCCCTCGAGGGCAACATCGTGTTGGACAACTACGACATGCTCGCAGTGGCGCCCAAGGGCACCGCGATCACCGAGACGCTGCCGGGCATCGCGGTGACCGACGGAACGTTGAACCTCGACTTCACGGCGGTCACGAGCGTCGCGATCATCCGCGGCATCGAGATCCTGCCCGAGGGAGAACGCGGCGCCGACGATCACCGCGACGCCGAACCCGGCCATCGCGATCGCGGGCCAGACCTCGGTCGTGGACCTCACGACCAACGACGTGAACGGCGACCCGGTGACCACGTCGATCACGTCGGGTCCGGGCTTCGCCAGCCTGGTCGGTGGCGACCTCCAGCTCTCGCCGAGCGAAGGTGACGTGGCGGGCTCGCCGTACACGGTCACCGTCGAGGCGAGTGACGGCACGGACACCAGCAGCGTCGATGTCACGGTCAACGTGGTCGAGCCCAGCGCCTTCCTGTACCGGATCAACGCCGGTGGACCCGACGCTGAGCGATCCGGCGGGGGACTTCATCGGTGTGGGCCGGTCGAACCCGACCGCACCAGGCGTGACGCTGACCAACTACTCCGACGCGGCGGACGTGACGGTCACGGACACCTTCGACATGAGCGGGGTCGATCCGTCGCTGCCCATGGCGTTGTTCCAGTCGCTGGCTCGCACGAACACGACCGCGGGCAACCAGATGAACTGGACGTTCGCCGTGCCCAACGGTGACTACGAGGTGCGGATGCACTTCGGTGAGCAGACGAGCAGCACGATCAACGCCATCGGTGGCCGGGTGTTCGACGTGGCGCTCGAGGGCAACATCGTGCTCGACAACTACGACATGCTCGCCCAGACCAGTGGCACCAAGGGCGTGGCGCTCACCGAGACGGTCCCGGATGTCGCGGTGACCGACGGGACGTTGAACCTCGACATCACCGCAGTCACGAGCGTCGCGATCATCCGCGGCATCGAGATCCTCCCGGCGGCCGCGCCGAACGATCCGCCGACGATCACCGCGACGCCGAACCCGGCCACCGCGATCGCCGGCCAGACGTCGGTCGTCGACCTCACCACCGGCGACGTCAACGGCGACCCGGTCACGACCTCGATCACGTCGGGCCCGGGCTTCGCCAGCCTGGTCGGTGGCGACCTCCAGCTCTCACCGAGTGCCGGTGACGTGGCGGGCTCGCCGTACACGGTCACCGTCGAGGCCAGTGACGGCACCGACACCACCAGCGTGGACGTCACCGTGAACGTGGTGGCCCCGCCGGAGGGTGGCGTTTTGGGTGACTTCACGGGTGACGGCATCGCGGACTTCGCCGTGTTCCGCCCCTCGAACGGCACGCTGGTACGTCAATGGCATCGCGGGATCCACACCGTTGGGCAAGAACGGCGACGTTGCGGTCCCCGGCGACTACAACGGTGACGGCACGACCGACTTCGCGGTGTTCCGGCCGTCGAACGGCAAGCTGGTACGTCAACGGCATCGCCGGATCGACCCAGCTGGGGCAAGAGCGGCGACGTCGCGGTGCCGGGTGACTACAACGGTGACGGCACCACCGACTTCGCGGTGTTCCGGCCCTCCAACGGCACGCTGGTACGTGAACGGCATCGCCGGATCCACCAGCTGGGGCAAGAGCGGCGACGTCGCGGTGCCCGGCGATTACAACGGTGACGGCACCACCGACTTCGCGGTGTTCCGGCCCTCGAACGGCCGCTGGTACGTCAACGGCATCGCCGGATCCACACCAGTGGGGCAAGAGCGGTGACGTCGCGGTGCCCGGTGACTACAACGGTGACGGCACGACCGACTTCGCGGTGTTCCGCCCGTCGAACGGCCGCTGGTACGTGAACGGCATCGCCGGATCACACAGTTGGGCAAGAACGGTGACATCGCCGTACCCGGCCGACTACAACGGTGACGGCACCACCGACTCGCGGTGTTCCGGCCCTCGAACGGCACCTGGTACGTCAACGGCATCGCCGGATCCACGCCATGGGGCAAGAACGGCGACATCCCCGGCACCGCGACCTCCGGGCTCCATCTAAGTCGCAGCGGATGGCAGCCGGAGGCCGATCGGCTCCGGCTGCCATCCTCGCGCTCAGTGCGCAGGGCATCGGTTCCCGCGCTCGTCCGGCGCGTCCACTCGCCCGCACCTGACCGTTGGCCCGGGCTCGGTGGCTCAGGAGCAGGCCTGGCGGAGCACGGTGACCAGGCGTCGCGGCCGCGGCGTCCCAGGTGCGTCGCCGCGACCAGGTGACGGCCGGCCTCGCGGAGCTCCCGGCGCACCGAATCGGACGTCAGCAGCTCCGCGATCGCAGCCGCGAAGCCCTCCGGGTCGGTCACGTCGACGACGCGTGCGGCATCATCGACGACCTCCCGGACGCTGGGCGCCGCCGAAGTGATGACCGGTACACCCGCCGCCATGGCCTCGAGCGGTGGCAGCCCGAAGGACTCGAGCTGCGACGGATACACGAAGACGTCGGCGTCGGCGTACTCGTCCCACACCCGGGCATGGTCGACGGCCCCACGAGGGCGACCCGGTCACCGATCCCGTGGGCATCGATGCGCGACCGAAGCTCCGCCGAGGTCGCACCGCCCGAAGGATCCCGGCCGACGATGCGACACGTCCACTCGAGCTCGGGACGGTCGGCTCGGAGGCGGCCGAGCGCATCCACGAGGAGCCCGGCTCCCTTGTACGGGAACAGCGTGCTGACGAACAGGAGGCGGGGCGGTCCGTCGCCGAGGCGACCGGCGGCACTTCGCCAGCCGGCAGCGTGGACGCCTTCGTGGACGACGTGCACCCGCTGCGCGTCGAGTCCCCGCACACTCTGGATGAGCTGACCGCGCATCCACTCGGTGACCGCCACGACCCCATCGGCCCGGCGCAGGCTCGGGCCGAGCATCGTCCGGTGGTACAGCCCGGTGCGCCAGCGTCCACCGGTACGTCACGGTGCGACTCGCGCACCGATCGGACCGCCAACGGCGCCTGCACGACGACGACTTGAGGGATCCGGGCGGCGACGAGCCCGACGTTCGACGGAGTGAGCAGGACATCTCCGAATCGGGCCCCGATGCGTGCGCCGACCCACTGCTCGGCGAGCGGGCGCAGCCGTTGGCCACCCGCGCGGCGCGAGATCCACGAGCTCGTGCGGTCCGGCCGATCCCTCGAACACCGCGCGGCTGCTCGCGGCTGCACAGCAGCGTCAGCTCGACGTCCGGCTGCCGCCGCAGCGCGTCGACGAGATTGCCGAGGAAGGTCCTGATCCCACCCTTGCGCTCGTCGACGGTCCACGTCGGCACGACGATCCGCATCACCCTCCGCCGGCTGTCATCATGCACCGATGGAGCGGTGGGCCCGCGAATGCAGCTGGGGGTTCTTCATCGGCCCGGACAAGGCAGGATCGTCATGGATGCAAGCGGTCCTCGAGCGACATCCGACGGTTGCCGTGCCCGCCGCGAAGGATCTGCATTTCTTCAACCGGTTCCACCGGCGCGGCATCGATTGGTACCTCCGGCATTTCGACGTGAACGACCAGACCACCACGGCGGTCGAAGTGTGTCATGACTACCTCTTCGACGAGCAGGCCATCATCCGAATCGTCGACACGTTTCCCGAGCGCAAAGTTCGTCGTCTGCGCCCGGCATCCCGCCGAGCGGGCGGTCTCGGCATATCTGTACATGGTTCGACAGGGCCGGACGCGGCTCGACCTCTCGACCGCCCTCCGCGAGATCGACGAATTGATCGACCACGGCCGCTACCACGCCCACATTTCCGCCGTCCTCGAGCACGTCGATCGCGACCAGCTGACCGTCCTTGACTTTGCGGATCTGGGCGCAGACCCGGCTGCCTTCAAAGCCGAATTGCTGGCCGGTCTCGGCGCGGATCCCTGCGACTTCGAACCCCAGGATCTGGAGCCGGTGCGCGTCGCCGCCCAGCCGCGATCCGTCGTGGCGGCCCGGGCCGGCAAGCTCGGCGCCGGCGCCCTGCGACGGCTCCGGGCCGAGCAGATCCTCGGGCGACTGAAGTCCAATGCTGCGGTCGAGCGGCTGCTGTTCAGGGCCTATGCGGCCGACGAGCGACCGGTCATTACCCAGGGCGATTTCGACTATATTTGTACGATTCTGGAAGTTGACGCAGGGGCGCTCGACGCCATGCTCGGAACCACTTTCCAGCAGGACTGGTGGCATGAGAGCGACGCTAACGGAGCCCAGCGCTCCCGATGAGGCAATGAGGCAGTCAGCGGGGGTCACGCGGACCGACGCCGCGGGCGGGTCAGCGTCGTCGAGCTCCTCTCGGTAGGGCTGCGGACCGTCGGTCCGCATCGGTGGTCGCTGCTGTGGCTCAGCGCGTTCGCCATGCTCTCGGCGCTGATCGAGACCGCCGCCCTGTACCTCATCGGTCGGATGGCGGTCGGTCTGGCCCAGGGCGCCACCGAGCTCCAGCTCGACGTGGGCCCGATCGCGGACAGCCTGACGCTCAAGACCGTCGTCGTGGCGGCCGCCCTGCTCGTGCTCGGTCTGGCCATCTCGTCGGTGCCGCTCGGCTGGAGCGCGGCGCGCCTGAGCGACCAGACGCTCGTCCGCTTGTACTCGCGGTTCTCCCATGCGTACCTGACGTCGGAATGGAGCGCGCGCACCGACACCCGCGAGGGCTATCTCCAGACGATGCTCGGTGACTACGCAAACCGAGCCGAACGGCTCGTCCAGCAGATCTCTCTCATCATCGCGGCGATGTGCGGGATCGCGGTGCTCTCGGTCGCGGCCCTGCTCATCTCGCCGGTCCCGGCGATACTCGCGGTGATCGGCGCGGGGGCGATCGGGGTGCTCCTGCGCCCGCTGAGCAAGGCCTCGAAGCGCGACTCGTCCAGCTACGTTGCGGTGGAGAAGGCGTTCGTGTCGACCGCGGCGCAGACCGAGCGGGTCGGGCGCGAGATCGCCGCCTACGACGTCGGGCCCGCGGTCGCCGGAGAGCTCGAGGTGGACTACCGCCGTCTGGCGATGTCGCTCCGCGGCATCCGACGGCTGCAGCCGATCGTTCCGATCCTCTACCAGTGCGGCGTTCTCGCCGTCCTGGTGGGATTCCTCGGCTGGCTCATGCTCTCGAACCGGCCCGACGTCAGTGCCACCGGCCCGGTCGTGCTGCTCCTCGTCCGCATGGTCGGCTACGCGAAGCAGCTGCAGAACAGCGTGCAGAACAGCATCGAGTTCGCACCGTACGCGGCCACGATCGAGGACGAGATCGTCCGGCTCGAGTCCGTCCCTCGACGAACGGACGGCATCGACGCCGTGGCGGCAACCCCGATCACCTTGCGCGACGTCTCGTTCTCGTACGTCCCCGGCCGGCCGGTGCTGGAGTCGGTCGATCTGACGATCGCCACGGGAGAGTCGCTGGGCGTGATCGGACCATCCGGCGGGGGGAAGACCACCCTGGTCCAGCTGCTCCTGGGACTCCGGCAGCCGAGCGAGGGGCAGATCCTCGCCGCCGGCGTCGATCTCGCGCTCATCCGGCCGTCGGCGTGGGCCGCGCGCATCTCGCTGGTGCCCCAGGACAACGAGATCATCTACGGCACCGTCGCCGAGAACATTCGCTTCTACCGCCCCGACTTCCCGGACGCGGCCGTTCACTCCGCCGCGGTTCGCGCCCATCTTCACGACCAGATCGAGGCGATGCCGAACGGTTACGACACGGTGATCGGTGTCGGCGCGCACATCCTCTCCGGGGGCCAGCGCCAACGGCTCGGCATCGCTCGCGCCCTGCTCGACGACCCGGAGATCCTGATCCTCGACGAGCCCACGAGTGCGCTCGACCCGCTCGCCGAGCGCATGGTGCTCCAGACCCTGCGCGACCTGCGGAGCACCACCACGATGGTCGTGGTCACGCACGGGAGGTCGACGCTCGACATCTGCGATCGCGTCGTGCGGCTCGACGGGGGAGCCCTGAACGAGCTCACCGACGATGCGGTGGCGAGCGACCGGCTGCCGCGATCGCGTGCGGGCTCCTGGCCACCGGTGAAGGAAGCCTGAGGTGCGGACCTTCGCGATCGCCGGGGCGCCGAAGGCCGCCACGACGGCGCTCGCCGGCGCGCTCGAGGGTCATCCCGAGATCGCCTTCTCGATCCCGAAGGAGCCCTACTGGTTCGGCTCGGATCTCGAGCCCCTCCGCCGGCGTGAGGGTCTGCGCACGCGAGCCGACTACCTCGCCTGCTTCGAGCGGCGTTCGACGCGGCGGGCGCGTTGGCGGGGGGAGGCGTCGACGCTCTACCTGAGCTCGCCGGACGCGATCGCCCAGCTGGACGAGGAGGAGCCGGACTCGCTCGTGATCTGCCTGGTGCGGAACCCGGTCGAGGTCGCCCACGCGTTTCACATGCAGATGGTGTACGCCGGGTTCGAGCCCCTGGCTGATTTCGGCGAGGCGTGGAGAGCCCGCGAGCGGAGGATCGAGCACCCACCGGCCGAGTGCCCCGTTCCGAGGTTGCTCCAGTACGAGCAGATCGCCGCGCTCGGCCGGCAGACCGAACGGGTCATCGACCAGGTGGGCACCGAGAGAAGCCATGTCATCGTCTACGACGACGTCATGGTTGATCTGGATGCGGTCCTCGCGAGCCTGGGCTCGCGGCTCGGCCTCTCCAGCCCGCTCGAGGATCCGGGACGGGTGAACGGCGCGATGGCCATGCGCTCGCCGCGCCTGGCCCGAGTGCTGCGGTCGGGAGCGGGCCGGCGCGCCGCCCGAACCGCGAAGTCCAAGCTCCCTCGCCGCCTCACCCGCACCCTCGTCGCGTCCAAGGATCATCTGCTGAGGCAGACCCAGGCGCGTCGTCCGCTTCCCGCGTCGATGCACGAGGAGCTCGTCGAGGTGTTCACCCCCGAGGTGCGACGCCTCGAGACGCTCCTCGGGCGCGACCTCGGGCACTGGTTGGAGCTGAGCCGGCCGGGGTGCACCGCGTGAGCACGCTCGCCCCGCCCTCTCCACCCGCCGCGCCCGTACCGACCGCCGGCATCCGCGCCGACCGCCAGTCCCGATTCGTCGACGCCGTCTGGACGATCGGGTTCGCCGGCGTGCTGGGGATCGTCCTCCCCCTGTCGATGCTCGGCGATCCCACCTCGCCGTTGCGGTCCTCCAACCACGCGCTCGTCTTCCTGCTCTGCATCTTCTCCGCGGGTCGCCTCGGTGCCCTGCTCGGCGGCGCTCGTCGCCAATACCTCTCGGTCACCTTCTACCTCTTCGTCTACGTCTGGTTCGGTCTGGCCGCGATCGTGCAGCTCGACGCCGACTACTTCTACGCCCCCGAGCACTTCCTCGGCCGGGGGTTCGATCAGCCCACGCGGCTCATGGCGACCGCGATCATCTGGGTCGGGGTCCTCGCCTACGAGCTCGGCCTCCGGCTCGGCCGCCGGCAATGGCACCGCGGCCCGGCCCGGCGCCAGCTCCGACCCCTCCGCGTGCAGGTGCTCTCGGTCGCGAGCCTGATGTCGAGCACCGTCGCCCTGGTCATCGGGGGGGCGGCCGCGGTGCTCTTCACGACTCGCGAGCAGTTCTACGCGACGTTCGGGACGCGTGCCGAAGGCGGCTACTCGACCCTGCTCTCCGAGCTGGCGCTCCGCCTGCCGATCTTCGTGGCGGCGATCCTCCTCGTCTACCTCTATCGCCAACCCGGTGGACTCCGCTGGGCGCGCGCGACGGTCGCCCGTCGGGTCCTGATCATCACAACAGTTGTCGCAGCACTGATGATCAACAACATCGCGTCGAGCGCCCGTGCGGTGGCCGGGGCTCTCGCGTTCGCGCTGCTCTTCGCGTGGCTCCGACCCAATCAGAAGCTGGTACGGCGACTCGCATTCGTGGCGATCCTGGTCAGCGTCCTGTTCCTGTACCCGCTGGCGAACAACTTCCGCCGGTCGCATCACGTCGCCGGTGTCCCGTCCGAGCAGCCGACCAGCCTTCGCGACGAGCTCATCTACTCCAGCGGCTTCGGGATGTTCGGGCAGGTGCACACCGCGGCGGAGTACGTCGACCTGCGCGGCCACTCGTTCGGCCGCCAGCTCCTGGGGAGCGCGTTGTTCCTGGTCCCCCGAACGGTCTGGACGGACAAGCCCGTCGACACGGGCGACATGATGCACGACGCCTTGGGCTATCCACCGCAATTGAACGAGTCCAGCCCACTCTGGGCCGAGTTCTACGTCGACGGTGGGTTCCCGTTGGTCGTGATCGGCTTCGCCGCCCTGGGCGCGGTGAGCGCCCGGCTCCAGCGGCGGTTCGACGAGGACGCACCGTTCTCGTTCGCCGCGGTTCTCGTCCCGCTGCTGGCCGGATACCAGCTGTACATCCTCCGGGGGTCGCTGCTGGCGGTGACGCCGCGGTTGACGGTGCTCATCGCGCTGGTCTTCGTCACCACCAGCTCGCATCCGGACGACACGAGACCGCGGTGCACCGATCCGCGAACCCGTCGCGTGAGCACGCCGGCCGGACCGCGCGTCCTGGTGGTGAGCTCGGTCACCCACGGGCATCGCAGCTTCGCGGCCGCGCTCGGTCGACGCGCTCGATCGTCGGGGCACGAACTTCGACCATGTCCCCGTTGAACGGACCATTTGGAACCGCGCGTTCGGTTATGCGATCCAGCCCGCCCGCGGAGCGGACTTCGAGGCGGTTCGCCGGCAGGTCGCGCTCGACATCCAGCTCCGATCGCTCGCCCGCACGGCCATGGCTTCGTACGACGTCGTACACGTCGTGCCGTCAGGCTTCGCTCACGCCTTCGCCCGCGTCTCGCCGCGCTCGCGCGCCACGCTGAGCGTCGGCATGGACTGCACTGCGGAGCTGATGCGTGACGAGCTCGGCAGCAACAGCTGGCAGGAAGCGCTTCGGCATCGCGCCGACCGGGTGACCTTCGAGCGAGCCGGCCACGTTGCCTGCTACAGCGAGTGGGCTCGGCAATCGCTCCTCCAGCACTATCGGCGATCCCCGGCCCTGACCGATGTCGTGGCGCCATCGGCGACGGTGCCGCCCCGGCGATCGGCTCGGGAAGCGCACGCGCGCGCTCGGATCGGCTTCGTCGGTGCACCTTGGATTCGCAAGGGCGGCGATCGTCTCGTCAGCTGGTTCGCGAACGGCCGGCTCGGCCCGGCTGAGCTGCACATCCTGTGTCGGGACGTACCGGCGTCGGTGCGCGACATTCCCGGGGTCGTCCTCCACGAGCCGATGCCCCGGAGCCAGGTGCTCGAGGAGTTCCTCCCGTCGTGCGACCTCTTCGTGCTCCCGACGCGGCGGGACCAGTCGCCGTGGGTTCTGGCCGAAGCCGCGGCAGCCGGGCTCCCCATCGTTGCCTCGGGCATCGGTGGGATCCACGAGCTGGTCCGGCACGGCGTGACCGGCTTCGCGCCGGGTGGCGACGACGACGAGGCGTTCTGCCGGCACATCGCGAGCCTCGTGCAGGACGAGCGAGCTCCGGACCGTCATGGGCAACGCGGCGCACGCGTACGCGGCGGAGCATTTCGACGAGCATCGGAACTTCGACTTCTTCGCCGACCGCCTCGTGGGGCTGGCGACGACCGCTTGCCGTTGAGCCGGTCAGGCTCGCACGCGCCGCAGCAGTCCCGCGAGCCGTCGCCGTCCGAGCCCGCTCGCGGCTTGCGCCAACTCTGATCCGGAGAGCTGGGACCGTCGGAGGGTGAACACCTCGGGATGCACGAGGTCCAAGAAGCCGCGTTCGGCCGGTTGCAGCCCGGCGCGCGGTGCCGTGGCCGCGTACACGAGAACGTTCTGGCGGTACCAGGGCTCGACATCGGTCCGCTCCCACAGCGCGGGACGGACGACGTCGTACGCGTCGTAGCCGTGCTTGGCGAACTCGGCCGCCCAGTGCGACTGCCATTGCTCGTTCTGATGGCCTCGCCCACCCTGACCGGGGATCGCCGCCGAGAACACGACGAGGTCCGAACACGAGACGAGCGCCTCGATCACGAGGGCGCCGGCTCGCGGCGGGATGTGCTCGATCGCCTCGACGGAGATCGCGAGATCGAACCGCTCGGTGCCGACGAGCGCGGCGAGATCCCCGCTCGAGGCCTCGGCGAGGTCACAGCTGCGGAACTGCACCGGGCCGTCGGCTTCGTACGCGGCCGCGTTCCACGGACCGTCGATGCCGACCGCGGACGTCGCGCCGCGCTCGAGGCCGGCCCGCAGCCACTCGCCACGACCGCATCCGATGTCGACGATTCGGGGCCAGGGACCGAGACCGAGCGACGCCAAGGTGTCGAGCACCGCCGCGGCTGAGCGCACGGAACCGGATCCGTGCGCGTCGTAGAACGAGTCCGGGTAGGCCTCGGTGCGAACTGACTGCGACATCTAACCGCCTCCGCCAACCGCGGAGCGAAGCGCCTCGCCCGCAGGTGCGTCATGAACCACTTCGGGACCGTCGCTCAAGATGGCCTCGAACTCCGCGGCCTTCTCATCAACGTCGAACGTGGCCTCAGCATAGGCCCGGGCCGCGCTCCCGAGGCGCTTGCGGAGCGCCGGATCCCGCGCCAGCGTCGCGGCCGCCGAACGGATCGCGTCCACGGTGGGCGGGACCACCAATCCTCCGCGAGCTTCGCGCCCACGATGCGCGCCGCCCCGTTCTCGAACGGCACGGCGGCGAGGACGGCTCGTCTCGCGCAGAGGTAGCTGAGCACCTTCGAAGGTACGGAGAACCCGCGCGCCGCCTCGTCGAGCACCGCCACGAGCACGTCCGCCGCGGCGAGCACGTCCGCCAGCTGCTCATGGGGTTGGAACGGGAGGAGTACGAGGTTGGCGAGTCCGCGCCTCGCCCGCTCCTCGGCCAGCCACTCCGCGCCGACCCCCTCGCTCACGACCACGACCTTGGCCTCGGGCAGCTCTTCGGCGAGCGCGACCAGGAGCTCCGGCGGATGCTTCCGTCCGACGGTGCCCGCGTACAGGAACACCAGCTGTTCCGGCTCGAGGTCGTGCTCTCGAGCCCACGCGTTGTCCTTGGGGCGCAACGGGAGGTCGTCGATGACGGCCCAGTTGCGGATCACGGTCGGGGGGCGGCCCCGGTCCGAAGCACCGCCGGGACGAACGCGTCGTCGATGGCCACCACCGCATCGGCGCGCCGGATCAGCCGGCGCTCGATGAACCCGAGTGCCGGCACCGACGATGCGGGCCGAACCCGACAGCGACTGCTCGGCAAGACCGGTCTGGAGATCTTGGAGCCACAGGACCGTCCGAGATCGCCTGAGGCGCGCGGCGGCGAAGATCAGCACCAACGACAGGAGCGGGACGTTGCTCGTGAGGACGGAGTCCGGGCGCAGCCTCCACACGAGCCGTGCGGTACGCAGCCCGTAGATCAGCTCCGAGCGCAGCCGTGATCCGAGACGGTACTTCTCGAATGTTCCCCCGCTGTCGATCGGAACTGCCGTGACCCCGTCGCCGGTCCGGAGCGCGCCGTGGGGCGTCAGGTTCGACGAACACCACGTGTGCGTGACGGTGTGCCCGCGGCGCGCCAACGCGCGGGAGAGGTCGAACTGGAGACCATGACCCGCGAAGTCCACGACGACGTGATGGGCCATCTCCGGCTACCGGTGCCCTGCCCCGTCCACACGGGACGCGAGGGCGCCGCGCGACCGTTCTCCTCGCCGGCGCGCACCCGTGACCATGCTGGCGACCCTCGGTCCGGCTCTCACGTGCGGTCCCCGACGTCCCGCCTGTCGGCGCCGGCTCCGTTGCCATTGAGCTTCGGGCACGGCGGGGGAGTGGTGCGGTCGCCCCGATCACCGATCGAGCTCGGGTAGTAGCCGCCGAGGTCGTAGTAGTTATGAGCTTCCCGGTGACGGATCGGGGCGGCGTTGACCACCGCGCCGATGACCGGGGCGTCAATCTGGGTCAAGAGACGCGCCGCGCGACGTACCGGTCCTCGTCGAGAGATCTCGTCGTTGGTCAGGAAGAGCACACCGTCCACGTGCTTCGTCAATGCCGCGACATCGCTGACCGGCAGGACGGGCGGCGCATCGATGATGACGTAGTCGTATCGCCGCCGGAGCTCGTCGAACACCGTGCTGGCGCTCCGAGACGCCAGCAGATCCGACGGGTTCAGCGGTGTCTGACCGGCCGGAAGCACCGACAGCAGGCGCTGCAGGTCCATGGCGATGACGGCATCGTCGAGACCCGCCGGCCCGGGGAGCACGGACAGCAGGTGCTGAAGATCCATGTGGTGATCGCGTCGTCGATGCTCGACCGACCGAGGAGAACGGACGCCAAGCCGGGCTCGTTGCCGACATCGAAGAACTCGTGCAGCCGATGGTTGCGGAGGTCGCAATCGACCAGGAGCACCCGGTTGCCTTCGAGCGCGAGCGTCACGCCGAGGTTCGCCGCGGTGGTGGACTTCCCCTCGTTGTGCAGGGCCGAGGTCACCATGATCATGCGTACCGTCCGGTTGAGTCCCTCGAACTGCAGGGAGGTTCGCAGCATCTGGTACGCCTCGGACGCGGGCGAGCCGGGCTTGCCGACGGAACAGGCACGCGTGTCGCCTGCGGCCCTTCGCTGCTTCGGGAGCATCCCGATGACCGGCCAACCCGTGAGTCGCTCGAGGGCCGGGACGGAGCGGACGCGCTCGTCGAGCGCCTCGCGCAGGAACGCGACCCCGGCGCCGAGCAACAGCCCGACGACGATCGCCAAGAGGCCGTTGCGAATGGGCTTCGGTGTGAACGGGCTGCTCGGCACCTCAGCGGCCGAGATGATCTGGGCCCCCGCCGTGTCGATGGTGCTCGCGGCAAGCTCGAGGTTCGCCACGCGGTCCTTCGTCGGATCGAGACGATTGATGATCGGATCGCGCTCGGGCTCGAGGTCCGCCTCGACGGAGGAGCGTCGGGCCACCAGCACGGAGACGTCCTGAGTGGTCGGAGCAACGGCGATCTGCTGATCGATCGCGTCGAGCGGCGCGTTGAGCTCGTGGATCTGGTTCGTGAGGTCGGTGACTTGCTGGCCCAGCTTGTCGGCCGCCGCCGAGTACTCCGCCTTCAGCCGGTCGCGCCGGATGGTGGCGTACGTCTGCGCGTAGACATTCGCCTCCTTGGCGGCGCGCTTCGGGTTGGCGTTCGTCGCTTGGACACTGACCACCTCGGTCGTGCTGTCCGTCCCGCCCACCGTCGCGATCGTCACCGAAGGCTCGTACCCGAGCTTCTTCTGCACCGCTTCCCGAACCGGCCGGGACTTCATGTACTCGATCTCGGTCTGGACGCTGAGCGGAATCCCGTTCTGATTCGACGGTGCCGAGTCCCCGGCGCCGATGAGGAGCTGTTCGCGTGGTCGACGGACGCAGCAGCACCTCGGTGCTGGCTCGGTAGCGGCTCGTCTGCATCGCCGTGTAGAGGGCGGCGACGGCCACGACCAGCACGACGACGAGCAGCACCTCCCACTTGCGACGCCAGAGCACATCCCGGTAGCGACGCAGGTCGAGCTCTTCGTCAGCCAGGGACGGCATCGAGGTCTCCATCGTGCTGGACATCGGTCTCAACCAGCCGACATCTGGCCGTGGATCCACTCGTACGTGGAGCGGAGTCCGTCCGCGAGCGACGTTTGCGGGCTCCAGGACAGCAGCTCGTTGATCAGCTCGTTGTCGCTGTTGCGGCCGCGGACGCCTTGCGGTGCGGTGAGGTCGTAGCTGCGCTCCAGCCGCACATCGGCAATGTCCTCGACCATCGTCACCAGGTCGCCGATCGTCACCAGCTCGGCCGAACCGATGTTGAGCGGCTCGACGACATCGCTCCCGGTCAGGCGGAGCGTCCCTTCGATGCAGTCGTCCACGTAGGTGAAGCTCCGCGTCTGCAATCCGTCGCCCCAGATCTCGATGGAGTGGTCTCCGGTCATCGCCGCGGCCGCCACCTTGCGACAGATCGCGGCCGGGGCCTTCTCCCGCCCGCCCTGCCACGTGCCGTGCGGGCCGTAGACGTTGTGATACCGGGCAACCCGGGTCTCGAGACCGAAGTCCTCGCGGAAGTGCCGGCACATCCGCTCGGTGAAGAGCTTCTCCCAGCCGTAGCCGTCCTCCGGCTCCGCCGGATACACGTCACGCTCCTTGAGCGCGACGACGTTCGGGTCCCGCTGGCGGTCGGCGGCGTACACGCAAGCAGACGAGGAGTAGAAGTACCGCGCGACGCCGCGCGTCTCTCGCGGCCATGAGCATGTGCGTCGAGGTCAGCACCGACAGCATGCAAGCTGCCTTGTTGAGCTCGATGAAGCCCATGCCGCCCATGTCCGCGGCAAGGTTGAACACGGTCCCCATGCCGTCGACCGCTTTTCGACACTCGTCCAGACCCATCAGGTCCAGCTGCAGGTTCTCCGCGTCGGCGAACACCTGGAACCACTCGCCGAGCGGTTTGCAGTCAACGCTGCGGACCTCGTAGCCCTCGCTCAGCAGGCGGGACACGAGGTGTCCGCCGATGAACCCGCCGCCGCCGGCCACGACGACCTTTCCCGGAAGAGCCTTCAGCTCGTTCATCCCACCGCACCTTCGCGTGATGCGCGCCGGCGCGGTTCGCGTCCGGGCAACCCGTCCCAGTCCCGGCAGCGTCGTTGCCCGGCGCCCGAATCTGCGCCGATCGCTTGCCGCATTCCCCCTACTGATCGCATGTCACATCCCGCCCCTGTCCGGCATCCGACTGTGGTCAGATTAGCAGCAAAAGCCCCACTCAAATACATAAGTCTTTATCTGCCGATTATGCGCGTCCAGTGGTGATTATGCGTTTTGTGTGACGATTAGTTGTTTACCGCGACGAACTGCCGCTAAAGCGACGATGTGTCTTCCAATGCCCGAAAGGTCCCAATACCCTGCTCTCAGTCGAGGCCCTCCTCCATCCCCGCCCGGAGGTAGGGGTCTCGGCGCGTCTGGACCCTTTTGGTCCCGGGATGCATCTCTCGATTGCGGCGCACCCCTCCGTGGACCGTTCCACTGCAAATCGGCATGCATCCTCTCTGGCTTTAGCGCCAGAGCTGCCTGGTCGATTCAAGCTTGGACACCAGAAGGACCGCGCCCGAGGGAGGCCGGGATCGAAGCCGGACGCCGAGGTTTTGGCCTGGTCACGGGGCCGGATGGGGACGCGACGGGGCGGGAGCGACCGGGGGCCGAGGGCGGCGAGCGCACCGGTGAGCTGATCGGATGCGCGCTCGGCCAACGACGCGAACTCGGGGCCGGTCATCAGCTCGCGGGGGTCGATCACGGAGACGGTGGTGCCGGCTGCAGTGCTCTCCAACACCACGTTGCATGGGAGGAGGAGCGCGACTGCCGGGTCGATCTGCAGCGCCTCGTCCGCGAAGTGCGGGTTGCATGCACCGAGGATCTTCAACGGCGGCCGCTCGCCGCCGAGCTTGTTGTTGAGGGTCGCGGCGACGTCGATCTCGGTGAGCACCCCGAAGCCGTGTTCCGCGAGCGCGGCGCGCACTTCGGTTTCGGCTTCGCCGATGGGAGCGTGGACGGTTGTCTGCATGCTGCGCATGGCGGGCGGGGGCTCAGTGACCGGCGGGCGTGAGCCCGAGGTCGGTCTCGATCAGGTGCCGCGGCTTGGCCCCGACCGAGAAGGCCGCCGGCTGACCGTCGCGGAAGAGCGCGATCGTGGGGATCCCCGAGATGGCGTAGCGCCGAGCCACGCCGGGCGCGGCGTCGACATCGACCTTCACCACCTTGATGGCGTCGCCATGTTCAGCGGCGAGGGCCTCGAGCTCGGGGGCAACCATCCGGCACGGGCCGCACCAATCGGCCCAGAAGTCGACGACGACCGGCACGGTCGCCTGCAGCACTTCGCGGTCGAAGGTCGTGTCATCGGCATGGGTGAACTGGGTCATCGAGAGCTCCTCGGTCGCAGGGGTCGGGCGTGGTGCCTCTTCTCGTGGAACATACCCGGGGGGGTATATATTCCGGTCACCGCTTCCCCCGTCGCGAGCGGCGAGCTGATACCCTGGGGGGTATGTGCAAACAGATGAGATGTTCGAAGTGCGGTCGACCGAGCTGGGCGGGGTGCGGTGCCCACGTGGAACAGGTCCTCGGCCACGTGCCCAAGTCCGAGCGTTGCCACTGTGGCCCCGAGGGCCCGGCTCCGGCACCCCGGGGGTGGCTGCGCCGGCGGCGGCTGGCGAAGAACCCGAGCTCCTGAGATCGGCGACCACGAGACCTCGCTAGCGTCGGCAGGCGGCCGCGCCCGCGACCCGAGGGGGGATTGCCGGGATGGACCAGAAGAAGCTGCAGATGTTCTCGTTCCTCGTCTTCACCAAGCTCGAGGGCGCGGTGACCGCAGGGATGATCCACCTCGGCGACAAGCTCGGTCTGTACGCCGCGCTGCGAGCCGCCGGCGAGCCCCTCCACTCGGACGAGCTCGCCCGCCGAGCTGGTCTGCACGAGCGGTGGGTCCGCGAATGGGCCTACAACCAAGCGGCCGCGCGGATCATCGACTGTGACGCGGACGAACGCTTCTCCCTCTCGGAGGAGGCCGCCGCGGTCCTGGCGAGCCCCGACCATCCGGCGTACGGGATGGGGATGTTCCACCGGTTCCCGAACACGATGGACAGCCTTCGTGCAATGCCCGACAGCTTTCGTACGGGGCTCGGACACGACTACGACAGCCATGGCCCGGAGGCCGCGGTCGGCATCGAGCGCTCGTTCGAGCCATGGAACCGCACGAACCTCTTGCCGGTCGTGCTCCCCGCACTCGACGGTGTCGCCGGACGTCTCGCCGCCGGGACGACCGTGGCCGATGTGGGTTGCGGTGCCGGCGGCGCGCTGCTGCTGATGGCCCGCGCGTTCCCGGACAGCCGGTTCGTGGGTTACGACATCAGTCGCTTCGCACTCGGCCGTGCGGAGGAGAAGCGCCGGGAGGCCGACGTGTCCAACGTGTCGTTCCACGACCCGCGAGTCGAGCCACTGCCGGCAGACGGATCGGTCGGGTTCATCACGACGTTCGACTGCATCCACGACATGACCCATCCGTTCGAGACCATGCAGACGCTCCGCCGTGCGATCACTCCCGACGGGACCTGGCTGCTCGTCGACATCAAGGCCCACGACACGTTCGCGCTCAACGCATCGGAGAACCCGATGGCATCGTTGATGTACGGCGTCAGCGTCCTGTCGTGCATGTCATCGGCGATGTCGGAACCCGACGGCGCCGGCCTCGGCACCCTCGGTCTGTCTGCCGGCAAGGCCGAGGAGATGGCCCGGGCCGCAGGCTTCAGCCGCTTCCGCCGACTCGAAATCGACCATCCGGTCAACGTGTTCTACGAGATCCGCCCCTGATCGCCTGGCCCTTCGGGCGCCCGCCCTCGCTTACGTACCGGTTCGGATGGGTAGGACCGAGCCTCGCTCTCGAAGGACGCCTCGTGCACCTCGTCTCGCTCCCGGTGAGCGCCCAGCAATGAAGATCGGAGCATCGAAGCTCGCGGAGCGATGGCGCGGCAGCTTGTTCGTCGTTCCCATGCTCTTCGTGATCGCCGGCATCGGCCTCGCTCAGCTGGGCATTGCGCTCGACCGGGCCATCGGTGGCGGCGCCCAGCGGCTTCCGCTCGGGTTGACCTCGACGGTGGAGAGCGCGCGGTCAGTGTTGAGCACGGTGGCCGCAGCGACGATCACCGTGGCCGGCATCGCGTTCTCGGTGTCGCTCCTGACGATTCAGCTCGCTTCGAGCCAGTACTCGCCTCGCGTCGTGAGCGGCCTTTTCCGAGATCCGTTCAACAAGCGGGTGATCGGCCTCGTCGTGGGGACGTTCGCCTACTGCCTCGTCGTGTTGCGTTCGGTGCGGTCCGCGATCGAGCAACAGGGCCAGTCCGTCGTGCCCAACGTGTCGGTGGCGGTCGGTGTGCTGTTGGGGGTCGCCTCGATCCTGGCGATCGTCGCGTTCATCAACCACAACGCGGATGCGATGGACATCAGCGAGATCCTCGACGGCGTGACCAGCGACGCGATCGAAGCCGTCGACCGGCACTGGTCGGCGAACCTGTTCGAGCCGTCGCCGACCGAACAGCCCGATGTCGTGCCCAACGGTCCCGGCCTGGCGGTCACCTTTGACCGTGATGGTTGGGTACAGCTCCTCGACCGGGCCAGCCTTCTCGCCGTGGCTCCCGAAGGCGGAACGGTCCGGTTGGACGCCGCGGTGGGGCGGTACGTGACCGTGGGGCGCCACTGTGCACGGTATGGCCGGTACCGGCCGACGTTGACGGGGCCGTCGAACGTGCCCGCGCCGCGATCCACGCCGGTGCGACCCGCACGTTGCAGCAAGACGCGTCCTACGGCGTACGGCAGCTCGCGGATGTCGCACTGAAGGCTCTGTCCCCGGGGGTCAACGATCCGACCACCGCCCAGGATGCGATCTTTCACCTCGCCGCGGTCCTCCGAGCGTTCCTCGACCGTGAGCCACCGTCGCGCGACGTCTGCCACGACGACCGCCGGCTCGTGGTGGCTCAGGCCTCGGGCTATGAAGAGCTGGTCGCGCTCGGCGTACGACGAGATCCGACTCGCCGCGTCGTCGCAACCCTCCGTGGCGGTCTACCTCCTCGAGAGCATCGCCCTGCTGGAGCAATCGCTCGAACCGCCCCCGCGGTCAGGCGTCATCGTCCTGCTGGATCGGCACGCCCGCCTGATCATGGACGCGGTGGTGCGCGCCGACCTCTCGCAGCACGACCTCGAGCGCGTCCGGCGGATCTACGAGAAGCATTTCGGCGACCGACCGTCCGGTGCCCTGACCCGATGAGCACCTCGACCTGACGGAGCCCGCGGCTCACGTCTCGGCGCCCGGATCCCGTTCGGAGCGGCCCCCGAGGCCCGAGGGCTGCTGGTACGTGGTGACCGAGCGCGGCCCCATCATCAGGTCTGCCGCGACCGCGGCGAGCAGCGCGGGGACGATGAAGCCGGGTCGACCAGTCGCTTCGGCGACGAACACGACGGCGGCGAGTGGGACCCGGTAGCCCGCGCCGAGCACCGCGGCGATCCCGACGATGAGCGCGAGGTGGTCATCGAGGCCCGGAACCAGCGCGCCCGCGGCGCGTCCGAGCAGTGCTCCGGTGACCACGAGCGGGATGAAGAGACCACCGACGCCGCCGCCGGAGACGGTGGCGGCGGTCGCGAGGCAGCGCAAGAGCAGCACCGCGAGGAGGATCCAGACCGCGCGACGCGGCTCCAATGCCCAGGTGATCGTGTGGTAGCCGACGCCGATCGTCACGGGTTCGTGCGCCAAGAGGTCGCCGATCCAGACGATGAGAGCAAGCGCCGCGCCCGACGCCGCGACGCGCACCCAGATTCCGGTGGTCGTCGTGATCGCCTTGGCGCGTCGGAGCAGCGCGGCGAACAGGCGGGCGACGAGACCACCGGCAAGTCCGAGGAGGATGCTGCCGATGAGGTCGGCCGCCGAGAGCGCCGGAGAGCCGGCCGATGGCACGAGGGACGCGGTCCCGTGGATGGCGACGAACGCGAGGTATCCGCTCGCCGCCGCCACCAGAGCGGGGAGGAGCATCTTGCGGGCGAAGTCGTCCTGATACGGAACTTCGAGGGCGAACACTGCGCCGGTGGCGGGCGCCTTGAAGATCGCCGCGACGCCGGCGGCGGCACCGGCGACCATCAAGCACCCGGTGGTCGACGGAGCGGAAGAGTGCGGTGGAACCGGGCCTGGAGGTCTGCGCCGATCGACGCGCCGAGGTAGAGCGACGGACCTTCGAGACCCATCGCGCCGCCGAAGCCGAGCGTCCCGATCGCCGCGAGGATGCGGGCCGGAACGACCCGCGAGCGGAGACCCTGCGCGGGGTCGTGGAACGCCTGGAGGTAGGCGTCGGTGGTCCCGGGGCTCACGGGACCGAGCAGCCGCAACGAGAGTGCGGCGAAGACCAGCCCGATGGTCGGCATGAAGGCGAGCGCCCAGACGGGGAGGTCGAGCAGCCGATCGAAGATCACTTCGACGACGACGGTCTCGAAGAGCGCGACGCCGAGCCCGGTGATCACGCCGGCGATCGCGGCGAAGAGCAGCACCTGACGGGAACGCACGGCGAACGCGGCGACGACGGCCCCCTTCGCCTGTCTCCACCAGTTCCCGAAGCGAACGCTCACCGGTGCTCCCACCCGAAGGACCACGATGGCTCGGGCATCTCACCGGCGGCTTCCGCGAAGACTCCGAGCGCATGCACCAGTACCCGCTGTTCCCGCAACGGGATGCGAGCGACGATGCGCGTGATCTCCCGCCGCCGCCGCCTCGTGACGGCGTCAACCAGCTTGCGTCCTTGCGGCGTCAGGCTCACCAGCAGCTCCCGGCGGCTCTGCGTGGATTTCCGTCTCGTGATGAGTCCCTTTGCCTCGAGGCGGGTGCAGAGCCGGGTTGCGCTCGACGGATGCACGTCCAGCGCCTCGGCGAGATCGCCGAGATTGCGCTCGCCGCCCCCCAGGACGACGAGCGCCCGGTATTGGGGGAGGGTGACCTCGTCGGGGATGTCCGTGAGCGAACGCGCGGCCACACCGACGAGCGCCCGAGACGCACGCAACACCGCGTCGGTCACCGTGGGCAGCTCCGGGTTCATCGGTTGCACACTACAACAGTTGCTCTCAGCACGGGATCCGCGCTCTCGGAGCGGGCCGGAGCTGCCGTGACGGTCGCGCTACTGGTGGTGCAGCGATGCGAGGTGGACCGTGAGCTTGTCGAAGGCCATCACCCAGCCGGTGGCGCCGGGCGAATCGGCCGGAATGCCCGCAGCCCTCGAGACCGCCGGCGCGCGTGGCATCGGACCAAGGCTCAGGGTCTCTCGGTGCCGGGCCCGCGTTCAGGCCGAGGCTGCGCGCGCTTCCGCCACCATCGCGACCATGGCGCGTCGCACCTCGTCGCCGGTGGTGCACTCGCCCGGGAACGCCAGGCGGACCGCCGTCCGGTGCGCGTCGCTCACCGCGACCAGGTCGAAGCCGTAGCGGTCGACGGCCGACATGGTGGCCGACTGGGTATCGGCGAGCCCGGCGAAGTGCCGGCAGAACAACACCTGCGCTTCTGCGTGGTCGGCGTTCATGTGCTCGATGATTCCCGCGGCGGCGTCGACGAGCGGATCGGGTGTGGCGCTGCGATATTCGGCTGCGTCGACCCAGCTCATGCGGCCGTAGCCGCCGACGTAGCGCACGTGGTCGACGGTCAGCTGCAGGAACGTGAAGTCGCCGAAGTCGATGTAGTACGACGCGGCGGGGTTGGCCTCGAGGTAGCGCGCGCGGGCGACGTCGCGCGCAGCGTCGTCATCAAGCGGCGCGAGCAGTCCGAGGAGCGTGACCCGGCCGCTGGCCAGCGGGTCAGCACCCTCGGCCACCGGTTCGGTGACGAGCAGGCTCGCCCGCGGATCGCGGAGCGCGTTCTGGGTGTGCTCGGCCATGTGGCTCACGAACAGGAGCGGGTCGCCGCCGTCGGTGAGGCCGAAGCTCACGACCGAACCGAAGGGGTACCCGGCGGGATCGGCGGCCACGGTCGACAGTGCGCCACGGCGCTCGCCGTGCACCAGCGTCCGAACGCGCTCGGCGTGGGTCGGCTCGCGCGCGGGCGGTGGTGACGCCGTTGCGGATGCGGATGCGGGATCGGGAAGCTGGTGCTCGCGGGGTCGAGGCTCCATCCCGAGCACGCTACGCGGCGCGGGCGCTGACCGCGCCGAGCTCAGCCGGTGACGTGGTCGCCCAGCGACCGGAGCAGCGCCTGCCACCATTCGGCATGCCGGTGTTGGAACGCGTCGAGGGGGAAGCCGTGGCGCGCCGCGTGCTCCTGGGGAACCGAGTCCCAGCCGAAGTGCTCGACGGTAACCAGGGTGCCCGTGTCGACCGGCTCGAAGTGCACCGCCACCTCGGTCGACTGGTCCGGCGCGAAGGTCGCCTGCCGCCATCCGAACACGACTCGTCGCGGGGGATCCCACACCCGCACGTCGCCGATCTCGAACCGTTCGCCGTCCGGCCCGATCTCGACCAACCGCTCCGGGGGCTCGGGCTCGAATGCCAGGCGACCGTCGGTGCGGCCGGTGAACGGGAACAGCTGGTTGGGCTGCCACCACTCGCCGATCTCACCGGTGAACGCGTCGAAGGTCCGCGCCGGCGGCGCGGCGACCCGCAGCGCGACCAGCACCCGCGACCCGGTCACGCACGCTCCACGTGGGCCTTGAACGCAGTCAGCTGCTCGCTCCACCCGGTCTCGGTGTCGGCCAGCCAGGACTTCAATGCATCCATCGGCTGGGTCCGTAACGAGATGATGCGGACCCGCGCGTCGAACTGCGGATGCTCCTCGTCGACGAGCTGCGCGTCGCGCAGCACCCGCAGGTGCCGGCTCATGACCGGTGGCGAAACTCCGACGGCGGCGGCGAGCTCACCCGCACGGTGCGGGCGCTCGGCGAGGAGCTCCACGCTGTGCCGCCGTATCGGATCGGCGAGCGCGGCCAACGTTCGGTCCACAGCGGCCGCACCCGCGGAAACGGTCACCGCCAGGTGGTGGCGAAGATCGGCGTGTTGATCGCAGCCTCCGCCTCTTCGCGGCTCACGTCGCGCACGTGCATCGAGAACGTCCAGTGGTGGCCCTCGAGGTCGGTGCATCGGTACACGCGGTCGCCGTAGAACTGGTCCGACGGCTCGGCCACGATGGTGGCGCCGGCGGCGCGGGCGCGCTCGCAGTGCGCGTCGATGTCGTGGGTCGACGTCGACGTGGACACTGACCGTGGTGCTTCCGTCGACCGACGCGGGGCTCCGCATCCATTCGTTCCACTCGGCGCCGACCATGATGCGGCCCCGTCCCTCGAGCCCCATCTCGTAGTGCCCCTGCGAGGCGTCGCCATCGGGACCGTCGATGGCCATCGTGAGCTCGAAGCCGAACGCGGTGGCCAGCCAGTCGAGCGCGGCCTTGGGATCGCGGTAGGAGAGCGCGGGCACGAAGGTGATGTCGTCCATGGGGACTCCTGGCTAGATGGTTTTCAGATCCGTGAACAATCTACCAGGAGGTGAAGCATCTCGCCAGGGCCGTCCTCGCCCGCGGGATCGGCGTCAGATCGGGTTGGGGCTGTCCGGGGTGGCGGCCAGGCCCTCGTCGTGCTCGTCGGTCGGGTCGAGGTTGTCCGGGTCGTCGACGATCTGCTCGGCGTTGAACCCGCTCAGCAGGTCGCTGATGGTGTGGTCGTCGGGCTGATCGTCTTGCGTCGGCTTGGGATCGGTCGTCATGGTGCTGCTCCCTGCGATGAAGCCGCGTGTGTGAGCGGCAAGGGGTTCTCCCCAGTGTGGCACTGACCTGAACTCGTGGGGAGGTCGGAGCAACCGACGCCAGGAGACGACGGGCGGACGCTAGGCCGTTTGCGCCATCGATATCGGTGAGAAGCGCGCGTATCCACGAGCGTTGTGGCCTCTGACCTTGCACGTGTACGTCTTGCCTGCGGTGAGGTTCGCTACCGCGATTGGGCTGCCCGTTCCGGTCGCAGTCCTGGAGATGCCACCGTCGGACGACGTGCACGTCGCGGAGTACTTCGGCGTCGAGAGTGGGCTGCCATTCGCCTGCGCAGCCGTGAGTGGCGTGAACGACACCCGTAGCTTGCCGGCCGCGACCTTGGCGACCGTCGGCTTCGCGGCGTGAGCGGGCGCCCCGACGATGAGCGCGGGTGACGCGGTTGACGCGACGCTCGTCCCCACGGCATTCGTCGCTTTGACAGTGCAGGTATAGGACTTGGCGAGTGTCGCGTTGGGGACGGTGATCGTGACCGCGGTCGCGCCATTGTGCACCGCGGTCCTCGTCACGCCTCCGTTGCTGGAGATGCACCGCGCGGTGAACTTGGTGATCGGGACCCGTTGTCGGCGCCCGCTGTGTACGGAACGATGATCGGTCCTGTCGTTGCGGATGTCGTCGAACCCGGCCTCGCGACGACACCCGTCGGCTTCGCCGGGGCCGACGGCGTCGTGCTGAGAGCGACGCTGTACAGGCCGACGCCCGGGGCGATGTCCGACGCCTCCCACGGGCCCTCCCCGATGCAGTCGTTGCCGACCATCCACTTGAAACCCGACCCGAAGGTGTCCGTGATCGAGGTCGGCAGCACCACTTCGTAGCTGATGCCGGTGACCGGCGATCCTGTCGTCGAAACGTACGAGATGAGCGCCGTCTTGGTCGCGCCGACCTTGTAGAAGAAGTTGTGCGTCCCGAAGTCCGGCGCGATCTCGCCGAGCTCATCGGCCCAGTTGGGCGACGTTGCCGACGCCTTGAAGATGCCGTACCGCGGGCGCCCGGGAACCGTGACGCCGTTGCCAGAGCAATCCACGGCATCGGTCGACACGATCAAGTGCACTTCGCCGAAGAGAATGGGGTCCGCGGTGAAGGAGATGTCCGGGCCACACCACTGCACCGGCCCACTCGATCCCACGTAGGACTTGCAGTTGTCGCCGACCGGGTCGCTGTTCTCGGCTGCCGACGCGGCGGTCGCGCCGAACGTCGTCAGGGGAACCAGCATCGCGACCACGACCGCACCCGCTCCTGCCGCCCGGCGCCAACGGGCCCCCGGCCCCTCGACCCGCGTCGCTCGACCGCGCCCACCCGCAACCGTTCGCATCTTCCGCCCCCGCCCGTCGGTTTAGACCTTATGGTCCGCTTTGGGCGGAAAGTACAGCACAAGTGCGCGCACCGCGCCACTCTTCGCTAGATGTACATGCCGCCGTTGACGCCGATGACCTGGCCGGTGATGTAGCTGTCCTCCGGCGTAGAGCAACGAGCACGCGGCCGCGATGTCGGCGGGAGTGCCGGCCCGACCGAGCGGGACCATGGGTGCGATCACGTCGACGCCGGGGAAGTCGCCGTCGGCCTCGGCCTGGCGGGACATGGGCGTGTCGACGAGGCTCGGCGTGATGGTGTTCGCGGTGACACCTTGGCGGGCGAGCTCGACCGCCAGCGCCTTGGTGAGCGAGACGACGCCGCCCTTCGACGCCGCGTAGTGCGCCATGTTGGGGGCGCCGGACTGCGCGCTCGACGACGCGATCGTGACGATGCGCCCCCAACCGGCGGCGAGCATGTCGGGCAGCGCGGCCTGCACGCACGCGAACGTGCCGGTGAGGTTGACCGCGATGATCCCGTCCCACTTCTCGGGCGTGATGTCGAGCACGGCATCGAAGGACTCGATGCCGGCGCTGGTGACGAGGATCTCGACCGGCCCGAGCTCGGCGCGGATCCGTTCGAACCCGGCCTCGACCGAGCCGCGATCGGCGACGTCGACCTCGACGGCCACCGCGCGTGCCGCCCTCGGCCCGCAGCTCGGCGGCCCCGGCCTCGGCCGCCGAGCCGTTGCGGTCGATGACCGCGACCGAGTGGCCGTCGGCCGACGAGCTGGCGCGCGACGCCGAGCCCGATGCCGGAGGCGCCGCCGGTGACGACCGCGACGCGGCTCATCGGCCGGCCTCGACCGGCTCGAACTCCAGATGGAGCTGCGTGAGGCCGCGCAGGATCCAGGTCGGCTCGTAGCGGAAGCGGCGAGCACCGGCGCGGGCCGTGGTGCTCCTCGGACAGCCGGATGTCGCGCATCCGGTCGAGGATGCGCTCGAGGCTCACGAGACCCTCGGCCCGGGCGAGCGGCGCGCCGGGGCAGGTGTGGGGACCGCGCCCGAAGGCGAGCGTGGGCCCGGGCGTTGTCGCGGTCGCGATGGAACTCGGCGGGGCACTCGAAGCGCCGGGGGTCGCGGTTGGCGGCGCCGTTCAGCAGCATCACCGGCGTGCCGGCCGGGATCTCGACCCCGCCGATCGTCGTCGAGCGACGGGCGAGGCGGAAGTCGGTCTTCACCGGGCTCTCGACCCGCAGCACCTCTTCGAGGAAGGCCGGGATCCGCTCGCGGTCCGCCCGCAGCTCGTCCTGCAGCTCGGGGTGCTCGGCCAGCAGCTTCAGCGCGCCCGGCGAGCAGGCGGGCGGTGGTCTCCTGGCCGGCCGCGAACAGGAACGTCGACGTCCGCACGACCGCGGTCACCTCGGGCGTGGTCCCGTCCGGGTAGGTCGCCAGCGCCAGGTCGGTGAGCACGTCGGTGCGCGGCTCGCGCCGCCGGTCCTCGATGTACTCGATGAACCGCTGGTCGAGCCACGAGAGCGGGTTCTCACCCGGGTTGCCTTCCTCGCCGGCGCCGACCTCGCCCACGGTGCCGGTCATGCCGAAGCCCTCACGGAACCGCGGGTGGTCGGCTTCCGGCACGCCGAGGAGGTCGGCGACGACGAGCATCGGCGAACGGCTGGGTGTACGCGCTGATGAACTCGCAGCGACCGTCGGCGACGAACTCGTCGAGCTGCTGGTCGGCGAGGCGCCACATGAACGCCTCGTTGTCCTTGAGCCGCTTCGGCGTGATCAGCCGCATCAGCAGCGCGCGCTCGCGGGTGTGGTCGGGCGGGTCCATCGTGACCATGTGCTCGTGCATCGGGAGCTGGTCGCGGTACTCGATCGACGATGCTCGCTCACGTCGTCGCCTTCGAGCGGCACCGGGAACATCGCGTACGGGCCGACGACCGAGTTGCACGACGAGAAGGTGTCGGGGTCGTGGTACACCTCGCTCACCTCGTCGTAGCCGGTCACGGCCACGACCCCGAGGTGGGGGAGCGGGAGCACCGGGCCGGCCGGCGCGGAGCTCGTCGAAGTACGGGTACGGGTCCTCGACCAACGACTCGTCGGTGAAGAAGTCGATCGTCTCCCAGTCGCGCAACGGTGCCTCCCTCGGAATGCTGTGCGCTCGCTCAGCATTGCTGAGCACTTGCTTAGCATCCGGGCCGTCGACGTGACAAGGTGTCGGCGTGGCAACCGTGCCTTCGTCGCGTCGGATCGGTGCGCCGGACTCCAAGACGCCGCGCCCAGCTGCTGGACGCGGCCGAGCTCCTGCTGCGCGAGGAGGGCTACGCCGCGGTCACGTCACGGCGAGTCGCGGCCAGGGCCGACCTGAAGCCGCAGCTGGTCCACTACTACTTCCGCACCATGGACGACCTCTTCCTCGAGGTCTTCCGGCGCCGGGCGGAGGAGAACCTCGCCCGCTTCGAACGAGCGATCGCCGCCGACGGGTCGCTGCGAACGCTCTGGCAGCTCAACGCCGATCCCCGCGGCGTCGCGTTCACGATGGAGTTCGTCGCGCTCGCGAACCACCGCAAGGCCATCCGGGCCGAGGTCGCGCGCTACGCGGAGCGGTTCCGCGCCGCGCAGGTCGAGGCGTTGCGCGCCGCGCTCGCGCGCCACGGCGTCGCGGAAGACCAGCTGCCGCCGATCGTCGCCCTGCTCATGATGACGGGGCTCTCGCAGGTGCTCGCGCTCGAAGGCGCGCTGGGTGTCACGACCGGGCACGACATGACCCTCGAGTTCATCGAGCGCACCATCGCGCAGCTCGAACGGCCGACTGCCGGCGTAGGCGGCGTTGTACCGGTCGGTCCAATAGGATCCGCCCGTGGACTTCTCGCTCACCGAGCCCGAACGCGATCTGGTCGGGCTCGTGCCGCGAGTTCGCGCAGAAGGAGATCGCGCCGCGTGCGCCCCGGGCGTGGGACGAGGCGCGGTGCCCGACCGATCTGCTCCGCGAGATGGGTGCGCTGGGCCTGCTCGGCATGCTGATCCCCGAGCAGTGGGGCGGCATCGGCATGTCGACGGTCGGCTTCGTCGCCGCGATGGAGCAGATCGGCCTGGCCGACCAGTCGGTGGCCGCCGCGTGGCAGGCGCACGTGACCATCGGTTCGTTGCCGCTCTACCTCTTCGGCAACGACGCGCAGCGAGAGCGTTGGCTGCGACCGTTGGCCGAGGGACGCGGCGCTCGGCGCGTTCGGCTTGACCGAGCCCGACGCCGGTTCCGACGCGCGCGGCATCCGCACGCGAGCGGAACGGCGCGACGGTGGCTGGCTGATCAACGGCGCGCAAGACGTTCATCTCCAACGCCGGCACGGACATGTCGTTCGGAGTGACGTTGCTGGCCCGCACCGAGTCGGGCGACAGGGAGTGCGCCGGCGTTCGCGAGCTTCGTCGTGGAGAAGGACACCGCCGGCTTCACGATGGGGCCGAAGATGCGCGGCATCGGCTGGCGCGGCCTCGACACGCGCGAGCTGTCCTTCGACGACGTCTGGGTCGCCGACGATCACCTCGTCGGCGATCCGGCGATGGGGCTCGGCCAGTTCCTGCGGCACGCTCGAGGTCGGGCGCATCTCGATCGCCGCGTTGTCGCTCAGCCTGACCCAGGCGGTGCTCGACCTGGCGATCGACTACGCGCGGCAGCGCGTGCAGTTCGGCCAGCCCATCTCGAAGTTCCAGGCGATCCAGTTCAAGCTCGCCGACATCGCGACCGAGCTCGAGGCGGCGCGCTGGCTCACGTATCGCGCCGCGTACCTGCGCGACGCCGGGCAGCCGTTCCTGAAGGAAGCGTCGATGGCGAAGCTGAAGGCCAGTCGCCTCGCGGTGTCGGCGGCATCGGAGGCCGTCCAGATCCACGGCGGCCTCGGCTACATGCTCGAGTCGCCGGTGGCCCGCTTCTACTGCGACGCGAAGGTGCTCGAGATCGGCGAAGGCACCAACGAGATCCAGCACCTGGTGATCGCCCGCGCCCTCGGCTGCTGAGCGTCAGACCCGGCGAGCGCGCGGATCGCGTCGGCGATGTCGTCGCGGTCGGGCAGCCACGCGCGTTCGAGGTCGGGCGCGTACGGCGGGGGAGTCGGGGCGGCACCGATCCGTTGGATCGGCGCGTCGAGGTCCCAGAAGCCGTCGCGGGCGACGGTCGCCGCGATCTCGGCGCCGATGCCGAACGGGACGACGGCCTCGTGCGCGATCAGGAGCCGGCTCGTCTTGTGCACCGACTCGAGGATCGGCGCCATGTCGAGCGGCGCGACGGTGCGCAGGTCGATCACCTCGACGGAGATGCCTTCGCCGGCGAGCTGCTCGGCCGCGGCGACCGCCTCGTGCACCATCCGTGACACCGACACGACGGTGACGTCGCTTCCCGGGCGCACGACGGCCGACGTGCCGATCGGGACGATGTGGTCGGCCGGCGGCTGCGGTCCCTTCATGCCGTAGAGCAGCCGGTTCTCGATGAAGACGACCGGGTTCGGGTCCTGGATCGCGGCGCGCAGCAACCCGTAGGTGTCGGCCGGCGTCGACGGCATGACGACGCTCAGCCCGGGGATGTGCGCGAGCAGCGCCTCGAGGCTCTGCGAGTGCTGGCTTCCCGAGGAGCGTCCCGCGCCGAACTGGGTCCGCACGGTCAGCGCCATCTGCGCGGCGCCGCCGGTCATGAACGGCAGCTTCGCGGCCTGGTTGAGCAGCTGGTCGAGACAGACGCCGAGGAAGTCGAGGTACATCAGCTCGACCACGGGGCGCATGCCCGCCATCGCGGCGCCGACGCCGAGGCCGACGATCGCGCTCTCGGAGATCGGCGTGTCGCGGACGCGATCGCCGAAGCGGTCGTGCAGGCCGCGCGTGAGGCCGAACACGTTGCCGCCGGCCGCGACGTCGATCCCCGCGACGAACACGCGCTCGTCGCCCGCGAGCTCGGCTTCGAGCGCGGCCCGGATCGCGTCCATGGTGCGGAACACCGGCGCATCGCGCGGCCGGCGCCGGCGGCTCGGCGCGCTCGGGTCGCGGGCGGGCGACGAAGTCGGTCAGCGTGGCGACCGCCGGGGCCGTCAACCGCCGAGCCGCCGTCGACCGCTTCGTCGAGCTCGCTCGCGACCGATGCCTGCATGGCTTCGAGCGCGTCGTCGGTGACGCCCGCCGATCGGAGCCGGCGCGCGTTGACGAGCAGCGGGTCGCGCGCTTCCCACTCCTGCACCTCGTCGGGCGATCGGTAGCGCTGCGGGTCGCCTTCGTAGTGACCGTGCCAGCGGTAGGTGGCTGCCTCGACGACGACGGGACCGCGTCCGGCGCGTGCCGCCTCGACCGCCGACGTGCATCGCGGCCGCGGTCGCCACGACGTCGTTGCCGTCGACCGCGACGTAGTCGACGCCGTAGCCGGCGGCGCGCCGCTCGAGCGGCGCCGCGTGCTGGGTCGACGCGGGCGAGAACTCGGCGTAGCCGTTGTTCTCGCAGAAGAAGATCACCGGCAGCCGCCAGACCGCGGCGAGGTTGACCGCTTCGTGGAAGGTGCCGTGCGCGACCGCGCCGTCGCCGAAGAACGCCACCGCGACGCTGCCGTCGCGTCGCAGCTGCGCCGCGGTCGCGGCGCCGGCCGCGATCGGCAGGCCGGCGCCGACGATCCCGTTGGCGCCGAAGATGCCGATCGTCGGGTCGGCGATGTGCATCGAACCGCCGCGCCCGCGATTCGTGCCCGCGTCCTTGCCCATCAGCTCGGCGAACATCCCGAGCGGGTCGAGGCCCTTCGCGAGGCAGTGGCCGTGGCCGCGATGGGTGGAGGTGATCACGTCGGCCGGGCCGAGCGGCCAGCACGCGCCCACGGCCGACGCCTCCTGCCCGATCGACAGGTGCACGAAGCCCGGCACCTCGCCGTCGCGGTACAGCGCGGCCACCCGCTCCTCGAACCCGCGGATCACGAGCATCCGCCGGTGCATCTCGAGGAGGTCGGCGTCACTGAACATGGACCGGTGTATTGTACTGATCGGTACAAAACGAGGGAAGGGCGATGCCCGAGCAGATCGACATCCCCGCGTCCTTCGCCGGCGGTGCGGACGTGACCGGGAAGCGGGTGGTGATCACCGGCGCCAGCCGGGGGCTCGGTCGGCTGCTCGCGCACGCGTTCTCGCAGGGCGGCGCGCGGGTGGCGCTGGTCGGCGCGGACGGAGACCGACCTCAAGGCGGTCGCCGACCGAGCTGCCGGGACCGTCGCTCGTGCTCAGCGGCGACGTGACCGACGCGCGAGTTCAACGAGGCGGTCGCCGATGCCACCGTGGCCGAATGGGGTGGCGTCGACGTCTGGATCTGCAACGCGGGGATCTCGCCCATCATGGCCGGACCGCTCGAGACCGATCCGTCGGTCTGGCGTCGAGATCCTCGAGGTGAACCTCACGGGCGCGTTCCTCGGCGCCCGCGCCGCGGCCCGGGTGATGCGCGACGGGCGGGCGGCTGATCTTCACCGGCTCGGTGCTCGGGGAACGGCCGCGCGAAGGGCTCACTGCGTACAGCGCGTCGAAGGCCGGCCTCGTCGGCCTGGCGAAGGGTCTCGCGCTCGATCTCGCGTCCGTCGGGCATCACCGTGAACGTCGTCGCGCCGGGGTGGTTCGACTCGCCGCTGGCCGAGCGGTGGAAGAACAGCCCCGAGCTCGGCGCCGGCGTGCTCGAGCACACCGCGCAACGGCGCTGGGGAGCAGCCACCGACCTCGCCGGCGCGTACCAGTTCCTCGCGTCCGACGCGTCGGCGTTCGTCACCGGCACCGTGCTCAACGTCGACGGCGGGTACCTGCTCGTATGAGCGACGCGCGCGACGGGTCATCGCGATCACCGGGCGCGGGCGGAACGCTCGGCGCCGCGCTGTCCAGCCAGTTCGCGGGCGAACCCGACACCGATGTCGTGCTGAGCGACGTCAGCGCGCCGTCGCTCGAAGCGACCGTGCGACGGCTTGCCGGAGCATCGCGGCGCGGTCGAGACGCTGCCGGCCGACGTGGGCGAGATCGCCGAGGTCGAAGCCGTCGTCGGCCGGGCGGTGGAGCGCTTCGGCCGGCTCGACGTGCTGATCAGCAACGCCGGGGTGCTCGCTCCGAACGGTCGGATCCACAACCTGGCGACCGAGGACTGGGAGCGCGCGTTCCGGGTCAACGTCCTCGGCGCCGTCAACGGCATCCGGGCCGCGGTGCCCGTCATGCGCGACGCAGCAGTCCGGGTCGATCGTCCTCACGGCCTCGGTCTCCGGTCTCACCGCGTGGTCGCACGCCGCGCCGTACTGCGCGACGAAGGCGGCCGTGATCCAGCTCGCGAAGGTCGCGGCGGTCGAGTACGCGCGCGACGGGATCCGGGTCAACTGCGTGTGCCCGGGGACGTTCCGCTCGGGGATCCACGCCGACCTCCCGCCGGAGGCGATCGACGCGATCGCGGCCAAGCATCCGCTCGGGCTGGGAGACGGCCGCCGACCTGGTGGGCGCGTACTCGTACCTCGCGAGCGACGCGTCCCGCTGGACGACCGGGTCGGCGATCGTGGTCGACGGCGGCTACGCGGCGCCGTAGGGGGTTCGGTGGAGCACGCCGCCGATGCATCCGGACATGAGCTGGCTCGGCGTGCTCGAGCACCACGCCGGCCGCACGCCGGAGCAAGCCACTCGCGATCTTCGGCGACGAGACCGTCACCTACGGCGAGATGGCCGACGCGGGCGGCCGCGCTGGCGGCCGGGCTGCACGAACGCGGGGTCGGCGCCGGCGACGTCGTGGGGCTGCTCTCGTACAACTGCACCGAGTTCCTGGAGACGATCTTCGCCGCGAACTACCTCGGTGCGATCGCGATGCCGATCAACTGGCGGCTCGCCGCGCCGGAGCTGCGGTACATCCTCGACCACTCCGAAGCCCGCGCGCTGGTGTGCGACGAAGTCGCTCGTCGATCTCGCCGACGAAGCGACGAAGGCGATGGAACGCGAGCTCGTCCGGGTGTGCATCGCGCGCCCGGCGCCCGACGGGTGGACGCCGCTCGCCGATCTCCGGGCCGCGTCGAGCGTGCCCGGCGCGCGTGCCCGCGGCCGGCGACGACGTCCACCGGCTGATGTACACCTCGGGCACCACCGGGCGCCCGAAGGGCGTGATGATCACCCACGCCAACCTGGCGTGGAAGAACCTCGCGCACATCGTCGAGTTCGGCTTCACCAGCGCCGATCTCGGGCTCGCCTGCGGGCCGCTGTACCACGTCGGCGCGCTCGACCTCACGACGACGACGCTCATCGCCGCGGGCGCGACCACGATCATCCATCGCGTGTTCGACGCGGCCGACGTCGTCGACGAGATCGAGCGGTCGCGGGTGACCACGGTGTGGCTCGCGCCGGCGATGGTCAACGCGATCATGGCGTTGCCCGACATCGAGCAGCGCGACCTCTCGTCGGTGCGGGTGGTCATCAACGGCGGCGAGAAGATGCCGATCCCGCTCATCGAGCGGATCCAGCGGACGTTCCCGTCGGCGTGGTTCGCCGACGCGTACGGCCTCACCGAGACGGTCTCGGGCGACACGTTCCTCGACCGGGACAGCATCGTGACCAAGCTCGGCAGCGTCGGCCGGCCGTGCCTCTACCTCGAGCTCGACATCTGGGACGAGCACGGCGCCTCGGTGCCCGCGGGTGAACGGGGCGAGGTCGTCCTGCGCGGCCCGAAGGTGTTCAAGGGCTACTGGCGCGACCCCGACGCGACGAGCGCGGCGTTCGCCGGCGGCTGGTTCCACACCGGCGACATCGGCGTGCAGGACGACGACGGGTACCTCTACATCGTCGATCGGCTCAAGGACATGATCGTGTCCGGCGGTGAGAACATCGCCAGCTCCGAGGTCGAGCGCGTGCTCTACGAGCACGAGTCGGTGGTCGAAGCGGCCGTCGTCGGGCGTCCCGACGATCGATGGGGCGAGGTCCCGGTCGCCTACGTCGTCGTGCAGCCCGGCCGCGACGACGACACCCGAGGAGCTCGATCGAGCACTGCCGCGGGCAGCTCGCGCGGTTCAAGGTCCCGAAGCAGGTCGTGTTCGTCGATGCGCTCCCGAGGAACCCGTCGGGCAAGGTCCTCAAGCGAGAGCTGCGCGACCGATCATCCTGAACGCAGGTCAGCGCGGTGAACGCTGGCCATGACCAGTCCATGAGGTCGGCCGGGACGTAGTACCCGGACTCGTCGTTGATCGTCGCCCAGTGCTCGCGCGACGTCCTCGATCGTCGGCGCGCGCGCCGGCGTGGACGTAGCCCGTCGGTCGAGGCGATGAAGATGCGCGCGAAGCGACCCGGCGCCGGCGGCGTAGATCTCGCCGCTGACCGGGCAGTCCTCGTGGGCGAGGAACGCGACCATCGGCGCGACGAGATCCGGCGACATCGGTCGACGCGCTCCGCCTCGATCGCTCGGCTGACCGGCCATGCGGGTGAACGCCGCGGGCGCGATGAGGTTGACCTTGATGCCGTGCGCGGCGCCGGCGGTCGTGAGGCTGCGCGTGAGCCCGATGACCGCGCCCTTGGCGGTGGCGTACGAGAGGTTGTCGGGCAGCCCGAACATGCCCGTCGAGGTCGTCATGACGATGCGGCCGTAGCCCTGCTCGACCATGTGCGGCCACGCGGCGCGGGTCGGTGTTGAACGAGCCGGCGACGTGGACGGCGAGGTGCCGCGCGAGGTTGTCCGCGTCGGCCTCGGGAAAGCCCGCCCATCGCATGATGCCGGCGTTGTTGATCAGGATGTCGAGGCGTCCGAACTGCTCGACCGCGGCGTCGACGAGCGCCTGCGCGCCCGCGTCGGTGGCCACGTCGTTCGTGTCGGCGATCGCCGCGCCGCCCGCGGCGACGATCTCGGCCGCGACCGACGGACGCGGGTTCGGCGTCGGCGCCGACGCCCTCCATCGAGCCGCCGAGGTCGTTGACGACGACGCGGGCGCCTCGGTCGGCGAGCAGGCGTGCGTACGCCCGGCCGATGCCGCGTCCCGCGCCGGTGACGACCGCGACGCGCCCCTCGAAGCTGTGCTCGTCCACCCGGAACCCTTCAGCTGCCGGCGTGTACCGACCAGTCAGTATACTTCTGGGCTCGTGCCTCGACGCGGGAGCGTTGCATTGTCCGCCGTCCTGTACTCGTCCTCCGACCGAGTCGGCGTCATCACCCTCAACCGTCCCGAGGCGCGCAACGCGGTGAATCGCGAGCTGGCGCTCGGCCTCGAGGCCGCGGTCGACCGCCTGGAAGACGATCCCGAGGTCTGGGTCGGGGTCCTCGGCGCGAACACCGGGGACCAGGCGCACCCCGTCTTCTGCGCGGGCGCCGACCTCAAGGTGATCCGAGGAGACGGGTTCCGCGGCGACGCTCGACACCGAGCGGGGCGGGTTCGGCGGGTTCGTGTACCGCGAGCGCACGAAGCCGATCGTGGTCGCCGTCGACGGTCTCGCGACCGCGGGCGGTCTGGAGATCGTCCTCGCGGCGGACGTCGTCGTGGCGACGACCCGATCGGCGTTCGGGCTCGCGGAGGTCCGGCGCAACTTGATCGCCGCGGCCGGCGGGCTGTTCCGGCTCCCGCGCGCGATCGGTCAGGGCAGCGGCGATGGACGCCATCCTCACCGGCGAGCCGATCGACGCGCGTCGCGCGTTCGATCTCGGGACTCGTGAGCCGGCTGGTCGAGCCGGGCGCCGCGCGGGACGAGGCGCTGCGCGTCGCGCAGCAGATCGTCGCGGCGGCTCCGCTCGCGGTGCGGGCCAGCCGGCGCGTCGTCCTCGCGGCCGGCGTCCGAGCCCGACGACACAGCTGCGGCAGACTCTCGAGCGAGCTGTTGGACGAGCTGCTCGCGTCGGAGGATGCCGAGTGAAGGGCTGCTCGCCTTCGCCGAGAAGCGCCGCGCCGCAGTGGCAAGGCCGCTGATGCGCGCGCACCCCGAGGTACCGTCGGAGCCGATGCCGCGAGCCGCAGCGAGCGACGAGCCCCGACGCAGCGCGAAGTGGAAGGCGCGTCGCGACGTGATCATCGACACGTCGGCGCAGGTCTTCGCGCGAGGCGGCTACCACGCCACGGGCATCGTGGAGCTGTGCGAGGTCAACGGTCTCGGCAAGGGCGCCTTCTACCACTACATCGAGTCGAAGGAGGAGCTCCTCGCCGCGATCCACGATCGGGTGATGGACGAGGTGATGCTCGGCGCGGATCGCGTCGCCGCCGCGGGTGGGTCGCCGTCCGCGCAGCTGGCGATGCTGGGCGACGAGCTGCTCGACGTCATCCACCGCTATCCCGATCACGTCTGGGTCTTCCTCCACGAGTTCCCGGCGCTCACCGACGAACGCGCCGAGCAGTTCCGCGTGCGCCGGCGGGAGTACGAGCGACGGGTCGAGGCGGTGCTGCAGGCCGGCATCGACTCCGGGGAGTTCCGCGACATCGACCCGAGGCTCACGGCGTTCGCGTGGCTCGGCATGCACAACTACACGTACCTGTGGCTCAAGGCGGGCGGCCGCGTGTCGGCGCGCGACGTGGCGAAGCCGTTCGCCGACATCTTCATCCGAGGGATCGCGCACGCTCGTAGGCCTGCGAGCTACGCGGTCACCGTGGGCTCGAACCCGAGCAGCCCGCCGAGCGTGCCGCCGACCAGCGCGGCCGCGCTCGTCGGCGGGGAGATCGCCGAGCTCGCTTCGCGAGGAGCTCCCGGCTCCCGCGGAACGTGCCTTCGGCGTGCGGGTAGTCGTTGCCCCACACGATCGTCGACAACCCGGTGACGTGCCGGCAGGCGACGGCGACCGGGTCGTCCTGGAACGAGACGTGGAACTGGCGCTGCACGTACTCGCTCGGCTTCAGCGGGTACGGCCACTTCTCGTTGAGGCGGAACAGCTGCGCCATGTTGGGCTGGTCGTCGGCCGGGCGGGTGTCGTCCCAGACCCCGAGCCACCAGTCGGCGTCCTGGCCGATGCCGGTGACCCAGCACTTGTCCATGCTGCCGACCAACGACGCGAGCCAGTGGGCGTTGAACTCGATCAGCGCGAAGTGCAGGTCGGGGTAGCGCTCGGGGACGCCGCCGCCGATCAGCTCGCAGATGACCTGCTGCGGGACGATCGGGCCGTAGACGCACTGCGTGATCATCCGCTTCGACGCCGACTTCTCGGTCATCGGCTGGTTGACCTGCGCCGCCGACTCCATGACGACCTTGAGCGTCGTCGCCTCCGGGTCGTTGACCTTCACGCCTCCGGTCTGGGTGTGGATGAACACGTGCACGCCGTTGGCCTGCGCCGCGGCCCACACCGGGTCGAGGTCGCGGGAGTAGTACGGCACGCGGCGGGGTGGCCGGCAGGAGGATCGCGCGGAACCCGGCGGCGGCGACCCGCTCGATCTCGGCGACCGCCTCGTCGATGTCGGTGATGGGCACGGGCGCGGTGGGCGCCAGCCGATCGAAGTACGGGGTGAACCGCTCGACGACGTAGTCGTTGTACACACGCGCGTGCGCCATCGACAGCTCGTGGTCGTCGGAGTAGAGCCCGAACAGCGACAGGTTCGGGTGCATCACCTGCACGTCGACCCCGTCGAGGTCCATGTCCTCGAGGATGTGCTCGGGGTCGCCTTCGGGCATCCGCCCGCCGGTCTGGCGGTAGCGGGAGATCGTCCAGCCCTCGTACCCCGGGGTGTGCAGCCGCCGGAAGATCCGGGCGCCGCCCTCGACGAACGGCTCGATCTCGAAGTCCTCCTCCCAGACCGCCCGGTCGCGCAGGTGCTTCGGGAGGCGGGTCGTGAACAGGTCGGTGGGCTCGAGGAGGTGCCCGTCGGCCGAGACGACGAAGTCCTTGTCCACGCATCGGCGAGGGTAAACCAACCGGTCGGTACATACAATGCCGGCGCAGTCGCCGACCCGCCCGGGGCTGCAGGAGAGGGACGCCGTGACGAAGCGCTGGACGCAACGCCCGCCGGGCTCGACCTGGGGCGACTGGGGCGACGACGACGAGCTCGGCCGCATCAACCTGCTCACCCCCGAGAAGGTCCTCGAGGGCGTGCGCGAGGTCGAGGCCGGCATCAGCTTCTGCCTCAGCCTGCCGCTCGACTACCCGGGCGGGACCGCGCTGAACCAGCGGCGGCACCCGCCGGTCGTCGCGCCGACCGAGGACATGGAGGGCAACCCCGCGCACCTTCTACAACGTCCACATGAGCGAGATGGACGAGTGGGGGGACCCGCGCTACGTCGACGTGTGGGCCGACGACGTCGTGACGCTGTCGCTGCAGTACTCGACGCAGTGGGACTCGCTCGCGCACGTCGGCGCCGAGTTCGACGCCGACGGCGACGGGGTCGAGGAGGCCGTCTACTACAACGGCTACCGCGCCGGCGTCGACCTCGTCGGGCCGCAAGCCCGACGCCGCGGGCGACGGCGGCAACCACCGCTCGCTTCGCCCACCACCTCGGCCTGGAGCACATGGCGTTCCACGGCGTGCAGGGGCGAGGCGTCCTCGTCGACCTCGCCCACCACCTCGGCCACGACTGGCGCGGGGTCGACCGCGACGACGCTCGAGGAGATCATGGCGGCGGACAACGTCGTCGTCGAGCCGGGCGACATGCTCCTGCTGCACACCGGCTTCGCCACCGAGGTCCTCGCGATGAACCGCGACCCGGACCCGGTGAAGATCCACACGATGTGCACGTACCTCGACGCGCGCGACGAGTCGTTGCTCGAGTGGATCGCCGAGTCGCAGATCTCGGCGCTGGTCGCCGACAACTACGCGGTCGAGGGGCTGCTCGGCAAGGACCGCGACCCGAGCCGGCACTCGTTCCTCCCGATCCACCACCTCTGCCTGTTCAAGCTCGGCGTCCCGCTCGGGGAGATGTGGTACCTGCACGAGCTCGCGAGCTGGCTGCGCGAGCACGACCGGAGCCGCTTCCTGCTCACCGCGCCGCCGCTGCGGATGCCCGGAGTGGTGGGCTCACCGGTGACGCCGGTCGCGACCGTCTGACGACGCGACAGGCGGAACGCCTTGTAGTCGCTCTCGACGACCTCGGCGATCTCCTTGAAGAGCTTCGGCCGGCCGCCCGAGTTCAGGAGGTACTTGCGCGGCTTCCCGGGGATGTTGGTGCCGAAGAAGTAGCTGCTCTCGCCGAACGGCGACGCCGCCGCGCCGCGGTCGACCATCGCGGTCCACTCGCTCCTCCGCCGCCGGGTCGACCTCGATCGTGTCGTAGCCGTGGTCGCGCACGATAGATGAGCGCGTCGGTGACGAAGTCGACCTGGTCGCCGTTGTACCGCGGGTTGTTGCCGGCCGCCGCGTGGGGCCCACCGGGGAAGAACAGGTTCGGGAAGCCGGTGGTCTGGATGCCGAGGAACGTCTTCGGACCGTCGGCCCAGTGGTCCTCGAGCGCGACACCGTCCCGGCCGCGGATCCCCATCCGCGTGAGCGCGCCGGTGCCGAAGTCGAAGCCGGTCGCCCACACGACGATGTCGAACTCCTGCACGCCCGTCGGCCGTCTCGATCCCGCGCTCGGTCATGCGCACGATCGGCGTCTGCTCGAGATCGACGAGCGAGACGTTCGGGTCGGTTGTACGCCTCGTAGTAGCCGGTCACGAAGGGCGGCCGCTTCTCGCCGAAGCGGTGGTCCTTCGGGATGAGCTTCTCCGCGGTCTCGGGATCGTCGACGATGCCGCGGACCTTCTCGGCGATGAACTCGCACCACTCGGCGTTCGCCGCGGGATCGAACAGCAGGTCGGTGTAGTTGCTGGAGAGCTTCGAGAAGCCGGGGCTGCTCCACATCTTCTCGAAGAACGCCCGCCGCTCGGCTTCGGAGTCGTCGAAGGTGGCGCGATCGTGCGCGGGGTGGAGGAACCCGGCGACCGACGTGTTCAGCGTCTCGCGCATCGCCTCGAAGTCGGCGCGCAGCTCCGCCTGCTCCTCGGCGGTGATCGGTGCGTTGTTGAGCGGCGTGCACCAGTTCGCGGTGCGCTGGTACACGGTCAGCGACGCAACCTCGTCGGCGATGGCCGGGATCAGCTGCACCCCGCTCGATCCGGTGCCGATGACGGCGACGCGCTTGCCGGCGAAGTCGACCGGCGTCGCCGGCCACCGCCCGGTGTGGTGCTGCTCGCCGCGAAAGTCGTCGCGTCCCGGCACTCGGGGAAGAACGGCACCGAGAGGACGCCGGTCGCGGCGACGAGGAACCGCGCCCGGATCTCGGTGCCGTCGCCGACCGCGACGGTCCAGGTCCCGGACGACTCGTCGTAGACGGCCGAGGTGACCGCGGCGTCGAATCGCATGTGGCGCCGCAGGTCGAACCGGTCGACGACGTGGTTGAGGTAGCGCTCGGTCTCCGGTTGCTCGGCGAAGTGCTCCTGCCACTCCCACTCGTCGAACAGCTCCTTCGAGAACAGGTACGCGTAGGTGTAGCTCTCGGAGTCGAACCGCGCGCCCGGGGTAGCGGTTCCAGTACCAGGTGCCGCCGACGCCGCCGCCGGCCTCGAGCAGCTGCGCGGAGAACCCGGCTTCGCGCGCGCGGTACAGCTGGTAGATGCCGGTGATGCCGGCGCCGACGACCAGCACGTCGACGTCCGGACGAGTCGACGCGTGGTTGCTTCGCTCACGTGCGTCTCCGGGGTGACCGGTCGCTTCCGCGGTGCCGAGCATTGTACCGACCGGTCGGGTTAGCATATCGACCTCGACGGGCGCTCCGAGAGGAAGGGCGCGGCGTGGCGATCGTGGATCGGAAGTGGTCGGCGCTCCCGGTGCCCTACGCGATGGAGCGTCCCGGACCGCGCGCCCAAGGAGCGCTACTTCGACGCGGACTTCTACGCGATGGAGTGCGAGCTGCTGTGGCCGCGGGTCTGGCAGATGGCGTGCCGGCTCGAGGAGATCCCGCGGCCGCACGACTTCGTCGAGTACGAGATCCTCGACCAGTCGATCATCGTGCTGCGCACCGACGACATGGAGGTGCGCGCGTTCCAGAACGCGTGCCGCCATCGCGGCGTCAAGGTCGTCGAGGGCCGCGGGACGTGCGAGAGCGGGTTCACCTGCCCGTTCCACGGGTGGTGCTACGGCCTCGACGGCACGAACACCCACGTCACGCAACGAAGACGTTCGCCGAGCACAACCTCGCGCCGGACGACATCGACCTCACGCCGGTGCGGTGCGAGGTGTGGGGCGGGTGCGCGTGGATCAACCTCGACGACGACGCACCGCCGCTGCGGCAGTGCATCGAGCCGTTCGCCACCATCGCCGACGCGTGGAAGATGGAGTCGCTGCGGGCCGAGAAGTGGTACGCGTGCCGGCTCCCCGTGAACTGGAAGCTCGCGCAGGAGGCGTTCGTCGAGCAGTACCACGTGGTGCGAGACGCATCCCCAGCTCGTCATCCCCGGGCGGTACCCGCCGCGCGACGGTGGCGCGTTCGACCCGCGGCGGTTCATCGACGCGGAGATCCACTACCTGCGCACGATGAGCGAGGGCATGGACGGGATGGTGCACGCGAACGACGTGCGCATCGCGGAGGGCCTGCGGGACATCGAGCTGCCGGCCGACCCGGCGCTCGGCGATGTCGACCTGGCAGCGCACGCTCAACGACGCGGTCGTGCGCTGGCACCGCGACCGCGGGCAGTGACATCCCCGACCTCAACGAGCTCGAGGCGCAGGGGCATCAACGAGCCGATGGGCTACTGCTTCCCGCACTTCTTCCTGTTGCCCATGTACAGCAGCGCCTCGTCGTACCGCTTCCGCCCGCTGGGCCCGGAGGAGACGCTGATGGAGATCTGGTCGCTCGCGCGGTTCCCGGAAGGTGAGCGAGCCGGAGCAGCCCACGCCGCCCGAGGTGTGGGAGAGCGACGATCCGCGGTGGCCGCCGATCCCCGCCCAGGACTTCTCGAACCTGCCGCGCCAGCAGAAGGGCCTGCACGCGAAGGGCTTCGAGTACATGCGCCTGTCCGAGCGGGCCGAGGGACACATCTCGAACTTCGAACGGACCGTCGACGGCTTCCTCGCCGGCCTTCCCTACGAGCAGCTGCTCCCGGCGCTGCAGAGCCGTCAACGTGAACCCGCTCGAGATGCCGATCGTCGACATCGGTCTCTGACGCATGAGCACCGCGACGACCTACGCCGACGTCGTCGAGGGCGTCCGCGCCACGATCGCCGCGTACACCCACGCGCTGGACGACGGCCGGACCGACGACGTCGTCGCCACCTTCTGTCCCGACGGCGTCTGCGACATCCCGGGCATGGGCACGCACGACGGCCACGACGCGCTCCGCGCGGCCTACGAGCGAATGGAAGCCGCGGCGGCCCCAGCGCCACCTCGTCGTCAACACGCTCGTCACCGACTGGAACGACCACGAGGCCAGCGCGGTCAGCGACGTGATCTTCCTCCTGCAGGGCGACGCCGGCTGGGCGATCCAGGTCGTCGGCCGATACGAGGACACCCTGCACTGCGACGACGGCACGTGGCGCTTCCACCGCCGGGCGGCCACGTTCGTCACGTAGGCGCGCCGCCGGCGCGCGGGCTACTCGAAGAGGTCCGGCTGCTCGCGCGTGATCACGTCGTAGAGCGGTTGGAACGCGTAGTAGCAGGCGATCGGCGATCCGACCTGGCCGTGCGTCTTGCGCGCCATGTCGGCATCGATGATCACCGGCGTCCCCGCGGCTTCGGCGAGCAGCTGCGCCTGGCAGGTTCGCTCCATGGTGATGAACGACCACGCGGCCGCGTCGACCGAGTGACCGACCGTGAGCAGGCCGTGGTTGCGGAGGATCACCGCTTTGGTGTCAGCCAGGGCTCCCCGATCCGCTTGCCTTCTTCGAGGTCGAGCACCACGCCGGTGAAGTCGTCGAACAGCGCGTGATCCTCGAAGAACGCGCACGCGTCCTGCGTGATCGGGTCGAGGAGGCGGCCCAACGAGGACCAGGCCTTGCCGTACAGCGAGTGCGAGTGCGCGGCGGCGATCACGTCGGGCCGCGCCGCGTGCACCTGCGAGTGGATGGCGAAGGCGGCCCGGTTGACCGATCGCGTCGCCCTCGACCACCTCGCCGGTGTGGTCGACGCAGATCAGGTCCGAGACCCGGATGTGCTTGAAGCTCATCCCGAACGGGTTCACCCAGAAGCGGTCGAGGTGCTCGGGATCGCGCACGTGATGTGCCCGGCAACACCCTCGTCGAATCCGAACTTGCCGAACAGGCGGAACGACGCGGCGAGCCGTTGCTTGCGGTGGCGGCGTTCTGCCTCCACCGATCTCGAACTTCGGGCAGGAACGACAGGTCGGGAAGCAGTGCAGTCATACCGAAAGCCTAGGCCCGAACCTGCTTCGTCATCTCCAGCTCCGAAAGGTCCGGCTCCCCGGTCTTGCTACGTTCTCCGACGTGACGATGGTGCGAGAGCGATGCCCGTAGTCTCGTTCTCCCGACGCCTGGCCGAGCTCGCCGGAGGCCGACCCGGACCGCCCCGCGATCACCTGCGGACGCGAGACCGTGACGCGGTCCGAGCTCATGCGTCGGGCCGAGGATCTGGCCCGCGAGCTGGCCGACGGCGGGGTCGGCGAAGGCTCGATGGTGAGCATCGCCCTCCCGAACTCCGTCGACTGGTTCGTCGCCGTGGTGGCCGCGTGGCGGATCGGTGCCATCCCGCAGCCGTTGAGCAGCCGGCTGCCGCGCCGTGAGCTCGAAGCGCTCGTGGAGCTGGCGGATCCGGCGGTCGTGGTCGGAATCGAGCCCGGCACGCTCGGCGAGCGCTGGTGCCTGCCGACTGGCTACCGCGCCGCGCACCGCGGCGGCTGCGGACCCGCTGCCCGACGTCGTGAGCCCGGCCTGGAAGGCGCCGACGTCGGGTGGCTCGACCGGGCGCCCGAAGCTCATCGTCGCCGGCGACCCGGCGGTGGTGAACGTGAACGGTGCGCCGCCACTCGCGCTCGCGGCGGACGACTGCCTCGTGATGCCCGGACCGCTGTACCACAACGGTCCGATCGTCTGGTCCTGCCAGACGCTCGTATGGGGCGGTCACGTCGTCGTGCTCCCGCGCTTCGACGCCGAACGCACGCTCGCCGCGATCGCGGAGCACCGGGCGGGTGTCGTCTACCTCGTGCCGACGATGATGAAGCGCATCTGGGCGTCTGCCCGAAGCGGTACGCGCGCAGCTACGACCTCTCGTCGCTGCGCGTCGTGTGGCATCTCGCCGAGCCGTGTCCCGCGTGGCTCAAGGACGCGTGGATCGAATGGCTCGGGCCGGAGAAGATCTACGAGCTGTACGGCGGAACCGAGGGTCAGCTCGCGACGATCATCACCGGCACGGAATGGCTCGAGCACCGCGGGTCGGTGGGGAAGCCGATCGGTGGCGACGATCATGATCTGCGATCGCGGACGGCAACGAGCTGCCGGCCGAGCGAGATGGGCGAGGTGTGGCTGCGCTCGGTCCGCGACACGCCCAGCTACCGGTACGTCGGCGCGGAGGCGCGGACACGGGAGGGAGGCTGGGAGTCGCTCGGCGACAACGGCTGGGTCGACGCCGACGGTTACCTCTACCTCGGCGACCGGGTCGGCGACATGATCCTCACCGGTGGTGCGAACGTGTACCCGGCCGAGGTGGAGGCGGCGTTGCTCGAGCATTCGGCGGTGCGAACGTGCGCGGTCATCGGCCTGCCCGACGAGGACAAGGGGAACCGGATCCACGCGATCGTCGAAGCCGATGCGGACGCGATCGACGAGGACGAGCTGCGGAGGTTCGTCGCCGAGCGACTGGTGGCTACAAGCTGCCCCGTACCTACGAGTTCGTCGACGAGCCCCTGCGCGACGACGCCGGCAAGGTGCGCCGGAGCGCGCTGCAGCGCCGATCGGACCTAGTGCCGTCGGCGGTCTACATCCGGCCGACCCTCGACGACGTCACTCCGGCGAGAAGATTCCTCGATAGTTCGCCGCCGCCGCTGGGAGGGTGGCAGTGAGATCGACGTCGACGTCCGATGGGGTGCGTCCGATCAGCGTGATCGTGCTCATGATGCCACCGGCTCCGAAGGTGATGACCCGCATCGTGACCGGCTGGGTCGATCCCTTCGATCGTTCGTGTGAACGTGATGTCGACGCCGTCAGCGAAACCCGCGTCGGCGGCGTACCCGGCGAAGGCAGGGAAGCCCAAGCCGAGTGCGGTGGCGTCGGGCTGCACCTCGAATCGAGTGACGTGGACGTCGCGGATCATCGTTCCCGGTTCGTCGGCCGCACGCCGCTGCAACGCGGCCGCATAGCAGTCGGGCAACGAAGGACCGGAGAGGATCGCGCGGATGCCGTCCACGTTCTGCCGGCTCGTATAGATCTCGACTCGGTCGTCGAGCTGGAGGTCGTTGCCGCGAGTGAAGGTCACGCGACCGTTGCCGTTGCGCTTCTCGCCGTTCACTGCGGCACCGGCGACAGCTGCAGCAGCTCGGCACTTCGGCGTCGCCAGGAGCTCGTCGGCGGAGAGCGCCCAGGGACAGGGCGGGGTCTGGGCCGTGGTCCAGTCACCGGGGGGTAGCTGCGCACCCGACAACAACGCTCCTCCCGCGCCTTCGTCGTCCTGATTCGACTCCTTGGCGCCATTGCAGGTGACCGCGGCGGGCGTTCGGGTCGAACCAGTGGACTCGGCTCTGTCGCTCGCGCCGGAGCACCCCGCGACGAGGAGTGCAATCGCCAGGCACGAGATCCACACGGCTCGCCGCCGCGCCACCTTCTGTGACTTCATCATCCACACCTCACTGTTCAGAAGCCGTTCCTGTTCTACACCGCGTCGAGCCGGACGGTTCCGGCCACCGGGCGAATCGGCTCAGGCGAGCGTCATCGGTGGCGGATCTGCACCAGGAGCTGCGCGACCTCCTCGGGTCGATCGATCATCAGGTCGTGACCGCACGCGACGTCATGCAACGGGCACCCGTAGGGAGGCGGCCCGCAGCACCGACGGTTCGAGGCTCGCCAACGGCGGCGCGGTGTGCCGCACGTAGGTCCGGGGGACTGCAGCCAGCGCGGCTTGGTCGAACACGGTCGGCTCGGTGCAGCATCGGAGCGGGAAGTCCGTGAGCCGAGGACCGACCCACCACCGGCCCGGCCAGCACTCCCGAGTAGCTGTGGAGCACGAGGACCACATCACGCAGATCTTCGAACCAGAGCGTTTCGAGCAGGTCGTTGACGTGGGTCTGGATTCCCACCTCCCGAGTCAGGAGATGGCGTCGCTCGCCCTGACCGGTCAGCGTCGGTGTGTACACGGCGTGGCCGGCGGACTCCAGGTGCTGACGCACGTCGCGCCAGCACCACCCGCCGTGCATGGCTCCGTGCACGAGCACGAACGTCGACATCAGAGCAGTTTGATCCACTCACGGGAGCGCGGCGGGGAATGGCGCGACGCTCGTGCCTCGCGCACCGACCCGGCGCTAGGTCAGGCCGCTCACCAGCGCGATCGTGCCCGCAACCGTGGCAAAGATGAGCACCGCAGGCCGGGTGCTGCGGTCGCGCAGATGCCGAGCGCCCCACGTGCTCGCCGCGAATCCGACGAGCAGGGCAGGAAGGAGCTCCAAGGTGAAGACGAGCTGCTCGCTCCGGATCTCGCCGGCGATGGCGAGCGTCGTGGCCGACATGAGCGTGCCGAGCACGAAGCACGCGGCGAGGGTGGCGCGGATCGCCTCGCTGCGGTGGTGCTGGTAGAGGAGGGCGAGCGGTGGGCCGTCGATGCCCGCGGCAGTACCCATCACCCCCGCGACCAGACCGGCGCCGGCAGCCGTGCCGGCCCGGACCTGGAGATGGAAGTTGGCCAGGCTGAGCCCGACCCCGGCCAGGATCGCCGCGCCGATGATCGAGGTGAGCACATCATGCGCGACCAGTACGACGACCGCGGTGCCGATCAACGCGCCGGGCAGCCGACCCGCCATGACCCACGCGACGCCGTGCCGGTCAATGTGGTGGTGCTCACGAATCACCATCGTGACGGTGAGCGGGAGCGAGAGCAGCACCACGGAGCCCGGGACCGCTCCGGGGACGAGCACCGCGATCACCGGCACCACGATCAGGTTGAGCCCGAAGCCGACGCTGCCTTGGACGAACGCGCCGAGAGCCACGATGGCCAGGCACGCGGCGAGCTCTGCTGCTGACACGTGCACGACGGTCGAGTCTCGCAGGCGAGCGCACGGAAGTGGTTGCACGCCACGAAATCGGCTGAGAATTGCGGCCCGGGTCGCGCGGCATCCGTCGTGGCCGCTGGCTCTTCGCGCGACATCGGGCGCCGCTTGGATCAGAGGTCGGCCGTGAAGAGGCGCCAGGTTCCGGGCGCGCCAACGGGTGTCTCCCAGCTCGACCGCGCGGGCGGTGGAGCCGACGATGTCGGTGAAGAGGACCGTGGCGAGCATGCGGTCGGGGTCGTGCGAGGTGCGTGCGCCGGTGAGGAACTCCTCGACGTCGTCGACGATCTCGTCGGTGTTCTCGGTGAACCAGAGGTGGTCGGTCCCGTCGAGCTCGACGTACTTCGCCCCGGCAATGTGGTCGGCCAGGTACTGACCGAGCTCCGCCGGCGCGATCTGGTCATGCGCTCGCTGGAACACCAGCGTCGGCGCCTGGACGACCGGGAGCAGCTCGCGGACATCGGTGCACACCGACTGCCGGAAGTAGTGGGCAACGGCGCCCGGGGAGACCGCGCCGCGCCCGAGCCGGACGAGCTGCTGGGCGAACCGGGGATCGCCCGACCGACTGGGAGCAAGCCGCGCCGCGTGCTCGGTGTCGCCGGCCGTCCAGGATTCCGCCTGGCTGATCGAACGAACTTGAGCATCAGCTCCTCCGTGTCAGTGGGTTGCGCAGGGGTTCGCCGCAGTGTGATCGAGGCGACGGAGTCGGTAGCGTCGCGTCGCAATGGCGAGCAAGAGTGAAGAGTCGCGGGACGGCGTTCCGCTGACGAACCTGGATCAGCCGCTGTTCGACGGCGCGGAAGCGACGAAGCGCGATCTCGTCGACTATCTCGACGGGGTCCGGGACCGGATCATCCCGGTCCTCGAGGATCGACCGCTGTCGGTGATCCGGGTCCATCGTGGCCAAGAGGCGTTCATGCAGAAGAACGTCCCGAAGTACACACCCGAGTGGGTGCGCACCGCGAGCATCTGGGCGGAGGCGTCGAAGCGCGAGGTCTCGTACGCGTTGTGCAACGACCGTCGCACGCTGATCTGGTTCGCCAACCAACGGGCAGTCGAGTACCACCCGGCGCTGGCGAAGGTGGACCATCCCGATCGCATGACCCACCTCGTGGTCGATCTCGACCCCCCGGACGCGGAGTCCTTCTCCATGGTGGTGCAGGTTGCGCATCTCGTCCGCGAGGTGCTCGGCGATGCGGACCTCACGGGCTCGGTCAAGACCAGTGGCTCGAAGGGTGTGCACGTGTTCGTGCCGATCGACGACCACGCGCCGACCCACGATGCGGCGGCCGCGCTCCGCGCCATCGCGGCGCGGGTCGAGCGTCTCGACCCGTCGATCGCGACCACCGCATTCATGAAGGAGGACCGCGGGGGCAAGGTGTTCGTCGACGCCACCCGCGTCGGCGGCGCCACGGTCGTGGCTGCGTACAGCCCGCGGGTTCGGCCCGGGACCCCGGTGTCGTTCCCCGTCGACTGGGCCGATCTCGATCAGATCGCGCCCGGCGACTTCACAGTGCACACTGCGCTCGGTCTGCTCGGGTCGGGCGACCCGTGGGCCGACGGGATGGTCGAGCCCGCAGCGGTTGCGCGACGACCTCATCGAGGAGGGCCACGCGATTCCCGTGCCGCGCGTCGAGGCGATGCACGAAGGGAAGCGACGGGCCCGCGCCCGGCGGGCCTGAGCCGCCAACGAATCCGGCGAGCTGCAGCCCCCCGGGCCGGGAGGTGCGGCCTCGCTTGATACCCCCGGGGGTATCAACTAGAGTGGCACGGATACCCGTAGGGGTATCGCCACGCCGAGTCCAGGAGTCGTCATGACCACGACCTCGACCGCCCCCGGTGCTCCGACGATCGAACACGCTCCGTCGCCGCCCCCGGACCCCCGAGCCCTGTTCTCGCGCCTCGCGGCGTCGATGGCCCGACACCGGAAGCTGGTCATCGCGACGTGGTTGGTCGTCGCGTTCGCGTCCGCGCCGCTGGCGCTCACCCTGACCGGGGCACTCTCGGGCGCCGGCTGGGAAGCGCAGGGATCCACCGCGCAGCAGGTCCGTGACGAGCTGCGCCGGGACTTCCCGGCCCTCGGAGCCGAGAACCCGGTCGTCGTCTACCACCAGCGCACGCCGATCGCGTCCGACCGGAGCGGTCTCCAGTCTCTGGTGCGTTCTCTCGACGGCGCGCCGCGGGCTCGCTCCGTCGCCAACCCGCTCACGCTCCCGGCTGATGCCGGCTTGATCTCGCGTGACGGTCGTACCGCGATCGTCCCCGTGGATCTTGCCGTCACGTCCGACGCGAGCCGCCCCGTCGCGGCCGGTGCGCTCGGCCGCTACGTGAGTGGATTGCAGCTCGACGCCGGCACGCAAGCCAAGGTGACGGGCGAGTGGCCCGTGTGGAGCGACTTCAACAAGGTCAATGAGGAGGCGCTCCACAAGGCGGAGCTCGTCAGCGGCGTTCCCACGATGATCCTGCTGTTCTTTGCCTTCGGCTCGGTGATCGCGGCTGCACTCCCGCTCCTGCTCGCCTTGGCCGGGATCGCGGTCGGGTTCGCGCTCCTGCACCTGCTCGGCATGGCGACACCGCTGTCCGTCTGGTCGATGAACTTCTCGATGATGATCGGCCTGGCGGTCGGCATCGACTACAGCCTCTTCATCGTCAGCCGTTACCGGGAGGAACGCATCGAAGGCAAGGACGCCATCGAGGCGATCGAGAACACGCTCTCGACGGCGGGCAAGGCCGTGTTCCTCTCCGCGCTGACGGTCGTCCTCGCGCTCTCCGCGGTGTTCCTCGTGCCGGTCATGGTCTTCCGCTCGATGGCGCTCGGGATGATCCTGTCGGTCGTCGCGGTCGCGCTGGCCTCACTGACGCTGCTCCCGGCGCTGCTCGTCGCGCTCGGCGATCGCGTGCTCGTCACCCGGGGCAAGAAGGATCCCGACATCGTCGCGGAAGGCCGTTGGGCCCGCTGGACGGGGCTCGCGCTCCGGCGGCCGGGAACCGTGCTCGCGATCGGGATCGTCCTCCTCGGCGCGCTCGTGCTTCCCGCGGTGGGCATCCACCTCGGGATGCCGGGTGCCCGAGTCGTGGATCAAGGTCGCACCAGCCGCGACGGCTACGACCTGCTGGTGAAGTCGTTCGGGCCGGGGGCCGCGGCACCCGCCTTCGTGACCGTCGGCGCCCGGGACGCACCGAAGGTCGTGCGGATCGCGAGGCCGATCCCGCGTGTGGTCGACGCTCGGGTCGTCAGCGCGCCGGCGGCGAACGGTCGTACGGTCGTGCGGGTGACGGGCTCGACGGCGGTCGATGACTCGCGCACCGCAGATCTCGTCCACCGGCTCCGCGATCAGCTCGCGACCGCGGTTCCGAGCGCCCGGGTCGGTGGGCCGGCCGCGCAGAACGCGGACCTGACGTCGGTGCTCACCGGTCGCGCACCGTTGGCGATCGGCGTGATCCTCCTGCTCGCGTTCGGGCTGCTTGTTGTTGGTGTTCCGCAGTCTCGTCATCGCGATCACGTCGATCCTCATGAACCTCGTGACCGTCGGTGCGGCGTTCGGGTTCGCGACGATCGTGTTCCAGCACGGGATCGGCACCGGACTGCTCGGCATCGAGCATCAAGGATTCGTCGACGCCTGGGCCCCGCTGTTCTTCTTCGCACTCCTGTTCGGACTCTCGATGGACTACCAGCTGTTCCTGCTCGCGGCGATCCGTGAGCGCTACGAAGCGACGGGAGACACCCATCGAGCCATCCGCGAAGGAATCGCGAGGACCGGGCGGCCGATCACCAACGCGGCGCTGGTCATGATCGTGGTGTTCATCGCGTTCGGCATCACCGGGCCGATCCCACCCACCGAGCTCGGTCTGACGCTCGCGATGGCCGTGCTGCTCGACGCCACCGTGGTGCGGATCCTGCTGGTCCCGGCATCGATGGCGCTGCTCGGCGAAAAGAACTGGTACCTCCCGAAGTGGCTGGCCCGGATCCTGCCCGTCGTGAAGTTCACCCACTGATGCCGGGCGCAGCGCGCGCGACAGTGGGTGAGTGCACCAGCCCGAGGTCGAGCCGGTTGAGCATCCTCGACCCGCTTGACGAAGGAACTCCGACCACCCATCACGGTCGCCAGCTCCTGCGCTACGCGCTGGGACTCGTGGTGGGGGCCGGTGCGCTGTGGCTGGTGGTGTCGGCGGCCGGTGGGCTCGGGGACGCGATCACGGCGCTGCGGGACACGAACCCCGTATGGCTGGTACCGGCGATCGCACTCGAGGCCTCGCGTACGTGCTGGCCGGGGTCCGGATGCGACGCCTGGCGGGCCCCGAGGCCGACCTCTCGCCGATGGCGGCGACCGAGCTGACCCTCGTCGTCAACGGCCTCGGGCTGCTCACCCCGGCGTCACCCGCCGAAGGGATCGCGTTCGAGTACCCGAGCTCGGCCGGCGCGGGCTTCCTCGCCGGCGGGTGGCGCTGACCATCGCGCTTCGAGCAGTGGTTCAGCACCCGGGTCTTCTACCTGGTGAATGCGCTCAACCTGCTCTTGATCGTCGTGACCCGCACTTCCCGGCCGACGCCGCCTGGCCGATCGCCGCCGCCGCACTGATACTCGCCCTCCTCGCGCTCACGGCGATCGCCGCGGCCCGGCCACGGGTCGCGGAGCGCATCGCCGTGGTCGTCGGCGCCCTCCGCTTCTGGCGGCCGCGGACTTCGGCGGCCGAGCGGCGGCTCGGCGGAGCCCGGTTGCACGCCGAGGCCATGGCGGTGGTCGGACCTCGTCGCCAACGGGTGCGACTGATGCTGCTCTCCCTCGCGTCGTTCCTCGCCGACGTCGCCTGCCTGTGGATGCTCATGTTCGCGGTAGGGATCCACGAGGGCTTCGAGCTCGCGCTCCTCTCGGCCGGCGTCGCAGCCGCGGCGGCCTCAGTTCCGCTCCTTCCCGGTGGCATCGGTGCCGTCGAGCTCGCGGTACCCGCGCTCCTCGCCTGGTACGGCGCGCCCGTCGCGGCCGCGCTCTCGGCGACGTTGCTCTACCGGGTGATCGGGACGTTCCTTCCCGCCGCCGGCGGCGCCATCTCGGTGTTCACGCTGCGGATGCGCAAGCTGCCCGCGGCGCCGGTGAACGATCAGGAGTGACGTGACCTCGCCACCGGTTCGCCGCACCGCTACGGCGTCGGGTGGATCAGCGGGTCAGCACGATCTTGAGCGCTCCGGTCTCCGCGGCGTTGGCGAAGACGTCGTACGCCTTCTCGAACTCGTCGAGTGTGAAGTGGTGGGTGACGAACCGTCCGGGTTCGAGCAATGCGCCTTGCGCGAGCCGGAGCAGGGTCGGGGTCGAGTAGGTGTCGACGAGCCCGGTCGTGATCGTCACGTCGCGGGTCCAGAGCTCTTCGAGGTGGAGCGTGGCCGGCTCGCCGTGCACACCGATGTTCGCAATGTGCCCCCCGGGCCGCGCCAGCTGCGCGGCGAGCTCGAAGGTGGCCGGCACGCCGACCGCCTCGATCGACACGTCGGCCCCGAGCCCATCCGTCAGGTCTTGGACCACTGCGAGCGCGTCTTCCCGACCATTGTTGATCACGATGTCGGCCCCGAACTGCTTCGCGGCTTCGAGTCGTGAGTCCGCGAGGTCGATGGCCACGACGTGGCTGGGGCTGTACAGCTGCGATCCCATGATCGCCGAGAGACCGATCGGTCCCGCACCGACCACGGCGACGACGTCGCCCGGTTGCACCCGACCGTTCAACACCCCCACCTCGTAGCCAGTCGGCAGGATGTCGGCGAGCATCAGGAGCTCCTCGTCCGGAACACCGGCAGGCGCGGCGTACGTCGAGGTGTCGGCGAACGGGACACGCACGTATTCGGCTTGGGTCCCGTCGATCTTGTGGCCGAGGATCCAGCCGCCACCCCCGAGGCATTGGCCGTAGCGGCGGTCCCGGCAGTACCGGCACGCACCGCACGCCGTGACGCACGAGACCAACACCCGATCGCCGACGCGCACGTTCTTCACGCCGGAACCGACCGTCTCGACGGTGCCGACCGCCTCATGGCCGAGGATCCGGCCATCGGTCACGGCGGGGACATCGCCCTTGAGGATGTGGAGGTCGGTGCCACAGATCGTCACCGCATCGACGCGCACGATCGCGTCGGTGTCGTCGACGATGACGGGCATGGGCACTTCTTCCCAGGCCAAGTGGCCGGGACCGTGGTACACGACGGCACGCATGTCCGTCTCCTCTCTGATCCGATCGAGTCCGATCGAGGATCGCTGGAGTCGACGTTAGACAGGTGGGCGGGCCGGCGAGTAGAGCAATACGTCCTGAATCGCGAGCCGTCAGATCGTTGCGAGCTTCGGACCGCAGCTCGGCTGGTACCCACCGAGCAGGTCCGCGACCGTGGCGAATCCGCGGGAGCGAAGCAGCGACGCGGCCGTGGCGGACCGGTAGCCGCCGGAGCAATACACGACGGTGGGCCGGGCCGGATCCAGCTCGTCGACAAGGTCGAGGAGGGTCGGGAGCGGCAGGTTCAGCGCACCGTCGATGATCCCGCTGGTCGCTTCGCCCGGGTTTCGGACGTCGATGATCACCAGCGACGGGTCGTCGCGCCGCCACGCCTCGAGCTCGGTGGCGGTGACGCGTGGAGCCTGTTCCGCCAGCTCGGGCCGGAGGCGGAGCACCTCACTGATGTCCTCGAGCGCGCCGAGGACGTGGTCGAACCCGATGCGGGCGAGACGGACCCTCGCCTCGGTCTCACGCCCGGCGTCGGTGACGAGGACGACCGCCTCGCCGGGTCGCAGCACATCGCCGGCATACTCGGCGAAGCGACCGTCGAGCCCGACGTTGATCGCGCCGCGGAGATGGCCGGACGCGAACCGCTCGGCCGGCCGCCCGTCGATCACGACTGCTCCTTGTGCCTGCATTTGGAGCAGCTCGTCGATGCTGACCCTGGGAGTGTCCTGCGTGTCGTCGAGGAGCCCACGCTCGGAACGGTTCGCGTTGGCCGCGAACGCGAAGTAGAGCGGGGCGACGGACTGACCCTGGGTGACGGCCTCGACGAACTGGTCCTCGCTCATCGGCGCCAACGCGTAGTTCGTGCGGCGCTGCTCCCCGATGGTGGACTCGGTCGCCGTCGACAGGTTCTTGCCGCACGACGACCCGGCTCCGTGCGCCGGGTAGACGCGGGTCGAGTCGGGCAGGCTCAGGAGCTGGTCGTTGACGGAGCGGTAGAGACGGCGCGCCAGGTCGTTCGCGGTCCAGCCGATCGACGTGAGCAGATCGGGGCGGCCGACGTCGCCGATGAACAGCGTGTCGCCGGTCAGCACCCCGCGCGGCACCGCGTCGTTCGGGTGCTCCCAGACGACGATCGAGATGGATCGGGGGTATGCCCGGGGGTGTGACGGATCTCGAGGGTGACCTCGCCCAGCGAAAGGCGCTGCCCGTGGGCGAGTCCGTCGATGGCGAAATCGGCTCGCGCTTCGTCGCCGTAGGAGATGGTGGCGCCGGTTGCCGCCGCGAGCTCGAGGTGACCGGAGAGAAAGTCGGCGTGGAAGTGCGTCTCGATGACCCGCTCGATGTGCAGACCCGCCGCGTCCGCGTCGGCCACGTATTGCGACACGTCACGCTGGGGGTCGACGACGACGGCGCGCCCGGTCGACTCGTCACCGATCAGGTAGCTGAACAGCGACAGACAACCCAACTCGTACTGCTTGAAGAACATGCCGAACCTCGCGATCACTTGCGCTAGGTGGTTCAGGCCAGCTTGAGGAACATCTTCTGCACGTCACTGATGTCGTATCCGGCGGCGGCAGACCGCTCCGGGTCCTCGAGACACCACGTGAGTCCGGCCGAGACCAGGAGGAACCCGGCTTGTTCGAGTGCCTTGTTCGCGGCCGCGATCTGGGTCACGACCTCCCGGCAGTCGCGGCCGTCGGCGATCATCTGATGGACACCTCGCACCTGGCCCTCCACCTTGCGGAGGCGGCGTTGGAGGTCCGTGATCGTCGATTCCGGGAGATCCATGAACGGGGCGGCCGGGGCGGTGTGGTTGCTCATGGAATCCAGTCTAGTCCTTACCCCTGGGGGTATCAAATGTACCCTAGGGGGTATAGGCTGGCGAGGTGCAGTTCCTCGAGTACGTGCTTGCCGGTCTCGGCGTCGGGGTCGTGTTCGGCATGTTCGGCGCCGGCGGGTCGGCGTTCGCCACCCCGGTGCTCGCGCTCCTGGGTGTCCCGGGGCTGCTCGCAGTCGCGTCGCCGCTCCCGGCGATGCTCCCGGCGTCCTTGGTGGGAGCGCGCCGCTACCTCAAGTCGGGCCAGCTCGATCGTCGTGTCGCCCGGCTGGCCGTCTTCGGGGGAGTCCCGGGGACGTTGATCGGGGCCTTGGCGTCGAGCGTCGTCGGCGGGCCGAACCTGTTGGTGATCTCCGGGCTCTTGCTCCTGGGTGTCGGGGTACGGCTGGTCCTCCCGGACCGCGCCGGCGCCGCGCATCGCGCCGTAGGCCGCCGCAACAGCACCTGGATCGTCGTCGGCTCCGCGTTCGGCGTCGGCCTCCTCACCGGGCTGCTCGCGAACGGTGGCGGGTTCCTGCTCGTCCCGGTCTTCGTGTTGATCCTCGGGCTGACCGCCGTGGAGGCCGCCGGCACGTCGATCGTGGTCGTCGGGATCCTGACCATTCCGACCCTCGCCACCCACTGGGCCCTCGGCCACGTCGACTGGACGGTCGCGAGCGGATTCGCGCTCGGGCTGATCCCCGGTGCCGCGGTTGGCGCCCGCCTCGCCCAGCGCATCTCGCCTGACCGCCTGCGCACCGCGTTCGGGACGATGCTGATGGTCTTCTCGGTCTTCTTCCTCGTCCGCCAGCTCGGGTAGCCGCGCTCCCGGCTGGGAGGCCTAGATCGTGAATGCGAGGTTGTCGACCACGCGGTTGCCCAGCTCGGCATCACCATCGATCTGGACGGTCCCGTGCGTTCGCGCGTGCTCGCCACTCCACCGTCCACCGGCGAGACGCGTGAACGTGCGTCGGTCCATTGCGAGCCGAACGGTCGGTTCCTCCGGCGGTGCATCCGACACGATCGCTCGGCCCTCGGGCGGGACCACGACCGCAGCTTCGAGCGGGACCGCGCCCGTGATCTCGAACGCGACGATCGATCCCGGCGGCGCACCGGCCTTCTTCCCCACGACGTAGCCGAGCGCCTTCGCGGGAATGCGGCCCACCGACAGGTCGGCGACCGGCCCGTCGAGGAACCCCGGTCGACCCAGCGCCTCGCGGATGTCCTGGTCGTGGTACCAGCAGTCGAAGAGGCGGATCTCCATGAACACGCGGTACGGACCGGGGCCCTCGGGAGTGAAGCCTTCGTGGTCCCACTCATCGGTGGTCATGGCCGAGAGGATCTCCAGGCGACGACCGGTCACCGAGCGGAACTCGTCGAGGAGCCGGGGGCCGTCCCAGCTCCGGTAGGTCTCGATCCATTGCTCGTTGACCTTGCCGATGTCGTTTCGCACGTGGGCCGATGCTTCGGCGGCGTCCGAACCGGGCGCCGGCTGCTCGCCGAGCAACATGCGCTCGGTGCCGATCATGTGCGCGACGTTGTCGTGGACGGTCCACCCCGGGCAGTCGGTCGCGGTGCCCCATTGGGCGGCGTCGAGGTCGTCGCACACGGTGGCGATGTCTCGCCAGACTTCGGCGAGGCGGGCGATCAGTGGTTCAGTCATGCGCGGACCGTAGCGCGGGTGATGAGCGCGAGACTACGGGCGTGACCGAGCAGATCAGCTTCTACTTCGACCCCATGTGCCCGTACGCCTACCAGACGTCGCGCTGGATCCGCACCGTGAGGTCGGAGGTCGGCGTCGACATCACCTGGAAGTTCTTCTCGCTCGAGGAGGTGAACCGGGTCGAGGGGAAGAAGCACCCGTGGGAGCGCCCGTGGTCGTTCGGCTTCGGCCAGATGCGCGTCGGTGCGCTGATCCGGCGCGAGCTGGGGAACGACGCGCTCGACCGCTGGTACGCGGCGGTCGGCAATGCATTCTTCTACGACGGCATCAAGACGCACGTTCCGGAGGAGCACGCCGCGGTGATTGCCGGCGCCGGGTTCGACGCCTCGTTTGTCGAGCGTGCGGTCGCCGACCCGACGACGCTCTCCGAGGTGCGCGACGAGCACCTCGACGCCGTAGCGCGGTACGGGGCGCACGGTGTATCGACGATCGTGTTCCACCCGAGCGAGTACGCGGTGTACGGGCCGGTCGTCGTCCCGGCGCCCGAAGGCGACGACGCGATCGCGCTCTGGGATGTGGTGAAAGCCATGCCGCGGTTCCCGCATCTCTACGAGCTTCGTCATCCGAAGACGATGCCCGACCTCCTGCACATCGGTGAGCAGTTCGGTACGTACCTGTCCACGCGCGACTGGAACACGATCGAGAACCCCGCTCCCTGCCCCGGTCAGGGCCGCGGCGGGACCTCTGGCCCTACCTCAGTCCCGGGTGACTCCCTACGATCAGTGCCATGACTCCGAACCGGCGAGTGCGATCGTGACTTCGGTGCTCGAGGTGTTCGCGGACGTCGCGTGCCCGTTCACCCATGTAGGGCTTCGCCGCATCGCCGATCGACGGAGCGCACTCGGCGCCGACGTGGTGTTCCACGTGCGGGCGTGGCCGCTCGAGCTCGTGAACGGCCAGCCACTCGATGTCGGGCTCGTCGCGGAGGAGGTGCATGAGCTGCGCGAGCAGGTCGCGCCGGACCTGTTCGCGAAGTTCGACGCGGCGCAGTTCCCGCCGACTTCGCTTCCGGCGATGACGCTCGCGGCCGCGGCCTATCGACAGGATCTTGCCTTGGGCGAGCGCGTCAGCCTGGCGGTGCGGGACGCGCTCTTCGAGCAGGGTCGCGACATCGCCGCCGCCGATGTCCTCGCCGACATCGCGGCCGCTCATGGTCTCGATGCCCCCGACGTTGTCGATCGGGACGCGATCGTGTCCGACTGGGAGGACGGGCGTCGCCGCGGTGTGCAAGGTTCGCCGCACTTCTTCACGGGAGACGGTGGGTTCTTCTGCCCGGCGCTCGACATCGAGCGTGTGGGGGAAGACCTGAAGATCAGGGTCGATGCGGCGGGGTTCGAAGAGTTCCTGGAGCGTGCGCTTCCCGCAGTCCTGACCACTCGAGTCCCTACACTTCCGACGTGCGCGTGTGGACCGAGCAGGTGGTGCCCCGACTCACGGACGTGATGCTCGGGAACGAGGAGGTCCGTCGGCATCGCCGGCGCGCCGTCGAAGGTCTCCATGGCGTGGTGCTCGAGATCGGGTTCGGGTCGGGTCTCAACCTGCCGGTGTACCCGGAAACGGTGGAGAGGGTTCTCGCCGTCGACCCGTCGGGCGTCGGGCGAGCGCTCGCGGCGAAGCGCATCGCGGCTGCTTCGGTACCGGTCGAGTTCGTCGGTCTCGACGGCCAGGACATCCCGCTGGACGACGCAGTCCGTCGACTCCGCGCTCTCGACCTTCACGTTGTGCACGGTCCCCGATCCGGCCCAGGCCTTGGCCGAGATGCGGCGCGTGTTGCGCCCCGGCGGCGAGCTCCACTTCCTCGAACACGGGTTGTGCCCGGATCCCGGCTGTGTCCAGGTGGCAGCACCGTGCCAATGGCATGCAGCAGCGGCTCGCCGGTGGTTGCAACCTGGACCGGCCCGTCGACTGGCTCGTCCGCGGCGCGGGCTTCACGATCGAGGAGCTCAGCACGGGCTTCCTCCGCGGTCCGAAGGTCTCCCGGCCGTGGGCCTATCTGTACGAGGGGGTCGCGAAGGTCGACGCACGCCCGGAACCCTCCGGCGACGCCGGGACCGAGGCGGACCGCTTCAAGCTCTGACGCGGCCGCGCCTATCGAGGGGCGGCGTGGAGGTCGGCGACGACTTCGGCGAAGTGCTCGGGGTCCGGTGCCCGGTTGTTCACGAGGCTCACCGATCGGGAGATGCCGTCGAGTCGGTCGATGATCCTGGCCGCGATCTCGTGCGGCTCGCCGACGACCGCGATGGTCTCGATGAGGTCGTCGTCGATCAGGCTCGCCATCTCGGCCCACCGGTTGTCGCGCGCCATGCGCTTCAGCTCGGGATGGAGGTCGCCGTAGCCGTGCAGCTCGAATACCGGGAGGTACGCGGGCGTGGTGCCGTAGAACGCGAGCTGGGCTCTCACCGCCTCGCGGCTGCGCGCCATCTCCGCTTCGTCGCGACCCGTCACGACGATGGTGACGCACACGACTTCGATGTCCGCGAGGGCCCGACCGGCGCGCTCGGTACCTTCGGCGAGCGCGGGCAGGGTGAGCTCGAGCAGCGACCGTCGCGTGTTGACCGGGTGCACCAGGAAGCCGTCGGCGACCTCACCGGCCACCGCGGTCATCTGCGGCCCGAAGCCGGCCGTGAGGATGCGCGGAGGTCCGAAGGCGTTCGGGCCGGGGTCGAACGCCGGGATCATCCGGGTGTGCGTGTAGAAGTCGCCGTCGAAGTGCAGTGGTGAGCCGTCCTCCCAGCTCCGCCAGATCGCCCGGATCCCGGAGACCAGCTCGCGCATGCGTGCCACGGGCCGCGACCACGGCATCGAGAAGCGCTCCTCGATGTGGGGCCGGATCTGCGAGCCGAGCCCGAGCACGAAGCGGCCGCCGGTGACGGTCTGCAGATCCCATGCCGTGTTCGCCAGCGTCATCGGCGTCCGGGCGAAGCCGATCGCGATCGCGGTGCCGAGCTCGATCGTCGACGTGTGCTCACCCGCGACCGCAAGGGGGATGAACGGATCGTGCTTGGCCTCGAAGGAGAACGCCCGGTCGTACCCGATCTCCTCGAGCCGCGGGTAGAGCGTCCGGACGTCGCCCAGGTCCTCGGTCGGGACCGTCATCGAAACGTGCACGGGCGCAACGTAGACGCGCGCGGTCGTGCGCTCGAAGTGGGACTGCGCCGAAATCTCCCGGAGGTGTCGATCTAGCCTCCTCCCGATCGTCTGACGAGTGGTGACCCGGTCGGGTCGCAGATCCCAGCCCGATGAGGAGGCACGAACGTGCTCGGCGTGAAGAGCTACAGCCAGGAACACATCGATGGGGCCCGGGGCCGGATCAAGGCCCAGGTCGGTGCGTACAAGTCCCTCGCCGCCGCCGCCAAGAAGGCGAAGGCGGCGCCACTCGAGAAGTCGCTGGACTCCTTCGAGCCGGTGTTCTTCAACAACATGGTGCTCGTCCTCGATTCGTTCTTCACCCACCGGTTGCGGGGGATGGAGGGCAAGGACGGCAACCCGCTGAACGAGGTTCGGGTGCTCTGCAGCTCGCTCGTCGAGAACGACGGTGCATTCGGCGCGGACTCGACGATCAAGATGAATCCGGCGAAGTCGATCCTGGGCTACGAGGTCGGTGACGCGATTCACGTCAGGCAGGCCGAGTTCGTCCGCCTCGCCGCGGCGTTCTTCGCCGAGATCGAGAAGAAGTACACGTAGTGCCCCCGGGCGCGACCGAAGTCCCCCCGGAGATCGTCGCCCGCTTACGCACCCGGTGCCTGGCGTTGCCCGAGGCGTACGAGGAGGAGGCGTGGGTCGGGACGCGCTGGATGATCCGCAAGAAGAACTTCGCGCACATCCTGCGGATCGACGCCGGCTGGCCGCCCGCGTACGCACGCGCCGCGGACTCCGAGGGCCCGCTCACGGTCATGACGTTCCGCGCCGCGGGGCCCGAGCTCGAGGTGCTCCGTGACGCCGGGCCGCCCTTCTTCAAACCGGTGTGGTGGACGGACATCGTCGGCCTGGCCCTGGATGACGACACCGACTGGGGCGAGGTGACCGAGCTCGTGACGGAGAGCTACTGCGCCCTGGCGCCGAAGCGGCTGGTCGCCCTCGTCGAACGCCCGACGCCGTGAACCGACCGCATGGCCTGCCCCGGCGTCAGGTCATGCGGGTGAGCTGCACGAACGAGTCGCGGTAGACGGTGGTCGGGAGCGGGTTGGCCGAATTCTGCGCCCAACGGAGGGTGAGCAACCCGCCGGTCCCACCGGTTCGCACGATCCCGGTCGCCGCCATCGCCTGTCTCGTCCCCGCGCCGACGCCACCGAGCGCGACGGGTACGTCGGTCTCGACGGACTGCTTGGGTGATGCGGTCGTGGCGGCGGCGAGCGTGCCGAAGGCGTCGGGGGACCAGAGAATCGACGTCCCGGCCGGCACGGTCCAATCGACCTTGAAGTCGGCGTTCCGATCGCTCGACCAGTTGAGGAACAGGGTGAACGTGTAGACCGCGTTCGGCTGGAGGGTGACCGTCAGGTCGTCGTCGTTCTGCAGGCCGAGCGAGCTCGTGACGGTCTCGTCGGCCGTCTTGCGGGCGAAGAGCGTCGGCCGCACGATGCCGCCGTCGACCTGCAGCTGCCCGACCGCGAACGAGACCGGCGCGCCAGTGAAGCTCAGCCGGTTGGACGGGCCGTAGACCGCTCGCACCTCGTTCCCGCTCCCGAACGAGAGCGTCTTGTTCGACTGGACCAGCCGGACATTGGAGTTCGGGAACGAGCAGAGCGCGACGTCCTCACCCCATGAGATCTGGAACCGGGTGATGAGCGTCTCGAGATCGCCCATGCACGTCTCGAAGTTCAGATGCTGATGGACGTCGTCGCTCGGGTTGGGCGAGTCGTAGTGCGCCGTGATCCATCCGACGCGCTTCGGTCCTGCTTGCGCGACGTCGAACGTGGCGTGCGGGGTGTTGGTGGCGACGCCCATGGTGTGGGGCCCCGCGTTCAGCTGCTGCTGGAACTCCACGAGGGCGCCCTTGTGGTCCTCGCCGGTCTGGCGGAGCACGACGCGCAGGCTTGTTGATGTCGAGGTGGGTCCCGGCCACTCCGTCGTCGTCGGATTCCCATTGCGTCTGGGCCCGCACTCGCAGCGGCCGGCCGTCCTTCGAGCCCAGCTCGACCGTCCCCTGGTGGGCGTAGGCGGTGAAGGCGCCGTAGCCATTGCCCAGCTCCACCGCCTTGGCCGGTGTGGTCGCGCCGGTGACGGTCAGCTTCCCGCTGACGGTCTGGTCACCAGTTGCCGCGCCGGCCGGGGATGCCGCGGTGGCGACGCCGGCCGCGGCGGCACCGACCGCGGCCGCACCGGCCAGGCGCAGGAAGCCGCGACGGTTGCTGCGCGGGTCTTCTGGCAGCTCCGGCACCGGCTCGGGTCCCACGGCCCGGGTCTGGTCGCCAGTGGCATCGGGCGTCGCGCGCCCGAGCGCACCGCGCAGGGTTTCGATCTCGTTCTGCTGCGCGGCAACGAGGGTCGCCAGCGCTTCGACTCGGACCGACAGCTCGTCGGGACTCGCGGGACGTCCGGGCATCACGTGCACCTCTCGCCGGTCAACGTTCCAGCCCGCGTCCCGGTCGTGCGCTTCGGGACATTACACGGCGGCTTACGTCGAGCAACTACGGCAGACTCGTCGCTTGCCACTTCCTCACGACTCCGGTCTTGCCGCGGTCCTCGCGCACTTCGCCGTCGGCGCGTCGGACCGGCTCGGACACGGCGGCGAGGCGTGGGTGTACGCGCTCGATGACCACCGCGTGCTTCGCGTGCTCAACCCCGGTGGCGATGCGGGCGAGATCCGACGACGTCAGGCGTTGGTGGACGAGCTGGCCGCGGGCGATCCGCCGTTCGCTCTTCCCGACCTGCTCGAGGTGGGCTCGTTCGAGGGTCGGGTCTACGCGATCGAGCGGCGGCTACCCGGGCGGTCGATGCTCGATGAGCTCGCGGGAGTGCGATGCATCGGCTCGCGCACCGCTCATCGAAGCGCATCTCGACGCGGTCGCCCTGCTCGGTGATCTTCCGCTGGCGCCTCGCGCCGGGTACGGCGATCTCATCAGCGAGGAACCGGTCATCGCGGCCACCTGGGCTGCGTATCTCGAGCAGCGGGCCCGGCTGAACCTCGCTCGTTCGGTGCCCGAGCTGCGGTCGATCGACGCCACCGGCCTCGCCGCAGCCCTGCCGGAGGCGGAGGGTCCGGCGTTCGTGCACCTCGACGCGTGGGTCGGCAACCTGCTCACCGACGGTGCGGCGATCACTGCGGTCATCGACGTCGGCCCGACGAGCGTTGTGGGTGACCGCCGGCTCGACCCGGTGTCGGCGGTGGTCTACCTCGCGGCGCCCGAGATCAGTGGGCCGATGAGCCCGCGACTGTTGACGTCGCCATGAGCTGGCTGCGGGCGCCGGGCTGGGTGACTGGTACGAACCGGCGCGACGTTGGCTGGCCGGCTACTGGTCGTTCGCCATCGACGATCCGGCCGTGCTCGCCTGGTGCCGCAGGTGCTGGCGATGACGATCGAGCCCGTGACCCTGAAGACGATTCCTCAGGACCAGACGGTCGACATGTCGGTTGCGTTCGCCCGGAGATGTCGGTAGTCCACGCCGATGGTCTCGAGGGCAGCTCGAGCCTTGGCCAAAGCGGCTTCGACGACCCGGTCCTCGGCGCCGGCCGGTGAGTCGTCGGTGTCGCGCAGCTCGTAGCGGAAGCTGAACGCCACCAGATTGCGCTCGTAGGTCAGCGTTCCTTCGGCGGTGTACGCCGACTTGAAGATCTCGTAGTTCTCGGCTTGGGCCGAGAGGTTCGCGCGCTGCTCCGGGTCGAGGTCATGGAAGTGACCTCGGACCACAACGCGAAAGATGCGAACGGCCATATCGGCGTTGAGCCTAGAAGTCAGGACTCCTCCGTCGCGCCGGAGGTCAGTCCGGGAGCATTGGCGCCGCGAAGCCCGGGTCGCGGCCGAGGAGCACTGCTCGCGTCACTGCTCCCGAGCCGAAGCGGTCGCTGACCTGATCGAGGGCGACGTCGAGCGCGCCGTTGTTCCGCCGCTCGAAGGGCAGCGAGAGCTGGACCGCGTCGTCGTCCTCCACGTTGCCGACGCTCACCCCGATGAGCGTGATGCCCCGCGCCTCGATGAGCGGCGTGGCCGCGTCGAGCAGGGTGCGCGCCGCCGCGAGGATCGGGTCGGTGTGCGCGGTGGCGTGCGAGAGCGTGTGCGAGCGCGTCGCCCGCGTGAAGTCGCCGAACCGCAACCGCAGCACCACGGTGCGGCCGACCCGCGCCGCGGCCCGCATCCGCTGCGTGACCCGGTCGACGAGACCCACGAGGAACGTGTCGAGCTCGGTCGCCGATCTCGGGGACCGGCCGAGCGCCCGTTGCGATCCGATCGACTTCCGCCGGCGTCCGACCTCGATCGGCCGCGGGTCCCGGTTGTGTGCGAGCGCGTGGAGGTGCCGTCCCGAGGCCCGCCCGAGCAGCGAGACGAGCACCCGCTCGGGCAGACCGGCGACCTCACCGACCGTCGTGATGCCGCGATGGTGCAGCTTCGCGGCCGTCGCGCGTCCCACCCCCCACAACCGCTCGACGGGCAGTGGATGGAGGAACGCCTGCTCGCCGTCCGGGGGAACCACGAGCAGGCCGTCCGGCTTCGACGCCGCGCTCGCGACCTTGGCGAGGAACTTCGTGCGGGCGACGCCGACGGAGATCGGGAGATCGACCGCATCGGCGACGGCTCGCCGGAGCTCCACCGCGATCTCGGTCGGGGTTCCCGATACCCGTCGCAGCCCGCCGACGTCGAGGAACGCTTCGTCGATCGAGAGGCCTTCGACGAGTGGTGTCGTGCTGGCGAAGACCTCGAACACCGCTTTGCTCGCGTCCATGTAGGCGGAGAACCGCGGGGGCACCACGATCGCCCGTGGGCACAACCGGCGCGCGTCGCCGCAATCCCATCGCGGTCTTGATCCCGAACGACTTCGCCTCGTAGCTGGCCGCGAGGACGACGCCGCCCCCGACGATCACCGGCCGGTCGCGCAACCGTGGGTTGTCCCGCTGCTCGACCGACGCGAAGAAGGCGTCGAGGTCGGCATGCAGGATCGTGGCTCCGGACACGAACATATGTTCGTACCGTTCGGTCGGGAACGCAACCCGGTATCGGTCAGGCGGTCATCGCCTGCGGGTCGGCGGCGCGGATCGCGTCGGTCAGGGCCTCGACCGCGGCGACGATCGCGCTGGGGCCGGCCGGGGAGATCCAGGCTGCGCTCCCAGGTGTGCAGGGCGCGGTTGACCTGGGTCGCGAGGTCGAGCCCGGCAGCAGTCAGCTCGACGACCACGCGCCGGCGGTCGGTCGGGTCGGGGGAGCGGCGGAGCCAGCCGGCCGCTTCCAACCGATCGAGCGTGAGCGTCATGCCGCCGGTCGTGCGACCGAGCACCGCACTGATCGCGGTGGGTGCGCTGCGGCCGATCCGGCGAACGCCGGATCACGCCGAGAACCAGGTAGTCGCTCAAGCGTCAGGCCGAGCTCGGCGGTGATGCGCTCCAACGCTTGGGTCACCGCGAGCTCGAGCCGGACCACGACACCGAGCAGCCCGTCGTCGGGCAGCTCCAGCGTGCTCTGCCCGCGGGACGCGGCAACCTTGGTCATTCCGTGATGCCGAACCGCTCGAGCCCGTAGGCGCGGATCGCGTTGCCTCGTAGGAACGCGTAACACTCGCCCTCGTCCATGCCCGCGCCCGCGCACAATCGGTGCGCGACCGCACGAGACTCGGGCCACGTGCCGTCCGTGTGCGGGTAGTCCGTCTCGAAGAGGATCGCGTCGAGCCCCACCGAATCGCGACTCTGCAGGCCGTGTTGATCGTCGAAGACGCAACCCCACACCCGACCACGCACGATCTCGCTCGGTGACCGGTCGAGCGGCGCGCCGAGGCCGACGCCTTCGTGCCAGACGATGTCCATCCGCTCGAGCAGGTACGGCATCCAGCCGACCTGGCTCTCGGCAAAGGCGATCTTCAGCTCGTCGAACTTGGAGAGCGAGCCGGAGAACACCCAGTCGCACAGCGAGCCCTGGGCGTTCTGTGAGCTGAGCGACATCGTCGTCGCCAGCGGGGCATCAGGACTGGTCGCGGGCATCGACGACGACGAGCCGATGTGCATCGAGACCGTGGTGCCCGTCTCGACGCACGCGTCCCAGAGCGGGTCCCACTCGCCGCTGTAGAGCGACGCGAAGCCGAGCTTCGACGGGTTCTCGGAGAACGCGATCGCGTGGCTGCCCTTGGCTGCGCAGCGCCGCGCTTCCGCGGCTGCGAGCGTCGGGTCCCACAGCGGCACGAGCGTGAGCGGGACGAGCCGTCCCTGCGCGTCGCCGCCGCACCACTCGTCGATCATCCAGTCGTTGTAGATCCGGATGCACGCCAGCGCGAGGTCCTTGTCGGGCCGTTCCGCGAAGCCTTGGCCGGCGAAGCGCGGGAACGTGTTGGGGTAGTTGATCGCGACCTCGACGTGGTTCTCGTCCATGTCGGCGAGTCGCGCCTTCTTGTCGTACGTGCCGGGCCGGAAGTCTTCGTAGATCGCGGCGACGTTGCGTTGCTCTTCGCGGGTGAACCCGGCCGCCGCGTGCAGCAGCCCGGTGGGCAGGATGAGGTCCTCGTAGAGCCAGAGATCGCACCAGTCACCGTCGGGTGCGTCGCGCACGAAGCCGTAGTGCCCGCCGGCGAACTCGAGCTTGATCCGCTCGCGCACGACGCGCGGTCCGCGCTCGCGCACCGCGGCGGGAAGCTCGTCCTGCCAGAGGGTGCGGGGCTCCAGGATGTGATCGTCGACGGAGATGATCTCCGGCAGGGCAGCTTCGGCGGGCGTGGTGGTGGGGCTCATCGGTCCTCCGGCGGTTGCGTCCGGCCGAATATACCTTTTGACATAGCCACTATGCACCTAGGAATCCCGCGGGCCGGAACCCGACCCGGTCCTAGCCTCGGCGCGGTGAACGAGCACCAGCCGCTGCCGGCCGGGATCTTCTCCGAGTGGTTGGCCGGGATGGAGCGCGCGCTCCGCGAGGACACCGAGTCGGACGTTCCGTGCGGTAGCTGCACCGCGTGCTGCACGTCGTCGCAGTTCGTCCACATCAAGCCGGACGAGTCGGCGGCGCTGGCGCACATCCCCGCCGAGCTCCAGTTCCCCGCCCCCCACATGCCCAAGGGCCACGTCGTGCTCGGCTACGACGAGCGCGGTCACTGCCCGATGCTGATCGACGGTGGGTGCTCGATCTACGAGCATCGCCCCCGGACGTGTCGCACGTACGACTGCCGAGTCTTCCCGGCGGCGGGCGTCGCGGTGCTCGACGACGCGCCGACGGCGATCGCCGAGCGGGCCGGGCGTTGGCAGTTCGACTTCCCGACGCCGGACGACGAGCACGCGCTTGCCGCGGTCCGAGCGGCCGCGGCGTTCGTGCGCGAACGTGCCGACCTCCTGCCGCCCGAGACGGTGCCGGTGAACGCGACGCAGCACGCGGTGTTGGCCATCGAGCTGCACGGCGTGTTCACGAGACGCCGGCGCCGAACCTGATGCGACCGCAGTCCGGCGTCAGGTGGCGTCGTGGAAGACGAGACCGAGTGCGTGACGCTCGCCGGAGCGGACCACGCTCAGGCCGTGCCGCATCGGCGCTGTGGTCCAGCCGCGTTGCGTCTCGACCGGCCGGTCACGAGTGGTGAACACGACTCCGTGACCGCGAGGAATCGTGAGGGTCGTGGCGCGTGACTGCGCACGCGGCCGTTGCTCCACCACGATGAACTCACCGCCGGTGTAGTCGACCTCCGGTTCGTTCAGCGCGATGACGACCTGCAGCGGGAACACGAGCTCCCCGTAGAGGTCGCGGTGCAGTGCGTTCCAGTCGCCGGGGCCGTACTTGAGGATCAGTGGCGTCGGTCGCGTCTGGCCGGCCGCGTGGCACTGGTCGATCCAGGCGTCGAAGCTCATCGGGCCAGGTGGCCGGTTCGGCGCGACGCCCGGCCCACTCCCGCGCGATCGGCAGGAGATGGGGCCAGCACGCGGCCCGCAGCTCCGCCACGACCGCGGGCAGCGGCCGGTCGAAGTACCGGTACTGGCCCGAGCCGAATCGGTGCCGGGCCATGTCGACCGTCGACCGGTAGCGCCCGGGCTCGTCGTAGCGGTCGATGAGATCGCGGCATTCGTCCGGTCTCAGCAGCTCGCCGATCGAAGCCACACCGAACGCGTCGAGAGATTGGACTGTGACGGCCCAGTCGCACGCATCGACTCGTGCGCCGAGGCTCGGGGCGCTTCCGGATGGCGAGCCGGGAGGGGTCATGTCCGGTGAACGCTGGAGCGCGACGGATCGTGAGGTCAAGTCCCGACACCCCCGCCGGTTCAGTCTCGCCCGGGGGCGACCGATACCGGCATGTGGAGGATCGTCGGTTCCGCCCGCGCGAGCGCGGGTTCACGCTCGTCGAGCTACTCGTCGTCATCGTCATCCTGGGCGTGCTGTCGGGCGTGGTCGTCTTCGCTGTCTCGAACCTGACCCAGAAGAGCCAGTCGGCAGCTTGCGCGGCTGACGAGCGGTCGATCACCGATGCCGAGGAGGCGTACAACGCGCGGGTCGGCGGGTACGTCAGCGAGGCCCAGCTCGTCAGCCAGGGCTACCTCCGCCAGGAGTCGGCACTGCACGATGTCACGCTGACCTCCGGGAGCTACGAGGTCACGCCGGTCGCCAGCTGCCTCACCGGTGATGAGCTGGCGAGCGCCAGTGGCGCTCCCGGGGCGGCGTTCAGCGTGCGGCTGTTGGACAGTGGCGGCGCCGGGCTCGAGGGCGCAACGATCGAGTACTCGGACGGTGCGTGGTCGACGCTCGGCGAGACCGGTCCCGACGGGGTCGCGCCCGGCAACCTCGCGCCCGGTACCTACGACCTGCAGATCGACTACCGCGGGCAGACGCAGGCACTGCCGGCGACCGTCATCGGTGCCGGGTCGGTCATCGACTTCCATACGGTGCCCATGACCGTCGCGGTAGCGGGTGCACCCGGAGCCGCAGTCGCGCATCTCGGGAACGACGGTTATTGGATGAGCGACGAAGACACCGACGCCAAGGGCGCGGCCCAGCTCGAGCTACTCGAAGGCTCCTATGCATTCCGCGTTGACTACAGCGGCACGACCCAGCTCGTCTCCGGCATCCCGGCGGCGAAGCAGCCGCTGGTCGCGTTCGATCTCGTCACCGTGACGGTGAAGGTCGGTCAGTCCGGTGTGGCGGTCGCGCATCGCGGCAACAACGGTGTCTGGATCGAGGACGGCACGACGGACGGCTCAGGCCTGGTCGCAGTGCGGGTGCTGCCCGGTGACTACGACTTCCGCGGCCAGATCAAGGGCCAAGACCTCCGGAGCAGCGGGTCCATCCTCGGCGATTCGGTGGTTGGGCTCTCATGACCGAATCGGGTCGCGGGCGATTCCGGTTCAGGGAGCGCTCGGACCGGTCGAAGACAGCAGCAGTCGGTCGAGCGCGGATGCCGCACCACCGTCGGGGTCGGCATTCGCCGACGCCGGCACCGGTGCGGCTCCCGGGCCCGACCGGCCGGAGCCCGAGCGCAGCCCGCCGACCTGGAGCACCGCGGTGAGAACACTCGATCGTCGGATGTTCATTGCCACGCTTGCCGGCGCCGGGGTGTTCGCCGCGTTCGGAATCGACCGGGCCGGGAGCACGCAGGCCGGGCGGTCGCTCGTCTGGCGGCTCGACTCTCACTGGGGCTACCCGTCCGGCAAGCGCGGGGCGACGCACTGCGAATGCAACGCGTGCGTGAGCCACGCAACGAACAAGGTCTTCGCGACCCAGGCCGCGGCGTCGGAAGGTCGAGCCCACAAGAATTGCGCGTGCCAGATGCGCGCGGTCCAGATCCGCCCGGACGGCTACGCCGCGCTGTTCGCCGACGGTCAGTCGTCGCGAGATCTACGCGACGGCGAGGTGGCTGCGGTCTACGGCAAGTCGATTCTCCACGCCGGGGCGAGCTCGTAAGCCGCCGACGCGCCGTCGCGCTCGGCACGCCGAAACGTCAGGTCGACTGCGTGGACAGATGGCGGGGTGCTGGCCGGTGCCAGTGGTCGGGCTTGCGGCGCATGGGCCGGAGGCCGGAGAGGTCGTGCTCGACCATCGTGTTGCGGTCCGACACGCTGCTCCCGAGCGCGAACTGGGGCCAGAGACCGACGATCTCCTGGCGGCTGCGCTCGCTCCACGCCCGCGCCTGGCGGCTGCGGGTCTTGTAGAAGTTCAGCGCGAACCCGCCGGTGTGCAGGCGCAGGAGCGAGAAGCCGCCGGGATACTCCTTGCCCGCGGCGATCTCCTGCATCGTCACCGCCGGCGCGACGGGGCTGATCGTGCGCTTGTTGCGGTGCGTGTGGCCGGCGTGGTGCAGGAAGAGGCCGGGCATCTTCGCGTAGTCGTCGAGGATCGTCGCGACCTGGCCCGCGTCGAGCGTGTTGCTCGGCGAGATCGGGAACGGCGACTTCTCGACGATGAGCGGATGGTGGCCGAACACGATCGTCGGCTGTTCCCGGTCCTTGGCCAGCTCGGATCGGAACCAGGCCAGCTGCTCGGTGGAGAGCGCACCGGGATCGCTGCCGTTGCCCGGCTTGTCGTACGTGTCGAGCCCGAGGACGCGCAGCCCCCGGAGGTCGTGGCGGAAGTACGGCGGGTCGTCGCCCGGGAAGAACTGATCGTGGAAGCAGTCGTTGCCCTGCCACTGCCCGACCCGGCAGCTCGCGTACGCCGCGCCCGCGTGGGCCCGGTCGTGGTTGCCGCGGGTGACGAAGCACCTCGCGGCGGTAGCGGCCGAACTTGCCCAGGAGCTGACCGGCCCGACTCAGGTCGACGGGCACCGCTTCGGCCGTGATGTCGCCGGCCGCGAGCAGGAACGATGCGCCGAGCGCGCTCGCGTCGTCACGAGCGACTCGAGCATCACCTCGGGGTATGGCGGCAGGCCGGGCACCTGCTGGATCCCCTTGATCTCGGTGCCGCCCAGCAATCCCGCGGTCGTCTCGCCCATGTGCAGGTCGTTGCACAGCGCGATGGAGAAGAGGAACCGGCCCGGGGGAGGTTCGGGCACGGTGAAGCTGTACGGGCCACCCGTGGTCAGCCCGTAGTCCGACGTGCCGACCGCGTTGCCGCTGATGAGCGTGAACGGCGTGGGGGCCACGAGCTTCCCGTTGGACCGGGCTTGGTAGTAGTAGGTCTGTCCCGGCTCGAGGCCGTTCAGCTCGACGTAGTGATACGGCGTGTCGCGCCAACGGCCGCCGGACAACGCGGCGGAGCCGGTTCGGGTTCGTGCCCCAGAGCACCACACCGTCGGCCGGCGCGGGTCGCATCCGACCGAGGCCGTCATCCGTGCCGGTGTATCCCGTGTACCAGGTGATCACCGCGCGGTCCTCGGTGAGCGTCACCAGCTCGAGGTTCACCGGCGAGATGTCAGCCTTGCCGGTCGCGGTCGCCTCGACGCCGTTGAGGAGCAGGCGGCGGGCGAAGAACGGCGACGCCGCGGCGACTCCCGTCCACCGCAAGAAGTCACGACGGGTGAAATCACAGCCGGGCACGACCAGACCCTACCGAGTTGGCGGGGAGCCGGAACCGCGTCGCTCAGCGGCGCACGACGAGCTTGATCGTGTCGTCGAGGTAGGCCGCGGGCGCGTCCTCCCAGTCGACGACGGTCGTTGTCACCTTCTCCGGCCGCAGCTGCCCGACCGCGATGAGGCTGAGCACCTCCGGGAGCAGTGCGGCCGAGTGGGCCCGGCCCATGAAGAGCTTCAGGCCGAGCGTGTACATCCGGCCGAGCGGCAGCGGCGCCGTCGCACTCGGGTAGTACGAGACGCTCTGGCAGATGCCCTCGGGCTGGGTCGAGGCGATCGAGTACAGCAGGCCCTTCTCGTGCGGCGCCGCAGTCGACGACGAGTGGGTACCGGTCGGCGCGGCGCTCGAAGTCGGTCTTCGTCGTCTTCGCGCCGAGGGCCGCGGCGAGGTCGAGGACGCGGTCGTCGTCGCTGGCGACCGTGACGCTGCGGCGCGCCCAGGGCGAGCGCGCACTGCGCGGCGTAAAGCCCGATGCTCGGCGTGCCGTGAATCGCGACGAGCACGTCGGCGTCCGGATTTGCCTTCAGGTGCGGCGCGACCCCGCGGTACCCGTCGACGACGTTGTCGGGCACGCTGGCGAGTGACACGGGATCCAGGCCGTACGGCAGTGGGAACAGCATCGACGGGGCGTGCGGCACTCGCACGACGTCCGACAGCATCCCGCCGAACTCGATTCCCGACAGCGGCTGCATGCCGTAGTCCGAGAGCACCGGGTACTCGTCACACAAGCGCGGTGTGCCCGGCGCGACACGACGCGGCAGACCCCGCACGAAACCTGGAACGACGGGAGGACGAGCTGGCCGACCTCGGAGCCCGTGCACTTCGTCGCCGATCGCGACGACCTCGGCGACCGCCTCATGGCCGAGCGCGAAGCTCGCGTCGCCCTGCCCGCGGTCCGACGAGGACGAGCAACGGATCGATCTCGCAGCGGGCGACGGCAATCGGACGGACCAGCGCGTCGAGCGGATGCTCGATCTGCGGCTCGGCGACCTCGAGTCCACTCGACTCGACCCGGCCCGACACAGCTCAGCTGACGCATGGCCGGAGTTTCGCGCTTCGCGACCGCGCTGCTGCTCCCCGTCGATGGCCGGCGACCGGCGTGCGAGAATCGGCGCCATGGCTCAGCAGCTCCGGCGGCTCGCCACGGATCCGCGCCGTCCGGCGCGACGGTGAGCAGGTCACGCCGCTCGAGCTGTTCTTCGACCTGGTGTTCGTGCTGGCCCTGACCCAGTGCACGACGGTCATCGTCGATCACACCACCTGGGCCGGGGTCGGCCAGAGCCTCCTGGTGCTCGGCCTGCTCTGGTGGGCATGGGTCGGCTATGCGTGGCTGACCAGCGTGGTCGATCCCGAAGAGGGCACCGTGCGCCTGGTCATGTTCGCGGCCATGGCCGCGTTCCTCGTCACCGCGCTCGCGGTCCCCGATGCATTCGGCGACAACGGGATGATCTTCGCCGTCGCCTACGGGCTGGTGCGGTCCGCGCAGATCGGGTTGTTCCTGGTGGCCAGCCGGGACGAGCCGGAGCTGCGGCATTCGGTGATCGGGCTGGGCGGGCAGCACCGCGGTCGGGGATCGGGCTGCTCGTCGCCGGGGCGTTCGCGTCCGGGCGGCGTCCGGGACGGGCTCTGGGCGCTGGCGTTGTTGCTCGACATGGGCGGCCCGTACTTCTTCGGCGCGAGGGGTTGGCAGCTCGTCCCCGTGCACTTCGCCGAACGTCACGGCCTGGTCATCATGATCGCCCTCGGCGAGTCGATCGTGGCGATCGGTGCCAGCGCGGGAGTCACCTTGACCGCGGAGATCATCACCGCGGCCGTGCTGGGGGTCTTCCTCGCCGCCGGCCTGTGGTGGACGTACTTCGACGTGGCGTCAATCGTCGCGGCGCGACGGCTCGCGTCGCTCCCCCCGGGTCGGGAGCAGAACGAGCTCGCGCGCGACGCGTACTCGTATCTTCACTTCCCGATGGTCGCCGCGGTCGTGCTGATCGCGTTCGCGCTGCACGAGACGCTGGCCCACGTCACGGAACCGCTGCACCTGGTGCCCGCGGTCGCGCTGGGCGGTGGAGTTGCGCTCTATCTGCTGGCCCACGTCGCGTTCAAGCGCCGCGCCGTCGGGATCTGGAGCACGGCGCGGCTCGTCGTCGCGCTCGTACTGCTCGCGCTCATCCCGGTGTGGCACGAAGTGGTGGCGCTCGTCGCACTCGGGGGAGTGTTGGCGCTCCTCGTGCTGCTCATCGCGTACGAGACCGTGCGGTTCGCCGAGGCTCGCGAGGAGGAACGTGCCCACCTTCACGAGCACGACTGACTCCAGGAGGAGCTGACCATGACCGAGCTCGTCGATCGTTCCGCGACCGAGCCGTCGCGCGACGGGGGTGACGCGTGCATCCGCTCTCGGGTCACACCGGCGCGGAGATCCACGGGGTCGATCTTGCGGTACCGCTCACCGCAAGCCGAGCAGCGGGTGATCACTGACGCGCTGCATCGTTGGAAGGTGGTGTTCTTCCGCGACCAGCACCTCGGCCACCGGGAGCAGATCGCGTTCGCCGCGCCAGTTCGGGGAGCTCACGTACGCCCACCCGTACGACGACGATCCGCCCGAGGGGTTTCCGGAGATCTACACCGTCGATCCCGAGCGCTACGCCGCGCAGTACGGGATCACCGGCGAGGCGGCGAAGAAGCTCCGTCGGCGCTACTCCAACGAGAACGACTGGCACACGGACGTCACTGCCGCGGTCAATCCGCCCGCGGGATCGGTGCTGCGGGCCGACGTCGTGCCCGAGTACGGAGGTGACACCACCTTCACCAACCTCGTCGCCGCGTACGAGAACCTCTCGGAGCCGCGTACGGCAGTTCGTCGACGGGCTCCGCGCGGAGCACCGCTACGGCGCGGCGCAGGCGCGCAAGGGTGCGGTGTTCGGCGGCAGCAACGTCACCGAGAAGAACCCACTGGTCGCGCGGCACCCGGTCGTGCGCGTCCATCCCGTCACCGGCGAGCGGGCGCTGTTCGTGAATCCGGGGTTCACGTACCGGATCGTCGGCGTGAAGCGCGACGAGAGCCGGCACCTCCTGGACCTGCTGTTCGACGAGATCGGCGCGACCGGCGTACACCGCGCGGTTCCGGTGGGAGCCCGGGAGCGTCGCCTTCTGGGACAACCGGGCGACCGCGCATCTCGGCCCGCAGGACATCGACGACCTCGACGTTGCGCGGACGCTGCATCGGGTGACGCTGATCGGTGAGGTGCCGGTGGGTCCGGATGGACGCGAGTCGGAGCTGGTCGAGGGCGAGCCGTTCCGGAGCCTGCCCGTCTTCAGCTGACGCGGGCGCGCGGCGGCTACCAGCTCCCGCCGCCGCCTCCACCGGAGCCGCCGCCGGCCCCGCCACCGCCACCGCCGAACCCCGAGCTGGACGACGACGCGGGCGGGCTCCAGTTCGACGAGGCGGCGAAGCCGACGAACGCCATGTCCATGGGCCGGCTCGACGCGAACCAATCGGAGGTGTCCGGGTTGTCGAACGCCGCGATCCACTGCGTCACGTGGCCGAAGACGATCGCGTACCCCATGTACTGGCGGAGCAGCCCCTGATCGGCCGCGGCGCGATCGTGCATCGCTTCGCTCTGGGTGAAGAACTTGTCGAAGCCCCGAACGCGCCACAACGCCGCGAGCCCGATCGGCGTGAGGCCCTTCGCCGCGCCCCGGACGCGGATCGCCCCGACCCCGAGGATGACCAGCACCACGACGACCGTCTCGAGCCGCGAGCGCAACGTCGCGGTTCCCGGTCGCGAGCACCGTGATCGACGTGGATGGCGCGCGCCGACGATCACCGCGATGATCCCGAGCACGAGGAGCCAGAGCTGGTGCGTGTTCGCGCGCAGGCCGCCGGCGCTCGTGCCCTGCACCGCGAGGCCGCGGGCCTCGAGGTCGTCGGTGAGGTGCTCCGCGAGCTCCGCGCCGAGCGTGCCCATCTCGCTGCCGCGATCGTCGAGCGTGGTCACGTCGGCGCCCCCGAAGAGGCCGCTCATCACCACCTGCTCGTCGTCGGTCATCGCGACGTCCCGGTTGCGGCGCTCGAGCGTCCAGGAACCGTCGTGTCTCGGTGATCTTCATCGCGCCGCGTGCGGCGAGGTCGACCACCGTCGCGGTGAGCAGCTTGCTGTCTGGCGGCCTCGAGGAGCGTTCCGGCTTCGCCCGGCCGCAAGCCCATCGGCGGGACGAACTCGATCGCCGGGTCACCGGTGAGGTCGTAGGCCTCGGTCTGGGCACCGGCGACGTCGGGGCCGAACGTCGCCCAGAGCTGGGTCTGCGCGGTGGCGAAGAGCTGCCGCCACCGACGGCGGTAGCGCCAACCGACGAACGCGATCGCGAGGCCGGCGAGCACCGCGTAGCCCACGTCGGCGGTACCGGGCGCGGATTCGGACGCGCTGACCGCCACGACGGTGTCCGGCCAGGTCATGCGGATGGTCAGCGCTTCGATCGGCGCGAGGTTGTTGGCCGTGAACGTCGCCCCATCGGCGGTGCGTTGCCTGGACGCACACGGATCCTCCGACCTGAGGGCGCCCTGCTCGCAGCGGAAGGTCCGGGGCGGGCCCGGCGCGATCACCGTGTAGTGGAAGACGTCGATCGGCTGCGCCCACGCGGTGATCGCGTCGATCGCGAGCCGGGAGCGGCCGCCGTCGAGTCCGTCGGTCATGCCCCCGAGGTCGTAGGCGAGCCGGTAGGTGTGGGCGCCGTCGATGGTGCGGCCGGCGTCGCCGATTCTGATCGTCACCTTGTCCGGCTGCGCGTTGAGCGAGACGTGGTCGGGCGTGCCGGCCGATGTCGAGACCACGAGGTCGCTGATGCGATGCTCGCCGACGTCGTCGCGCAGCGGGATCACCCGCTCGATCCCGTGCCGCGGCGACCACACCGAAGTCCTGCACGATCGTCTCGTGCACACGGACGTGACCGTCCGCGGCGAGGTTGGTGACGACGTCGAACGAGCGGGTGTGCTCCCCGCCGGGCAGGGGGGTTTGCGGCGGCGCGGGCAACGACGGGCCGGCCGTCGCCGAGAGTCCGGCGGCCGGTGACTCGATCTGTACCGCGACTGCGTTCGCGGCCAGGGCGGCGAACGCCACGACGACCGCCGCCAGCACGATGAACCAGCGGGCCGGGATGCGCATGCCCGACAGCGTGACCCATCCCCGTCACGAGCCGGGGACCGGCGTCCCGGCTTCTTCGGTGCTGGATCGGTCGCCCGGCGACGCGATCGCGCACCAGAACGGAGTTCGTGGGTTTCTGGCCGTCTGGCCGGCGGACGACGAGCCTGCCCGAGCAGCGCTCCTCGCGTCCCGCGGCACGCCTCACCGACATTGACGGCGCCTACTCGGGGAGTGACAGACCGCTTCGACGTTGTTCCCGTCCGGGTCACGGACGAACGCGCCGTAGTAGTGCTCGTGATACTCCGGAAAGACCCGCGGCTCGTGGAGCACCTCGGCGCCCTGGCCACCGCGGCGGCGAAGAACGCCGCGCACGGTGGCCCGGTCCGCGGCTTCGAACGCGATGTGGCTCTCCCGAAATCCGGAACCGGTCATCGGGCCGACCCAGAAGTCCGGCTTCGGGGGGACGCCGAATCCGACGACCTCGCCGAAGTCCATCATCCGGACGGCGCCGAGCGGCGCAAGGATCGCGTCATAGAACGCCGCGCTGGCCTGTACGTCGGCGCACTGGATTCCCAAGTGATCGAGCACCCCGACATCATGCCCGAGCCGTGCGCGATGCTGCACCGCGCAAACCACCCCCGCTACACGGAGAGAGGTGCGCCACATGTCGGAGATCACGCAGGTCGAGGCCGAGCAGGTCGAGCGGGCGAACGCATCCGGACTCACCCCGGTCGTCTTCGTTCATGGCCTCTGGCTGCTGCCGAGCAGCTGGGACCGCTGGCGCGAGGTCTTCGAGGCGGCGGGCTACACGACGCTCGCGCCGGGCTGGCCCGATGATCCCAACACGCGTCGAAGAGGCGAACGAGCACCCCGAGGTCTTCGCCAAGAAGACGGTGGGCCAGGTCGCCGATCACTTCGACGACGTGATCAAGACGCTCACGAAGAAGCCGGCGATCGTCGGCCACTCCTTCGGTGGGCTGTTGACCCAGATCCTCGCCGGGCGGGGCCTGTCCGGCAGCGTCCGTCGCCGTCGACCCGGCGCCGTTCCGGGGCGTGCTCCCACTCCCGATCTCGGCGCTGAAGTCGGCGTCGCCGGTGCTCGGCAACCCGGCGAACCGCAACCGCGCGGTCCCGCTCACGTTCGAGCAGTTCCGCTTCGGCTTCGCCAACGCCGTGGATGAGGACGAGGCCAAGGAGCTGTACGACACCTACGCAGTCCCCGCGGCCGGCGCGCCGCTCTTCCAGGCCGCGACCGCCAACCTCAACCCGTGGACCGAGGCGAAGGTCGATCACAAGAACCCCGAGCGCGGTCCGCTGCTCATCATCTCGGGCGAGAAGGACAACACGGTGCCGTGGGCGATCGCGAACGCTTCGTTCAAGAAGCAGAAGCAGAACGAGGGTGTCACCGAGATCATCGAGATCAAGGACCGCGGCCACGCGCTCACGATCGATCACGGTTGGCGTGAAGTCGCCGACACCGCGCTCGAGTTCGTCCAGCGCTTCGTCTCACCTTGACCGACGGGCGGGCTTCGGGTCAGAGGCATACCGTGGGAGTCCACCCAGAGCGAGGGGGACTGCCATGTCCATCGACCCGTCCACCACTGCCGTCGTCCTGATCGAGTACCAGAACGACTTCACGTCTGACGGTGGCGTCCTGCACGGCGCCGTCGAGGCGGTCATGAACAAGACCGACATGCTGGCCAACACCAAGCGGGTCGCGGACGCCGCCCGCGCCGCCGGGGCCACCGTCATGCATGCGCCGATCATGTTCGCGGAGGGCTACAACGAGATCAGCTCGCACCCGTACGGGATCCTCAAGGGAGTTGTCGACGGCAACGCGTTCGTGAAGGGCGGCTGGGGCGCGGCGATCGTCGACGACCTCGCTCCTGCCGACGGCGACATCGTGATCGAAGGCAAGCGGGGCCTCGACACGTTCGCGAGCACGAACCTCGACTTCATTCTGCGCAGCAAGGGGATCACGACGATCGCGATCGGCGGGTTCCTGACGAACTGCTGTGTCGAGTCGACGATGCGCAGCGGGTACGAGAACGGCTACCAGGTCATCACGCTGAACGACTGTCTCGCCGCGACGTCGATCGAGGAGCACGACAACGCGCTCAGCTACGACTTCCCGATGTTCTCCGAGCCGATGAGCAGCGAGGACTTCATCAGCCGGCTGGGCTGACCGCGAACCCCGGGAGTGGGTTCCGACCGCCGAGGCTCCCACGCGAGAAGAGGGGGCGGAAGCGGATGAACGCGGACTCATGGTGGAACGGCTTCGCCTGGTCGGTGGCGATGGCGTCGGAATGCGCCGGTCGGCCGTGTCCGTACGCGTAGACCGACAACGCTTTCGTCGACTTCCAGAGCGAGCAGGTCGAAACGAACGGCGGGCGCGCCAGACCCGTGGCCCAGATCAGACCTTCCGCGTCCAGTACGGCACCTTCGGCTTTCGCGCTGGTGCGAAGGAAGCGCGGCGCCTGTGGCAGCTTCAACCGACCGAGCGTCAACACGGCCGCCGGCCCGTCGTAGTCGGTGCTGCGGCCGTCCGGGATGTCTGTCGGGACACCGGGCCAGCTCCCGAACATTCGCAACGGCTCCATTCGGATCTCCCAACCCCCGCCGAGCTCGCGGCCCAATGGATGCTCGGTCACGAACGTGTCGACCGAGTGCTCGTCATCCCAGAACGCAACCAACCCGACCCGGCCGATGCGCAGCGGCGGCAACGTCGACTGCGAGAGCGGCGCGCCGAGCCCGATGTTCGCGTGCCGCAACCCCGGCACTGATCCCGGTGTGGGCTGCTTTCGCAGCGCCGCAAGTGCCGACCCGACACTGAGGTCGGCGACGTGAACCGAGGCGATCATGTGTCCTCCCTTGCCCGCTGCTTCGGCACCCTAACGACCGTCCCGTTCCGAGCCGGAACCGGAGTGAGCGCGGCACAACCAGGCGAGAGGAGCTACTTCAGGTCCTGCATGCGTCTTGCCGACGTCGGCGAGCTTGACTCCTTCCTTGCTTCCTTCCTTGACGAAGTACGCGTTCTTCGGACTGCAGTTGTAGATGCCTTCGTTCGGGTCGATGTCGACCAGGGTGAATCCCTGTGGCGTTGCCTTGAGCAGGTCGAAGCATCCGCCTCCCGTGTTCGCACCGGGGTCGGTGCGGGCGTGCAGCCCGCCGCCGGTCCAGTCGTGGACCTTCTTCGAGTTGTCGTAGACGCAGGTGCGCGTGAGCTTCGACCCGCAGGCCTTGGCCGCCTGCGCGAACAGCAACCAGGCCGACCAGGACTGCAGCCCGAGGTAGGCCTTCGTCTTCGCGTCGGGCTGGTACTTGGCGAAGAGGTCGAGGTAGTCCTGCAGCGCCGGCATGTCCTTGGCGCTCTCGAACGGCGGGAACGAGCTCCAGACGTAGGTGTTCTTCAACGCCGCGCCGGCGACGTCGATCAGGTTCTGGTCGTTGTGGTTGGGCGGCGTCCGGATCCAGTCGACGCTGTAGTTGGCGTCCGCCATGGCCAGCTCGAGCTTGGCCAGACCCTCCGGTTCACCGGTCCACATGATCGCCCGCACGCCCTTGTCCTTGAGCGCCTGCACGTACGGGGTCCAGCTGGCGACGCCCGCGGCCGGGTACTGGTCGCTGTAGACGACCTTCCACCCGAGCTTCTCGATCGCCTCGCGATCGTCCTTCGAGACCTTCACCGTGGTGGCCAGGTCGCCGGTCAGCATGCCGATGTGCTTGGTGCTTTCCGGGAAGTGCTTTTCGAACCAACGGAGGTCGCCGGTCTGCACCGCACCCGGCGGGTTGGGCAACGGTTGGATCGAGCAGGTCCGAGCCGCGTGCAATCGGTGTGACGACGAATCCGGCGACGTCAGGGAGCATGCACTCCACCCGGTCCTTCACGCCGGTGTCGTCGAAGACCGCACCGCCGCCGACCATGAAGAAGTCCTGCCTGGCACGAGTCGATGATCCGGGCGCGGTAGTCGGTGAGCGCGGCGTCGCGCTCGTCGAGGACGAGCTTGCGTCCGTTGATCCCGCCGGCGTCGTTGCACCACTTCGTGAAGACCTCGCCGCTGTCGAACAGCTCCTGGTTCAGACCGGGGCGGCCGGCGAAGCCGCGGTCCGAGAAGGTCGCGACGCGGATCGAGTCGTCCGTGACGCCCTGCGCCGTCGCGCCCTTCGCGTCGCCGGGCTGGCACACGTCCTTCAGCGTCCCGAAGTCAGCCGTCGCGGCCGCGGGGGGTGCTGTCGACGACGAGGAGTCGGACGCGCCGGTGCTGTCGTCGCTGCGGCTGCATGCCGCGCCGAGGATCGCGACACACAGCAGGATCACTAACGATCGCCAGCGCCCCATTGATCCCCCCGGATAGGTGTGCGCGGTCGCAGCGTACCGGGGAGAGGACGTCAGGGTCCGGGCACCGCCGACTTCGCCGCGGCACGCTTCAGATTGTCGGCTTCCTCGGGGAGGAGGAAGCCGGCGCGCACCGCGGCGTCGGTCGCCGCGTCGAACGGTGCCGTGTACGCGTCGTGGGTCGGATACAGGGAGCTGATCTTGGCCGCGTCGAACGCCCCGGTCGTGCCGAAGAGCCGGCAGAACGACTCACCGTCGTTGCCATCACCTCGCAGGGTCGCCGTCGGTACATCGACGAGTGGCGTGCGGACCCCGCCGAGTGCGTTGCCGTGTTCGTCGCTCGCGATCACGAGTGGATCCTCCGACGCGAGCTGGAGCCGCGGCGCGGGTACGGGCGCCGAGCCTCCGGCGGCCCAACCGACGAGCGCGTGGATCCCGGCTTGCAGCACTGCGTACGCGGGTCCGGCGTTGATCGGGTTCTCGCATCCGAGCGGGCCGCCGTCAATGGCGCGGACATCGAGGAGCTGCTCCTCGGCGCGGCCGTCACCGTTGTCGTTGAATCCGATGCCGGCGGTGTAGGCGTCCGCGTGCGCGGTCCCCGCGACCTCCCAGACCCGGATGCGGTCGGTGTCGGGTTGGCGGGCGGGGAGGTAGTTCAACAACGTGAAGTCGTTCTCGGTTTGGAACACGAGAACCGGGACGTCGAGATCGGTGCGGACGACCGTTCCCACCGGCACCGCGATCTCGTCCTGGGGAGCTTGGCGTAGCGGCGCGGCATCACCGCCGCGACTGTGCACCAGGAAGCCGTCGAAGACCGGCGTCACCGGGTGGACCGCGTTGACGTAGGTGACCAGCCGGAACGCGGACTGCGACTCGCCGACCGCCACCACGGTCTCCACCGCCGCGCCACCCGTCAGATCGGGCGTCGGTACGCCGGCGAGCGAGCTCACCGACCTGCGAAAAGATGTCGTACGAGAAGCTGTCGCCTGGATGGTCCAGCGGTGCGTAGCGCTCTGGGTCCGTGGCCTTGAGCCCGCCCGAGGCGATGCCGCCGACGGCGGGCCCGCCGCCCTGCACGCCCGCGGCCTGGGCGGACACCCCGATCCAGATGATCCCTTCGCGGATGCGCGACGTTGTGGGCGGCGAGCCAGTCCGGGGCCGTGTCGAATCCGGCCGACACGTTGAACCACTCGACGCACACGGTGCCGTTGCTCCGAGCCGGGTCGACGGGTCGGTACACCACGATGCGGGTGACGTACGGCGCCGCCTCTGCCTGGCGACGCGTGCCACCGTCCGTCCTCCGTCAACGGCGCGGAGGTCGTGAACGTACGGGCGGTCCCGCGCACGAAGTACTCGTGTTCCTCGTAGCCCATTGCGGCGAGGTCGAGGCTCGTGGAGATCAGCATCGGGCGGCCGTGGCCACCGGTGATCGGACCCTCGATCGTCGGGAGGCTCATGGGCGCGGACGCTACCGGAGCGTGGCGAGCTCTCGCGTTCCGAGCTGTACTGGACCCATGATCGTGTTGGTGACCGGCCTGCAAGGCAGCGGCAAGTCGACGATCGCCGAGCACTGTGCCGGCGCGCTCGGTGCCTCGATGTTCGCGTGGGACTGGGCGATGGCCGCCCTCACGCCGTTCGAGCCGCTGCAGGACGCGATCCGCACGCTGGACCGCGAGACCTGTCGGGCCCTGGGGTGGGCGATGGTGCTGCAGTCGGCCCGGGAGCAGCTGCGGCGTGGTCAGCCGGTCGTGCTCGACGGCATGGCCCGTGATCGCGATGTCCGCGCGGTCCGCGTGCTCGCCACCGAGCGGGGCGTGCCGTCCGTGATCGTCATGACCACCTGTGACGATCTCGCCGTGCAGCGCTCGCGGATCGAGGGGCGCCGCCGGGGGATTCCCGGGTGGGAGGAACTGACCTGGGAAGACGTCGAGCGCTCGCGGGCGAGCTGGGAGCCGCCGACGGACGTCGACCTGACCGTGGACTCGACGCGGCCGCTGCCCGAATGCCTGGACGCGGTGCTGCGCGCCGTCACGCGATAGATCACGCGTCGTCCGGGTCGCCACCCCGGCCGTGCTTCCAGTAGCCGCGCACGACGGCCTGGGAGCGAGCCATCCCGCGCTCGGCGAAGAGGTTGCGGCGGATGCGCTGGACCGCGGCGGCCTCACCCGCGGCCCAGACCCGAGCATCGGCGTCAATGGTCGCGTTGCGCATCGCGTCCACGATCGTGTCGCCGGGAGGCGCGCCCGCCGGGAGGTCGTACCAGCTGACGGTCGCACGCGGATGCTCCGGGAGAGCCAGACGCGCATCGGGCCGGCTGACCTCGAGGTGCACGTCGACCGGGGTCTCCTGGGGCAGCTGCTCCAGCAGCTGGCCGATGGCCGGGATCGCGGTCTCGTCGCCGGCGAGGACGAAGCGCGGCGCGGAAGCTTCGATGGTGTAGCCACGGCCCGGGCCGGAGACTGCGACCGGCGATCCCGGTCCGGCCGCGGTCACCCATTCGGATGCCGCGCCGTTTCCGTGCACGACGATCTCGACGTCCAGCTCGAGCGCTCCGGCGTCGACGCGCCGCGGCGTGAGCGTCCGGATCGTCGGTCGGCTCCCGTCGGGGAGCAGGAACTCGTTGCCGTTCCACGTCGGTACCACGAGCTCGGATGATCCGGGCGACGGGAGCAGCACGCGGACGCTGGCGGCGGGGAGGTCGACCGCGAATCCCTCGAGCTCAGGTCCCGCGAGGGTGACGCCGAGCAGCCGGGCGCTCACCGGTTCGATCCGGCGCACCGCGATCTGGCGGAACCGTGGTGGCTCGCGACGGACGAACGTCCGGTCGGTCATCCAGCTTCCGTCGGGCTGGGCTCGCGCAGCATCGCTTCGCTCTGATCGTCCGCCGGGAAGAACAGCTCGACCGCCAGCTCGTCCAACGTCACGTCGCGCGGGGTCCCGAAGGTCGTGAGCGTGGTGAACAGCGAGAGCTCGTGATCACCGAACGCCATCCGGAACGGCACCAGGAGCGGCGGTTCGTCCGCGGCGGAGCTCGGCCGCGCGGCGAGCGCGGCGACGTTCTCGTAGCTGCGCACCTCGTCGTAGAGCTGCTCGAGCTCCCGGTCCCCGGTGAGCACGATCGATCGCCGCAGCTGGTGCAGGAGGTAGTCGGCCCATTCGGCGAAGTTGAGCGTGCGCGCCGCCAGACCCTCGGGGTGCAGGCAGATCCGGTACACGTTGAGCGTTGGAGCGAGGAGCTGCGGGGGCAGGGCTGCCGTCAATGCGCCCGCCGCCGCGTTCGCGAGCACGACGTTCCATTGCCGGTCGATCACGACGCCCGGATACGGATCGTGCGCGTCCAGCATTCGCTGCAGCGAGGCGCGCACGCGGTGCATCGACGGATCGTCGATCGACCGTTCGGTGTAGCGCGGCGCGTAGCCGGCCGCGAGCAAGAACGTGTTGCGTTCGCGCAGTGGCACCTCGAGCCGGTCCGCGAGCGCGAGTACGAGCTCCGGGCTCGGCTTCGACCGACCCGTCTCGACGAAGGACAGGTGACGCGGCGACACCCCGACCTCCAGCGCGAGGTCCATCTGGCTGCGGCGACGCCGGGTGCGCCAGTCGCGCACGAACTCGCCCACTCCGGTTGCAGTCACGCCCCGAATGTAGAAGAGCTCGCGCGGTGCGGCGATTACCCGGCAGGTAATGAGGACGACGAAAGCACTACCTCACGGGTAATCGCTTGACCGCGCTCGCGCCTTCACGCTGGGAGCCTGACACCCGACGATCCCGTGGAGGGAACGACCATGACCGATATCGCCACCACCGTGGACACCCATCTCGAGGCGTACGCCGAGCCCGATCCGGCGCGGCGGGCCGACCTCATCGCCCAGGTCTGGCTCCCCGACGGCGAGCTCATCGACCCGCCGCTCGAGGGGAAGGGTCACGACGGCATCGCCGCCCTCGCCACTGCGGTGCTCGAGCACTTCCCCCGCCACACCTTCCGGCGCACGAGCGCGCTCGACGAGCACCACGGGTTCGTCCGGTACGGCTGGGAGCTGGTCGGGGCGGACGGAACCGTCGCCATGACCGGCGTCGACGTGGTCGAGCTCCAGGACGGCCGCATCCGCCGGATCACCGGCTTCTTCGGCGAGCTGCCCCCGCCGCGCGAGGACTGATCACCGTGGGGCGGTGACCGCAAGGGGCTACCGCGTCAGTCGAGCCCCTTGCGGTTGCGCTCCCGGTACGCCGTGACCGGAACCGGCTCAGTCCGTGGTGCGGGCGCGGTAGCGGCGCAGGCACGCCGGCCCGGCGATCGCCAGCATGATGAAGCAGTAGGCGAAGGCCGACGGGACCGGGTGCTCCAACGGCCAGGTGTGGACGCTGACCGGTGAGCTCGGGTTCCCGAAGAGCTCGCGAACGGCAGCTACGACGACGCTGACCGGGTTCCAGGCGGCGACGTACTTCAGCACCGTCGGAAGCGTGTTGATCGGGACGAACGCGTTGCTGAGGAACGTGAGCGGGAACACCACCACGAAGCCCACCCCCATCACCGCGTCAGGGGCGCGGACCGCGAGCCCGATGTAGGTGCCGATCCAGATCATCGCGGAGCAGAAGAAGAACAGGAGCAGCAGTGCCGCGCCGAACGCGAGCGGATCGCTGTGCACGCCCCAGCCGACGACGAGTCCGGCGCCGAGGAGCACCGCGACGGACAATGCCATGCCCGCGAGCTCGGCGACGTAGTGCCCGGCCAGGTAGGCCGTGCGGGTGGCCGGCAGCGAACGGAACCGGTCGATCACGCCTTCGGTGAGGTCGGTCGAGATCGCGGTCGCGGGTCCGGTCAGGCCGAACGCCAGCGACTGGATCAGGATCCCGCCGATGATGAACTCGCGGTAGTTCCCACCCTGCACGGCGATCGCTCCACCGAACACGTACGCGAACAGCAGCACGAACATCAGTGGCTGCAAGGTGACGTCGAGCAGCTTCTCGGGGATCTGGCGGATGTGCTCGATGTTGCGCCCGGCGAACACGAGCGTGTCGCTCCACCAGGTGGTGAGCGAGGTGCGCTGGTGGGTGGGAGCGGGCGGGCGCGCCGTGGCGGCGGTCCGGTCCGTGGTCTCGGCGAGTGCGGTCATGCCGACTCCTCCTCGGGGGTGTCGGAACCGGTGGAACCGGTGAGGGTGAGGAACACGTCGTCGAGCGTGGCCTGGCGACGGTTGAGGTCAACGGCGTCGACGCCGGACGCGTCGAGCGCCCGCATCACGTCCATGAGCCGGGTGCCGTCGACGACGGGAACGGTGGCGATCAGCAGATCGTGATCGAAGGTCGGCGCAGTCGACGCGAAGGCGTCGGTCGCGTTCGCCGCGAGCGCGAGCTCGTCCGCGTTGTTCACCGTGATGTCGATGCGGTCATTGCCGATCTGCGTCTTGAGCTCATCCGGTGTCCCGTGCGCGACGGTGCGGCCGTGATCGAGCACCACCACATCGTCTGCGAGCACGTCCGCTTCTTCGAGGTACTGCGTCGTCAGGATGATCGTGGTGCCGGTCGCGGTGAGATCGCGGAGCATGGCCCAGAGGTCGTTGCGGCTCCGTGGGTCCAGGCCGGTGGTGGGCTCGTCGAGGAAGAGCACTTCAGGCGCGGCGACCAGACTCGCCGCGAGGTCGAGCCGGCGCCGCATGCCGCCGGAGAACGTCTTGACCAGCTTCGTGGCCGCGTCGGCGAGGCCGAGCCGCTCGAGCAGCTCGTCCGCGCGTCGTGTGGCCTCAGCCTTGGACAGGTGGTGCAGCCGTCCGACCATCACGAGGTTCTTCCGCGCGTTCATGAGCCCGTCGACGGTTGCCTGCTGCGCGGCGACTCCGATGCGTCGGCGCACCTCGAGTGGATCGGTGGCGACGTCGATGCCGGCGACGGTGGCGGAGCCCTCGGTCGGGATGGAGAGGGTCGTGAGGATCCGGATGGCGGTGGTCTTGCCCGCGCCGTTGTGGCCGAGCAGACCGAGGATCGAGCCCGGGGCGACGTCGAGATCGAGGTCCCGCAGCGCCCAGAGGTCCCCGAACTGCTTGCCCAGGCCCTGCGCCTGCACGCCGCCGCCGGTCATCGTTCCGGCCGTCGGGGCTGTCGTATGCTGTACGTCTGTTTGGTACATAGTACGACTCACCCTAGCGGTACGGTGTACGAATGGCAAGTGACAAGGGTCGCACCGAGGCTCGACCCGCGAGCGTGGTCGAGAAGGTCGCGGACAAGGTCTCCGGCAAGATGGCCGAGAAGGCGGCGAAGCTCAATCGCGCCGCGGACAAGGTCTCGGAGAAGGCGGCCAAGCAGGAAGCCGCAGCTGCTCGCTTGGCGAAGAAGGCCGCGGCGCTCGACCGCGTTGCCGAACAGCTCGGAGGGCTCGACATCTGGATGCGGCCCGAGCCGCAGTCCCGTCGCCCTCGCCTGACGCGCGACTCGATCGCGGAGGCCGCGGTACGCATCGCCGACACCGAAGGTTTCGACGCCGTCTCGATGCGCCGCATCGCGGCCGAGCTCGAAGCCGGCACGATGACGCTCTACCACTACGTGCGCACGAAGGACGAGCTGCTGTCGCTCGTCCTCGACTCCATCATGGGCGAGCTCGTCGTTCCCGACGATGAACCCATTCCGGATGACTGGCGCGCCGCGTTGACGCTCATCGCAGAACGGACGCGCGCTGCGCTCGAGCGGCATCCGTGGATCCTCGACATCACCGACGATCCACCGATCGGTCCGAACAGCGTGCGCCACTTCGACCAGACGCTTCAGGCTGCGGCGTCACTGCCCCTCGACCTCGCCGACAAGTTCGACATCGTGAGCGTCGTCGACGAGTACGTCTTCGGGTTCTGCCTCCATCACCGGAACAACCAGCAGCACGCGCATTCCTCCGATGCCGACCTGGCCGCATACGTCAACGGGCTGGTGGCGACGGGCGACTACCCGCAGCTCGCCGCGATGGGTGAGGAGCAGGGGCTCGAAGCCGCGTGGCGGCAGGTCGAGACGCACCTGGCCAACCCCGGCCGGTTCAACCGCAACCTCAAGCGATTGCTCGACGGGATCGAAGCGGATCTCCCCGATCGCGGCGCTTGATCGCCCCGCCGGTCAGCGGTCGCTGGAGCACCACCCCGGGCGGGGTCGCGATCACGAGGTACGGGTTGTGGACCTGGCGGCGGCGTAGCGCTCGAGCGCCTCGCGCCGCTCGTCTGCGTGCTCGACGATCGGTGCGGGATATCCGGCGACCGGCGTGGTCAGCTTCCACGGTTCATGCACCGCGGCGCCGTCGATCCCGGCCAGCTCGGGGACCCACCGCCGCACGTAGTCGCCGTCGGGATCGAACCGCCGGCCCTGCAGGATCGGATTGAAGATGCGGTGGTACGGCGCGGCGTCGGTCCCCGTGCCGGCGACCCACTGCCATCCATGCGAATTCGAGGCCAGGTCGCCGTCGACGAGGCGCGTCATGAACAGCCGCGCACCGCGCTGCCAGTCGAGATGCAGGTCCTTCACGAGGAAGCTGGCGACGATCATCCGCACCCGGTTGTGCATCCACGCCTCGCTGCGCAGCTGACGCATCCCCGCATCGACGATCGGGAAACCGGTGCGTCCGGCCGCCCAGGCGGCGAAGCGATGGTCGGCTTCGGCGCCCGTGTCGGCCCGGATGCGAGCCGCGGCGGGCTGGAGCGCCACGCGGGCCGAGTCCGGCTGGTGGAACAGGACGTCGGCGTAGAACTCCCGCCACGCCGAGCTCCCGGCGGAGGGTCTCGTGTGCCGGCGCGCTCCCGAGCTCGACGAGGACCTGGCGGGGATGGATGCAGCCGTACTTCAGGTACGGCGAGAGGCGAGAGGTGCGATCGCGGTCGGCCCGATCGCGGTCATCGTCGTAGCCGTCGACCCCGTCGACCAGGAATGCCGCGAGGCGAGCGAGGCCACCGGGCTCTCCTGGCATCGGGAGGGACGCGTCGAGAGTCGGCTCCGGCGGGAGCGGATCGGAGGAGACGCCGCGCACCACGTCGAGCGTCGTGGGTGCGGGTAAGACCTCGACGCCGGAGTGCTCGCGCCACGCCCGGTAGAACGGGGTGAACACCCGATAGGGCGTGCCATCCGCCTTCGTGACCGAGCCGGGCGGCACGACGTACGGCGACTCGACCACCTCGAAGCGGACGCCGCGGGCCGCGAGCCGAGCGGCGACCGCGAGGTCACGAGCATGCCCGTACGGCCCGAAGTCCGCCAGTGGCGTACACCGCGTCCGCGCCCGTGTCCTGGACGAGCTGCGCGAGCGCGTCCGCGGGCGATCCGTGGCGGACGACCAGGGCGCCGGCGAGGGAATCGTCGAGCGCCCGCAGGCATCGGAAGAGGAAGGCGAGTCGGGCCGCCCCGGCCGGCCGGGCGAGGCGCGGATCGAGCACGAAGACCGGGACGACCGGTCCATGGTTCGCGGCGGCGGCGAGCGCGGGATGGTCCGCGAGACGAAGGTCGCGTCGAAACCACATCACGGAGGGCACCGTGGGAGTACGGCGCCGACGGCACGCTTGGATGACGAGCTGCGCGCGTGCGCCAGGCGACTTCGGCCGGCGGTTGTACGGTGGGCACCAGCTTCTTAGTTGGGACGCCGCGTTGGGCCCGACGGCCGACCGGCCGTCGCCCGCGCCGGCTCGACGCCTCTTCTGAGCCCACGCCGAGGAGGGTCATGTCGAGCAACGAGCCGCGCGCGGCGCCCGTCGTCACCTCGGACCGCGTCTGGCTCAGCACCCTGATGTACGGATCAGCCGAAGCCGAGGTGGCGGTCGTCTTCGGTCACGGGTTCACGGGGTCCCAGCACAATCGCAAGGTCGTGGCCTTCGTCCGGCACCTCGCCGACCAGTGGCCTCGCGGTGTACACCGCGGACTTCCGCGGCCACGGCACGAGCGGCGGCTTGTCGACGCTCGGTGACCGCGAGGTGCGCGACCTCGAGGCGCTGGTCGCCATCGCGCGCGGTCGTCACGCGAAGGTGGTCAGCGTCGGTGCGTCGATGGGTGCCTTCGTCGCGCTCCGCCACGCCGGGCCTCGGCGGCCAGGTCGACGCGGTGATCGCGATCAGCAGCCCGGCAGTCGGGCACGTCCCGCAGCTGCCCCGGGCGCGCCTGCTCGGAACGCTCGCAGGGACCGAGCGGGGGAGGCGGCTCCTCGACCGGTACGGCACCCGCGTGGATCCGCAGCAGGCCCCGGTCGCGTCGCCTCCGCTCGATCTCGCGGCCGAGATCGCGCCGATCCCGGTCGCGATCGTGCACGGCCGCCGCGATCGATACGTTCCCGTGAGCGATGCGTACGCGCTGTACGAACGGCTGGGTGAGCCGCGTCGGCTGGTCGTGCTGCCGAACTTCGGCCACGGGGAAGCCGCGTTCACCGACGAGTTCGCGGTGATGTTGGAGGGCCTGATCGCGGAGCTGCTGCACGACCGCTAGCGACGCCAGGGGACCTTCGCCCGAGGGTCGGTGAGGTGCCGCGCAATCAGCTGCCGGGAACAGGCCGCAGCGCGTCGACCGAGAGCCCGTCGAGCAGGAGGTCGAGCGACCGGGTCGCTTCGGCGGCGGCGTGGTTGCGATCTGGCGCCGCGGTGACGTACTCACCGGCGCGCCGGGCGGCGCCGTACAGCGCGGTCGCCATCACGTCGGGATCGAGTGGGCGCACTTCGCCTGCCGCTTCCGCTTCCACGAGCTGCGCGCGCAGGAGCTCGGTACGACGTTCCGAGCTCGCCCTGGTCCGGCACGATGTTCGGCGCGTCGATCAGGATGATGCGGGCGAAGTCGTCCTCGGTGCAGAGGTCGATGAACACCCGGATGCCGGCGCGGATGCGCGCGAACGGCGACTCGAGCGTGAACACCGCGTCGCGCTGGCGGTGGAATCGCTCGTCGACGACCCGGAACACCGCGGTGAACAGCTCCCGCTTCCCGTCCGGGAAGTAGTGGTAGAGCGCGCCCCGTGCCATGCCGGCTCGCTCGAGCACCGCGGCGACGGTGGTCGCCTCGTACCCGGACTCGGTGAAGCACTGCCGGGCGGCCTCGATCAAGCCCGCCCGTGACGCCTCGGCCTGCTCCTTGCGTCCCACGGCGCCAGAATACCGGAGATCCGGTTCGTTGACCGACGGTCGGTCAACCGCGATACGCTGGCGCAGGCTCCAGCCCGACCGCGGGCCTGACGAGAAGGGGAGCCATGCGCGTGCACGTCGTCAGCGAACGGTGTCAGGGCCACAACCGCTGTTACGCGATCGCGCCGGACCTCTTCGACGTCGACGACCTCGGCTACGCGCACGAGACCAACGACGGCCAGGTGCCGGCCGGCCAGGTCGAGCAGGCGCGGCTCGCGGCGGCGAACTGCCCCGAGCTCGCGATCGAGATTTCGGAGGACGAATGAGCTCGCGACCGCCGGTCACCGATTGGGCCAAGGACTTCGATCACACCGACCCGGAGTGGGTGGCCGACCCGTACCCGATCTGGGACGAGCTGCGCGAGCAAGTGTCCGGTCGCGCACACGGACCGGTACGGCGGCACCTGGCTCCCGGTCCGCAACGAGGACATCACCGCGGTCGCCTACGACACCGAGCACTTCACCTCGCGTTCGGTGATCGTGAGTGAGCTGCGCCCCGACGAGAACGATCTCCCCGCGCCGATCGGTGTCGCCCCACCGATCACCTCCGACCCGCCGTTCCACGCGGACGCGCGCCGGATGCTGCTGCCCGCGTTCGGGCCGAAGGCCGTCGCCGGGTACGAGCAGTTCACCCGCGACCTGTGCCGCCAGCTGCTCGACGAGACCGCGGGCAAGGAAGACATCGACGCCGCGGTCGACTACGCCCGTCACATCCCGGTGCGCGTCATCGTGCAGATGCTCGGCTTCCCGCAAGAGGACGCCGACATCTTCCGGGAGTTCATCCACCTGGTGATCGAAGCGGTGGACCTCAGCGCCGAAGAGCGGGAGGCCCGGTTCGAAGCGAGCGGGATCGACGAGTACCTCGACGCCCGCATCGCGGAGCACCTCGCCGAGCCGCAGGACGACCTCACGACGTTCCTGCTCGAAGCCGAGCTCGACGGCAACAAGCTCCACCCCGATCACGTGCGCGGCACGATCATCCTGCTGATGATCGCCGGCATCGACACCACGTGGTCGGCGATCGGTGCGTCGCTGTGGCACCTGGCCCAGAACCCCGAGGACCGGCGCCGGCTCGCGACGGAACCCGAGCTCATGACCACCGCCGTCGAAGAGCTGCTGCGGGCGTACGCCCCCGTGACGATGGCCCGGATGGTGGCCGAGGACTTCGAGTTCCAGGGCTGCCCGTTCAAGAAGGACGACTGGGTGCTGCTGCCGTTCCCGGCCGCGAACCGCGACCCCGAGGCGTTCCCGGACGCGGACGAGGTCGTGCTGGACCGGGCCGTGAACCGCCACAGCGCGTTCGGTCTCGGCATCCACCGCTGCCTCGGTTCGAACCTGGCCCGGATGGAGCTGCGCATCGCGCTCGAGGAGTGGATCGCCCGCTACCCCGACTTCGAGCTGCGGGACCCGAGCCAGGTCACGTGGTCGGCCGGTCAGGTCCGCGGCCCGCGCGCCATTCCCGTCCGCATCAACTAGCGGGCCCGCCGGTCTCGCGGGCGGGTGTCGGCCTAGGCGACGCGGATGGCGTGCACGACCAGGCGATGGTCGTGGGTGCCGTTGCGGAACGTCCCGTCACAGGTGACGAGGGTGAGGTGCGCGAGGCCGTCGGGTGACGGCTGCGGCCACGTGCCCGCGACGGGGCCGGTGCCGTAGATCTGGGTCAGCACGCCGGGGTCGGTCGTCAGCTCGATCGGGTACGACATCGTGTCGGTGACGGAGAACGTGACGTCCAGTCCCGTGCGGGTGTCGTGCACGATCACGGGATCACCGGGGCGCAGGAGATTGAGGTAGCCGAAGATGCCCGGCCGGCCGAGCGGATCGCTGATGTGACCCGCGATCACCGCGGTGCTGAGTGCGCCGGGGATCGCGCTGCCCGCGGTACCAGAAGGCCTGCTGCCAGTCGGGGTTGTCGGCCTTCCCCATCGGCGCGTCCATCGCGTCGTTGGCGAGCAGGCCGACCCCGAGCATCGTGGCGAACCGCGCCAGCGTCGGGAGACGTAGCTCCAACGGGATCGGGATCGGCGGGTCCCGCAGGCCGGTGCTCGGGTCGAGGACCGGCGCGGGGAAGGGAAGCGGTATCGGTGCTTCGACGGGCCGGGCCGCCGGTGGGGCGCTGAGCGCGGGGGCGACCGACTCACCTTCGGTGGCGACGGCCGCCGACCCGGCCAGGAGCGTGGCGGCGATCAGCAAGATCGCGAGCCGGCTCCCGGCCGTGGCCAGTGGCCTCCAAGAACCCATCGTTGGCTAGTGCTCGATCAATGACTCGGCGCGATCGCCCGGGCGCCGGCGCACGAGGGCCAGGCCCGTCCCGCCACCGATCAGGATGACGAAGAGCACCGCGACCCAAGGCGAGCTTCCGCTCTGCAGCGGTGCGCCGCCGGTGCGCGGGGGACCCGAGACTCCGGGAACACCGGGACCGGCGCTCGTGAGGCCGGTGTCGGTACCCGTGCCGGGGGTCGTCGCACTGGTGGTGCTGCCACCGCCGGGCGTCGTGCCGGTCGTCGTGCCGCCGCCGGTTGCCGGAGCGGTGGTCGGTGTGGTGGCCGGAGCGGTGGTGGCGGTCGTCCCGCCGCCGCCGGCGGTGCCGGCGCAGGTCGGGCTCACAAACGTGTCGTTGATGAGCGTCACCGCACCGTTGCGGGCAAGTGCACGACCGTGGACCGTCACGCTGTCGTTGAGGGAGATCGAGCTGAGGGCCAGGATCGTGCCGCGGAAGGTCGAGCCGGTTCCGAGCGTCGCGGAGCTGCCGACCTGCCAGTAGACGTTGCACTCCTGCGCACCGTTGGTCAGCACCACGGTGCTGCTCGACGCGGTGATCAAGCTGGAGTTGGTCTGGAAGATGAACACCGAGTCGGCGTTGCCCGCCCCGTCGAGCGTCACCGTCCCGGTCAGGCCGAGGGCACCCTTGCTCGGACCGGAGTAGACGCCGGCTTGCAGCAGCAGGCCGCCGAGGTCGGCGGTGGTGGTCGCCGTCGATCGGTCGGCCCGCGGCGTTGACGTAGGCCGCCGTGAGGTCGGACTTGGCCTGGGCGGCCGCCGCGTTCGTCTGGTTGGTCGTGCCGAGCACCGTGCCGGGCGGGAAGCCGGTGATCGACGTTCCGGGAGACAGCCCGAGACTGCGGTTGAGGACGCTGGGCCCGGTGTTGGTCACCGTGGACCCGCCGAGCACCGAGTAGGCCGCAGCCGTGCCGAGCGGAACGGTCGGGACGATGGCGGCGTCAGCGTTCGTGCCGCCGGACATCAGGAGGAGGGCAGTGGCCGTGGTGGCCGCAAGGAGGGCCCGCGCCGAGTCGGCGACGCGCGGCTGACGTAGGAAGACATCAGCTATCTCGTTTCGTGCGTGGCGAGGCATCGCTACCAACAGCACCGCGCTCGAGGCTGGAAGCCGGGAACCACGATCTGATGACCAAGTCTCCGAAGATGACGTCGGACGTACGGCGTCATCTGGGCAGGCCCGCTCTGGGGGTGGGATGTCGTCACCCTGCGAACGTTGTCGGCACGTGGCGATCGCGACGGCATAGGTCATTGTGTCCGTCGTGATCGGTTGGGCCTTCAGTTCGTTGACTCCAGCGCGAGCAATGTCTCCTTTGCCGCACTCCCGCCCCGGTACTGCCCGATGCTGCCGTCGCTGCGGATCACGCGGTGACACGGCACGACGAGCGGCACCGGATTGTGCGAGCACGCCGACGCCGCGGCGCGCACCGCTGCCGCATTGCCGGAGGCCGCGGCAACGGTCGCGTAGCTCTCGGTGGCGCCGTACGCGATCGAGCGCAGGTGGTCCAGCACGATGCGGCGGAATCCATGGGCGAGGCGGAGATCGACCGGTACGTCGAAGCGCTGGCGGGTCCCGCCGAAGTACTCGTCGAGCTCGCGGGCGACCGGGTCGAGCCGGCCGGGTGCCGCCAGGATCCGGGGGCTGACCTGTTGGGCCAGCTCCGCGAGGACGAGCTCGGGATCCTCCCGGTCGAACGCCACCCGCACCAGACCTTCGTCCGTGGCCGCCAGGAGCAGCGAGCCGATGGGGCTGTCGACGGTCCGGTAGGCGACGTCGAGGATCCCGGCCTGCTCCGCCGCGGCCGCGAGCCGGGCGTGCAGGTGGTCGGTGGTCGCGGCGTCGAGGCCGAGCGTCGATGCGGTGAGGTCGTCGATGATCTGGTCGGTGCTCATGGCGTAGCTCCTCTTCGGTAGGTCTGGCGCAGGTTGGCGATCCCATCGGCCGCGGAACGGCGGGCGGCGCTCTCGCTGCTGTCGATGAGTGCACCGACCTCCGCGTACGGCAGGCCGGCGAGGTGGTGGTAGGCGACCGCGGCGCGTTGCTTGAACGGCAGTCCCTCCAGCGCGCCCCACAGGTCGGGATCGCGTTCGACGGGGCTCGCATCGAGCGCCGGGTCGAGCGCGCCCGATTCGGGCAGGTCGCCCGCCGGCACCGGTCGACGCGCGGTTGCCCGGAGCACGTCGATCGCCTTGCGGTGGGCGATGGTGACGAGCCAGCCGCGCACGTTGCTGTCGGGTCGCAGGCGGGGGTACGCCTCGAGCGCGGCGAGAAACGTCTCCGACCAGGCGTCGTCCGCGTCAGCCGGCCCGAGCAATGCCCGAACGACGCGCATCACGACCGGACCGTGCTCATCGACCACCGAGGCGAACGGTGGTCTCGGGGTCCGGTGTGCACTCATGTCTGGCGAACGCTGCGCCGACCGGAAACGTGAGGTCGAAGCGACGGAATCTCCTCTCGTTTGGGTCGGCCGCTCACCCTCGCGCACCTGGCCCCGTTGCCGTAGCCTGAGCGGGGAGAACCAGACCCGGGCGGAGAGGAGCACGAGGGCGATGACCGAACTGGCAGCCGCGGCGAGCACCGGCACACCGGGCGACGCGCAGGCCGAGCTCGAGCAGTATCGGGTCGAGCTGACCGGTTACTGCTACCGGATGCTCGGGTTCGGCGTTCGAGTCCGAAGACGCGGTGCAGGAGACGATGGTGCGGGCCTGGCGCGGGCTCGATCGCTTCGAGGGTCGTTCCGCCCTGCGATCCTGGCTCTACCGCATCGCGACGAACGTCTGCTTCGACATGCTGAACGGTCGCCAGCGGCGCGCCCGGCCGATGGACTTCGGGCCTGCTTCCACGGCGGATGCTCCACTCGCTCCGCCGCTCCCCGAGGTCACCTGGCTCGAGCCGATTCCGGACGGCCGGGTCGTCGCGACCGAGAACGATCCCGCGGAGCTCGCGGTGGCTCGTGAGTCGATCCGTCTCGCGTTCGTCGCCGCGTTGCAGCACCTCCCGCCGCGCCAGCGCGCCGTGCTCATCCTGCGTGAGGTCCTGCGCTGGCGGGCGACGGAAGTTGCCGAGCTGCTCGACACGACGGTCGCATCGGTGAACAGCGCGCTGCAGCGGGCCCGCGCCACCCTCGAGAACAGCGGGATCAGCGAGTCGGATGCTGCGACGCCACTCGACGACGAGCAGCGCGCACTCCTCGCCCGGTACGTCGATGCGTTCGAGCGCTACGACCTCGACTCGCTCGTCGCGCTGCTGTCCGAGGACGTCCGCCAGTCGATGCCGCCGTACGAGCTCTGGCTCGTCGGCGCCGAAGAGGTCCGGGCCTGGATGCTCGGACCCGGCATCGAATGCCAGGGCTCGCGCTTGGTGCCGACCGTGGCGAACGGCGCGCCGGCGTTCGGGCAGTACCGCCCGAGCGGCCCGAACGGCAGCCTCGAACCGTGGTCGCTGCACGTGCTCGACATCGACGACGGCGTGATCGTCGGGCTGAACTTCTTCCTCGACACCAACCTGTTCCCGCTCTTCGGTCTCCCCGCGACTCCCGCGTAGCGCGCGGTCGCGGCGCACTCAGCCCGGTACCAATCGGAGGACGTCCGCGAGGCCGGAGAGCACGATCAGCTCGACGAGCACAGGACACGCGTGCCGCACTCCGAGACTGCATCCGAGTCGGTGCGCGGTGAGCTGCATGCGCGCCAAGGCGTCGACCGCAGCGGCGTCCGGTGCGACCAGACCACCGACATCGCAGATCACGAGCTCGGTGCGGCCGACGACCACCACGGCGCGCACTCGCTCGCAGAGCGCGGCGGAGTCGACGCGATCGATGCGGCCGTTCAGGCGCACCACGGCAATGCCGGGCGACTCCCCGGGCGCGTCCAACCCTGCAGCTCCTTTCGTGGCGCCACGGGAGAGACCGCCGCGGCACCGGGAACTCATCGGTGGGCGGGTCAGCCGATCTGGAACGCGGTCTCACCCTTCGGGAGCTCTTCGGTCACGCGGACCCGGGTCACGTCCGCGTAGTCGGGCCCGATCCGGCACCACGCGATGACCTCGTCGACCCGTGCGGCCGCGCCTTCGAAGACCGCTTCGACGCGCCGGTCGGGCAGGTTTCGCACCGTCCCGGCGACTCCGTGGGCGCGGGCCATGCGGGCGCACGCGACGCGATAGCCGACGCCTTGGACCCGTCCTTCGACGATCACCCGCCGGCGCACCACGTCGGAAGTCATCCGGACATCTTGCCGGTCCGAATCGGGTGGCTCGCTAGCGTGCCGAGGATGACGACGAATGTGGTGGTGTGGGGGACCGGAAACGTCGGCCGACCGGCGCTGCGGGCGGTGGACGCGCATCGGGATCTCGAGCTGGTCGGCGTCGTGGTGGCGAACCCGACGAAGGTCGGCAAGGACGCGGGGGAGCTGGCCGGTCTGGGTCGGCTCGGCGTGGCCGCGACGGATGACGTCTCCATCGCGTTCGCCGCCGATGTCGACGCGGTCGTCTACACCGCCACCGGTGACACACGACCCGACGACGCGCTGGCGGACCTCGTCGCGTGTCTGTCGGCCGGGACGAACGTGGTCAGCACGTCCTTCTATCCACTGCTGCACCCACCCAGCGCCCCGACCGAGCTGCTCGAGGTCGTGGAAGGTGCGTGCCGGCAGGGCAGCTCGTCGGTGTTCGTCTCGGGCATCGATCCCGGGCTGGGCCCTCGACATCCTGCCGGCCCTGGTGAGCGGCGTCGGTGCGGGGATCGAGGAGATCCGGATCCAGGAGCTCTTCAACTACGCGCTGTACGACCAGCCGGCGGTGGTGCGCGAGGTCATCGGCTTCGGTGGGTCGATGAACGAGCTGCCACTGATGCTGCTCGACTTCTCGCTCGACATGGTGTGGGCGCCCATGCTCCGGGTCCTCGCCGACCTGCTCGAGGTGCAGCTCGACGCGATCACGACGCACGTCGAGCGGCGCCCGCTGGAACGCACCATTGACGTACCGGGGATGGGCATCTTCGAGGCAGGAACGCAGGGTGCATTCCGATTCGAGGTGCGAGGGATGGTCGGCGACCGCGCGCTGCTCGTGGTCGAGCACGTGACCCGCATCGACGACGCGTGCGCGCCGGACTGGCCGCAGTCCAGCTCGCCCGGAGGCGAGCACAAGGTCTGCCTGCGAGGCCACCCGAACCTCGAGGTCTCGGTGCACGGCACCGAGCCGGGAGAGCCCGGCGCGGCCGGGGGTGGCAACGCGAGCGCGGCGAACCGGATCGTCAACGCGATCCCCGCGGTGTGCGCCGCCGCGCCCGGTGCGCTGAGCCCGCTCGACCTTCCGGCCATCACCGGCGCGCGCCAGCTCCGGTAGCGTTTCGCCGGTGACCCACGACGACGCCCACCGAATCGACACCGTCGAGAAGTTGCGGGCGATCGTGCCCGAACCGAGCCCGGGCATCGAGCTCAAGGTCTACGACGAGCTCCCGCCGGAAGCAGTGGAATTCATCTCTCACTCGCCGTTCGTCGTGCTCGCGACCGCCGATCGCGACGGCCACCTTGATGCCTCACCGAAGGGTGACGATCCAGGCTTCGTGCTCATCGAGGACGAGCGCACGCTGGTCATCCCGGACCGCCCCGGCAACAAGCTGGCGTACGGGCTGACCAACATGGTGGTGAACCCGCACGTGGGCATCATCTTCTTGATCCCCGGCACCACCGAGACGTTCCGAGTCAACGGGTCGGCGGAGATCCGCAGCGATCCCGAGCTGCTCGAGCGGCTCGCGGCGCGAGGAAGACCGGCCGTGATCGCCATCCGCGTGACCGTCGAAGAGTGCTTCTTCCACTGCTCCAAGGCGTTTCTCCGGTCCCGGCTGTGGCAGCCGGATACATGGTCCGAGCGGCAGAAGATCTCCTTCGGCGAGATGTTCGCGCGCCGGATCAACGCTGAAGACGCAGCCCTGGCCGCGGCGATCGACGCGTCGGTCGAAGAGGACTATCGAACCAACCTCTGAGCCCGGGAACGGGGAGAGATGCCTCTCATCGAGCCGGCACGATCGACCGCGTAGGCCTCAAGCGGCTCGCGGAGGAGCACCTGCACCCGCACCGGTCCTGACGTGCGCGGGCGTCACCGCGACGAAGAGCGCCGCGGCCGCTAGCACGAGGAGCCCGGTCGAGAGGTCGAAGACGCCCGACAGGATGCCGACGATCGGTGGTCCTGCGACCATGCCGAGGTATCCGGCCGCGGTCACACCACCAATGGCCAGGGCCGGATGGCGCGCCTCGTTGTTGACGTCCGCGAGCAGCAACGGCCAGACGACGGTGATCCCGACGCACGCGAGTGCCAGCCCGGTGACGCCGACCGCGGCGCTTGACGTCAGCGCCTCGAGCGTGATGCCGACCGCGGCCAGGCTCCCGCCGAGGGCCACGCCGCGGCGCGTGCCGAGCTTGCCCACCGACGGTCCGGCGCCCATCCGCGTGATCGTCGCCAACCCCTGCCCGATCACATACACGCCGACCCCGGCGACGACCCCGACACCGAGATGGCCGCGCAGGTAGAGGACACCCCAGGTCGCGATGCCGCCTTCGACCATCGCGCCCGCGGCGAAGACGCACGCGAGGACCGTCAGGCCTTCGTGCCGCAGCCCGGCGAGGGCACGCAGCAACGACGGGTGATCGACCGGAGGCAGGCTGGGCAGCGTGGCGCGCCGGCTGATCAGCGCGAGCGTGAATCCGAGCACGGCGATGCCGACCCACACCGCGCGCCAGCTGATGTCCAGCTCGAGCGCGGCCCCGGTGGACGCGGCACCGAGCAGCGCGCCGAGGTTGAAGAGGCCGTGGAAGCGCAGCAGCCGTCCGGGCGTTCTCCGACAGCGCGGCCGCGGCCGCGCACGTTCATGACCACGTCGACGAATCCACCCGCCGCGGTCGCCAGGGCGAAGGCGACGGCGAACAGGCCGAGCACCGGCGCCAGCGCAACGGCCACCAGGAACGTGCTCCAGATGGCCAGCGAACGCGCCAGTGCCACACCCGCACCCCAGCGGTCGGTGAGCGCACCACCGATCGCGTTCACGGCCGGCCGCGAGCACGATGCCGACGGCGAGCACCGCGCCGAGCTCCGCGTCCGAGAGCCCGAAGGTCCGCTCGACGTCGATGACTGCGACCGCCCACGCACCCGCGAACGACCCGAAGACGAGGAAGGCACCGGCGACCGGTCGGAGAGTGCCTCGACGGACCGCGGGCCCGATCGACTCGGGGCGTCGGTCCATCCCGCGAGTGTGTCATGGCCTTCCCCACGCCGAGCGCGTGAGGCACACTGACGGCCCGACCGCAGCGAGAGGACGATGTGATGGCGCGCACCAGGCGCAGACGAGTGAACGTGCTCGCGATCTCGGCCGGAGCGATCCGCCTCGCCTCGGGAGTGTCATTTCTCGTCGCTCCGGAGGCCGCGAACCGGTGGTGGGGCGATGACGAGGACAGCGGCCCGACGGCCAGCCTGTTGCTCCGCTCGATGGGGTACCGCGATGCCCTGATCGGTGGACTGCTGCTGTGGAGCGGGCTGCGCGGCAGCCCGACCGCGACCGGGTTGGTTCCTCGCGTCGGCCGGGGCCGACGCCGCGGATCTCGTCGGCGGGATCGCGAACCAGGACCGCATGAGCACCCAGACAGCAGGTGCGGGGGCTCGGCGGCGCCGCCGTGGGCATCGGGGTCGGGGTGCTCGGCGCGCTGCGTTCGATCCGGCGCTGACCATGGAGAACGGCCACGTCGTCATGGGTCTGCTCTTCTATCCGCGCGGCGGATCCGCGTACGTCGTGCGCTACCTCAGCCCGGCGCTCGAACGCGCGGGTTGGTCGGTCTCGCTCGCGGTCGGGATCGCTCGGTGCGCCAGGGGCAGGAGACGAACGCGGAGACGTTCTTCGCCGGGCTCGACGTGCACGCTCTCGATTCCACCGACGCGGTGCGGCCGTTCGAGGCCGGCGGCGACGCGATCGCCGCGCCCTCGCCGATGCATCCGTCGTACGAAGATCGCGCCGACGTTCCCGACGTCATCTTCGCGTCGGTCCCGCCGGAGCTCGCCGGTCATCTGGCGGCGGTGTGGGAGGAGCCGTTCCGAGCCGCCGGCGCCGATGCGCGCCGACCTGTTCCACCTCCACCACCTGACGCCGCAGCTCGACCTCGTCCAGGCCCAGTGGCCCGACGTCCCCCTGGTCGTGCATCTCCACGGGACCGAGATGAAGATGATCGACGCGATCCGAGGCCCGGGTCGCGCTCGCCGGCGCGGCTCGGCCACACGCTCGCGACGATGCCCGAGGACGTCACCGATCTCGCCGCCGCCACCGATCTCGACGCGGTCGAGCGGGAGATGCTCGGCGACGACGCGTTGGGCCGCGTGGCGCCACGGCGAGTTCTGGGCCGCGCACCTCCACGAGCAGGTGCAGCACGCGGATCACCTCATCGTGGTGTCGCCGCAGAACCGGGAGAGTGCGATCTCGTTGTTCGGCCTCGACCCCGACCGCGTCACCGCGCTGCCCAACGGCGTGGACATCGAGCGCTTCAAGCCGCGCTCGCGTGTCGCCGGGCGGTCGCCGCGACGCGTTCCGCCGCTTCCTGGTCGACGACCCGCACGGATGGACCGAGACCGGCCCGCCGGGAACGTTGGCGTACACCGAGGCCGATCTCGACCGGCTGCTCGGCGAGGACGACGACGCGACGGTGCTGCTCTTCGTCGGTCGGTTCCTCGGCTTCAAGCGCGTCCCCGCGCTGATCCGCGCGTTCGCCCGCGCTCGCGATCAGTTCACCCGTCGCGGATCGCTCGTCGTCTGGGGCGGGCATCCCGGCGAGTGGGAGGACGAGCATCCCGTCACGGTCGCCGAGGAGGTCGGGTCCGACGGCATCTTCTTCGCCGGCTGGCGCGGCCACGACGATCTCCCGTCGGGTCTGGCCGCGGCCGACGTGCTCGTCGTCCCGTCCGTCGACGATCCCTACCCGCAGGTTCCGCTCGAGGCGATGGCGGTCGGCCTGCCCGTCGTCGCCTGCGCCAGCGGTGGGCTCCTCTCCATGGTGAACCTCGATCCCGATGCGCCCACGGGCTGGTTCGTGCCCGAACGACGACCTCGACGCCCTCACCGCCGCGCTCGTCACCGTCGTCAACGACCCCGAAGAGACCGCCCGGCGGGGCGCCAACGCGCTCGCCCACGCCCGGGCCGAGCTGTCGTGGGACGGGCTCGTCACCCGGTTCGAAGGCGTGTACGCCCAGGCGGCCGCATACGCTGCCCGGCGGACGCGAGAAGACGGTTGAGCTGATGCGGCAAGGGGACACATGAGCGGTACGGAGGCACCGCGCGCACTGCGGTTCGCGATCATCGGCGCAGGGATGGCAGGGATCCTCAGCGCGATCAGGCTGACCGAAGCCGGGCTCACGGACTTCACGGTCTACGAGAAGGGTGACGGCTTCGGCGGGACGTGGCGCGAGAACAGCTACCCCGGGCTCGCCTGCGACGTCCCGTCGCACCTCTACTCCTATTCCTTCGCGCTGTCGCCGGAATGGAGTCACCAGTTCTCGCCCGGGCCGGAGATCCGCGGCTACTTCGAGCAGGTGGCGTGCGAGCACGGCGTTGACGAGCGGGTTCGCTTCGGCGACGAGGTCACGCCGGTGCGAGCTCGTGGACGGCCGCTGGCAGATCGAGACCGCGGCCGGGCACCACGACGAGGTCGACGTGGTCATCGCCGCGACCGGCGTGTTGCATCACCCGCGCTATCCGGACATCGAGGGGATCGACGACTTCGCCGGCGCGATGTTCCACAGCTCCCGCTGGGACCACGAGGTGAGCCTCGAGGGCAAGCGCGTCGGGATCATCGGCACGGGTTCCACCGCGGTGCAGATCGTGGGCGCGGTCGTGGACCAGGTCGGTCACCTGTCCCTGTTCCAGCGGACGCCCCAGTGGGTGTTGCCGCAGGTGAATCCGGCGGTCACCGACGAGGAGAAGGAACAGTTCCGCGCCGAGCCCGAGCGCCTGACCGCGCTGCACGAGAGCCTGTCGCAGGCGTTCGGCGTGTTCGCCAACGCGGTGGTCGACGCGGAGTCGGCCGAGGCGCAATGGATCGAAGCCGCGTGCAAGACGAACCTGGAAGAGAGCGTCAGCGACCCGGAGCTCCGCGAGCGGTTGCGCCCCGAGTACCGCGCCGCGTGCAAGCGCCTCATCATCTCGCCGAACTTCTACGAAGCGATCCAGGCGCCGAACGCCGAGCTCGTCACCGAGGCGATCGAGTGCATCGTCGCCCGAGGGCGTCCGCACGAAGGACGGAGAGCTGCACGAGCTCGACGTGCTGGTGCTCGCGACCGGATTCCACGCGGACGCGTTCATGCGGCCGATGGAGGTGATCGGCCGCGACGGCCAGACCCTCGATCGGGCCTGGGCCGAGCGTCCCAACGCGTACCTCTCGATCTCCATCCCGGACCTCCCCAACTTCTTCATGCTGAACGGCCCCAACGGGCCGGTCGGCAACTTCTCGCTCATCGAAGTCGCCGAGCTCCAGTTCAACTACGTGATGCAGCTGATCGAACGGCTGCGCGCGGGTGAGTGCCGTGAGATCAGTGCCACCGCGTCGGCGATGGACGAGCACGAGGCGGCGCGAGTGGAAGCGGCCAAGAAGACCATCTGGGTCACGGGCTGTCGCAGCTGGTACCTCGACGACCGCGGCATCCCCGCGGTGTGGCCCTGGCCGTTCGACCGGTTCCGCGCCGAGATGGCCGCACCCAAGCCGGAAGCATTCGAGCATCGGTAGGTGGCAATGCCAGGTTCCAGGGACATCGCGATCCCCGACCAGACCGGGAAGCGAGCGGTGGTCACCGGCGCCAACAGCGGGATCGGGCTCGAGACCGCGCGCCGCCTCGCCGGGGCCGGTGCCGAGGTCATCCTCGCGGTGCGCAACCCGACGAAGGGCGCGGAGGCCGTCGCGGACATCACCGCGAGCCACCCGGGCGCGGCGGTCACCGCCGAGGCACTCGACCTCTCGAGCCTGGCCTCGGTCCGCGAGTTCGCGACCGGCTGACCGCGCGGGATCAGCCGCTCGACCTGCTGATCAACAACGCGGGGATCATGGCGGTGCCGAAGCGCGAGGTGACTGCCGACGGGTTCGAGCTGCAGCTCGGCACCAACCACCTCGGACACTTCGCGCTGACCGGTCGCCTCCTGCCGCTCTTGCGCCGCGCCGAGGCTCCACGCGTGGTGACGCTGAGCAGCAGCGCGGCGCGCTTCGGGAAGATGAACTTCGACGACCTGCAGAGCGAACGCAAGTACGGGCCCTGGCGCGCGTACGGGCAGTCGAAGCTGGCCGACCTGCTCTTCACGTTCGAGCTGCAGCGGCGGAGCGCGGCGAACGGTTGGGGAGTGATGAGCAACGCCGCGCACCCCGGGTCCACCCACACGAACCTGCAGAGCACCGGACAGAACATGGGAAAGGACTCGACCGGCACCGGGATGATCGGCTTCTTCATGCGCTTCCCCGGGCATCTCGCAGGAAGCGCCGCAGGGTGCGCTGCCGACCCTGTACGCGGCGACGAGTCCCGACGCGGTCGGTTCCGGCTACTACTGCCCGGACGGGTTCCAGGAGATGAACGGCCTGCCGACGACGGCGTCGGTCCCGAAGCGGGCGCTCGACGAGCAGGCCCAGGTCGAGCTGTGGGAGCGCGCCGAGAGCGCTGACCGCGGTGGTGTACCCGACCGAGTAGCTCGGCCGCAGAAACGCACGAAAGCCCTCGTCAGAGGGCTTTCGTGGTTTCTGCTCAAGTTTCGGAGCGCAACGGTCGATACGGGTCTACCGACCGTTGCGCCCCGGCGTTACGTGCCGTCCTTCAGCGTCAGGTCGTCGATGAGGACGGCTCGGGCCGCGGTCGAGGAGCTGCTGCGAGCCAGCGAGAGGAACAGCTGGCCGGCGGTCGTCACCGACGTGTCGGTGTACGTGCCGCTCCATGCAGTCGGCTCGGTCTGCGTGTCGAGCCAGCGCTTGAACTGGATCGTCGTTCCGACGACCCGGAGCCGCAGCCATTGCTTCGCGGTCGTGACCTGCCCCGCGGCGGTCACGCTGGCCATGTCCGTCTCAGCCCCGTTCACCGATTTGATGACGGTGACGGTCGTCGAGTTGGACGAGAACTCCAACCCATAGGCATTGCGCGGTCGGTAGGCATTGGCCCACCCACCCGAGCCGCGCAGGTACACGCTGAAGTACCCCTTCGCCCCGGTCGTCGTCCACCGATAGGAGAACAGCACGTCGGCGTCGGTACGAGCCGCGACGCCGGTGAGCTGGGCCTGGGCGAACGCGCCGGACACGTTGTTGAACGCGAGCGATCCCGCGTTCGTCTGGGTGTTCACCGTTCCGTTCGTGGCGTTCGTGGTCCACGCCGGAGCCCCACGCACTGCCGTTCGCTCCCGGCCACGCGTCGGAGAACAGCGAGGAGCTGACCACCGGTGTCGTGACCGTCAACGAGAGGCTGTCCGGACCGACGTTGCCGGCGGTGTCGAGCGCCCGCACCGTGTAGGTGTACGCCGTGTTGCCGGTCAGCCCGGTGTCGTTGAACGTCAGGCCGGTGACCGTGCCCGGGAGCACCGTACCGTTGCGGACGATCTGGTAGCCCGCCACGGCCCGGTTGTCCGTGGCTGCGGTCCACGACAGCGTCAGGCTTGTCGGCGTCACGCCGGACGCGGTCGGTGTGCCTGGCGCACTCGGGGGGACCGTGTCCGCCGGAACCGTCACGTTGACGATCGTCGACGATCCGGTGTTGCCGGCCGCGTCGGTTGCCACGGTCTGCAAGGTGTGCGGACCGACCGCCGTCGCGTTCCACGTGAACGAGTACGGCGCGGTGGTGTCCGTGGCCACGATCGCCCCGTCGACTCGTAGCGCGACGGAGGTCACGCCGATGTTGTCGGTGGCGTTGGCGGTCACGGTCGTGGAGCCGAACACCTGGGCACCTTCTGTGGGTGCGGTGATGCTCGTGGTCGGCGCGGTGGTGTCTCCGGCGACGGTCACATTGACGATCGTCGACGATCCGGTGTTGCCGGCCGCGTCGGTTGCCACGGTCTGCAAGGTGTGCGGACCGACCGCCGTCGCGTTCCACGTGAACGAGTACGGCGCGGTGGTGTCCGTGGCCACGATCGCCCCGTCGACTCGTAGCGCGACGGAGGTCACGCCGATGTTGTCGGTGGCGTTGGCGGTGACGGTCGTCGAGCCGAACACCTGGGCACCTTCTGTGGGTGCGGTGATGCTCGTGGTCGGCGCGGTGGTGTCTGCGGCGACGGTCACATTGACGACCGTCGAGAGACCTGTGTTCCCACCGGCATCCGACGCAACGGTCTGCAAGGTGTGCGGACCGACCGCCGTCGCGTTCCAGGTGAACGTGTACGGCGCGGTGTTGTCGGTGGCCGACGATCGCCCCGTCGACTCGTAGCGCGACGGAGGTGACGCCGATGTTGTCCGATGGCGTTCGCGGTGACGCGGTGTCGAGCCGAACACCTGGGCGCCCTCGGCGGGCGCGGTGATGCTCGGTCGTCGGCGGGACGGTGTCGCTGACCGTGACGACCGTGTTCGTCGCCGCGCGGGGTGCCCTTGATCAGCGGGTTCGCAGTCCAGTTGCCGGGCAGGCTGTTGTCCGCACGTGGCGGAGGTCAGCTCCAGCGACGGACCGCCACCGTTGGCCGTGGTCGGCCACGGCGCGTCGGGCGAGTAGGTCACTTCGTCCACGACCCGAGTGCCCTGGCGCAGCGTGAGCGGTCTCGCCCTCGTTGGCCAGGTTGCCCGAGTACTCGCCGCCGACGAAGCGCAGCGGCGGTCCGTAGGTCGCCCGGAACGTCGACGTCGTTCTTCACGAACACCACGTGCGCACCCGGGAACAGCACCGTGCCGGGCTGGATGGTGAGGCCGACGGCGTCGATCGTCCATCCGGAGAGATCCACCGACTCGGTCGTCGACGGGTTCTTCAGCTCGATGAACTCGCCGTTGTCACCGTGGCCGGGTTGTACTGGATCTCGTTGATGACCACGTTCGGCGCCGCGCTCTGCGATGCCGGCACCGGCTTGCCCGCACCGGTGTTGTTGGTGATCACGTTGCGGCGGTCGGTCAGACCGTTGACGAACGAGCTGCGGGCGCTCGCCGGCGTGTAGCCACCCCACTTCTGGTTCTCGAGCGTCCACGTCGGGAGCGTGGGCGCGACCAGCGCGTCCCACCGGCCCTCGTACCCGCCGGCGCCGAGGAACTTGTCCGCCAGCGTCCGGAGCCGCCGGTAGAACATCTCCTTGATCTCGGGATACCGGAGCAACGCCATCGTCATCTTGTTCGACGTGTCGGGCGTGAGGAACGTGCCCTTCCCGTCGCTCTGCGGCGTGGTGAAGATCCAGTTGAGGTCCCATTGCCACATCTCCCAGCGGCCGGTGCCCTCGGTGTCACGCGCGATCCACCAGTTGTACCAACCCGAGTCCTGATGGCGAATGATGCTGTTGATCGCCATGTAGTTGACGAGCTCGGGGAGGTTGACGTTGTCGTAGATCCACTGCTTCTGGGTCGCGGACGTCGAGGTTGTCGATGACCTGGCTCAGGTCCCAGACGTCGCTGTAGTCCTCGTCCTTGCGCTCCTTCTTGTCGAGCCAGAGCGAGGCCTCGAGCGCGGCGGGTGACGCGGTCTTGCCGAGGCTGACCCGCCGTCACCCTTGTAGACGGCCCAATTGTCGACGCCCTGCGCCTTGCGCCAGGTGCCGTCCTCGGTCTCCATGATCCGGCCGAGGCTCCAGAACGCGCCGTTCTTCTGCGTGCGGACCGGCACCATCGTCAGCGCACGGGCCCCGGATTCGCGCACGGTCTGCCAACCCATGTCCGCGAACGCGTCGGGCTCGCGCTGGATGGCGTACTCGTCGATCTTGTACGGCATCAGCGAACCAAGGTCGAGGGGGTACCCCTTCGCCATGTCGACCTTCCAGTTCACCTTCGCCTCGGTGCGCGACGAGTTCCCCTTCACCCGCATCAGCGCGCCGTCGTAGACCGTGCCGTTGTAGGTGATGACGGCAGCACCTTGGTAGTCGTCGAAGCGGTGGTTGGCGAGGATGTCGTTGTAGACCGCGTCGTCCATGAACCACTCGATGACCGGGATCGCACTCACGACCGCCGGGTTCGTCACGACCACGCCGACGAAGTTGATCGAGTCGCCGACCGCCGGGTACGCGACCGGCCCGTTCGGGGTGGTCGCGTCGACGCGGTAGCGGATGAGCTTGCCGGCGGTCTGGCCGGGGATCGTGGCCGCGAAGACACCGTCACCCGCGCCGCCGGGGCTTGCCGCGTTGTCCAGCAGCGGAATGACGACGTTGGCGGCGAACATGACCTTGTACGTGAGCTGGGCCGACGAACCGACCGGGAGCCGGGCCGACACCACGACCGCCTGGTTCGGGGCCGGCCGGAAGGGAGTTGCGGTGACCTGCGAGATGATCGGCGTGCCGTTCACCGAGTTGACCGCACGCGGCGTCCCGCCGTTCACGGTGCTGGCGAGCCAGAGCTCCGGCAGGCTGTTGTCACCGAGGAGGTCGGTGAGCTCGAGCGAGGGGCCGGTCCCGTCCGGCGCGCCGGGCCACGGCGCGGCGTCGAGGTAGCTCACCTGGTCGATGACCGCGAGGAGGTGTCCGCGATCGCGACGAGCTCACCGCCGTTGGACAGGTTCCCGCCGTAGACCGCGTCGGGCGCGAAGCCGTAGGTGAGTCTGGAACTGCGCGGCGTCCTTCGCCACCACGTACCGACCACCGGCGGGAATGACCGAGCCGGCGGGCAGCACGCCGGTGACGCCGGCGGTGAACGACCACCCGGAGACGTCGATGGCGGACGTGCCCGTGTTGGTGAGCTCGAGGAAATCGTCGGTGTCGAGGTCCGAGCCCGCGTGGTAGTTCAGCTCGGAGATGACGATCCCGCCAGGTTCGGCGCTCGCCACCTCCGTGCCCGGTGACCAAGAGTGTCGCGACCATCGCCAGCATCACCAAGACCGCGGTGAAGCGTCGAATGCTTTGAGCTTCCATGCCTTGCCCCCGCCTCATCCGTCCGTGGAATTTCGGGCACGCTACCTGCTCGTTCACCCCGAACACCACAGATGCGGTGATGCGCCGCGAATTACCAACCGGCCAGTGTCACGTGCCGCGTGTGGGGCACCGCATAGAGCAACGGGGATCGGCCCGCGCCTCGGGTACCTTTCCCGGACTGACCCGGTGGAGGAACGATGGCGCAGCGACCGCTTCGGCAGTACTACGACGACGTGACGGTGGTCGTCGACGACGATCTCCCCCTGGTCGAGCCGTGGCTGCGTCACCGTCGCCGTCTCGTCGCATCGCTGGGTGAGCTGAGCGACGACCAGTGGACGAGCACGACCCGCTGCACGAACTGGGATGCCCGTGGCGTCGTGAGCCATCTCGCCACGGTCGACGCGTTCTGGATGGGGTCGGTGCAGGCGGCAAAGGCGCGCCAAGCGCCCACGACCTTCATCCGTGGCTTCGATCCGTCCACCGGTACCGACGTGTTCGTGGATCCGATGCTCGAGCTGCCGACCGAGGTGATCTACCAGCAGTTCACGGACGGCACGGACGCGTTCATCACCGCGATCGAGACGATGGATGCCGACGACTGGGACGCGCCGGGTGAAGCGCCCTTCGGCCACCTGCTCGACCCGCGTCTTCATGGCCCACGCGTTCTGGGACTCGTGGCTGCACGAGCGCGACATCCTCGAGCCGCTCGGACTCGCACCCGCGATCGAGCCGGATGAGCTGCTGGCCGCGACCTGGTACACGCTCGTCGTCGGCGCGCTGCAGGGCGGGTTGCTCGAGGACGACGCACCAGTCGGCCCCGGGCCCGACGCGCCGATCGGCGCCGTGCTCCGTTTCGACGATCTTCCCGCCGACGCGCTGCGCTACGAGATCGACACTGGCTTGCACCTCACGCGGGCCAATGGAGCCGAGTCGGTCGAGGCGGGATCGGCGTTGGACTTCGTCGAGGAGGTCACCGGTCGCCGTGCGTCGTCGGCGCTCGACGGCTTGCCACCGGACCTCCGCGCCCAGCTCGAGCGCGCCGCGCAGATCCTCTAGCGCCGAGCCGGGCGGCACTCGCCGCGGCGAGGGACACGCGATCACCCGGCGGGGCAGGTCGTCCCGTCGGCGGGCGGCGTGAGGTTCACGAGGTAGGCGACGACCGCATCGTCGATGCACGCCGACCCCCGACCCAGTGCGGTGTGGCCGGTGCCGGCCCATCGCAGCAGCGTGCCCGAGTCCAGGGCCTTCGCCAGCGCTTCCGCCCCCTCGATGGGGGTGGCCGGGTCGCTCTCGTTGCCGATCACGAGGATCGGCGGCGCGCCTTTGGCGTCGAGCGCCCCGGGTGGCGGATCGACGCGGGCCGCGGGCCAGAACGCGCATGGGAGCGCGAGGAGCACGCCGACCGACTCGAAGTGCTTGTCGCCGTCGCCGATCGCGCGTACGGCGTTGCGGGCTTCAGCCGGAGTGAACCGCCCGCCGAGATCCAGGCAGTTGATCGCGTAGTGGGCCTCCATCTCGTTGCTGTACGAGCCGTTCGGGCGCCGGCCCGTGTACCGGTCGGCGAGCGAAGCGAGCGGTGCGCCATCGCCGGCGTCGGCGCGCGCCAGCGCATTCCACAGCTCGGGCCAACCGGCGGCGCCCCGATAGAGCCCGCTCACGACGCCGAGCTCGGCCTGCGTCCGCCCGAACCGCCGGCCGCCGACGTCGAGCGGCGCCGTGACCAACCGGGACATCAGCGCGTCGAACGCGGCCACCCGGTTGCGGCCGCGTGCGAACGGGCAGGACGAGTCGCCGGCACATCGGGTGAGTGCCGCGTCGAGCGCCGCCGCGAACGGCGAGGTGTCGGTGTTCGACGCGCCGCTCGTCGCCCGGTCGGGATGCACCGCGCCATCGAGCACCGCCGCTCGCACGCGCTGCGGATAGAGGTCGGCGTACAAGGCACCGAGGTACGTGCCGTACGAGAAGCCCAGGTAGCTCAGGCGATCGACGCCCAGCGCGGCGCGGATGCGGTCGACGTCACGAGCGGCACTGGTGGTATCCACATGGGCCAGCAAATCGCCGCTGCGCCGCTTGCAGCCCTGGATGAGCTGCTCGATCGCATCGACCGCCGCGCTCCGAGCGGCGGGCGACGGTGCCGTGAGATCCGCGCCGAAGAGCGGATCGAGGTCGTCCGCACAGTCCACCGGGGTGCTGCGCCCGACTCCACGCGGATCGAACGTGACGAGATCGAAGCGGCGGAGCAGCTCGGGCGGCAGCGTGAGCGTCGCCTGGCGGAGGAACGCGATGCCCGAGAACCCGGGCCCGCCCGGATTCATGAGCAGCGGGCCGATCCGGGCACTCGGGTCGTCAGCCGGTCGCCGCACCACGGTGATCTGGATCTGTTCGCCCTTCGGCGCGGCGTAGTCGAGCGGAACCAGCAGGCGAGCGCACTCGAGACCGGAGTCCCCGTACCGGGTCCAGCTGAAGCGGCGGCTGACCGGCGCGTTGCACCGGACGGTCGGAAGATTGTCGAACGCGCGGGAGAAGTCGGCGAGCGGCGGGTCGAGCTCCGTGAACGCACCGACGAAGTCGTCGGTGGCCGCGTTCATCTCGTCGACGATGCGGTTGTAGGTGCGGATGTCCTGTGCCTGGCCCGCCGCCTGCAGGTTCGTCAGGCGCTCGACCAGGACCCGCTCGAGCTCCACCACGCGCGCGGTGGCGTCGGTCGCGGTGCGCGCGGCGTCGGCGAACGGGGTGACGGAGCCGCGGACGGCGGCCTGGTCCGCGACGGCTTGGCGGAGCGGCGCCCGGGTGCGGTGCAGCCGCAGCTCCGCCGCGGCGTGCCGGCGATCGGCGGTGCGGCTCGCGTCGAGTCCGCGTGTGGCGACGATGATGCCGGCGGCGAGAAGCGCGATCGCGCCGCAGGCGAGGAGGGCCAGGAGCACGCGCCGGCCGCGCCGTCGCGGGGCCGGCACCGTGCTGACCGGAATGCTGCCGGTCTCGCTCATCGGTTCCCGGCCGCGAGGTTGGCGGCGGCGAGCTGGGCCGCAGCCAGCGCGTCCTGCGCGCGCGCCAGTGTGCTGTTGAGCCGCTGCACCGAGCTCGCGCCTTCACCGGCGAGGAGCTGGCTGGATTCAGCCCGCCGGCCATTGTTGGCGAGCTGGACCGCCCGATCGAGCACGCTGTTCGTCTCGGTCGACTGCGTGATGACCGAGGCGCTCGCCTCCACGATCGTCGTCACCGACTTCGCGACCCGTTCCGCGTCGTTGATCGGCGCGTCCACGTCACGCTCGGCCCGAGCGGTACGCGCCTCGATCGCCCGGCGCTGGGTGTGGAGCTTCGCCGTCTGCGCCCGGGTGTCGTCGGCCTGGTTGAACGCCAGGATGCCGACGACGAGGAGGGCGATGCCCGCGACCGCGGCCAGCACGCTGAGCCCGATCACGATGCGGGTCGCGAGACGCGAGCGTCGCGGGGCGCGGGCGGCACCGGTTCGAATGCCGCCGGTTCGAGTGCTACCGGCGTTTCCGGTTCGTCGATCATCGCTCCCCAACACGAGGTCGTGGTGACGCTTCGAGCCTACGGCCGCGGCCCGCTGCGACAGGGGCGCGGGTGCATCGCATCCGTGGCTCTGCGTGCTGATCCAGTCGACATCGGTGCGATGCAATCCTGTGGACACGTCGGTGCCTGTGGACACGGTCCCGCGGGACCGTGGTGTGAGCCACGCGCCGCGCTGCGTGACGGTCCCGAACCTGCAGCCGGCGGTGGTTTCGGAGCGCGGGCGGGACCGACATGCTGGACTGTCGGGGTGGCGCCGGATCGACGGGTGGGAGAAGTCAGCCCGGGCATCGACGCCATGGTGACCCGTGTCATCGACCGGGCTTCCATTCCCGGTCGGGGTCGCGAACCGTGCCTCGTGGCACAGCTGGTTGACGTCGAGCGGGTCGATGTCGCGACCCCGCATGGATCCGTTGCCACCTGGCGGGTGGGGACCGAACCCGCGGTGCTGCTCGTGCACGGATGGCGCGACAGCGCCGCGCCTCTGGGATCCCCTGATGTCAGAGCTGCGGAGACGGGGACGGTCGTTCGTCGCACTCGACCTTCCTGGGCACGGCTTCTCCGCGGGCGAGCGCTGCCTCGCGCCCGAGGTCGCGGACGCGGTCGAGTCGGCCGCCGCGGCGGTGGGGCCTGTCGACGCCGCCGTCGCCCACTCGTTTGCCACGACGGGCACTGCCCTGGCGGTGGCCGAAGGCGTCTCCGTCGAACGGCTCGTCCTCATCGCACCACCGTTGGCGTATCGGACGCCGGGGGCCGCAGCCGGGGATGCCACGGATGCGGGCCACCAGCGCTGGCGGCGAATCGCGAGCGACCTGGGCTTCGACCCCGCCGTCGGTGACCGGGCGATCGAGACCTATCTCGCCGGTCTGGGCCCTCGGCGCGCCGGCTTCGACCTCACGGACGGTCTCGGAGAACTCGCCACCGACGTGCTCCTCGTGGCCTCCGCCGACGACGAGCGCTTCGACATCATCTCCGCCCGAGCGTTGGTCGCGCGCCTACCCCGCGGGGACCTCTTCGAACTGGCCGGACTCGACCATCGGGCTTCTGCGCGCGACGACACCGCGATCGAAGGCATCGTCAACTTCCTCGACCACGGCCTCCACATCAATCGCCACGACTGACGTGACGATTTGGGGCATACCCGAACGTTGCATTGCGCGCCGGCCAGCCGATCTAGACCCGCTCGCCGAACGCGTCGCAATCCGGGTTCTCGCAGATGAAGCTCGGTTCGAGGACGTTGGCGGTCTCGGCCGGTAGGGCGGTCACGCCGCAGTAGGGACAGATCGGTGCGCGGTCGATCTCCGCGTCATCCCAGTCGCTCACGACGCGCGCGCCGGTTCGAGCGCGCTGATGTAGTCCGCGAGCTGCGCGGCGACTTCGATCGCCAGCTCGGGATCGCCCAGGTCCGGGTCGGGCCAGGTCTCCGACACCCGCTGCCAGCTCTTGGCCCGGCCGAGGAACGGCCCGGCCACCGCGTCCTTGAGCACCGGGCGCCACTGCGGCTCGTGCTCGACGAGCTGTCCGACGGCGCGTTGGTTGTCGGCCGCGGTCGAGTTCTCGGCGTGGAAGCCGATCTCCAACGCCAGCACGGATGCTTCCTTGACTTCCTTGGGCGAGATCACCTGCGCCTCGTAGTGCTCGCGCGGCGGATCGCTCGGCCCGAACCACACCTTGATCCCGTAGCGGCGTACCCGCATGCGCAGATCGCCGAGCTCGGGCGGCAGCATCCCGGTCAGCGCGTCGGCCACCTCCTCGAAGAGCTGCGATTCCATCGGACCAGCATGCCGCGACCACCACCCGGTCTGCCCGTGGTGCGGTAGACAGAGCCCGTTCCTACCCCTGCGCAGCGAGGTGCACGATGGAGATCGAAGCCATTGAGGGTGTCCGGGTGCTCCGGCTCGGCGACGGACTGAACGCGTTCGACGCCACGTTCGTCAGCGAGCTGGACGGCGCGCTCGCGGACATCGAGGCCGACCCGGACGCCACCACCCTCGTCACCACCGGGAGCGGCAAGCACTTCTCGAACGGATTCGACCTCGAGTTCCTGGGCAGCCTCGAGCTCGAGGATCTGATGGCGTTCATGGGCCGCACCAGCGCCGCGCTGGCCCGCATCCTGGTCTTCCCGATCCCGACCGTCGCCGCGGTCAACGGTCACGCCTTCGGCATCGGCGCGCTCCTCGCGCTCGCGCACGACCAGCGGGTGCAGAACACCGAGCGCGGCTGGTTCTGCCTGCCGGAGGTGGATCTCAAGATGCGGTTCAACCCGTTCCAGCTCGCGCTCGTCGTCGGCAAGCTCTCCCGACCGACCGCACACGAAGCGGTGTTGAGCGGCGGGCGCTACGACGGCCCGACATCACTCGCGGCCGGGATCGTCGACGCCGTGAGTGGGCCCGACACCCTCGTCGCCACCGCGGCGGAGCTCGCGGCACCGCGGACCGGGAAGGACCGCGCCATCGTGTCGACGCTCAAGGGCGACCTGTACGCCGCGATGCTCGCGAAGCTCGGATGAGCAGCGCGCCGACGAAGATCATGGGCGCGCCGATGACCGACCAGAGGATCTGGCCGCTCATGAACGAGCCGCCGAGGATGTCGATCCCCTGCAGGAACCACACCGCGCCCACCAGGACGAGCAGTACACCGATCACCATGCGCATCAAGATGACGCCCCCTCGTTGGTGCTCACGCTAGACCCCCGCGATGCGACCGCTACGGTGCCGGCATGACCCTCGGGAACCCCGTGACGCTCTGCGTGACGCTCACCGCCAAGCCCGGGAGTGCCGCGTTGCTGGTCGAATACGAGGACCAGGTGCTCGCGCTGCTCCCGAACCACGGCGGCCGGGTCGTGCAGCGGGTCCGGGCGCTCGACGCGACGAGCGGACCGCTCGAGATCCAAGTGGTGGAGTTCCCGTCGGAGGAATCGCTCGAGAGCTACCTGCAGGATCCGGACCGGGTGGCGCTCTCCGACCTGCGCGACCGCGCGATCGAGCGGACCGAGCTCATGCGCGTCACCGTCGTCGCCTCGGAGGGGGAGAGGTAGCGTTCGGGGTAGCGGCCTCGGGGGAGAGCGATGCAGAACGGTGAGCTGACGAGCGACAGTCGGTACACGATCATCTCGGTGGACGGGCACGCCGGCGCCGACATCCTCGACTACAAGCCGTACCTCGCGTCGAGCTGGCACGACGAGTTCGACGCCTGGGCCGACGCGTACGAGAACCCGTTCGCCGATCTCCTGGCCCCGACCGCGTACCGCAGCTGGGACAGCGACCGCCGGTTGACCGAGACCGAGTCCCAGGGTGTCGTGGCCGAGGTGCTGTTCCCGAACACGGTGCCCCCGTTCTTCGCCCAGGGGAATCTCACCGCGCTCGAGCCGACGGCCGAGGACTACCCGCGCCGTTGGGCCGGGCTGCAGGCGCACAACCGCTGGCTCGCCGACTTCTGCGCCGCCGCGCCCGGCCGGCGCGCCGGGACTCGCGCAGATCTTCCTGAACGACGTGGACGACGCGCTCGGCGAGGTGCGTTGGGCCAGCGAGAACATGGACGTGTTCGGCGGGATCCTGTTGCCGAACGTCGCGCCCAACTCGGAGCTGAAGCCGCTGTGGGACCCGGTGTACGAGCCGCTCTGGCAGCTCTGCGAGGAGCGGAACGTCGTGCTCAACGTGCACGCGGGGAGCGGGCTCCCGGACTTCGGCGACCACGAAGCGGCGCGCGGGATCATGCTCATCGAGCTCGCTTGGTTCGCGCACCGCGCCGTGTGGCACCTCATCTTCGGCGGCGTGCTCGAGCGTCATCCCAGCCTGCGCGTCGTCCTGACCGAGCAGGGAACGGCGTGGGTGCCGCGCGGGCTCGAGACGCTGGACTGGTTCCACCGCCGGATGACCCACGGCGGCGCGGCCGAGACGGTGTTCTTCGGCGCGGCCGCCAAGGGCATGTCGATGACGCCGAGCGAGTACTTCCAGCGCAACTTCTTCGTCGGCGCCAGCTTCCTGCGGCCGTCGGAGAGCGTGCTGCGCTACGAAGTCGGCGTGGACAAGATCATGTGGGGCGCCGACTACCCGCACAGCGAAGGCAGCTACCCGTACACGACCGAAGCGTTGCGGGCCGCGTTCGCCGACTGCCCGCCGGAGGAGACGCGCGAGATGCTGTCGACCACCGCGGCGCAGGTGTATCCGTTCGACCTCGCCGCGCTGGACGAGATCGGTTCGCGCATCGGACCGACGGTGGCCGAGGTGCAGGTCCCGCTCCCGCCGTCGGACTACCCGACCGACTCCACCTGCAACGCCTTCGACCACGAGCAGGTCGTCAAAGCCTGGTGAGACGTCGATGACGCCAGGTGCGCCCCGTTTCGGGGCGCCTAGCCGTCGTGATAGCGACGCGTACGCGCCCCGAATGCCGAGAACCGAGGCGGAGCTAGCCGCCCCACTTGACCTGGTACTCGTCCTTCCACCACTCGGCGGCGCGGCGCTCCTCGTCGGTCGTCACGAGCGACGGGTCCTGGCCGAGGTCGTGCGGGGGTCGGGCCGATCTTCTCGGCGAACGGGCGCAGCGTCTCGACGTCGAAGCCGTAGCAGCGGGCCGCGGTCTCGCCGAGCAGCTGGCGGGTGTCGCCGACCGGCACGTCGCCGAAGTCACTGCGCAGCCGGGCGATCGTGTTCGGCCACGTGCCTTCGGGGTGCGGGTAGTCGGTGCCCCACATCGCGACGTCACAACCGACGGAGTGCCGGCGTCGGATCTCTTCCTTCGACATCGTCGACGCGCCCGACGAAGATGTTCTCGCCGAAGTACTCGGACGGGAGCTTCGAGATGATCCCCTTCATCAGCGCGGCCATCTTCTTCGTGGTGTGCCCACCGCCGAAGTACTGGTCCCACTTCCACTTCATGTCCGGGACCCAGTAGCACGCGCCTTCGGTGACGACGAACTTCAGGTTCGGGAACCGTTCGAACGCGCCGCTGAAGAGCAGGTGCGCGATCGGTCGGTGGGTCCAGAACACGACCTCGGCCAGGTAGATGCCGATGAAGTCGTTCATCTCCTCGCGTGGCGCCTCGCCCGAATGCGTGTGCACCGGGAAGTTGGCGGCCTGGCACGCGGCCCACACCGGGTCGTACGACGGGTCGTTGTACGGCGTGCGGTCCCGCCACATCGTCGGGATCATCACGCCACGGATCCCGGGCTTGTCGGCCAGCCACTCGATCTCCGCGACCGAACGGTCGACGTCGTGGCAGATCGGCACGAGCCCGACGCCGGCGCGGCGCGCCGGGCGACGTCGCGCAGAGGTCGACGAGGAACCGGTTGTGGGCCCGGGCGCCCGCGAACGCGAGCTCGGGGTCTTCGATCGTCCCGGCGGAGAGGCCGGCGCCGAACGGCGGTGACTCCATGCCGGTGATCGAGTCGGCGTCCGGGAAGATGACCTCGGCCGCGACGCCGTCCGCGTCCATCTCCTTGTCGCGCTGCTCGGCGTCGAACGCGCCGCGCAGGCCTTCCTCGTGGGTGGTCTCCCACTGCGTGATGTAGTCGTAGTTGAGCTTCATCTGGTCGTCGCGCATCGCCTGGCGCTCGGCGAGGAACGCGTCGAACTGCTCGGTGTAGCGAGGGTCGAGGTACGGCCGGTACTCCTCGCACGGCAGCCCCGCGTGCGCGTCGGCCGAGATGATGACGTACCGTCGCTCATCGTCCCGCTTCGCTCATCAGTCCTTCTTCCCGAGCACCGAGAGGTCGTCGTAGCGCTGGTGCACGAACGGGAGCAGCCAGTCCGCGGGGACGCGCTCGACGACCTCGCCGTGCTGCGTCGTCGCCACCTGCGCGTACTCGAGCGAGACCATCTTGCCCGATCGGGATGTCGACGATCGGGTCGATGGGCGACTCGTGCAGCTGCAGCGTCCCGTCGATCGCCCGACCGTCACGCGCCTCTTCGTGACGGTGCACGTGCACGAGACCCGGCTCGGTGTCGAAGCCCTTGCCGTCCGGCGACGGGCTGAGCTTGAAGTAGAAGTCCGTCTTGTCCTTGGGCGCGATGTCGATCGGCGCACCGAGCGTGCCGGTGACCTCCGCGAGCGTGAAGCCCATCCGTTCGATGTGCGCGTGCACCCGGTCGCCGTCGAGGTCGATGGCGACCGCGCCGATCTTCTTCGGCTCGCCGTAGGTCTCGCGCCCGCCGACGGTCGCCTGCTCGGTGGTCATCGGCATGAACAGCGCGTACTCACCCTGCTGCTTGCCGTGCCGCGCCCGCACGCCGAACCAGCCGGCGCCGAAGATCGGGATCCCGCCGCCCATGTTCACCGTCGCGAAGCGGATGCCGCGCCAGCGGCTCGGACGGCTCGAGCGGCGGTGGGAGGACCTGCGCGATCACTTCGAGATCGGTCTCCCAGACCGCGGTCACCGCGGTGGACCAGATCTGCGCGCTGAGGTGGCCTCGACCTCGCGGTTGCGCTGCTGCTCCGGCGCGCGCGCGCCATACCGAACCGTCATCGTGTCCCCCGATCAGAGTGTCGTTCGGTCGGTAGTCTCGCGCGATGCGGGACATCGAGGGCAAGGTCGCAGTCATCACCGGTGGTGCGAACGGGATCGGCCTCGCCATGGGCCGCCACTTCGCGGAGCACGGCATGCAGGTGATGCTGGCCGACATCCAGCCCGGGCCGCTCGACGAGGCGGTCGCGGGGCTGCGGGCTGACGGGCTCGACGCAGCCGGGTGCGTCACGGACGTGACGAAGCCCGAGTCCGTCGAGCAGCTCGCGGAGCAGACCGTGCGCGAGCTCGGCGGCGTCCACGTGGTGTGCAACAACGCGGGCATCGGCCCGGGCGGGCAGACCCAGCTGTGGGAGTACGAGCCGAACGACTGGCGGTGGTGCCTCGACGTCAACGTGCTCGGGCATCGCCTGGGGCATCAAGGCGTTCGTGCCGCGCATGCTCGAGCAGGGAACCGAGGGTCACATCGTGAACACGTCGTCCGGCAACGGCGGCATCGCGCCGATGGGCGACGCGGCGATCTACGCGATGACGAAGAGCGCGGTGACCACGCTGACCGAGCTGCTCTACTACCAGCTCAAGTCCGAGCAGACGCAGCTCTCGTGCTCGGTGCTGTTCCCGGGTCCGAACTGGTTGCGCACCCAGCTCTGGGACGCGTGGAAGACGCGACCGCCCGAGTACACGAAGACCGTCGCGCGGACGACGCCGTACCCGAGCTTCGAGGAGTTCGAGGCCCACATGGAGGCGGCCGGAACGCCGCTGCCGATCACGCCGCTCGAAGAGGTCGCGGCGCGGGTGCTCGACGCGATTCGCAACGACCAGTTCTGGATCAACCCGGGGAACGACGAGCCGCTCGACGCGCGGTACGACGCGATGAAGGCCCGGCGCAATCCCGACTACTTCCGCAACTGGAACCCGAACGTCGAGCGAGTAACCGCCGTCGCGGTCGTTGCGACATCCGTCACATGGTGTCTCCGTTCACCCGGTGGTCATAATTCGTGACGAGCGTGGACATGCTCGTGACCTACGGTGTGAGCACTTCGCCGACGACCGATGAGTTCCGCGCCGAGGCAACGTCGGACTCTTCGAGAGGCACCAGACCAAAGAGGAGATCGCATGCTCGCCGGACTTTCTCGCTTCTGCTACCGCCACCGCCGGCTCGTCGTGGTGCTGTGGCTCCTCCTGTTCGTCTTCGGGATCGTGTTCGGCGGCGCGCTGAAGGGTGAGTCGGCGACGTCCGGCCGGTTGCCCAACACCGACTCGCAGTCTGCGTACGACACGCTGAAGCGCGAGTTCCCGGCCCGCCACGGAGACGAAGGCCAGATCGTCTTCGCGGACGTCACCACGAACCGTGCGGGCATCGACTCCTACCTCGCGAAGGTCGCGAAGGTGAAGGGCGTCATCGAGGTCGAGCCGCTGCGGATCTCGCCGGGCGGCAAGATCGCCGTTGCGCCCATCACCACGGCGAGCGGATCCGGGACGCATCCGCTCGACGACCGCGAAGGACATCAAGGACCTGCCCAAGCCCGAAGGGGTGCGGGTCGAGTTCTCCGGCAACTGGTTCGGTGAAGCTGGCATGCCGGCGAGCGAGATCGTCGGCATCCTCGCCGCGATCATCGTGCTGCTGATCGCGTTCGGCTCGCTGATCGCCATGGGCCTACCGATCCTGACCGCGCTGATCGGGATCGCGATCTCGCTCGCCGGGGTCGGGATCCTCGCGAACGTGTTCACGACACCGGACTTCGCGCCGCAGGTCGCCGCGATGATCGGTCTCGGCGTCGGGATCGACTACGCGCTGTTCATCGTCACCCGCTACCGCGAGGCGCTGCACCGCACCAACAACCCCGAAGCCGCGGTGCTCGAGGCGATGACCACCTCGGGTCGCGCGGTGGTGTTCGCCGGCTTCACCGTCATGGTGTCGCTGCTCGGCATGTTGCTCATGGGTCTCAACTTCCTCCACGGTCTCGCGGTCGGCACGTCGTTCGCGGTCGTGATCGCGGTGCTGGCCGCGATCACCCTGCTGCCCGCGCTCCTCGGCTTCGTCGGGTTCACGATCGACAAGTTCAAGGTCGGGCGGCGCAAGGCGAAGACCGGCGAGGGCATGTGGCACCGCTGGGCGCGCATCGTCCAGAAGCGGCCGGCCCCGATCGCGATCGTCGGCTTCGTCGTCCTGCTCGTCATCGCGCTGCCGATGCTGTCGCTGCGACTCGGAAGCGCCGACGCGAGCAACGACAAGGCCGGAACGACGACCCACGACGCGTACGACCTCATCGCGCAGGGCTTCGGGCCCGGCGCGAACGGCCCGATCCTGGTCGTGGCCGACACCTCGAAGAGCGGATCGGCCGCCGCGCATGCCGAAGGTGATCGAAGCGCTGCGGTCCACCCCGGGCGTCGCGTCGGTGACACCGAGCCCGGCCGAACGAGGCCGGCACCGCGGCGATCGCCACCCTGTTCCCGACCACCGGCCCGCAGTCCGAGACGACGGAACGGCTGGTGCACCACCTCCGGGACGACGTCATTCCGAGCGCGACCGCCGGTACGGCGCTCGTCGTGAATCTCGGCGGGCAGACCGCGAGCGCGGTCGACTTCTCCGACGTGATCGGCGCGCGGCTCCCGATCTTCATCGGTGCCGTGCTCGTCCTCAGCTTCCTGCTCCTCATGCTGGTCTTCCGCTCGGTGCTGGTGCCGCTGAAGGCGGTGCTGATGAACCTGCTGTCGATCGGTGCCGCGTACGGCGTGATCGTCGCCGCGTTCCAATGGGGCTGGGGCGGCAACATCCTCGGCGTCAGTGCCGGACCCATCGAGGCGTGGGTGCCGATGATGCTGTTCGCGATCGTCTTCGGGCTCTCGATGGACTACGAGGTCTTCCTCATCAGTGCCATCCGGGAGCACTACGACCGCAGCGGTGACAACGGTCAGGCCGTCGCGGACGGGCTCGAGTCCACTGCCCGGGTCATCACCGCCGCCGCGCTGATCATGGTGTTCGTGTTCGGCAGCTTCATCGTGTCGGACGTCCGGGCGTTGAAGCTGATCGGTCTCGGCCTGGCGGTCGCGGTCGCGATCGACGCGAGCATCGTCCGGGTGGTGCTCGTTCCCGCGACGATGGAGCTGCTCGGCAAGGCGAACTGGTGGCTGCCGCGCTGGCTGGACAAGATCCTGCCCGACGATCAACGTCGAGGGCGAGATGCTCACCGACGAGGAGATCGAAGCCGCCACCCGCGAGCCCGTCACCACCGGCGCCTGATCCCGCTCCCCGGTCAGTCGTCGGGGAGGTCGGGTGGGAAGCCGCCGGTGGCGATCGGGCCGAAGCGTTCGATCTCGATGCGGATGATGCACTTCCCCTGCTTGAGCATCGCGGCCCGGTACTCGTCCCAGTCCGAGTGCTCACCGGAGATGCCGCGGAAGTAGTCGACCAGCGGTTCGAGGGCCTCGGGCAGGTCGAGGATCTCGGCTCGGCCGTCCACCTGGACGTACGCGTCGTTCCAGGCATCGGACTGCACGCAGATCGAGACACGCGCGTCGCGCCGGATGTTGTGCACCTTCGCCCGCTGCGGGTACGTCGCCACGACGATCCGGCCCTCGGGGTCCAGGCCGCAGGTGAGTGGCGAGAGCTGAGGCATGCCGTCGGCGCGGCGGGTCATGAGCACGCCGCGGTGACGCGTCGCGAGGAACTCGAGGAGCTCGTCGCGGCTCACCTGGCGCGCGGTGGCGATCGGCCGGGCCACGTCAGCGCACCAGCCGGAAGAACGAGCGGACTTCGTCGACGAACGTGTCCGGCTGCTCGAACGCGGCGAAGTGGCCGCCGTGTTCGCGTTCGTTCCACTGGCGGATGTCGGAGAACCGAGCCTCGGCCCAGCGCCGCGACGGGCGGATGATCTCCTTCGGCAACACGAGGACCCCGACCGGCACCGCCACCTGGCTCAGCTTGGTGGTGAAGTCGTTGAAGCTCTCCCAGTAGAGCCGGCCCGACGATGCGCCGGTCCCGGGCAGCCAGTAGAGCATCACGTTGTCGAGCAGCTCGTCGCGGGTGAAGATGTTCTCGGGGTGGCCGTCGCAGTCGGTCCAGGCCCAGAACTTCTCGATGATCCACGCGGCCTGGCCGGCGGGGGAGTCGACCAGCCCGTACCCGAGCGTCTGCGGCCGGGTCGACTGCTGGGTGGAGTACCCGGACTCCTGGCGTTGGTAGTGCGTGAGCGAGGCGACGGCCTCGCGCTCGCGCTCGGTCATCTCGCCCATCGTCTTGTCCGGCAACGCGATCACCATGTTCAGGTGAATGCCGGCGACGTGCTCGGCGTCCTGCTGGCCGATGCAGGTCGTGACGCTCGCGCCCCAGTCGCCGCCCTGCGCGCCGTAGCGGTCGTAGCCGAGGCGCGCCATCAACGTGGCCCAGGCATCGGCGATGCGCGGGGTCTTCCATCCGGGCTCGGACGGGCGGTCGCTGAATCCGTAGCCCGGCAACGACGGGCAGACGACGTGGAACGCGTCGGCCGGGTCGCCGCCGTGGGCGACGGGATCGGTGAGCGGTCCGATCACCTTGTGGAACTCGACGACGGAACCGGGCCAGCCATGGGTGATCACGAGCGGCAATGCGTCCGGCTCGGGCGAGCGGACGTGGAGGAAGTGGATGCCGAGGCCGTCGAGCTCGGTCCGGAACTGCGGGAACGCGTTCAGCCGGGCTTCGGTCGCCCGCCAGTCGTACTTCGTGGCCCAGTACGAGCACAGCTCCTGCACGTACGCGAGCGGGATGCCCTGCGACCAGTCGTCGACGGTCTCGGCTTCGGGCCACCGCGTCCGAGCGAGCCGATCGCGGAGATCGACGAGATCCTCGTCCGGGACCTCGATGCGAAACGGCAGGATCTCGTCGGACACGTCAGCCGGATTACGGAGCTGAGGTGGAGGGTGCCGAATCCGGGGAGGTACGGGCGAAGAACTCGATGAGCGCGATCGCGATGAGGACGATGATCATGATCCCGAGCACGGTGAGGGGCTTGGGGTGGCTCCACGTCACGAGGACGACGGCACCGATCGCGACGACGAAGATGCGCAGACCGGTGCGGGAGCGCGCGACCCAGCCGGCGAAGCCCTCGGTCGCGAGCTGGGCGCCCTCGCCACCGCGGACGAACGACCGCACCCGCGTTGCCGCACCCGACGGCCCGGCGAGCCAGGCGCCGATCGCGACGACGAGGCCGAGGACGAACAGGGTGCGGGCGGCCAGACGAAGGAAGCTGAGCAGCTGGTCGTAGACCGCCGCCGCGGCATCGGGATGCGCGGCCTGCAAGGCGTCGAGATACGCGGTCCGCCCGAGGTTGAACGCCGTGAGGACGACGAGCATCGCGGCGGCGAAACCGAGACCGGCGTGGAGCACGGTCTTGCGGCGATTGCGGGAGATCACGATGGCGGCGGCGAAGAACAGCAACATGACGATCGGCAGCACGATCGAAAGCTTCTGCAGCAGGTCGACCGCGGACTGCGCGGACTTCAGGTCGTCGGACTGGATCAGCACGAAGCGCGGCGAGATTCGCCGGGCGGAGCTGTCCGAGAAGACGTTGATGCCGACGCCCTCGAGTCGTTTCTTCACCTGGCTCACAGCGGGGCCGAGGTTCACCGCGACCTCGCCGTTCTTGGTGGAGATCTTCGAGCCGCCTCCCGTGAGCACGGCCTCGACCTGGTCGTGGGCCCGTCGGTTGGCCGCCTTCCACAACGTCTCGAACTGATCCGAGCTGAGCACCCGGACCGCGAGATCGTGCACGACGGTCGTCAGCGATCTCGCGACCGCGGGAGCGATGAAGTCGGCGCGCGGTGGAAGCGCGTCCTTGACCTTGCTCTCGACGTCCGTGCCCGCGACCAGATCCTCGGAGATGTTGGTGGCGATCGCGTCGATGATCGTCGGGTTGCTCGCCAGCGGACCGACGGTCTCGACGTATTGGTCGGTGTTGAGCAGGGTGTTCTTGGTCCAGACCGCGATCAGCGACAGCGGTGCGAGGACACAGGCGACGATGAGCAGGAGGGCGACGGCGATGGTTCGTCCGCGCCCGGGGCGGGCCGTCTTCGCACTCGCCTCAGTCGGGGAACTTGCCATGCCGCACCCTCCAGCCCGTCGTCGTGTCGTGTGGCGCGGCTAGCTGATCGCCTTGGCCTTCAGACGCTCGAACTCGGCGTCGTCGATCACGCCTCGAGCCTTCAGGTCGGCCAGCCGGGTCAGCTCATCCGCAGCGCTCGGCGCGGTACCCGCCGCCTGCTGGATGTACGCGCGCGCCGCTTGGTCTTGGGCTTGGGCCGCTTCGACCGCATGCTCGTGCATCTTGTGCCCGCGGGCGATGAGGTACACGAACACACCCAGGTACGGGACGATGATGACGAACAGCACCCACACGAACTTGGCGAATCCGCCGATGTCGTGGCTGCGGAAGATGTCGGCGAACACCGTGATCAGCAGCCAGATCCAGATGAAGAACACGAAGAACCAGAGCATCGACCAGAAGACTTGGCCGGTACCGAATTCGGCGGCGAGTACCACTTGCGCTCCCTTGTCTCGATGACAAATACACGTTGATGACCAGTATCCGTCGCCCAGTCCGACGGCGCATCATCCCGCCCGGGTGATTCCTGGGTTCCGAGTGGCCCGGGCCAAACGTCCTGCCGGCTCGGGCTCCCGTTCTAGCTACCGCCCGGGATGCGACGGACCTCGAGCATGGTCGAGTTCCGGGCACCCAGGCTGAGCCCGAGGCGGTAGACGACGACGAAGACCGCGGCGGCACCCAGCACCCATGGTCCGATGCGCCGGCCCTGGGTGGCGCCCTCTTCGAGGCCGCCGCCCAGCTGGCGCAACTTCGCTTCGATGTCGGCTTTCGTCACCTTGCCGGTGGGCTTGGGGGCCCGTTCGATCTTCATCGGAGGGGATTCTGGCAGAGGTGCGAGACTCCCGTTGGATGTTGCGACTCGACGGCGGCGCGTTCCTCATGGGAACGGACGATTCCATCGGATATGCCAGCGATGGTGAGGGCCCGGTGCACGAAGTCACGCTGCGCCCGTTCCTCATCGAGTCCGAGACGGTCACGAACGACCGCTTCCGGCAGTTCGTGCAGGAGACGGGCCATGTCACGGCGGCGCGAGCAGTTCGGCTGGTCGTTCGTCTTCGCCGGGTTGCTCCCGGACGACTTCGAGGACACGCGCGGCGTGGTGCAGACGCCGTGGTGGCGGCAGGTGTACGGCGCGGACTGGTCTCACCCCGAGGGGCCGCACTCGGATGTCGCCGGCCGGGGCGACCATCCGGTGATCCACGTGTCGTGGGACGACGCGCAGGCGTACTGCGCCTGGGCGGGGACGCGCCTGCCTACGGAAGCGGAGTGGGAGTACGCCGCGCGCGGTGGGCTCGTCCAGCAACGCTTTCCCTGGGGTGACGAGCTCGAGCCGGGTGGCGAGCACCGCATGAACGTGTGGCAGGGAACGTTCCCCGCGGAGAACACTCGCGCCGACGGTTGGTACGGGACCGCGCCGGTCACGGCGTTTCCGGCCAACGGATATGGGTTGCACAACATGACGGGCAACGTGTGGGAGTGGTGCGCGGATTGGTTCGCCGCGGACTTCTACGCGAACAGCCCGTCGGCGAACCCGCTCGGGCCGTCCCGACGGGACCCACCGCGTGATGCGGGGCGGGTCGTACCTGTGTCACGACTCGTATTGCAACCGCTACCGCGTCGCGGCGCGGAGCGCGAACACGCCCGATACGTCAACCGGCAATCTCGGATTTCGTTGCGCCGCGGACGTTCAGCCCGCGGAGTAGCTCCACGGGCAATGGCGGCAGCCGCTCTCGCAGCACGATCCGTTCGCCGCGAGCGCGACCGCGGTGAACACGAAGAAGCCGGTCTCCGGGTCGAGGTAGCCGGGCTCGCCCGCCGCGACAGCCGCGTCGTGAGCCCGGGTGATCGCGAGCGAAGACTCCGGGCGGTCGTCCATCAGGCCCCGAAGTCGAGCTCCAGGTGGGCGGCCTTGAGGCCGTACACGAACGAGTTCGGCCATCTCCTCGACCGGCCCGATGAGCCGCAACCCACGGACCCGCTTCGCCAGCTCCTCGAGGAAGATCCGGATCTCGAGCCGGGCGAGCGACGCGCCGAGGCAGAAGTGCGTGCCGAACCCGAACGCGAGATGGCGGTTCGGGTATCGGGTCAGGTCGAGCCGCTCCGGCTCGTTGAATTGCGCCGCGTCCCGGTTGGCGGATCCGTACATCAGCACGACCTGCTGACCGGCCTGCACGACCCCGCCGGCGATCGGTACGTCTTCGGTCGCGACGCGGCACATGTTGTGGATGGGAGTGACGAATCGGATGAGCTCCTCGGTGGCGATCTCGAGGTCGGTGCCGCTGCGTACGAGCTCCCACTGGTCCGGGAAGCGGATGAAGTTGAGCATCGCCCGGGCGATCACGGTGCGGGTCGTCTCGGCGCCCCCGTCCAGGAGCAGGAGCGAGTCGGCGATCACCAGCTCCTCGGCCACCGGGCAGCCGTCGATCTGCGCCTGGGTCCAGAGCGTCATGACGTCATCGGCCGGGCAGCGCGACTTCTCCTGGTAGAGATCCGCCGACGCCTGCGCGAATTCCATCGCCGCGATGATGCCGTCGTCGACGTGGTAGCGCGGCCCGCCGCCGAGGGGAGTCGTGCGCTCGGACCAGCTCTTGAGCTTCGGCCAGGACTCGGTGGCGAATCCGAGCAGCTTGCCGATCATCATGGCGGGCAGCGGAGCGGCAAGGTCCTCGATGATCTCCGCCTGGCCACCGTTGGCCTCGACCCCGTCGAACAACCGGGTCACCGTGGCGCGGATCTCCGCTTCCCACTCGCCCACCGCACGCGGCGTGAACCGGCGCGAGACGAGGTTCCGGCGCGCGCGGTGCTCGGGGTCGTCGAGACCGATGATGGCGGGGTCGGCCGGGATGTTCGGCCGGTACCCACCCTTGCTCTGGTCCGAGTTGACGAAGAGCTCGGGGTGCTTCTCGATGAGCTCGATGTCGGCGTAGCGCGAGATGCCCCACAGCTCGTTGGTGGCATCCCAGTAGAGCGGCGCGTGCTCGCGGAGCCACGCGTACGCCGGGTATGGGTTCTCCGAATAGAAGCTGCCATCGAGGAGGTCGATGTCCATCGAACGAGTATGGGGTCACGTCTCGGTATCGGGAGCGGCACTCGACGTCGGGTGCGAAGTCTGATCCGGGTGACGCGTTCGTGCTTGCCGAGCTCGCCGGCACCGACGCCCAGAATCATCGGCCGGTGGCGGGTGACAGTGAGCTGGGCGAAGCGATCAAGGTCCTCGCTCGGGCCCATCAAAGCTTGATCTGGACCCGGCAACGTCAACTCAATCAGCTGCGCTCCACGCTGCGGGAGTTCTTTCCGGGGGCCCTCGTTGCGTTCGGCGAGCTCGGGTCCGGCGATGCGTTGGCGGTGCTGGCGATCGCGCCGACCCCGACGCTGGGGCGGGGCCTGTCACGCTCGAAACTGGCCTCAGCGTTGCGTCGAGGTGGCCGGCAACGCCGAGTCGATGAACGCGCGATCGAGATCCAGACCGCGTTGCGGGCCGCCCAGCTCGAAGCGCCACCGATCGTCGCCGCCGCGATGGGCGCCACGGTCGCTGCGCTCGTCGCGGTCGCCACTGAGCTCACCACCCAGATGGCCGATGCCTAGGACGGTGTCGGCTTGCGCTCGCCAACGCACGTGGCCGCATCGATTCGTCGTTCTAGGCTCGAGCGAGGAGGGGGACGCGATGTTGACGAACGGGTACAACCACGTGGCGACGCTCACGAACGACAGTGAGCGGCTCCATGCCTTCTACGTCGAGGTCTTCGATGCGAAGGTGCGAACCGAGGGCGGACCCGAGGACGCTCCGGTTCGGCTCACCTTCATCGACGTCGGTCCGTTCTCCGAGCTCAACGTCTTCGAGGTCGTCGGCAACACGGAGGCGGAGCGCCAGACGCCGATGTTCGAACGTGGTCGCATCGATCACCTGGCGCTGCAGGCGGCGTCGCTCGACGCGTTCGAGACGATCCGGGACCGGCTCATGGCGCGTGGCGCGAGCGACGGATTCGTCACCGACTTCGGACCGGTGCTCAGCCTGTTCTTCCGCGATCCGGACGGGCTCGAGTGTGAGGTGTGCATCGAGAACCCCGACGCCGTCCCGGGGGTCTTTCACCCGCCGGGCACGCCCGCGGCGCGCTACTCGGAGTAGAGCTCGATCACATAGCCGTCGGGATCGGCGACCTTGACGGACACGTAGTCGGGCTCATCGCACCACTCGATCTCGCGGACGCCGGCGGCCCGCAGGCGCTCGCGCGTCGCCGCGACTTCCTCGCGCCGGGGGAGCGGAGTGCCGAAGTGGACGCGCTCGACGAACTCCGCCGGGACGGGATCGTCGCGAATCAACGCCATCACGAAGCCATCCGGGTAGTGCAGCTCGATGCCCCACTCCTGCTGCTCCGCTCGCGCATCGAGCCCGATGGTGTCGAGGTAGAAGGCGCGTGACGCCTCGGGATCCCGCACCGCGAGCGCGAGGTGCTCGATCTTCATCGGCGAAGGCTATTCCGGGTAACCGTTGGAGACCGGGAGGTAACGGTCAAGACAGGACGAGACGCGCCGATACGGGGAGAGTGATGGAGGAGGGGGATTCCGCGCGCTTTGCCGGCCGATTGTCGGCGTTCATGTACCTGCTCTCGGGCGCGATGCTCGTGCTGGTCGCGTTCGTGCTCCCCCACGCGCCGGACGCCGACCGCACCGGGCTGCTCGCGGTCGCCGGGGCCGCGCTGGTCCTCGGGTTCGTCATCGCGAAGCTGCCGTGGGCGCGCTGGCCCCGGTGGACTTCGCTCGTCCTCCTGATCCCCACCTTCCTGCTCATCGGGCTGAACAACTACTTCGCGGGAGGCGAGGGCTATCGGTACGCCCCGTTCTTCTTCATCACGTTCGCCTGGGTGGGGCTGACCCAGCGGCGGTGGACGTCGTTCGCGATCCTGCCGCTCGCCGCGGCCGCGTACCTGGTTCCGCTGGCCGCGGCAGACATCTGGAACTCGGAGACGGTCAGCTCCGCGCTGTACGTGCTCCCCGGCTGCGTGCTCGTGGGTGAGGCGATCGCGTGGGTCTCCGAGCGCCTGCGCCACTCGCAGGAAGCCGTGCGCGACCGCGAGCGCAGCGTCGTCAAGCTCTTCTCCGAGAACCCCCAGCCCATGTGGGTGTTCCAGGCCGAGACGGAGCACTACCTGGAGGTGAACGCCGCGGCCGTCGAGCACTACGGCTACTCCCGCGCGGAGTTCCTCGCGATGAACGTCAATGAGATCCACGTCGATGAGAAGCCGGCCGACGACGCCGCCGAATCCCCGGTCCGGACTTCACGCGAGCAACCGGGATCACCCGCAGGAGCGCGACGGCACCGGATCAAGGACGGTCGCATCATCGACGTCGAGATCTCGTGCCATCAGCTCGTCTTCGAAGGTGAGGAAGCCGTGCTCGTCACGGTCCAGGACGTGACCGAGCGCAACCGCCTCGAACATCAGCTTCGGTACCGGGCGTTCCACGACTCGCTCACGCAACTGGCGAATCGGGCGCTCTTCGCCGATCGGGTCGATCACGCGCTCGCCCGTCAGGCCCGGACGGCGCGGATGCTCGCCGTCATCGTGCTGGACCTCGACGGCTTCAAGACGATCAACGACAGCCTCGGTCACACCGCCGGCGACCAGCTGCTCGTGGCCGCGGCGCAACGCCTCCAGAACCAGCTCCGGCCGGGCGACACCGCGGCTCGCCTCGGCGGCGACGAGTTCGCGGTCCTGCTCGAGGATGTGAATGGCATCGAGGAGGTCACGAGCCTGGCGGAACGACTCCTCGAGGTGTTCGCGCTCCCGTTCGCGGTGCAGTCCAAGCAGCTGCTCGTGACCGCGAGCATCGGAGTGACGCTCAGCCGGGTCGGGGACGGGCCCGAGGAGCTCGTGCGCAACGCCGACATGGCGATGTACCGCGCCAAGAGCGAAGGCAAGTCCTGCGTCCGCGTCTACGAACCCGCCATGCACGACGCCGCGCTGGCCCGGCTCGATCTCGAAGCTGAGCTCCGCCGCGCGCTGCAGGCCGAAGACCTCGTCGTCTACTACCAGCCGACGATTCAACTCGGCACCGGGGAGGTGAGCGGCTTCGAGGCCCTCGTGCGATGGCAGCACCCGACCCGTGGGCTGCTCGCGCCGATCGAGTTCATCCCGATCGCCGAGGAGACCGGCATCATCGTCGAGCTCGGTCGGTGGGTGCTGCGCCAGGCGTGCGCGCAGGGCGCGGAGTGGCAGACCGCGTACCCGGATCGCAACCTCGGCATCGCGGTCAACCTGTCACCCCGGCAGCTGCTCGACGCCCGTTTGATCGACGACGTCGCGACCGCGCTCCTCGACTCCGGACTCGACCCGCGCACACTCACGCTCGAGATCACCGAGGGAGTGTTCCTTGCGGACCGCGTCGCCGCGGTGGCGCGCCTCCACGGGCTGAAGGAGCTCGGCGTGCAGGTGGCGCTGGACGACTTCGGCACTGGGTACTCCTCGCTCAGCCGGCTGCGGGACATGCCGATCGACCTCTTGAAGATCGACAAGGCGTTCATCGACGGCGTGGCGGACAACACGGAGTCGATCGGGCTGGTCGAGGCGATCCTCCGGATGGCGGAGACCCTCGCCCTCGACACGATCGCCGAAGGGGTGGAGTACGTCGAACAAGCGGAGCAGCTCGCGTCGCTCGGCTCGGAGTACGTCCAGGGCTACCTCTACTCGCGACCGCTGCCCGCGGCGGAGATCCCCGGCTTCCTACGCGGTCGTCGGGACGCGTCCGACGTCGTGCGATCGCTAGACCGTCGACGAGGTAGTCGAACCCGTCGTTGACGAGCTCGGTGAGATCGCCGCCCGCCTCGAGCCACTGGTTCAATGCGGCATGGAGGCACGCCATCGCCGCGCCGGCGACCAGCCTGAGCTGCAGGGTCGGAGCACTACCGCCGCGTTGCGCGTCGCGCTCGCGAAGAGCCGCGGTCACCGCCTGCTCCCAGTTCTTCTGTCGTTCGAACTTGTGCGAGCGCAGGCTCGAACTGCCGTCGAAGATGCGTGAGCGCAGCAACAGGCGCTCGCGGTCCTGCGCGTACTCAACGGTCGTGGCCTGAAACGCCGCTTGCACCGAGCGCATGGGGAGCTCGTCGAGCGGGCGCCGCGCGAGCTCGGCCAGCAGCGCATCGAGGCGCTCGTCGCCGTCGGCGAACAGCACGTCTTCCTTCGCCGAGTAGTACCGGAAGAACGTCCGCTGGGAGACCTCGCAGGCCTCGGCGATCTCGTCGACGGTGGTGCCGTCGAAACCCTTCTCGGCGAAGAGCCGCAGCGCAGCCGACTCGAGGGCGTGCCGGGTCTTCTCCTTCTTCCGCTCCCGCAGACCCAATTTCCGAAGTTCTCCCTCGGTCGAGCGGTCGGGGTCAGTCATGACTGGGGACCGAGGGCGGCATTCCGAAGTTCTCCCTCGGTCGAGCGGTCGGGGTCAGTCATGACTGGGGACCGAGGGCGGCATTCCGAAGTTCTCCCTCGGTCGAGCGGTCGGGTCAGTCATGACTGGGGACCGAGGGGGGCAGAGTGGCGCGAATCGCTGGCAGGAGCATGGCACCAGTGTGACAGAAACTAACTATTGGCGCAACCAGTCGAAAGTCAGTTACTGTCACTACATGACCACCACCGCGGCCGACCCCGTCGCCCCCGGCGCCGAGCCCGAAGCGACCGAAGCCGACGACCGCCTTCGCGCGGCGGTGGTGGACGCTCGCCGTCCTCTGCCTGAGCCTGCTCATCGTCTTCGTCGGCAACGCGAGCCTCAACGTCGCCATTCCGACGCTGTCGCGCGACCTGCACGCGACCACGTCCCAGCTCCAATGGGTCGTCGCTTCCTATTCACTCGTCTTCGCCGGGCTGCTGTTCTCGACCGGCGCACTCGGTGACCGGTTCGGGCGCAAGGGCGCGTTGCAGCTCGGGCTTGTCGGCTTCCTCGTCGCCGCCGCGCTCGCGTCGGAGTCCACGCAGATGTGGCAGCTCATCGCGTGCCGCGCGGCGATGGGTGCGTCGGCGGCGCTGATCATGCCGTCGACGCTCTCGATCCTGGTGAACGTCTTCCCGCCCCACGAGCGGACCAAGGCCATCGCGATCTGGGCCGCGACGACAGGGGCCGCCGGCGCGATCGGCCCGGTTGCCAGCGGGTTCCTGCTCGGTCACTTCTGGTACGGCTCGGTGTTCCTGGTGAACGTTCCGATCATCGCGGTGGCGCTGGTCGCCGGTTGGTTCCTCGTGCCCCGGTCGCGTGACCCCGAGCAGGGCAAGCTCGACCCGCTCGGTGCCGTGCTCTCCATCATCGGCATCTCCGCGCTCGTCTACGGCCTCATCCAGGCCCCCGACAAGGGGTGGGCGAGCGGCGGCACGCTGGGTGCCTTCGCGGTCGCACTCGTCGTGCTCGGGCTGTTCGTCGCCTGGGAGCTGCACGTCGAGGAGCCGATGCTGGACATGAGCTTCTTCAAGAACCCCGCGTTCAGCACCGGTACCGGCGGCATGATCCTCGTGTTCCTCTCGATGTACGGCGTGATGTTCCTCATCACCCAGTACTTCCAGCTCGTGCTCGGCTACACCCCGCTGTCCTCTGCGCTTCGGACGCTGCCGATGGCACCCATCATGATCATCGTGGCGCCGTTGACTCCCCGCCTCTCGAAGCAGTTCGGGTCGCATCGCGTCGTGGCCGGCGGGATGATGCTCATCGCCTTCGGGTTCCTGATGTTCCGCGCACTCTCGGTCGACACGCCGTACTGGTACGTGCTGCTCGCGTTCCTCCCGCTCGTCGGCGGCATCGCCCTGACGATGTCACCGATGACCGCGGCGATCATGGGTGCCGTGCCCGCCCGGCGTGCCGGAGCCGGGTCGGCGATGAACGACGCGTCCCGTGAGCTCGGCGCTGCACTCGGCGTTGCGGTGCTCGGCAGCGTCGCGGCGTCCCACTACGGCGAGCGCGATGGGGAACGTCGTCAGCAGGATCCCGCTGGGTCAGCGCGGTGAGGCCGAGACCTCGCTGGCCGGTGCGCTCGACGTGGCGGCGAAGCTTCCCACCGCGGCCGGTCACGTGCTCACGCTCGGCGCCCAGGACGCGTTCATCGGCGGGATCCAGCTCGCGGTCACCGCAGGCGCGATCCTCGCGATCATCGCCGCGGTCATCGTGTACCGGTTCCTGCCCCACGTGACGACCCAGGAGGGCGCGATGCACGGGCCGGTCGGGTCGATGGAGGACGTCGCGGAGCTGGGCCTGGGCGGGACCATGCCGATCTTCGCCGACACCGCCGACGCCACGGACGCCGCGCGCGATTCGAATTCCGTGCCGGGCCGGTGACGGCACCACCTACGGTCCCGGGGGTGGCGCACCCCCGCAGCGATCTCCGCACCGCACTCGACGAGCCGGATCCGCGGCGATGGTTCACGTTGACGATCGTCATCCTGTCGGTGCTCATCGTGGCGCTCGACACCACGGTGCTCAACGTCGCGATCCCCACGATCCTGCGCGATCTCCACACCACCCTGCCCAGCCTCCAGTGGGTGATCACCGGCTACTCGCTGACGTTCGCAAGCCTGCTGATCATCGGCGGCCGGCTGGCTGATCTCTTCGGCGCGCGCCGGATCTTCATCATCGGCGCCACGTTGTTCGGGGCTGGGTCACTGCTGGCGTCGCTCGCCCAGTCCGTGCCCGTCCTGATACTCGGTGAAGCGATCATCGAAGGCATCGGCGCGTCGCTGATGATGCCGGCGACGCTCGGGATCCTCTCGTCGACGTTCCACGGCCACGAGCGGGCGACAGCGTTCGCGATGTGGGGCGCGACCGCGGGCGCGGCGGTGGCGCTGGGTCCGCTCATCGGCGGCTTCCTCACGACGAACTACTCGTGGCGCTGGTCGTTCCGGATCAATCTCATCGTGATCCCGCTCACGATCCTCGGCGCGCTGCTCGTCATGCGTCGGAGTCCGACTGCGTCCAAGCGTGAGCGCATCGATGTACCCGGCGCGGTCCTCATCGCGAGCGGGATGTTCCTGCTCGTCTTCAGCCTGAGCGAGGGCCCGCGGTACGGATGGTGGCGACCGCTGGAGAGCTTCAGCCTCTGGGGGTCGCAGGTCTGGCCGGCGAGTCGCGGCATCTCGGTCGTGCCCGGCGCAATCCTGCTCGCGGTCGTGCTGCTCGGCGCGTTCACCGTGGTCGAACGGGCGAAGGAACGACGGAACGCCGACCCGCTGTTCGAGTTCGGGCAGCTGCATCGCCTCAGCTTCCGGTACGGGCTCGCGACGACGATGGTGCTCGCGATGGGCCAGCTCGGCTTCTTGTTCGTCCTCCCGGTGTTCCTCCAGGACGGCAAGCACCTGTCCGCGGTCGACACCGGTCTCTGGCTGCTGCCGTCGGGAATCTCGATCATCATCGGCACCCAGATCGGGGCCCGGCTGACCCGGCGGATCACCGTGACGTCGGTGGTCCGCATCGGTCTCCTGCTCGAGGCGGTCGGCCTGCTGCTCATGGTGGTGGCGATCTCGCCCCAGCTCACGTTCTGGTCACTGGTGCCCGGGCTCGTCGTGTTCGGCATCGGCATCGGCTTCGCCGGATCGCAGCTGACGAACGTGATCCTCTCGGAGATCCCCAACGAGCGGTCCGGCGCGGCGAGCGGTGCGAACACGACGGTGCGCCAGCTCGGCGCCGCACTCGGGATCGCGGTCATCGGCGCGCTGCTCACGAGCGTCACGATCTCGCACGCGGTGTCCAGCGTCCGCGGGTCGAAGCTCTCCGCGTCGCTGCAGAAGACGGTCGAGGCCGGGCTGCACACCAACGGCGTCAACTTCGCACCGCCACGGGGCGCGTCGGTTGCGGATGTCGTCGAGCTCCGCCATCTCGTCGAGAGCGCCGTCGCCGCGGGCACGCGCAGCGCGTTGCTGTTCGCGACCGCGGTCGTGGTGCTCGGCGCGTTCGTCTCGTTGCTGATCCCGCGGATCCAGGTGCCGAGCCGGGAGGACGACGAGGCCCGGCTCGAGGAGATCGAGGCGATGGGCAACGTGAGCGGGGCGACGGTCGAGCCGACGCGCGGCGGAGTGGACCGGCTGACCGCTCGCTCCACCTCGCGGCGGTCAGGTCGGCGGTCGCGACTCGCGCTCGCGGCAGATGCAGAACTCGTTGCCCTCCGGATCGGCCATCACCTGGAACCAGTCGGCCGGGTCGTCATGAAGCAGCAGCTTCTGCGCGCCCAGCGCCACGGCCGTGTCGATCCACGCTTCCGGGTCGTGCACGAAGACGTCGAGGTGCAACCGGTTCTTGCCGCTCTTGCCTTCCGGCACCCGTTGGAAGTTGAGCGTCGGGAAGCCCGCGGGCGCGTCCGTGTGCACCCACTCCTCGGTGAAGTCGTCCTTGACCTGGTACCCGAGGAGATCGGACCAGAAGGTGGCGACCAGCGCCGTGTCGCAGACGTCGAGACAGATCTCGACTGCGATGCCGGGCGGGGCGGGATTGGGGGTTCCGGAGCCAGCCATGCGTCGAGTATGTCCGCGCGGTTCAGGGCGCAACCAGATCGGGCAGGCTGGAGGCGATGACTGCCAATCCGCCGACGCAATACGTGACTCGAGCACAACCTGGCGGCGCGCCAGCGGCTGTGGTCGCAGAGCCGGCGGGAGCGGCCGTTCGACTTGTTCCCGTGGGTGCTCGACCTGGTCGAGGTCGGTGCCGGCGACACGCGGCGCCTGCTCGACGTCGGTTGTGGCAACGGTGCGTACGAGCGTGCGCTCGAGGAGCGCGGCCACACCGGCCTGCGCGTCGCGGTCGACCTCTCGGCCGGGATGCTGCAGAACGTGCCGTATGCGCTGCGAGTGCACGCCGACGGGCAACGCCTGCCGCTGGTGCCTCGCACCTTCGACATCGCGCTCGCACCGCACATGCTGTACCACGTGCCGGATGTCCGGGCCGCGGCGATCGAGCTACGCCGCGTGCTCCGCGCGACCGGGGTCTTCGTCGCGGTCACCAACGGGATCGAGAACCTGGGCGAGCTCCGGCAGCTGGTCGAGACTGCGGTCGGGACCGGCTGGAACGATGGAGCGGCCGGCGGATCGGTACTTCAGCCTCGAGAACGGTCGCGAGCTCTTGTCGGCCGGCTTCGACGAGGTCACGCGGGTGAGATGCCCGCCGAGCGCGATCATCGTCACGGACGTCGAGCCGCTCGCCGAGTACGTGGCGAGCATCGCCGACCACTACGAGGATTCGGCTGGCGTACCGTGGGCGACGGTGGTCGATCGTGTCCGTGAGCTCGCCGGTGCCGTGATGGACCGCGAGGGAGAGCTCCGGCTCACTTCCGCGGTCGGGGCGTTCGTCTGCCGATGACCTCCTACGTCGCGCTGCTCCGGGGCATCAATGTCGGCGGGAAGAACAAGGTCCCGATGGCGAAGCTGAAGGACGTGTTCGCCGGGCTGGGTCATGAGGACGTCGTGACGTACATCCAGAGCGGCAACGTCGTGTTCACCAGCTCGGTCAAGCCGGACCAGGCGGCACGCGACCTCGCCGCCGCGATCCAGCAGGAGCTCGGTCTGGTGGTTCCCGTGGTCCTTCGTACGCGCGCCGAGCTCGCGCGTGTCATCAAGGCGAACCCGTATCTCTCGAGCGCCGAGGACGAGTCGATGCTCCACGTCGTGCTCTTGGCGGACAAGCCGACCGCAGCCGCGATCGCGAAGCTCGACCCGGATCGCTCGGCCCCGGACGAGTTCACCGTGAAGGGTCGCGAGATCTTCATGTTGCTGCCGAACGGCATGGGCCGGACGAAGCTCACGATCGACTACTTCGAGAAGCGTCTCGACACCACCGGCACGGCCCGGAACTGGCGCACCGTGAACAAGCTGCTCGACCTCATGGATCGCTGAACCCCGGCGGCGGGCGCGGGCCGGCCGGTTCTTGGCCGCTTCTTACATTCCCCGCAGTCGCCTCTTACCCCCGGGGACGATCGTGCCCCCATGCACGACGTCCGCGGCGACCAGCGCCCCGCCTCCCCCCGAGCCCCCGGCGCAGTCGCCGCGCCCGTCGTGGACATCGCGGTTCCTGTCTACAACGAGGAGCAGGTGCTCGCCCCGAGCATCGAGCGCCTGCACTCGTATCTGTCGGACGGGTTCCCGTTCTCGTGGCGGATCACCATCGTGGACAACGGTTCGACGGACGGGACTTGGCGCTGCGCCACCCGCCTTGCCCGCGACCTGGCGAACGTCTCGGCCCGCCACCTCGACCGCAAAGGTCGCGGCCTCGCGTTGCGCACCACGTGGAGTGCGTCCGACGCGACGGTCGTCGCCTACATGGACGTCGACCTGTCCACCGACCTCGGCGCATTGCTTCCGCTGATCGCCCCACTCGTATCGGGGCATTCGGATCTCGCCATCGGCTCCCGCCTCGCCCCCGGGTCGTCCGTCGCCCGCGCGCCCGTCGCGAGGTCATCTCGCGGACCTACAACCTCATCCTGCGCACCGTGCTCGCGACCCGCGTGCGCGACGCTCAATGCGGCTTCAAGGCCGTCCGGGCGGACGTGGCCCAGCGCCTTCTGCCTGCCGTCGAGGACAACGGTTGGTTCTTCGACACGGAGCTGCTTCTGCTTGCCGAGCACAACGGCTTGCGCATCCACGAGGTCCCGGTCGACTGGATCGACGACGCGGACAGTCGGGTCCACGTCGCCCGCACTGCGTTCGACGACCTCTGCGGCACCGCTCGGATGGCCAAGACCTTCGCCGCGGGCGGTGGGCAGCTCGAGCTCGGTGCTGCGGCCCGCCGGCCGCTCGACGACGACTTCGGCCGCCGGCTCGTGAGCTTCGCGGCGATCGGCGCCGTGAGCACACTGGTCTCGCTCGTGCTGTACCTCCTGTCGTGGAGCGCGCTCGGGCCGATCGGAGCGAACGCGCTCGCCGTCGAGCGCGACCTTCGTCGCGAACACCTGGGCCAACGCGCGGTTCACGGTGGGGTCCCGACGACCGCGCTGGCTCACCGCGATCGCGCTGTACCTCGGTTCGTTGGCCTTCACCGAGCGCGGCGCTCCTGCTCGTCGACATCGCCGGCGGTGGCTTCGCGCTCCAGCTCGCGGTGCTCGTCGTCACCTGGATGCTGGTGGCCGGATGCCGATTCGCCGTCATGGGGTCGACCCGGGTGCTTCGCCCCGCTTCCTGAACCGCGCCCATCCACCCAACCCGAGGATCGAGATCCCCATGTCCACTACGACCCTGACCCCACCGGCATCCGCACCGGCGAACGTCAGCTCCGTCGAGCCCGCGACCGCGCCGCGACGGTCCCTCGGGTCACGGCTGTGGCGCGGGCCGGAGACCGACCCGGTGTGGGCCCGCCCGGCGCTGTACGGGCTGCTCCTCGTCACGGCCGTGCTCTACCTCTGGGGGCTCGGAGCATCGGGCTGGGCCAACTCGTACTACTCCGCCGCCGTGCAGGCCGGGACGAAGAGCTGGAAGGCGTTCTTCTTCGGTTCGACGGACGCGGCGAACTTCATCACGATCGACAAGACCCCGGCGTCGCTCTGGCCGATGGAGATCTCGGCCCGCATCTTCGGCTTGAGCTCGTGGTCAATCCTCGTACCGCAGGCGCTGATGGGCGTCGGCGTGGTCGGGGTGCTCTACGCGACGGTCAAGCGGTGGTTCTCGCCCGGTGCCGCGCTGGTCGCCGGCCTCGGTCGCCGCGCTCACGCCGGTGGCCGCGCTGATGTTCCGCTTCAACAACCCTGACGCGCTCCTGGTCCTGCTCCTCGTCGGCGCGGCGTACGCGATGACGCGAGCGCTCGAAGCCGGGAAGACCCGCTGGCTCGTGCTCACCGGCGCGCTCGTCGGCTTCGCGTTCCTCGCCAAGGAGCTGCAGGCGTTCCTCGTGCTCCCCGGCTTCGGTCTCGTCTACCTCATCGCCGGGCCGCCGAGGCTCGGCCGCCGCATCGGCCAGCTCATCCTGCTCGGCGTGACGACGATCGTCGCCGGTGGCTGGTGGGTCGCGATCGTGCAGCTGACGCCGGCATCGCAACGGCCGTACATCGGCGGTTCGCAGAACAACAGCTTCTGGAACGTGCTCTTCGGATACAACGGCTTCGGCCGGCTCACCGGCAGTGAGACCGGCAGCGTCGGTGGCGGCGCGCCCGGTGGTGCCGGTGGGCAGACCGGGCAGTGGGGTCCGACGGGGTGGGGCCGTCTCTTCAACGACAGCTTCGGCGGGCAGGCGTCGTGGCTGCTTCCCGCCGCCCTGGTCCTGTTGGTCGCCGGACTCGTCTTCACCGTGCGCCGGCCGCGCACGGACCGGTCCCGCGCCGCGCTCATCCTCTGGGGGAGCTGGCTGCTCGTGACCGGGATGGCGATCAGCCTCGGTCAGGGGATCATCCACGAGTACTACACGGTCGCGCTCGTGCCCGCGATCGGCGCGATCGATCGGCATCGGTGGCGCGCTGATGTGGAAGCACCGCGACCAGTGGTTCGGGCGCGTCGTGCTCGCGATCACGCTGGCCGCATCCGCGATCTGGGCGTCGGTGCTGCTCGGCCGGACGCCGGACTGGGCTCCCGCGTTGCAACCGGTCGTCCTCATCCTCGGTCTCGGGCTCTCGGTCGCGCTGCTCGTACCCATGGGGCGGCGGCTCGGGGTCGTCGTGCTCGGCGCGGCGATCGTGGTCGGGCTCGCGGCGCCGGCGGCGTACACGCTTTCGACCGTGCGGACGAGCCACGGGGGTGCGCTGCCGACCGCGGGACCGGCCGGCGCGAGCCGCGGGTTCGGCCCCGGCCGCGGTGGGCCCGGGTGGAGCGCCCAACTTCGGCGACCGGTGGCCCTCCGGGCTTCGCCAACGGCACCGGTGGTCCCCCGGGTTCGCAACGACCGGCCGTCCTCCGGCTGCAACGGCGGCGCCGGGCGGCCCGCCGACCGGTGGCTTCCCCACGCGTCCGGGTGGCGCCGGCGGCATGGGCGGGCTGCTCAACGGCACGACGGTCGGCGCCAAGCTCGAAGCGATGCTGCGCAACGGCAGCGACGGCTACCGCTGGGTTGCCGCGGCGGTCGGTGCGAACAACGCGGCGAGCTACCAGCTCGCGTCGGATCAAGCCGTCATGGCGATCGGTGGCTTCAACGGCAGCGACCCGACGCCGACGCTCGCGGAGTTCCAGGCGATGGTGCGCGACGGGAAGATCCACTACTTCATCGGCGGGGGCGGGTTCGGTGGCCCCGGCGGCCGTCGGGAACGTCGGCGCGATCGCTTCGTGGGTCGCCGCGAGTCCGCGTCCACGTCAACGACGTCGTCAACAACGTGACCGCTCTACGACCTCACCCCGTCGCGCCACGTAGGACTCGACCGCGCGCCGATCTTCCGAGCGCCGATCGGCACCGTCGTAGGGTTGGCGCAACGGCGAACAGGACACACTCGCCCGCCAGGACGGACGATCAGCACCCCGGAGGTCACGATGGCATCATCGAGCGCGGGCTTGCACGAGCCCGCGGACAAGCTCCAGCCCGAGACGATCGACCAGCACCGGGCGATCGTCTCGATCATGGAAGAGCTCGAGGCGGTCGACTGGTACCACCAGCGCGCCGACGCGACCGAGCGACGCCGACGCTCGCCGCGGTGCTGCGTGCACAACCGCGACGAGGAGAAGGAGCACGCGGCGATGACGCTCGAGTGGCTCCGCCGTCACGATCCGGTCCTGGACCAGCACCTCCGCACGTATCTCTTCACCGAAGGCTCGATCATCGAGATCGAGCACGAGGCGGAGCACGAAGACGGCGACGGCATCGGCGAGCCCGTCGCTCGGGATCGGAAGCCTGAAAGGGGAGGGCCAGCTGTGAACCACCTGTTCCACGAGCTCGCACCGATCACCGCGGCGGGTTGGGCGGCGATCGAGGAAGAGGCGGGCCAGACGCTGCGGACCTACCTGGCCGGCCGCAAGCTGGTCGACTTCTCCGGCCCGCACGGCTGGGAGGAGTCCGCGGTGGACCTCGGCCGGGTCGAGACGGTCAAGTCGCCGCACGCCGACGTCGGTGCCGTCGCTGCGCAAGGTCCAGCCGCTCGTCGAGCTGCGCACCGACTTCACCGTCTCGCGCGCCGAGCTCGACGCGATCGAGCGGGGCAGCCAGTCACCCGACCTCGACCCCGTGCGCGACGCGGCGGTCCGGCTGGCCGAGGCCGAGGACAAGGCGATCTTCCACGGCTTCGGCGCCGCGGGGATCCAGGGGCTGAGCGAGGCCTCGGAGCACGCGGCCGTCGCGATCCCGGAGGACTACGAGGACTACCCGCGCGCGGTGGCGTCGGCCGTCGCCCGGCTGCGCGCCGCGGGAGTCGACGGTCCGTACGCGATCGCGCTCGGGCCGCGCTGCTACACCGGCGTCGTCGAGACGACCCAGGGCGGCTACCCGATCCTCAACCACATCCGCATGATCCTCGACGGCCCGATCATCTGGGCGCCGGCGGTGGACGGCGCGGTCGTGCTGAGCACCCGCGGTGGCGACTTCGAGCTGACGGTCGGTCAGGACGTCTCGATCGGGTTCGCATCGCACGACGCGGGCGGCGTGTCGCTCTACCTGCAGGAGAGCATCACGTTCCGCGTGCACACGCCCGAGGCGGCGGTCGCGCTCGTCTACACAGAAGAAGAAGTAGCGCGCACGGCGACGCTACCGATCGCGTCGTAGCAGGCGTTGATCAGCCCGTAGCTGCGCAGGTCGCCGGCGAGGCCGAGCTCCATCTTGTTCATCACGTAGCCGAAGCCGAGCTCGGCCTCGGGGTCGGCCCAGCCGGCCGACCCGCCCATGCCGAAGTGGCCGAACGACCGCGGGCCGCCGAGCTGCAGCAGGGTCGACGGCGACGAAGAACCCGAGGCCCGAACTGCAGGTCGAGATCGAGGATCACGATGTCCGGGCCCTCGGTGCGCTGGGTCGTCGCGTCCGCCACCTGCTCGGGTGTGAGCAGGCGGATCCCGTCGACCTCGCCGACGCACGCGGCGTACATCGCGGGCGAGCGACGCGCGTCGCCGATGCCGCCGGCGGCGGGGATCTCGGCCGCGTGCACCGGCCGGGTGTTGAAGCTGCCCGAGTCCCGAGAACGACGCCACCGCCGCTCAGCGCCTTGCCGAGCTTCGACTCCGGGCCGATGAGCGCCATCAGCGCGGCCATCGCCTCGGGGTCCACGCTCCGCGTCACTCGCGTCGCCGCGACCGAGCGCGTTGCCGATGCAGCGGCGCGACCCGTGGCTCGAGCGACTCGGGCAGGCCGATCCAGAAGTCGAGCCCGAGCGGCTCGGCGATCTCCTCGCGGAAGTAGGTGCCGACGGTGCGGCCGGTGACGCGCCGCACGACCTCGCCGACGAGATAGCCGTAGGTGACCGCGTGGTAGCCGTGCGCGGTGCCCGGCTCCCAGACCGGTGCCTGGCGCTCGAGCGCGTGGATCATCGGCTCCCACGCGAGCACCTCCTCGAGGCGTGAGCGGCTCGTCCACCCACGCGAGCCCGGCGCGATGCGAGAGCAGGTAGTCGACCGGGATGCTCTCCTTGCCGGCCTGCGCGAACTCGGGCCAGTAGCTCGGCGACGGGCGCGTCGACGTCGAGCCGGCCTTCCTGGGCGAGCTGGTTCGCGCAGATCGCGGTCGCGCCCTTCGTGGTGGAGAACACGACGATGACGGTGTCCTCGGCCCACGGCTGCCCGGTCGCCTCGTCGGCGATGCCGCCCCAGAGGTCCACGACCTTCTGGCCCGCGGTGGTACGCCGCGAACGCGGCGCCGACCTCGAGCCCGTCGGCGAAGTTCTTCTCGAACCGGTCGCGTACGCCTTCGAAGCCCGGTGCGGTCCAACCGTCGATCGTCATGCGACCTTCCTATCTCACTTGTCCGGACGGCGTGCACTCGCACACCACCCTCAGTGCGCGGCGAGGCGGAAGGCGACGAGCGCAGGCGGTGTCGCCATGCCGATCGGCCACACGATCGTGTCGCGCGTCGCCGCGGGCCAGCCGTTGATCCCGCCGGGTGCCGCGATCGTGCGGACGACGGCGCCCGTGGCCCGGTTCAGCGCGACGATCGACCCCTGGTACGTGCCGGTGAGCACGAGGTCGCCGAGCACGATCGTGCCGCCGAGCGGGTCGCCGTTGATCTGGCGTGTCCCAGATGACGTACCGGTCGCGGCTTCGACTGCGACGACCTGCCCGGGCATCACGCCGAGCTTGGCCCCGCCGAGGAAGTTGTCCTTCTCCGGCTCGTGCTCGGACGGCGCGTTGATCACGGCGGAGTAGACAATGCCGTCCGCGACGGACGGTGGGGTCAGCACCCCGCCGAACAGCCCGGGGAGCACCGTCGTGTGGGTCCGTCAGCGCGGTGAGGTCGTCGTTGCGATGCGCGCCGATCGGAGTGTCGGACACGAGCTTGCCAGTGTCGGGTTCGAGCGCGAGCACCCGCCCGAGCTTGCCGGTCGCGACCACGAGCTCGCGCCGGTCGCGGCCGGTCCGGTCGAGATCGCGGTGAGCGCAACATCGCGATCGAAGAGATCGTGCGGGACGGCCTGGTGGTACCAGGCGAGCTTGCCGGTGCGGACGTGGAGTGCGACGACGGAGTCCGTGTAGAGGTTGCGACCCGGGCGGGTCGATCCGTTCGGGTGCCCGGGGAGCCTGGGAACGGTGCGGGATTTGCGATGCCCCAGTAGACGAGCCCGCGGTCGACGTCGACCGCGGGCGGGTACCACGCGCCACCGCCGGAGTTGACCTTCGGATCCCCCACAGGTCGGGACTGGCGACCGTGTCGAACGTCCAGACCTTGGCGCCCGTCTTCGCGTCGAGCGCCCACAGCACGCCGCGATCGCCGCCGCGGTACTGCCCTTCGAGGCTGATCGGCACGGTCGCCGCGAGCACCAAGCCCGCCCGACGGTGGGCTGGATGTCGATCCCCTCGGTCTCCGTGCGCGGCAGTGTGGTCGACCATTCCTCCTCGCCCGTCTTGGCGTCGAGCGCGACGATCTCCTCGCTGCCCTTCGCCGCGTAGACCCGGCCGTAGCCGACCGCGACCGCGGGTTCGGCCCATCTGGAAGGTGTCGTACTTCTTCGTCCAACGGACCGTGCCGTGCGTGAGTCAAGCCGCGCGAAGTGTTGCTGTCTGGGAGATCCTGGACGTACAGCGGGTGTGCCGACGATCACCGGCGTCGTCGACGATTCCCGAACGCGGGCCGCGGAGAGGGCAACGACCACGCGACGTCCAGCCGGTCGATATTGGTCGGTCGACGCCGGTCGAGATGCTCCGCCAGTCCGCGCGAGCGCGCGCGCCCGGGAGCGGCCAGTCGTTCCGGTGTTCGTCACCCGGCTGCGGCGCGCCGAGGTGAGCGCGTCGGCTTCGGAGGCGAGCCGGTGTCGTCGCCACCGGAGCACGCGGCGAGCAGGCCCGCGGCCAGCGCCGCCGGTGGCCATGCTACGGCCTCTTCGTCGGTCGGGCGGACCGTGGCGCCCGTGGACCTCACCCCCCGGCTGTGCACGGGTCGATCGTAAGGCGCTGACCTGGCAACAGCGGCCGCGAGCCGGAAATGCGACGATGGGGCCATGGCCGAGCCCGAACCCGACGTCGTGAGGCTGCTCGACGAGCGGGCCGCGGCGATCCGGGCCGAGCTCGAGGGGCTGACCGAGGCGCCGGAGGACTTCGGTGTCATCCAGTTCGGCAAGCGGGCCGGCGACGCGACCAACGTCGCCGCGGAGCAGCTGTCCCGGGTCGGCGCCCACGAGCAGCTGCAGGACCTCCTCGCGGACATCGAACGCGCGCAGGAGAAGCTGGCCGACGGCACGTACGGGCTCTGCGACGAGTGCGGCGGTCCGATCGGTGAGGCCCGCCTCGAAGCGCTGCCGTGGGCGGCGGAATGTGTCGCCTGTCGCAGCGCCCACGAGCTGCGGCGCTGAGACGATTCTTGTGCCATCCTCCACCGCATGACGCAGCGATGGAAGGTGGGGGACGCGACGATCACGAGCGTCGTCGAGGACGAGACGCCCGGGATCCCGCCCGAGTTCTTCTTCCCGGACGCCACGGCCGCGGATGTGCTCAAGCATCCGGACCTCATCCCGGACTACGCGGACGAGCAGGGTTTCATCACGCTGCGGGTGCAGGCGGTCGTCATCGAGACGGGCTCGCGCCGCGTGCTCGTCGACCCGTGCGTCGGCAACGGCAAAGTGCGGGCCCTGCCGTTCTGGAACGACATGTCCTGGCCGTTCATGGAGCGCCTCGCGGACGCAGGCTTCGAGCCCGACTCGATCGACACGGTGGTGCACACCCACCTCCACGCCGATCACGTCGGCTGGGCCACGCACAAGGTGAACGACGCGTGGATCCCGACCTTCGCCAACGCTCGCCATCTCTACACCGAGCGTGAGCTGGAGTACTGTCGGAGCAACGAGATCCCGGGGACCGAAGAGGTCTACTCGGACTCGGTCGCACCCATCATCGCGGCGGGATTGTCGGACATCGTCGCCGAAGACGCGGATCTCGGTGACGGGCTGCAGCTGGAACCGTCGACCGGGCACACGCCAGGCCACGTCTCGTTGTGGCTCGAGTCCGCCGGTGATCGCGCGCTCATCAGCGGCGATTTCCTGCACCATCCGGTCCAGTGCGCCGAGCCGCAGCTGGCCGAGGTCGGCGACTTCGACGTCGACGCAGGCGCGGGAGACGCGCCGGCGCATGCTCGCTCAGGTCGCGGAATCAGGCGCGCTGATGCTCGGAACGCACTTCGCCGGATCGCCGGCCGGCCGCGTCCTGGTCGCGGGTGACGCCTGGCGCTTCGAACCGGTCGGGTTAGAACCCGGGCGGAGGCTCGTACCCGCCCCCGGAGAGCGTCCGCCAACAGCCCGGCGAGATGCACGGCTTCGCGGTCCCGCAAGTACGGAGCCACCACCTGCAAGCCCACCGGCAGACCCGCCGCGGTGCGCCCGATCGGGGGGACCGCGGACGGGAGCTCGACGACACCGATCAATCCGGTCCAGCTCACGTTCAACAGGTACGAGTGCTCCTCGCCGTTGATCGTGACCTGGCGCGAGAAGAAATCTGGGCTCTGGTCGTGTGGGAACGCCGGCACCGGCAGCACCGGGCAGAGCAACGCGTCGTAGTCACGGAACCAGTCGGCCCAGATCGTCTTGAGGTGGGCCCGGTCCTGCTGCCTCGCCAACCAGGCGAGGTGCCCGCCGGCGGTTGCTTCGGCGACCTCGGGATCGGCGCTGACGGAGACCGCGCTGGAGATCAGCGCGACGAACGTGTCGTGCTGCTGCTCGAACTCCACCGCCGGGTGTGCGACTTCGACCCTTGCCCCCGCGTCGGCCAGCCGGTCGGCCGCGCGTTGGAAGATCTCCCGCTGCTCAGCGTCGATCGGCATGAAGGGATCGTCGAACCACACGCCGACGCGGTAGTCCGCAGGCGTCGACTGTCGTGGCGCCGGGAGGTCGAGGCTCCAGGCGAGCGCGTCGTCCGCATTCGGACCTGCGAGGACGTCGAGGAGCAGGTCGAGGTCCTCGGCGCTGCGGGCGATCGGACCGAACACGTTGATGTCGGCATCGGTGGTGCCGCCGCCGACGTGATCGAGATACCCGCGCTGTGACACCACGCCATAGCTCGGCTTCAGCCCGAACACGCCGCAGCAGTGCGACGGTGTGCGCACCGAGCCACCGATGTCGGTGCCGAGCTCGAAGGAAGTGAACCCGGCGGCGACCGCCGCCGCCGGACCTCCGGACGACCCACCGGGCACGCGCGTGACGTCCCACGGATTGTTCGTGGTGCCGAAGATCTCGTTGAACGTCTGCAGATCGCCGGACCAGCGCGGGACGTTCGTCTTGCCGAACACGATCGCGCCGGCAGCCTTGAGCCGGGCGACAGCTGGAGCGTCCGCGCCCGGAACGTGATCGGTCAGCTCGATCGCGCCACCGGTGGACCGGACCCCCGCCACCTCGATCGCGTCCTTGATCGTGATCGGCAGGCCGTGCAGCGGGCCGCGCCACTCGCCGCGCGCCGCTTCCTCGTCCGCGCGGTCCGCTTCGGCGCGCGCCCGTTCGAGGTCCAGCGTCACCACCGCGTTGATCGGTGGGTCCAGCCGCGCGATGCGGTCCGCGTACAGCTCCAACAGATCCCGGCTCGTGATCTCACGGTTCCGGATCGCGGCCTCGAGCCGGGTCGCCGGCCACGTGGCGATGCCATCGTTCGGAGTCATGAGCTTCTCCTCGGCGCGCGATTCGATGCGTGTGTGTCTACTTGTTCGTTCCGTCGGCGTCACGGAAGTCAGCCGAGGTTCGGGCTCCGACGGAATGTCGAAGTACTCCTGGTAGCGGCGGGTCCGCTCGCGCAAGGGACCGGCGTCGAGCCCGGTCGCCGCGAAGGAGTACGTGTGGCCCCCGTGCTCGTCCTGGCCGTGCGCGGCGAGGAAGCTGCGCATCCGCGCTTCGCTCTCGGCCGTGAGCTCCAGCCCCAGGCGGTCGTAGATCTGACCGATCGTCGTGAACGGATCGGCCATGAACGCGCTGAACTGGACGTCCACGATCTGGTCGTCGCGCACCGTGCCGTCCTCGCGAGCGGTTACGGAGCGGTCCAGGCCCTCGACGATGTAGCTCGCCCATTCGTCGGCGATCTCGGGCAGGTCCGGGTCGTCGCTCGCCATCCGCCGTAGGAGCTGTTGGAGTGATGAGACCGACGCGATGATGCGCAACGGATCCCGGTGGGTCTGCACGAGCAGCGCGTCGGGGTATTCGGTGAGCAGCGCGTCGAGGCACCAGATGTGAGCCGGGGATTTGAGCAGCCAGCGCTCGGCCGGCGCGTCGCCGGCAGGGTGCCGGGACTGGAGGTGCTGCAGGAACTGGCGGTGCCACCGGTACGCGGATGCCATGTCCGTCTCGTTCATCACCCACTGGGCGTAGGACGGCACGCGGTACTGCGTCGGGAACGTCAGGCTGCGAAAGTCGGACGCGGTGATGCGCACGCATTCCTGCGCGAGGCGGGCACCCATCGGATGCATCGCGAGGAATCCGGGGATGAGGAGGTCCACGCCACTCAGCTCTGCGTCGGTCTCGGCGATGCGCGGATCGGTGTCCCAGGTCGCGGTCTCGGGCGGCGGGACCGGTCGATCGACCTCCCAGGTGAGCGGCGCGCGGTTCGCAAGATCCTGGGCGAGGATGTCGAACAGGATCGTCGTGCCGGTGCGCGCCTGGCCGACGATCACGATCGGTGGCTGGACGGCAGCCTGGGCCACCTCGGGATGCTCGGTCCGCCAGCCGGTGACCCCGAGGCGCGAGGTGAGCAACGAGCGCAGCTCACCCGCGGCGATCTCGACGCCGAGCGGGTTCAGTCGCGCTTCCTCGCGCAGCGAGTCGATCAGTCGTTCGAGGCCCTCCCGCCAGCTCGGCTCGCCGAAGTCATCGAGGCCGGTGGCGGCGATCGCCTCGGCGACGAGGCGGTCCGCATCGAGTGGTGTCTCGCTCATCGGTGTTCCTCCTGGGCCCGAGCGGTCCGGGCGCCCGGCGTGTTCCTATCAGAGCCGCGCGATGATCGAGTCCCCACTGCTCGGAGGCCACCATGCTCGGATCCGCAGCCCTCGTGGCGTTCGTCGCCACGAGCGACGTTCCCCGGGCGAAGACCTTCTACGCGGAGGTCCTCGGGCTCGAGCTGCTCCGCGACGACGGCTTCGCGCTGGTCTTCGACGCCCACGGCACGACGTTGCGAGTGACGCAGGTAGGTGAGGTCGCCGTCGCGCCGTACACCGCGCTCGGGTTGGGAGGTTGCCGACGCGGCCGCGACCGTGGCAGCGCTGGTGGAACGCGGGCGTGCAGTTCGAGCGCTTCGACGCCATGGACCAGGACGAGCAGGGCATCTGGACTTCGCCCGGTGGAGATCTGGTCGCCTGGTTCAAGGATCCCGATGGCAACACCCTGTCGATCACCCAGCCGCGGTAACGCGCGCCTTACGCCGCGACCTGCGCCCACCAGCCGACGAGTGACGCGGCGGCGGTGAGGAACAGCCGTCGGTGCGCGCGGTCGGCGTCGGCGGCGTCGAAGCAGGCGAGGGTGTACTTCACGAGGTGGGCATCGCGCTGGATCGACGCGCGGGTCGCGAGCTCGCTGACGAGCTCCGCGAACTGCGACTCCGGGAGGTGCCAGGCGGCCGCGGCGGCGACGGCCGGGGGGCCGCGCGAGTGCTTCGGGGAGTGGAACCCCCGGGTCATCCGGCGTGAACTCGGCGGCGAGTGGGTGCTGGGCGAGCGCACTCCGGAATCCGACGACGTAGGTCGCGGCGACCGCGAGTGCGGTGTTCGCATCGACCGAGCGAGGCGCGAGCCCGAGCACGGCCTGCGGCATCGTGAGGCAGTGGCTCCAGCCGTACGGCGCGTGGTCGCCGGGCTCGAGCAGCATCGACCAGGCCGCGGCCCGCAGCACCGCGCGAGCCCGCTCGCGGGTCGGCTCGCCGGTCGTGACGTCGCCGAGGAGGCCGGCGGCCGTGCCCGGGATCGTCGACGCGGGCCATCGTCGGATAGATGAACGGCGTCGGCCCGTCCTCCCGCGTGCCGAGGGGGGTCGCGGCGATCGCATCGAAGAGGTCCTGGGCGCTGGCGGCCGGCCCGTCGCGTGCGTTCATCGATCCAGTGAAGCTTCCACTCGGGCGCCCGACCGAGCTCGCGAGCCAGACCGCGCAAGAGCTCGCCGGTCACCTCACCGCGCGGCGCGACGCGGGGCAGGTGATACAGGAAGATCGGTGCGTGAGCGGCCGCCGCCAGCCGGGGCACCACATCCGCGGCGAGGAGATCCGCGAGCTCGGTCGCCGTGGCGGCGTGGCCGAGCCAGCGCGGCCGCGGCGTCGATGTCGTCGAGCTCGCCGCGCTCGATCGTTGCGACCAGACGGGTCGTCGCGTCGGTCGTCGATGCGAAGTCGGTGGCGGCCGGCTCGGGTGCCGGCGGCCCGAAGTCCTCGAACTCTTCGGCGATCGCCGTGATCTGGCGGCGGGCCTGCTCTCGGTGTGCGGCCTGGACGTACGGGAGCAACGCGGCACGCGCGACCAGCTCGAGCGGCGCGTGGAGCACGAAGGAGTCGGCCTGATCGGCGCGGGGCATCGCGAGCACCTCGCCCACCTGGGCGACGAGCTCGACGTCGGACGGCGGCGCCTGGGTGGTCCCGGGCCCGGGTGGCGTGGACTGCATCATCGTCATGACGAGCACCATAAAACCTCAAGTTGACTTGAGGTCAAGGAAAAGTTTCCCCTACGATGGCGGGGTGCATGCCGAACCCGTCCACGTCGATGCGGCGGGCGAGATCAGCATCGGCGATCTCAGTGAGCGGACCGGGGTCGCGCCGTCGGCGCTGCGCTTCTACGAGACCGAAGGGCTGATCCAGGCCACCCGGTCGGCCGGCGGCCAGCGCCGGTACCACCGGGAGGTCCTCCGGCGGGTCTCGTTCATCCGCATCGCGCAGCGGGTCGGGCTGAGCCTCGACCAGATCCGCGACGCGCTGGCGTCGCTCCCGGCGTCGCGCACCCCGAGCAAGGCGGACTGGGCCCGGCTCTCGCGATCCTGGCGCCCGCTGCTGGACGAGCGCATCGCCGTGCTCGAGCGTCTGCGTGACGAGCTCACCGAGTGCATCGGTTGCGGCTGCCTCTCCCTGCGCGCCTGCAACCTCTACAACCATGACGACGTCGCGGCCCACTTCGGTCCGGGCCCGCGCTATCTCTTGGGCGACCCACCGACGCTCCCCGGTTCTCCGCCGGCCGAGCGGTAGACGGTTGGGCGCCGCGGGGACCGGCGGCGGAAGTGCCCGCGCAGTAGCGTCAGCGCAGATCTCGGGGGACGACATGACGGTGGCCGCGCGACAGGAGCTGGACGAGGTAGCCGGCGGGATCGCGCGCTGGTTGTCCACACGGCGCGGCGTGGCGGATCTCGTGCTGACGCGGTGCGACCGGCCCGCCGACGGCCTGTCGAGCGACACGTTGATGGTCGATGCACGCGGCACGCGCGACGGTCACGACTATGCAGAGTCGCTCGTCGTGCGCCGCGCCCCGTCCGGACCTGGCGTCTTCCCCGAGTACGACCTCGCGAGTCAGGCCCGGGTCCAGAACGTCGTCGCCGAGCAGGGGATCCCCGCCGCGGCCCCGGTCGATCTCGAGACCGATCCCGCTTGGGTCGGATCGGGGTTCATGGCGATGCCCGCGATCGCCGGCCACATCCCGAACCAGGCCCCCGCATTCGACCGATGGATCAAGGCGTCGTCCCCGGACGAGCAGCGCGTGCTCTCGGAGAGCTTCTTCGATGTCCTCGCCGCGATCCATCAGGTCGACTGGCAGGGGAGCGGTCTCGGCGGCCAAGTGCCGGACCGCAGCGTCGACGCCGAGCTGGCGCGGTGGGGCCACTTCCTCGAGTGGTTCGCCGATGGTGAAGTCGCGGTGCCGAAGCTCGCCGACGCGTTCGCATGGTGTGTCGCGCACCGACCGGCGACGGATCCGCCGGCGACGCTGATCTGGGGCGACGTGCGCCTCGGGAATGTGATCTTCGACGACGAGCGCCGGCCGGTCGCAGTCCTCGACTGGGAGATGACCGGCATCGGCCCGCCCGAGCACGACCTCGCCTGGTACTTCGCGCTCGACGCGATCCAGCTCGAGCTCTTCAGCCGCTCGGTCCCCGGGTTCCTCGACCGCGACGCGGCACTCGCGCGCTACGAGGCGCGGCTCGGCCGGGCGCTCGTGGACCTCGACTGGTACGAGATCTTCGCCATGGTGCGCAGCAGTGCGATCATGAGCCGCCTGAACGTGCTGGAGCAGCAGGCCGGCCGGCCGCCGCTGCTCCCGTTGGCCGAGAACCCATTCATCGACATCCTCACCCGACGCATCGCGGAGTCGGATCGACGACGGTGAGCATCGGTGTCTCGCGCGGCTACTGGCCGGGGCCGTTGCCGGTCAGGCCGATGTCCGGGTGGGCGCCGGTGACGATGCTCTGCAGATCGCCGTACCCGACGCCACCTTCAGCGGGGTCGTCGACTCGTACGACGTGCTGGCGGTGCTGGCGCACGCGGGCCGACACCTCGGCGGTCGTGCAGTCCGCGAGGTACTCGCCTTCCACGTGCTTGCGCCCGCGCCACTGGCCGTGGAACTTCTCGTCGAATCCGCCGTACAGCCCGGTGCCGAGATAGAAGCCGGTGTCCGAGACCGGTTGCAGCCGGTAGACGCGCTCCGACCCGTCGGCCAGCGTGCACGTGATCTCGCCCCCGAGGAAGCGTCGCGTCCGGTCGTCGAAGCGGAGGTCGGGCCGTGCCGTCGCGAACGGGACGCGGCGCCCGTCCGGGTGCTCGATGCCGCCTTCGAAGGTCAGCCGGCTCCAGTCCCCGAATGCGAACCGCTGGTAATAGAAGTGCAGGCCGTAGTGGCTGCCGTCGGCTCGTTCGCAGAAGACCGGGAACCACAGGACGTACGCCGACGTGCCCTCGGGTTGGGCGACCGGCGCGATGTCCGGGAGCGGCGCCCCCACCTGGTACCGGATGCCCCACGAGTGGTCGCGGGTCGACACCCACGACTCGCTCAGCTCGCGTGCGCTTGCCATCGATCTCGACCCAACCGGTCGCGGTGCCGCCCTGGTGGTACCGGATGATGTCGGCGTCGATCCGAAAGCGGTCGCGACTCACGTGCACCTCGCGCGATTCGACCGAAGGCGGCACGTCGCTCGTGAGCCGCCACTCGAACGCGATCGGCAGCACGTCGTTGGCGTCGAGTGCGAAGCGGATCTCCCGCAGCGGTGTGATCACCTCGTAGTGGATCGGCCCGACGGTCGTGGTCTCCGGATCGGGTGCGAGCTGGCGGCTCGCCCGCACCGTCCATTGCTCGACGCCCCGCGAGATGCCGGCGTACGCGTCCATCACGTTGCGGTTCGTGTACTTGCCGAGCCCGAGCGACAGCTGCAATGAGCCGTCCTTCGCCGCGGCCATCGCACAGATCTTCTCGGTCCAGCTGCGGTCGCTCTCGCCGACCCGCGCGAACGTGTCGACGACCTGATGCGTGAGCTGCTCGTCGGCGGCGGAGGAGCGGCCCGGGCTGGTGCGCCATGCGCCGGACGTTAGACGAGCAGCGCACGCGCGAAACGAAGGCCGGGCGCGGGCCCGGCCTTCGTTCACGCGTGGTGCTGTCAGGACGTTCGTCAGTTCTGGTGGGCCTTCTGCTCGGCCTCGTGCACTGCCGCCTCGGCGCGGGCCTTCTCGGCTTCCGCTTCCTTGGTGGCGACGGTGCGCTGGGCGTCAGCCTTCTCCTGCTGCGCCTCGCCTTCGCGCTTGAGGTCGTCGCGTCCGGTGACGGCACCGGCGACTTCCTTCACCTTGCCCTTGACGTCTTCGACTGCACCTTTGATTCCGGCCTCGGGACCGGTGTCCTTGTCGCTCATGGGGTTCTCCTTGGTCGGTCGGCGTGCGGATCGATCACCGTGGTGTTCGTGTGTCCGGTGGTACCCGATCGTTCACCGCGGAAACGTGTTGTGACATCAGTCCCAGGAGTAGCGTCCCGCAGGTCTTCACGATGCGGAGGTCGCATGAACCATCTGCTCCCTGATGCGGCGGTTCCTTCGCTCGACGCATACGTGGGCGAGCGCGACGGCGGTGCCGGCATCGAAGCCGCGCGTGCGCTGGGGGCCGACGGCACGATCGCCGAGCTCACCGCGGCGGGGCTCCGCGGTCGTGGCGGTGCCGGTTTTCCCGCGGGCCGCAAGTGGGAGTCGATCCGGGCCGGAGGCGACGGGGTCGGGCAGCGCTACGTCGTCGCGAACGGAGCGGAGGGAGAGCCGGGCTCGTTCAAGGACCGCGCGCTTGATGGCGCGGAATCCGTATCAAGTGCTCGAGGGGCTGCAGATCGCGGCGGAGACCGTCGGCGCGGTGCATGCGTTCGTCGGGGTCAAGCGATCGTTCGGCCCCCAGCTGATGGCGCTCGACCGTGCGGCCACGGAGATGACCGAGCGAGGGCTCCTCGGCTCGATCCCGATCAGCATCGTGACGGGCCCCGACGAGTACCTCTTCGGCGAGGAGACCGGCCTGCTCGAGGTGGTCGAGGGGAACGACCCGCTGCCGCGCGAGCTCCCGCCCTACGTGGCGGGCCTCTTCTCGAGCACGCCACCCGTCGGGTGGTCGGCCGGATCCGCGGTGAACGAGGAGATCGCCGGGAGCAACCCGACGCTCGTGACCAACGTGGAGACGCTGGCGAACGTGCCGCCGATCCTGGCCCGCGGTGCCTCCTGGTACCGGTCGCTCGGGACGGAGGAGTCGCCCGGGATCGTGATCGCCACGGTGGTCGGCGACGTCCAGCGCGCCGGGTGTGCCGAGGTCGAGCTCGGGACGCCGCTCGGCGAGGTCATCGAGCGGATCAGTGGCGGCGTGCGGCCCGGCCGCGAAATCAAAGGGGTCTTGTCGGGCGTCGCCAACCCGGTGCTGACCGCCGCCGAGATCGACACCCCACTCGCGTACGAGACGATGGCCGCAGTCGGTTCCGGTCTCGGCGCCTGCGGGTTCATCGTCTACGACGACACCGCGGACATGGTCGCCGTCGCACTGATGGTGAGTCGGTTCCTCTACGTCGAGTCGTGCGGGCAGTGCCCGGCCTGCAAGTTCGGGACCGGCGAGGTCACCGCCTACCTCGACCACGTCGCCCACGGCATTGGGACGGAACGGGACATCGAGCTCATCGGCGCCCGGCTCGAGACGGTCACGGATGCGAACCGCTGCTATCTCGGGACCCAGGAGCAGAAGGTGATCGCGAGCTTCCTGCGCGCGTTCCCCGAGGACTTCGTCGGGCATCTCGAGCGCGGCGACATCGCGCCGACCGTCCCCGTACCCAAGGTCGTCGACATCGTTGACGGGGTCGCGACCTACGACGAGCGTCAGGCCCGCAAACGCCCCGACTGGACCTACGCCAACATCTGATCAACCGACGCTTTGCGTTCGTCGATCGACGGGTGGCGCTGGTAGGTTCACTCGTTCCTCGGGCGGGGCAGCAAGTGGCAGGCCAGTCTTCAGGCAGGCGAAATCGTGAGTGAGACCATCAATGCAGAGTGGCGCGGCGTTGCCGTGCCCGGACCGACGCGAGGCGTGCTGTCCGTGGGCACCGGCGTCGAGGTCCTGAACTCGTTCTGCGCGGCCTGGAGTGGCGGGTTCGAAGTGGCCGAAGCGACCTCCCGGGGCTACCGCGTGCGCCGGGTCTCCGACCGCTACGTGCTGCCGGTCGAGTTCGCGGCCGCGGCCATCCGCCCGGCGCCGTAGCGCCGCTCCCGAAGGCTCTTACCGAAGTCTTCCCTGGCGCCAAGGCCGGTCTTACTCCGGGTCGCGATGGTGGGTCCTGTTCCGAACCGCTCGGAACCAGGACCGAAGGGACTCACCATGCGCAAGAAGATTGCCGCCACCGCGATGGGCGCCGCACTCCTCGCCGGAGGGGGTCTGGGCACCGCGTTGCTGGCTCCCACGACCGCCACCGCAGCCTCGAGCTCATCCTCCTCGTCGAGCTCGTCCACGAAGACGGACGCGCAACGGGGGGCGTGGATGACCGCCGCGCTGAAGAAGCTCGTGAACGCCGGCACGATCACGCAGGCCCAGGCCGACGCCGTCGCCAAGGCGCTCGAGTCGGCTCGACCGGAGGGCGGTCCCGGCCACCATGGCGGTCCCGGTCTCACCGTGGCGGCCAAGGCGATCGGCATCAGCGAGGCGGAGCTCCGCACGGCGGTGCAGTCCGGCCAGACGATCGCCGACGTCGCCCGGGCCAAGAGCGTCGACGTGACGACCGTGATCGACGCGATCGTCAGCGAGATGAACAGCCACCTCGCCGACGCGGTCAGCAACGGCAAGCTCACCCAAGCCCAGGCCGACGAGATGAAGAGCAAGGCCAGTCGAGCGCGCCACCGATCTCGTCAACGGCACACTTCCGCTCCGCGGCGACCGCGGTCCCGGTGGTCCGCCGCCGAGCGACACGTCATCGTCGAGCGGGTCCACCAGCTGATCCCCGCAGCTGAGCCCGCGAGGCGCGCGCACCCCCGGCGCTGCGCCTCGGACTGACCGCCGCTGCCGCCCTCTCCTCCCGGGGACGGCAACGGCGGTCGGTCCGCGTGGAGGCCGCTAGCGTCGCTCGACGTGAGCCGCCCACGGATCGCGCCGATGCCGCCGATCGCGGGGTTCTCGCTGCCATGGGACGACGCGGGCGCGCCCGATCCGGTCGTCGCGTTGCGCGGCGGCGCGAGCAGAGCTGGGTGAGACCTTCGTGGTCGACTCCGGCCGGGATCGGCTCCTGTTCGTCTTCTCGGCGCGGTCGGTGCGGGACTTCTACGCGCTGCCGGAGCCGGTCGCCAGCAAGGGACTCGCCGACTACCGCATGCTGCTGCGCAAGCTCCCCGGCGAGCTCTTCGCCGATCGCCGCACGTTCGCGCACGACCTCTTCGGCGCCCAGGAGGTCGAGGGCTACCTCGGCCATCTCGACACCGCGATCGACCGTCAGCTCGACGAGCTCGGCGACGCAGGATCGTTCGAGGTGTTCGCGCTGGCCCGCCGGCTCGGACACCGGCTCGCGCTCGGGTGCTGGATGGGCGACGACGCGGCGACGCCGCCGCGACTCGACCGGCTGATCGCGGACTTCGAACAGCTCGACGGCGCCGAAGCGTTCGTGCATCCCGAACGCGTGGCCGGTACCGGCGCGGACCGGAGCGCGAACGCGCCGCGCTGGCGCGGGTCGAGACCGAGGTCGGGGAGCTGCTCGCCGCGGGTGCGCCCGACGACGGGTTCCTCGCCGAGATCGCCCGACGTTGGGACGGGGTCGACGAACCGGCCCGGAGCCAGGGCGTCGCGGGCGATGTCGTGCTGCTGCACATCGCGACGATGACCAACCTGTTCGCCGCGTTGGGTTGGACGATCGCGCTCCTGCTGCTCCATCCCGACGTGCAAGAGCCGGCTCGCGGCGGACGACACGCTCCTCGAGCGGTGCGTGCTCGAGTCGATCCGGATCGGCCAGCGGTCGATCATGATGCGGACGGTGCTCGCGCCGTGCGAGATCGCCGACGGCGCGACGACGTATCAGGTCGATCCGCAGGTCGTGATCGCGACCATGGTGCCGCTGACGAACACGACCGCGATGCCCGGGCTCGAGGGCTTCGATCCGGACCGATGGGCGGGCCGGCGGCTCCGTGACGAGGCGGCGCTCCCGGCTCGCGAGCTCGTCACGACGTTCGGGCACGGCCCGCACCGGTGCCCGGCGCAGCGGTTCTCGCTCTCCGCGATCGGGCGGGCGGTGCGGCGACTGTTCGACGCGTACGAGCTCGAACCTGGGCTTCACGGTGGTCCGGCCGCTCCCCCTCCAGGTCGGCGGGGTTGCGCGCGCCGCGGATCCGTGTCCCGTCTCGTACGTGCGCCGCTGAGTCAGTCGGTCCAGCGGACGAGCACGAGGTCTCGCCACGAGACCAGCAGCTCTTGATCGCCGGTGATGGCCAGCGCCCGGGCGGGCAGGCGGTTCCAGAGCAGCTGCAGCAGATCGGACGCGGTTCCTTCGACCGTGCACTCGCGCTTCCAGTCGTCGGTCGGCTCGAGCACAGCCACGCGCTCCGGTCCGATCTGCACTCGCCACGTGCGGGCCGCATCGACGGCGCGGAGCTCGAGCCGCCGTGGCTCGGCCCAGGGCCACGGACGGCGCCGGGCCGCGAACCCGGTGAGGAACTCGTCGACGCCGTCCGCCGCCTGCGCGGACTCGATCGGCCTGATCGGTCCGGCGGCACTCTGGATGTCGACGCGGTGGATTGCGGTCTCGTGGGTCTGGCGGCGAGCCCAGAACGCGAGCGGTGACGGCGCCGGCAGGAACGACCAGCACTGGAGGTCGGGGTCGGCGCCGGCCAGGGTCTGCAGGAGGGCGCGGTGGCCGTCGCGGAACCAGCCGACGAGGTGCGCGTCGTCGGGCCAGCCGCCCGCCACCTCCTCGAGCGGCTGATCCACCGGCTCGGACAGTGCGCCGCCCACGATCGTCGTGGCCCACCGGTGGATCCCGCCGAGGTGCTGGAGGAGGTCGCGGACGCACCATTCCGGACAGGTCGGAATTTCGGCATCCAGATCCAGGGCGTCGGCCGAATCGGCGAGCAGCTGCCCCTCGGCCCGGAGACGTTCGAGGTACGTCGCCGATGTCCATGCGGCGGAGGATACGCGCCGGTAGGTTTCCGCACTATGGGCGACGCCGGGGAAGCGGGCGGGCCGGCGGACACCACGGTGACAGCCTCCCGACGGCTCGACGGACGGGAAGGCGGCACCGAAGCCGGGCTTGGAGGAGCGGGTCACGACGTTCCGCGGCCGCGCGTTCGGCCCGGCGTCGGAGCTGCCCTACCGGCGCCGCACGAGCGACCGGATCCGCGTCGTGACCGCGATCGTGCTGATGGCGTTGGTGATCGCGCACCAGGGCAACGAGAACACCAGCGAGAAGAGCCTGTTCCAGCTGGTCAACGGGCTGCCGGACGCACTCGCGCCCTTCTTCGATCTCCTGTACCGGTTCGGTGCGCTCTGGGCGGTCGGTCTCGTCGTGGTCGCGGCGTTCGTGGCGCGACGTTGGCGGTTGGCGCGCGACCTCGCGCTCGCCGGCGGCGCGGCGTGGTTCGTCGCGCGCCTGATCGGTGTGATCGTCGTCGGCAACGCGAGCGTCATGGACGGCATCGACTACGCGCGGCGCTTCGACGAGACACCGTCGTTCCCGGTCGTCCGACTCGCCGTCATCGTGGCGGTGATCGCGGTGGCGTCGCCGTATCTCACGCGACCGACGCGTCGCGTCGGCCAGCTGATCATCCTGTTCATGGCGCTGGCCGCCCTCTACCTCGGCACCGGGCTCCCCGACGCCGCGTTCGCCGCGGTCGTGCTCGGCTGGGGACTTGCGGCGGTCGTGCACCTCGATCTTCGGGTCGCCGGGTGGGCGACCCACCACCGTGCAGGTCTCGGCCGCGCTGCGCGAGCTCACCGGGATCGAGTCGAACGTCGACGCTCGCACCCGAAGCAACCGCGGTACGGGACGGTCATGCTCGCGGAGGGCCGCGACGGGCCGTGGTGGGTCCGGGTGCTCGGCCGGGACGAAGCAGATGCCCAGCTCCTGGCCAAGACCGGTCGATCCGTGCTCTACAAGGATGCCGGTCCGAAGCTGCACATGACCCGCTTGGGCGAGGTCGAGCACGAGGCGTACATCATCGTTGCTCGCCGAACGCGCCGACGTGCGCGTGCCGCCCGTCGTGGTCGCCGGCATCGCCGGTCCGGGCGCCGCGCTGCTCGTGATCCGCCCGGTCGACGGTCCGACGCCTGCGCGACGAGATCCCGAGGCGATCACCGACGCGATGCTCGACGATCTCTGGTCCCAGGTGCATCGGTTGCACGAGGCGCGGGTGGCGCACGGCAAGCTGAACACCGCTCACGTCGTCGTGACACCGGACGGCGTCGCGCTGATCGGCTTCGAGCACGCGATGGGCTCCGCGACGGGGACCCAGCGCGCCGGTGACGTCGCCGAGCTCCTCGTCAGCACCGCGGACCTGGTGGGCAACGACCGCGCGATCGCGGCCGCGGTCCGCGGGCTCGGCGCCCCCGCGGTCGTCGAGGCGCTGCCGCTGATGCAGCCGGCCGCGCTGTCGCACGATCTCCGCGCCTCGAAGCGCAAGGAGCGCAAGGCGCGCAACAAGCAGATCGAAGCGCTGCGCGACGCGACCGCGGCCGCGGTCGAGACGGAGGCGCCTCCGCTCCAACAGCTCTACCGGGTGAGTGGCACCAACCTCATGATGGCGGTCGGGACCCTGATCGCCGTCTTCGCCCTCCTGTCGCAGGTCGGTGACCCGGAGACGTTCTACGAGACGATCAAGAACGCCAACTGGTGGTGGCTCGCCGTCGCGATGTTCATCTCGCTGCTCACGAACTTCGCGACGGCGATCGCGCTCATGGGAACGGTGCCGATCGGGCTCCCGCTCATCCGCACCGCAGAGCTGCAGCTGTCGATGTCGTTCTCCAACCTGGCCGTGCCGGCGGTCGGCGGCATGGCCGCGCAGATCCGGTTCCTGCAGCGCCAGGGTGTCGACCTCGCGTCAGCGGTCGCCTCGGGTGGCCTGCTCATCAATGCCGGCAACATCGTCGCTCAGGTGATCCTGCTGGTCTTCGCGATCGCGCTCTCGCCGACGACGCTGCACACCGGGAAGATCCCGACCGACTCGATCGTGGAAGTGCTTCTGATCGCACTGGTCGTGCTGGTGATCGGCGCCGCGGTCATCTTCGGCGTTCCCAAGGTACGGAACCTGGTGATGCCGTCGATCAAGAGCGCGTCGACCACGATGTGGTCCGCGCTGCGATCGCCACGTCGGGTGGCGGAGCTGCTCGGCGGGAACACGATCAACGCCCTGATGTACGCCGCGGTGATGGACGCGTGCATCGCCGCGTTCGGTGGGTCGATCAACTTCTGGACTCTGCTGTCGATCAACATCTTCGTCTCGACGATCGCGTCGCTCGTCCCGATCCCCGGTGGTGGAACCGCGGTGTCGTCCGTCGGCATGTCGGGCGCGCTCGTCGCCGTCGGCATCTCCAACGAGGTGGCAGTGGCCGCGGTGCTGGCGAACCAGCTCGTGGCGAACTTCATCCCCGCCGTCCCCGGCTGGTGGGCCACCAACGACCTCCTCCACGACGAGTACCTCTGACCCTCCCGTTTTGGCGTCGTGCAGGCACCTCGCACGGGGCCTACTGACGCCAAAACGGAGGTGGGGGCGCGGTCAGGCGGCCTCGGTGCAGTCGACGCGGAGGGGTGGGGCGTCGAGGGCGCAGTGGGAGGTGGGGACGGCGACCGTCGCCTCGGCATCGTGGAGGGGCTTGCGGATCGTGGCCCACGCCAGTGCGCCGCCCGCCATCAGCGTGAAGCCGGCGATCGCCATGGCCATGTGGAAGCCGTCGGAGAAGTCGACGGCGTTGCCGAAGTCCGCGTTGCTGATCCCCGCGAGCGGCGGGAGCACCGCGACCGCGATGAGCCCGGCGGTGCGCGCGACGTCGTTGTTGACGGCTGACGCGACGCCGGCGTACTGCTCGGGCGCGGCGCCGAGCACGGTCGCGGTCAGCGGCGCAACGGTCAGTGAGAGGCCACATCCGAACACGATGACGCCGGGGAGCACGTCGGCCCAGTAGCTGCTCGACGTGCCGATCCGCATCATCAGCAGGAGCCCGACACCCGCGATGATCGGACCGAGGGTCATCGGGATGCGCGGCCCGATGCGGGTCGCGAGCCGGCCGGCGCGCGCCGAGCCGAACAGCATGATGAGGGTGATCGGGAGGAGCGCAGCACCTGATTCGATCGGCGAGAAGCCGACGACCGTCTGCAGCTGGATCGGCAGCAGGAAGAACGCGCCCGTGAGCGCGGCGTAGACGACGAACGTCACGAGGTTGGCGGCGGTGAATTGCTTGGCCTTGAAGATGGCCAGGGGCACGAGTGGGTGCGACGACCGTTGCTCGGCCGCGATGAACGCGCCGAGCAGGATCAGCCCGGCGACGATCGGGATGATCGCGGTGGGCGAGGCCCAGCCGCGCTTCGGGGCCGCTCGTGAGGCCGCCGATCACGCCCGCGAGCCCGAGTACGGCGAGGATCGCGCCGGCGACGTCGATCCGGTGCTGGGCCTGCTCGTTCTTGGTCTCGGGTACGTGGCGGAGACCGACGATCAGCACCACCGCCGCGAACGGCAGGTTGATGAGGAAGATCCAGCGCCACGACGCGGACTGCACCAGCCAGCCGCCGAGGAACGGTCCGATCGCGGTCATCACTCCACCGAGGCCCGACCACGCACCGATCGCCGCGGCTCGATCCTCGGACACGAAGCTCGCCTCGAGGATCGCGAGGCTCCCGGGCGTGAGGAGCGCCGCGCCCATGCCTTGCAGCGCCCGCGCGGCGATGAGCGCTTCGGTGCCCGGTGCGATCGCGCACAGCACCGACGCGCCGGCGAACCACGCGACACCGAGGAGGAACACGCGGCGTCGACCGAACAGGTCACCCAGCGCGCCGCCCAGGAGGAGGAAGCCCGCGAGGGTCAGCGTGTACACGTTCACGACCCACTGCAGGCTGGACAGCCCGGCGTCGAAGTCCCGGCCGATCGTCGGCAGCGCGATGTTCACGACCGTCGCATCGAGCGCGGCGAGGCCCGAGCCCAGGACCGTCGCCAGCAGCACCCAGCGCCCGGCGGGGCTGCCGAAGCGCAGGTTGGATTCGGTCACGGACATCTCCTCGGGAGCACCCGTCGACGGGCCCGAGATATTCGGCACCGACGGGTCGGCCCGGATCCTAAGGTTCGCGTCCAACGTCTTGGGAGGGGCCACGGGATGAGCTCGAGTCGCGTCACCGAAGTCGCGCTTTCTCCGCGAGACCACGGTGGCGCCCGATGCGGCCGTGCCCGGGCGCTACGACGCCCTCCTCTCCGAGGAATGGTGCGCGCCGGAGGTGCCCCAGGGTGGGGTGGCGACGGTCGTGGCACTGCGGGCCATGGCCGCCGCGCTCGACTCGCCGGACCAGACCTTGCGCACGATCACCAACGTGTTCGCCGCGCCCGTCCGCTCCGGCCCGGTCGAGATCGACGTCACGGTCCTGCGCCGCGGCCGGACGCTCTCGCAGCTCACCGCGACGATGCGCAATCCCGGGAGAGTCGGCGGGTCACACGTCGGTCGCGGTGTTCGGCGGTCCGCGGCCGGGCTTCGAGTTCACGGACCGAGCTTGTCCGGAGGTCCCACTGCCTCACGACTGCCCGTCCTTCCGCGACGCGTTGCCCGACGGGGTGGAGCCCCAGCGCTTCCCCTACTGGGACCACGTCGAAGGGAAGCCCGCGCTCGGCCACGCACCCTGGGAGGACTACGAGCCGAGCACGTCCCGACGTGCGTACTGGCTGCGCTTCGACGAGCCACCGATCCTCGATGACGGCACGTTCGATCCGTTCGCGCTCGTCACGCTGTGCGACACCCAACCCGGCGCGGTCGGCGAGCGCATGGGCCCGAATGTCCCGATGTGGCTGCCCCCGAGCGTCGACCTCACGGTGCACGTGTTCGGGGTCCCGACGTCGGAGTGGCTGCTGTCCCACAACACGGCGCACTACGCGGGCGACGGCTACGCATCCGCCGAGATCGAGATCTGGGACCCGGAGCAGGGGCTGATCGCGTACGCGACCCAGCTGATGCTGTTCCTCTTTCCCGAAGGGCCGCCGACCCCCGATCAGGTGCGCCCGCCGTCGTGAGCGGGGCGCGCCGGAGCTAGCTGAGCGGGTGCTCCTGGAAGAACTTCCACATGAGCTCGTTGGCGGAGATCGACATCGTGGTCGGCCCGACCACGGAGGCGACCTGCTGCGAGAACGCACTGCCGGGCCAGCTGTGGCCGCCGCCGTTCACACGGTAGAGCTCGGTTTCCGCCCCCTTCGGGCAGGAGAACGTGATCAGGTCGACGTCCGCGGTGACCGTGGTCTCCGTCGGCTTCGTCTGACAGCCGTTGCGCTTCGCCCAGTCGGCGGTGATCTCAGGAATCGTCGGACCCTTCGGTTGGCCGGAGTCGAGCCCCTCCTCGCCGAGGGTCTTGCCCGAGCCGTCCGGTGCGGGAAGGTCCGCGACCGAAGAACCGAGGCCGCCGTCATACGCGACGAAGGTGTCGCCCGTGCCGTGGAACGCGATGACGGGCACGGGCCGCGACGGCTTGCATCCCTTGATGTTGCGGATGCCGGCGACGGGCGCGGCGGCGGCGATCCGGTCCGCGTACTTGCAGGCGATCGCGGACGTCATGAACGCGCCGTTCGAGAGACCGGTGACGTAGATGCGGTTCTGGTCCACGCAGAGGTCCTGCTCCACCTCGTCGAGGAGATCACCGATGAATTGCATGTCGGCGGAGTCGAGCTTCGTGTCCCACCGGGCGACCTTGCCCTGACCCTGCGGCGTGATCGTGATGAAGCCGTTCGCGTCGCCGAACGCGCCGAGGCCGGACATCATCTCGTGGACCGTCGCCCCTTCCGAGTAGCCGTGGAGGTCGAGCACGACGGGCGACGGCTCGTTGGGCACCGGGGGGATGTGGCGGAAGTACCAACGTTGCTTCCCGCCGGAGGTCATCGTGATCTTCGCCTCGCCGCTCGGCATCACCTCGTTCTTCTGGCAGCCGGGCGACGAATGCTCCAGCTTGACGGGGCCGTTGACCCCGGCTGACGTCGTCGACGACGACCGGTCGGGCGTTGCCTTGGTGGAGGAGTCGTCGTCGCTGCCGGAGCACGCGGCCAGGACCAGTGCCGCGAGGCAGGTGAGTGCGAGCAGGCGAGTACGCATGGCGGCAGCCTGGCATGGCGACCAGTCAGGAGCACGTCAGCAGCGGCCGGAATGCCTGCGTAGCCTGGGCGCATGGAGCCCGTCCGATGACCGATCTCGGTGAGCGGCTCGTCGCAGCCGCACACGCGGTCACTGGCGAGCATCCCGGCTACCGGGCGGCGCACGCCCGTGGCGTGTGTGCGACAGGGACGTTCACCGCGACGGAAGCCGCCGCCGCGCCTCAGCCGCGCCGCACACTTCGCCGGCGATCCCGTCCCGGCCACCGTGCGGTTCTCGAACGGCAACGGCAACCCGGAGCGAGCCGACACCGAGCCCGACGGCCGAGGCATCGCGGTGAAGCTCCGCCTCCCCGATGGCTCGTCGACGGACCTCGTCGGGCTGAGTCTGCCCGTGTTCTTCGTGCGGACCGTGGACGACTTTCTCGCGTTCAGCGCGGCGCGCGTGCCCGATCCCGCGACCGGCGCGCCCGACCCGGAGGCGCTCGGCGCGTTCATCGGCGCGCATCCCGAGTCCCTCCCCGCGGTGCAGGCGACGCTCGAGGCGCGACTCCCGCAGAGCTACGTCACCCTCCCGTACTTCGGCATCCACGCCTTCCGGTACACGAACGCCGCCGGGGAGCATCGGTCCGTGCGGTACCGGTGGGAGCCGGAGGCGGGCGTCGCGTCGCTGAGCGATGACGAGATCGCCACGACCGCGCCGCGGTATCTCACCGACGAGCTGGCGGCGCGCCTGGCCGCGGGACCGGCATCGTTCATGCTCGTGCTGCAGCTCGCCGAGGATGATGACGACCCGACGGATCCGACCACCGCGTGGCCCGACGAGCGGGAGACCGTGATCGCCGGCCGGCTCGTGCTCGACTCGTTCACCGGCCAGGGGTGCGACGACCTGATCTTCGATCCCACCCGCGTGATCGACGGGGTGGAGTGCTCGGACGACCCGATTCTCCATGCCCGCTCCGAGGCGTACGGCGTCTCGTACAGCCTCCGCACCCAGTAATCGAAACGCCGCGCCATCCGGCTGGCGCATCGGCGCCGTACTCCTGCTGAGAACCCACGATGACGCCCCCGGGATCCGGTCCCCCCCGCCGGATCCTGAGGGGCGCCGTGGTCGGACCCGCCCGTAGAGTGGGGTTCATGACGAGTACGACGATGAAGCCCGACGACCGGTACACGATCATCTCGGCGGACTGCCACGCCGGCGCCAGCCACGAGATGTACCGGGAGTACCTCGAGAAGAAGTACCTCGACGACTTCGACGCCTGGCGGGAGAAGTACAAGAACCCCTTCCGCGACCTGCAGGACGGTGGCCGGGTCCGCAACTGGGACGACGAGCGCCGGATCGGCGACGAGGAGCGCGACGGGATCGTCGCCGAGGTGGTCTTCCCGAACACCGTGCCGCCGTTCTTCCCGAGCTTCATCCTCTTCGCCCGCCCGCCGACGGCGGACGAGTACGAGCACCGCCTCGCCGGCATCCGCGCCCACAACCGCTGGATGGCCGACTGGTGCGGCCGGTTCCCCGAGCGGCGCGCCGGGATCGGCCAGATCTTCCTGAACGACGTCGACGACGCGATCGAAGACGTGAAGTGGATCAAGGAGCACGGCTTGCGCGGCGGTGTGCTGATCTCGGCGGTCGCGCCCGACATCGACTACATCAAGCCGCTCTACGACCCGGTCTACGACCCGTTGTGGAAGGTGTGCGAGGACCTCGGCGTCCCCGTGAACAGCCACGGCGGCACCGGCCTCCCGAACTACGGCAAGTACCCGGCGGCCGCGCTGCTGTTCATCACCGAGGTGTCGTTCTACTCGCAGCGGCCGTTCGTGCAGCTGCTGTTCTCGGGTGTGTTCGAGCGCTTCCCGAAGATGAAGTTCGTCATGACGGAGATGGGGTGCGCGTGGTTGCCGCCGATGCTGCGCCACTTCGACCGGCTGCTCGAGCAGATCAAGAAGACCGGTCGCACCGGTGAGATGCGGTACTCGGAGGAGCACATCCTGCCGAAGTCCGCGACGGAGTACTTCCAGCAGAGCTGCTACGTCGGCGTGAGCCAGCCCGGCCCCGACGACGCCGAGGCCCGCTACAAGATCGGGCTGGACCGGTTCATGTGGGGGAGTGACTACCCGCACGACGAGGGGACCTACCCGTTCACGCGGGAGCACCTGCGCCAGCTGTTCCACGACAGCGACCCGGCGGAGCTGCAGCAGATCCTCGCCGGCAGCGCCGCCGACCTGTACGGCTTCGACCTCGATGCCCTCGCACCGCTCGCGGCGAAGGTCGGCCCGACGGTCGCGGAGCTCGCGGCCCCGCTCACCGAGCTGCCCGACGAGCCGAACGAGGCACTGCTGAAGGCCGTCCGCCACTCGTAGCGCCTCGTCGTTCACCGAGTGGGGCGCGGCGAGTAGGTACCGTTCGCCATCAACTCGACCCCGCCGCGCCGCTTGTTGCTCATCTTCATCGGGCTCCAGCTCGGGATGCTCCTCTCGACGCTGGACGGAACGATCGTCGCGACCGCCCTCCCCTCGATCGTGCGGGAGCTCGGCGGGGTCACGAGCATCACGTGGATCATCACCGCGTACCTGCTGGCACAGATCGCGACAATGCCGCTCTACGGGAAGCTCGGCGACGTCTACGGGCGCAAGAGCGTCATCATCGTGGCGATCGGCGTGTTCACGATCGGGTCGATGCTGTGCGGTCTGGCCCAGTCGGTCGACCAGCTGCTCGTCGCCCGCGCGCTGCAGGGGATCGGAGCCGGTGGCCTGGGGCCGCTGGCCATGGCGATCCTCGGTGATCTCGTTCCCCCGCGCCAGCTCGGTCGCTGGCTGGGCTACCAGGGGGCGATCTTCGCGATCGGTGGCGTCGCGGGTCCGCTGGCCGGCGGCCTGTTCGTCGACAACCTGAGCTGGCGCTGGGCGTTCCTCTTCAACGTCCCGGTCGCGCTCGCGGCGATGGCGATGATCTGGGTCAACCTGCGCGTCCCGTACCGCCGGATTCCGCACCGGATCGACTACCTCGGTTCCGCGTTGCTGACCGGCGCGCTCGTCACGCTCGTGCTCCTGACGACCGGTGGTGGCCGGTCGTTCGAGTGGGCCTCGACCGAGTCCGCCGTCCTGTTCTTGTCGATGGTCGTGCTTGCGGGGCTGTTCGTCCGGCGAGAGCGGAGCGCGACCGAGCCGTTCGTACCGATCCGTCTCTTCACGAACGCGGTGTTGCGCGTCGTCGACGGCCTGAATTTCACCAGTGGTCTGCTCTTCTACTGCGGCATCTTCTTCCTGCCCGTGTTCCTGCAGGAGGTTCGCGGCGTGAGCCCGACCGTCTCCGGCGCGCTGCTCATCCCGTTCATGTGCGCCACCGCTCTCGCGACGCTGGTGGCCGGGCGGAGGGTCGAGCACACGGGTCGCTACCGGCGCTGGCCGATCGCCGGCTCGGTGCTGATGACGACCGGCGTCGCATTGCTGGCCACGCTCACCCTCGGCACTCCCGTCGGCGTCGCCGCCGCGTTCGCCGCGGTGCTCGGCTGCGGGATCGGCTTCGTGATGCAGACCACGCTCCTGGCGTTGCAGAACCGGGTCGAGCCGACGGATCTCGGGATCGCCACGTCGACCGTGCTGCTCACCCGCACGCTCGGCGGCACGGTGGGGACGGCGCTCTTCGGCGCGGTGCTCGCGGCCGGCCTCCCGGGCGCGGGCGCCACCCATGCGGACTACGCCGACGCGCTGCCCATGGTCTTCCTGGTAGCGGTGCCGTTCGGGCTCATCTCGATCGTGGCGGCGCTGCGCCTCCAGGAGCACCCGTTGCGGGAGCACGCCCGCTTCACGTAGCCGGCGCAAGTGGAGGAGACTGGCGGGGAGACTGGTCGGGAACGCAATCAGGGGGAGAGTGCCGTGCCGTACGTCGATGGCAGCCGCGTCGTCCACGATGCCGACGCGCACATCATGGAGACGCCGACCTGGCTGCGGGACCACGCCGACCCGGGAGTGCGGGACGAGATCCCGACGCTGTCGCTCTCGAGTGGCAACGAGCTGCGCCAGACCGGTGATCCCGAGGAGCAGCTGCGCGATCTGGAAGCCGCGTTCGACCGGCTCCACACGAAGCACGCCTCGGACGAGTACCGCGCCGTCGAGGCCGAAGAGATCATGAGCCGCAAGAACTTCGCCGCGACCGGCGCGTTCATCCCCGAGGACCGCTCGCGTGCGCTGGATCTGCTCGGCTTCTCGAGTCAGCTCGTGTTCAACACGTTCCACAACCGGCGGCTCCACGACTGGGAGCACAGCGGCAACCTCGACCTCGCGCTCGCCACCGCCCGCGCCCACAACCGCGGCATGGTCGAGTTCTGCGCGGACGACCCGCGCCTGCTGCCGACCTGCTACGTCCCGCTGGTCGATCTCGATCTCGCGCCGGGGCTGGCCGACGAGGCGATCGAGATGGGTGCGGCCGCGCTGCTGATCGCGTCGGGTTGCCCGCCCGGCCACTCGCCGAGTCACATCGGGCTCGATCCGGTGTGGGCCCGCGCGCAGGCCGCCGAGATCCCGATCGTCTTCCACGTCGGCGGTACGGGTGACCTCATCGACCCGAGCTACTTCCGCAACGGACTCCCGATCCCGCCGGACTTCCATGGCGGCGAGGAGAACTTCCGGTCGGTCGACTACATGGGGATCCCGGGCCCGCCCGCGCAGACGCTCGCCACGATGATCTTCGACGGCGTGCTCGAGCGCTTCCCCGACCTGCGGATCGGCGTGATCGAGCAGGGCGCGATCTGGGTGCCGTCGTGGATGCGCCAGATGGAGTCGGCGTTCGAGGCGTTCGTGAAGCACGAGGAGCGGCTGCGCGCGCTGTCGATGCGGCCGAGTGACTACGTGCGTCGCCAGGTGCGGTTCACGCCGTATCCCACCGAGGACGTCGGCTGGATCATCGAGCAGGCCGGCCCCGAGGTGTGCCTGTTCTCGTCGGACTTCCCGCACGTCGAAGGCGGCCGCCGCCCGGTCGAGCGCTTCGAAGCCTCGCTCGGCGACGCGAGCGAAGACATCCGCCGCCGCTTCTACTGCGACAACTTCCTCGACCTCATGGGCTCCGCCGCCCTCACCTTGGCCCGGTAGCGCGATGATCGAGCTGCCCGAGTCCACCGGCTGACGCTACCCAGCGGTCGTCGAGATCTCCCTCGGCCCTGCACACTCGCGTACGAGACGGGCGAGGTGGCATGATCATCCGGTGCTGGACGACGTGCTCGCGTTGACCGACGACCTGCCGGAGCGGACGCTGGCTGTCGGTGAGGCGTTGTTCTCCGAGGGCGACGTCTCCTCGACGGTCGTCGTGCTCGTCGACGGTGAGCTGGAGATCGACCGCGGTGGCGTGGTCATGAGCCGTCACCGCATGCCGGGCTCGTTCGTCGGTGAGATCGGAGCCCTGCTGGACCAGCCCCGATCGGCGACCGTGACGGCATCCTTACCGTCGGTCATCCGCGAGATCGGTGATCCCGACCAGTTCTTCGCGGCCCATCCGCAGCTCGGGCTCGAGGTGGCCCGCCAGCTGGCCGGCCGGCTCTACCGCCTGACGGCCTACGTCGCCGACGTGCAGCGCCAGTTCGGCGATCGCGAGGACCATCTCGGTGTGTTCGCAGAGGTGCTGAGCCGGATCGCGGCCCGCCCCGCGATCGACATCGAGCCGGGTTCCGACCGGTCGCCGGACTACTGAGCCTTCGGCACCGTCAGGTCGACCTGCCCCGCGCGTCGGCCGAGAACCATGAGGCGTTCCGGGCGTCGAGGTCGAGCTCGATCGAGGTCGGCTCGTCCCCGCGCTGGTAGCCGGCGTTGAACAGCCACGTCTCGCCACGCTGCTCGAACCAGTCGCCTTCGGCGGTGAACGGCGCCTGGTGGATGTGGCCGCACAACACGACGTCGGGGGAGTAGATGTCGAGCAGGCGGGGGAGCTCCGGATCGCCGTAGTGGCGGCTCCCGGTCCACGAGAGGGGCCCTTCCGGTGGGCCGTGGAACGCCCAGGCCCAGTTCGCGGGGCGGTCGACGGCCGCCACATCGAGGCGGGCCTCGAGTGCTGCGAGCGTCTCGGGACCTTCCCACCACGCGCACGCGGTCAGCCGCCAGTCCCCGATGTCGAGCGAGTCACCGTCGACCACGACGCCGTACGCCCGGGCCTCGGCGAGCCAGCGGGTGTCCTTCTCGCCGGAGTCGGTGCGGCTGTCGAGGTCGTGATTGCCGGAGCAGACCACCGTCGGCAGCCTCGACGCGAGCCGTTCGAGGTAGCTGAGCGCGACGGTGATCTGCGCGTCGAGGGGCAGCGGAGCTCGCGATGTCGAGCAGATCGCCGGCGAGGACCACGACGTCGATCGCCGCAGCCGGATCGGCGACGCGCGCCATGACCCAGTCCAGCTTCCGCAGGTCGTAGTGGAGATCCGATACCAGCAGCACCCGCACAGCGGCGGAGTCTTGCACCCCGACTTGTCGCGGAACGTCAGTAGTAGCGGAGCTCCACCAGGTTCTGGTCCGGGTCGCGGATGTAGAGCGAGGTGCCGTCGCCGCGGGCGCCGAAGCGGATCGCCGGGCCGTCGACGACCTCGAAGCGACCACTCGCCTTGAGCGCGTCGAAGTCCATCGGCTCGACGACCAGGCACACGTGGTCCAGGTTCTCGCCGGTCCGGGGCAGCGCGATGAGGTCGATGATCGAACCCTCGTTGACCCGCACCGACGGGAAGAACCGCTCGCCCCGGCGCCACTCCTCGACGTGGATCGGCTCGAGCCCGAGCTCTTCGATGTAGCAGGCGAGCGAGCGCTCGACGTCGGCCACGTTCAGCACGACATGGTCCAACGCCGTGACCCGAATCTCGTTGCTCATCCCGCCAATCTCGCGCACCCCCACCGTTCTCGGCACGCTCAGGGGGCTGTGGGCCGCTTCAGCGTGCCGAGAACGGGCGGGGGAGTCCGGTCAGGGTTGGAGGAGGAGGGCGAGGCGGCGGCCGGCGATCTTCACGCCGACGATGCCCATCAGCGCGAGGTAGACGACGTTCACGAGCATCCCCCAGCTGAACTCGCCGAACGCCAGCCCCCGCTCGAGCGCGACGCCCTGGTAGAGCGGGGTGCAGCGCACGATCCACTGCACGATCTCGTGGTACTGCGACAGCGGGAAGAACGTGCCCGAGAACAGGAAGAGCGGCAGCAGCGCGATGTTCACGTAGTCGAAGTCGACGAACGAGCGCATGTACGTGGTGGCCGCCATCCCCGCGCCGGCGAACGCGAAGCCGATGAGCATCGCCGCGGGCAGGCAGAGGATCCCCCACCACGAGGACACCAGGCCGAGGACCGCCATGAAGAAGAGGAACGCGCCGGCATAGATCGTTCCCCGGCTGAGCGCCCAGCCCATCTCGCCGAGCGCGACGTCGATCGGTCCGAGCGGCGTGGCGAGCATCGCGTCGAAGGTGTGCGCGTACTTGTACTTGAAGAAGAAGTTGAACGTGGTGTCGAACACCGCACCGTTCATCGCGGCCGCGGCGAGCAGGCCGGGCGCGACGAACTGGTCGTACGGAACCATCTGGCCGCCGGGGCCCTTGACGGTGCCGACGAGCGCGCCGACGCCGATGCCGATCGACGCGAGGAAGAGCAGCGGCTCGGCGAACCCGGTGAGGAAGATGCCCCACAGCCGCCGGTACGCGAAGACGTTGCGCTCGATGACGTGGAAGAACAGCGCGGTCATATCGCGAGCTTCCGGGTGAAGCTGCGGATGCCCCAGACCGCCCCGGCGAACGCGACCGCGGCCAGGACGAGAACGTTGGCCACCGCTTCCGGGGCCGTCGATCGTGCCGGTGGTCGCGCCCCGGCAGAGCTGCACGCCATGCCACAGCGGCGAGAACCAGCACAGCGGTTGCATCCAGCCCGGCAGCTGCGAGACGGGGAAGAGGGTGCCGGAGAAGAGGAACAGCGGGACGATGCCGAGGCGCATGATCACGGGGAATCGGAAGTCCGTGTCCTGCGTCGCGGCGAATGCGCTCAACGGCGCGGCGAACGCGAGCGCGGTCAGCGCCGCGGCCGGGATCGCGAGCGGCGCCCACCACGAGAGCACGCCGCCGAGGATCGCCGCGATGACGAGGAACACGGTCGCCCCGACCGCGGCGCGCACGACGGTCCAGGTCACGACGCCGAGAAAGACGTCGCCCGGGACCGATCGGTGTCGCCACCATCGCGTGGAAGACCCGCACCCACTTCGTGCCGGCCATGATCGGCCAGAGCGACTCGCCCGCGGCGCCCTGCATCGCGGCGGCGGCCATGAGCCCGGGCGTGACGAACGCGAGGTACGCGATCCCATCCACCTCGCCGTTGCCCTGCTTCACCAGCCCGCCGACGCCGAGTCCGAGCGCGGCGAGGAACAGCAGCGGGTTGAGGACGTACGCGAACGCGGAGCCGCGCCAGAACTTCCCGAAGATGTGCGCCTGGTGCTCCACCACCCGGGTGGCGAGTAGCGACGGCATCTACTCCTCCAGCGTGCGCCCGGTCAGGCGCAGGAAGACATCCTCGAGCGAGCCGCGACGTACGAGCACGGTCTCGGGATGCACGCCGGCGCCGGCGAGCTGCTCGACCTCGGCCTCGCCGTCCTCGGCGTAGAGGAGGATGCGGTCGGCGAGCGCCTCGAACGGTGTTCCGGAGGGTTCGATCAGCGTCATCGCCTTGGCCCGGTGCTCGTCCTCGTCGAACCGGAGCTCCACGACCTCCCGGGTCGAATGCTGCTCGATCAGCTGGCGCGGCGAACCCTCGGCGACGATGTGGCCGCCGTCCATGATGACGAGTCGGTCGCACAGCTGCTCGGCCTCGTCCATGTAGTGCGTGGTGATCACGAACGTCACGCCTTGCCGCTTCAGCTGGTAGAGCCGCTCCCAGACGAGGTGACGCGCCTGCGGGTCGAGGCCCGTCGTCGGCTCGTCGAGCAGCACCAGCTCCGGCCGGTTGATCAGGGCACGGGCGATCGTGAGCCGACGCTTCATGCCGCCGGACAGCTCGTCGACGCGGTCGTTGCGACGGTCGCTGAGCTGCACGAACTCCATCAGCTCATCCGCGCGCTCCCGGATCAGGGCGCGGCCGAGCCCGAAGTAGCGGCCGTAGATCAGGAGGTTCTCGCGTACGGTCAGCTCGAGGTCGAGCGAGTCCTCCTGCGGCACGACACCGAGGCGGGCCCGGATCTTGGGCCCGTCCTGGGCCGGGTTCATGCCGAGGACCGCCAGGTCGCCGCGGGTGACCGGGGAGACGCACGCGATCATCCGCATGGTCGACGTCTTGCCCGCGCCGTTCGGCCCGAGGAACCCGAACGCCTCGCCCGGTTCGACCCGCACGTCGATCCCGGCCACGGCGAGGAAGTCGCCGAACTGCTTGGTCAGTCCGCGCCCTTCGATCAGCGGTTGGGTGCCCCCGGGATGTTGCACGACGCCGACGCTACCCACGCCACCCCCTCACCCCGCCCGAGTTTGTGCCGTGAAGGTCCTCCAGCACCCCTGACGGCACGAACAGCCGGTCGCTGCACGAGGGCCGATCGTGGGATGGGGCGACGGGGCTCGTGTGGGCGACCTGCTGGCGGCGGGTGGCGCCACCTAGGGTGCGCGGCCATGGAGAAGCTGATGTACGTGGTGTGGGGCGACGGCGATCCGGAAGCGGGCGCGGCGCTCCGGGACCAGCTGCTGCAGGTGACCGCGCCGAGCCTGTTCGCGGCGGGCGCACGGGCGTTGACGGTGGACGTGCACGACGCGGAAGCCGCGCAGGCACCGCCGCCCATGCCGACACCCGAAGGCGAGGACTCGCTCGCCGCGATCGTCTCCGTGTGGATCGACGCGTACGACCGGCGCGCGCCGTTCGAGCGCGCGCTCGGCGAGCTCGGTCGGAGGTTCGCGGGCTATCTCGTGGTCGAGTCGGTGTACGACGACTACGGCACGACCGAGTACGCCGGCCCGCGGGACTGGCCCGACGGCGAGCGTTCACCCGGGGTGCTCACCGTCGCGCTGATCCACCGCCCCGAAGGTCTCGGCTACGACGAGTGGATCACCGCGTGGCACGGAACCCAGTCACCGCTCTCTGCGGAGCTGCAGCCGCGCACGCGGTACGTCCGCAACGAAGTGGTGCGTGCGATCACGGACGACGCGCCCGAGGTGAACGGGATCGTGGAGGAGGCCTGGGCATCAGCCGGGGTCGTCGCCGATCCGATGCTGTTCTTCAACTCGGGGGGCGACCCCGAGGTCATGCAGGCCAACGTCGAGAAGATGCTCGGCAGCGTCAATGCCTGCCTGGACCTCGGCCGGTTCCGGACTGCGACGATGAGCGAGTTCTTCGTCCGCACTCTCTAGATGCCCGCCGGAGGCCCGAGCCCGCCGGAGGCCCGAGCTCGTCGGCTCGGCCATTCGGCCTCCGGAGAACTTCGATGCCCGCCGGAGGCCGCCAGCCCGCTCGCGGCTCGGCCATTCGGCCTCCGGAGAACCTAGATACGAAGCGCGGCCGGAGTCGGCCAGTGCACTCGCGTCGCCCAGCCGGCCTGCTCGAACCAGCGGATCATCCGGGCCGACAGGTCGATCTGGTGCGGGAGCACACCGTGACGTGCCGACGCCGGGTTCGCGTGGTGGTAGCTGTGCCAGCTCTCACCGAGTGAGAGGAGGGCGAGCGGCGCGAAGTTGGTGCTCTGGTCCTTCGTGGCGAACGGCTTCGTCCCGAACATGTGACAGATGGAGTTGATGCTCCACGTCACGTGGTGGAAGACCGCCATGCGGACGAGCCCGGCCCACAGCAGCGCGGTGAGCGCGCCCGTGAACGTGCCGGTGATCCCCCAACCGATGCCGAACGGGATCGCGAAGGACAGGCCGGCGAAGAGCGGGAACAGCTTGGTGGAGATCACGATGTCGTTGTCCCGCAGCAGATCGGCGGCGAAGCGGTTCTTCGACGTGGTGTCGGGAGTGAACAACCAGCCGACGTGCGCGTAGGCGAGGCCACGGGCGCGAGCCATCGGACCGGAGCCGTAGCGGTGCGGCGAGTGCGGGTCGCCGGGCTGGTCGCTGAACATGTGGTGGCGACGGTGGTTCGCGACCCAGCTGGTGACCGAGCCCTCGAACGCCATCGATCCCGCGGCGGCGAGGATGAACTTCAGCGGCCGGTTGGGCTTGAAGCTGCGGTGGGTGAAGAGGCGGTGGAACCCGATGCTGATCCCGAATCCGGCGATCAGGTAGAAGACCGCGGCCAGGATCACGTCGTGCAGGTTCAGGGCGTTGCCCCACAGCAGGGGGATCGCCACCGCGAGCGCCACCACGGGGCCGACCACGAACAGCGACGTCACCACCCGGTCCGTGATGATGCTCTTCCGGCTCGGTCGCGGCTCCGCCTCGGACGAGGACGGACGGACTGCAGTTGTGGTCACGAGGCGCCTCTCTCCGGTCCACCAGCGTCCGGGGTCCGGGGGCGCGCTTGTGTTGCACCGACAGTACCGCACCCTACGGCCGCGTAGGGCGCGTGGCCTCGGCCCGGCGGTGACGTTCCGTGAGGATCAGGAAGCGGCGAGCTTGAAGCGGGCGAACCCGGCGACGCGTTCGACGAAGTCCGGGCTCTTGTGCAGCCGCGGGGCGATCGTCACCGGGGTGTCGCCCTGATCGATCCAACCCAGGATGCAGCGCTCGAGCGGGCGCAGCGGCTCTCGGGTCAGGTCCGGTCCGGGACGGGCGTGCCGGCCCGGGAACCCGGCCATGTCCGCTACCCGCCCGATGAACTCCGGGCTGCGGCGGAAGCGGCGGGCGATCTCGTCCTCGGCCACGCCGTCGTCCATCAGGCGCAGCACCCGGCGTTCGATCGGGCGGAGCCCCGCATCGTGGCGGTCCGGATCGTTCGGGCTGACCGTCGGCTCCATGCGGGCCAACGTACCCCAGGTTCCGCGGCGAGCGGTCGCCCGGCCGCCCGAGGAAATCCGGCGGGAAGGGCTCAAGTTCTGGCCCGAGAAGTACCGATATGGACACTTGGCGGGTCTCCATGGCCCCCTTGGCAGACGCGACCGCAGGGGGACTCACGATGGATGCTGCAGCGACGGACCGCCGTCCCAGCCTCGGGGCGGGGACTCGGACGGACATGGGTCTCGACCTCCCGGTGGGTACCCCGGTCGAGGTGCGCAACAAGTTCTGCTCGGCGTGGAGCCGCGGCTTCGAAGTGGTCGCGAACACCGGCATCGGGTACACGCTGCGCCGCCAGTCGGACAGCTACGTGCTCCCGGCCCAGTTCGTCCCCACCGAGGTCCGCCGCCAGACCTGAGGATCAACCCTCGGTCAACCGCCGGAGCGCACCACCGCGCTCACCGTTGACCGTTCGCGCTCAGGGGATCTCGGGCGAGTCGGTCAACGGTCCGTAGGTGTCGGGCCGGCGGGTGGCGAGGAACGGGAAGAGCGCGAGCCAGTCCCGGCGCTGGTCCAGATCCAGATCGGTGACGAGGACGGCCGGTGCGTGGCGCGGCGCCTGCGCGAGCACGCGTCCGTACGGGTCGCTGACGAACGACGATCCGTAGAACGTGATCGGCCCCTCGGTCCCGACGCGGTTCGGTACCACCATGAAGGTGCCGTTGCTGATGCCGTGGGCGCGGATGACCTGCTCCCACAGCGGCTCGGTGTCGAAGCCGGGATGGTCGGGCTCGGAGCCGATCGCGGTCGGGTAGACGAGCACCTCGGCGTCGTGCAGCGCATACGCGCGTGCGACTTCGGGGAACCACTCGTCCCAGCACGTCGGGAAGCCGAGCCGCGCGTCGGCGACTTCGATCACCGGGTACCCGCTGTCGCCGACCTGGAAGTAGCGATCCTCGTAGTAGCCCGCGGTCACGGGGAGGTGGGTCTTGCGAGTGCGCGGCGAGCAGTGCACCGTCCGGCCGCACGCAGATCGCGGTGTTGTAGCCCAACGCGGTCGGGTCGTCCGCCTGCTCGTAGAGCGACGCGTGCACCGGGATGCCGGTCTCGGCCGCCAGCTCGGCGGCGAACTCGTAGGTCGGCCCGCCCGGAAGCGGCTCGGGCGAGGCGCCGGCGGCGCCCGGACCATCCGGCGTGATCGCGAAGTACGGCGACAGGGTCAGCTCCTGCAGGCACACCAGCCGTGCGCCCTCACCGGCCGCCATCCGGACGCCTTCCGCCAGCGCGGCGCGATGCTCGGTCGGGTCGGGGTGCCAGCGGTGCTGCACCAACGCGACGCGCCACGGCTCGCGGGTCGGAGGGTCGACGCGAGCGGGTGAATCCGGCACCGCGTCCACCGCGCGGATCAGTGTGATCTCGTCCATCACGCGGGTACCTGCTGGGTGATGCAGTGCACGCCGCCACCGCCGTACGCGAGCACCGCGCCGGGCACGGCGACGACCTGGCGGCCCGGGTAGGCGTGGGCGATGAGCTCGAGCACCCCGTCGTCCGCCTCATGACCGGTGGTCGGGACGATCACCGCGCCGTTGACCGGGTACAGGTTCACGTAGGGGACGGGGACCCGGGTCTCTCCTACGTCCGCGTACGGGAGCGGTGGCACCTGCGTCACCGCGATCCCCGCGGCGCTCAGGACTTCGAGGTTGTCGAACGCGATCTCGAAGTTCGGGTTGTCCGGGTCCTCGCAGTTCTGGAGCAGGCACCGCTCCGGTCCGGTGAACGCGACGACGTTGTCGACGTGTCCGTCGGTGCCTTCGTCCTCGGCGATGCCGTCCGCGAGCCAGATCACCTTGTCCGCGCCCAGCGCGCGTCGGAGCACATCGTCGATGTGCTCCCGCGACCGGCCCGGGTTGCGGTTCGGGTTCAGCAGGCAGCGCCTGGTGGTCACGAGCGTGCCGTCGCCGTCCATGGTCAACGCGCCGCCTTCCGCCGCGAGGGGCACCTCGTACGCGGGGATGCCGAGATGCGCGGCGACGCGTCCGGCGATCGTGGCGTCACGGTCGAAGGGGGTGAACGAACCGCCCCAGCCGGTGAAGCGGAAGCAGAGCGCGTGGCGGGAGCCGTCCGGGGCCTTGGCGATCACCGGACCGGAGTCCCGGATCCAGGAGTCGTCGATCGGCGCGGCCAGGACCTCCACCCCGCTGCCGACCTGACGCGCCGCGGCGCCCGCTTCGTCGGGGTCGGCGATCAGCAGCACCGGCTCGAACACTGCAATGGCGCGAGCGATGTGCGCGTGCACGTCGCGTGCGGCCGCGAGCCGGTCGCCCCAGAGCGCTTCGCGCCGAGCCTCGGTCGGCCACGCGATGAGCGTCAGCTCGTGGCGGTCGGTCTCGGCGGGGACCCGGACCCCGGCTGGTAGGGCGGTGAACGGGAGCAATGCAGCGGACGGCTCGCTCGACATGACGTCGAGTCAACCACTCGCCGTCCACCTCCGCCTGCATGCTGCTGGGACTCTGGCGGCCTAATCTCGGCCGATCGCCTCCCTCCCCACATCGGAACCGGGATCGCCGGAGAGCGAGCGGGGCTGGCTCGATCTCTTCTACGACCTCGTCTTCGTCGCGGCGATCCTCATCCTCAGCTCATCGTTCGCACATGCCGAGCGGTTCGTGGACGGCCTGTGGTTCGTCGCGTCGTTCGTCGCGGTGTGGTGGGTCTGGCTCGCCACGACACTGCACGCCAACCGGTTCCCCGAGGACACGGTCGGGTACCGGCTGGTGGCGCTCGCGCAGATGTTCCTCGTCGCGATGGTGGCCGTCGGCGCGAGTGACGGTGCGCGGGCGAACGCCGAGTTCGACTCGGTGTGCTACGGGTTGCTGACACTGAGCGTCGCGTTGACCTACGCGCGCTCGAGCGGCAACGACCCGCGCCGGTCGTTCGCCCGGCGCCGGGCGATCGAATACGCCATCGCGGCCGTGCTGTTCGCGGCGGCGACGCCGTTGTCCCAAGTCCCCCAGACCATCCTGTGGCTCCTCGGCCTCAGTCTGATGATCGTCCCCGCCGTCGCGCACTGCCGGACGGCGCCGCCGATGGAGGAAGCCCATCTGGTCGAGCGGTTCGCCGCCCTCACGATCATCATGTGTGGTGAGGCCTTCGTGAAGGTGGCGCTCGCGGCCGACAGCGACGGTCTCAGATCACATCGACGTGCTCGCGGTCGGGCTCGAGTTCGTCCTCGTCTTCGCGATCTGGTCCTGTTACTTCGACGACGTCCCCGCGGCCGGAACGTCGCCCGAGCCGCGCCGGCGGGCGGCGTGGCTGGGGGCCCACCTCTTGCTCCACATCGGAATCGTCGGCGTGGCGATCGGGGTCGCCCGGTTCGTGACGTTCCGGCCGCACGAGGACATCCCCACGATCGACGTCGCCGCCGTCGCGATCCCGCTGGCCATCGTGTATCTCGCCCTGATCCTGATCAGCGTGATGTCGCGCCGCCGCGAGATCGGCCGGATGATCGTCTTGCGGCTCGGCGCAGCCGTCGCGGTCGGGTTGATCGTGGGCGTCGCAGAGTGGGCGACATGGTTCGACACCTACTGGTCCGTCGCCTGCTTCGTCGTGGTCGCGGTCGTGCACGCGGTGCTCGAGGCCCAGGCGCGCGCGAAGACGGTGATCGTTCCGGCTGCCGAGGCGCCGGGTCAGGTGCGACGCTGAGGCCGGCTGTGCTCCCAGTCGGCCAGCAAGGTGCGAAGCCCGGTGACCAGCGCGATCGGCTGATCGAGCATCACGTGGTGGTGCGCGAGCGGGACCTCGACGACCGGCGCGATGCGGCCGAGCTGCTCGTACATGTACGCACCGATGTCCGGCGTCACGAGCCCGAACTCGGAGCGGAAGAGCGCCATGCGGCAGCGGACCCGACGCAGCAGCTCACCCGTCGGTACGGGCCGGTCGAAGATCCGGGGATCGAACTTCCAGGTCCAGCCGTGCTCGACCTGCCGCAGCGACGTGCGGGCGACGTGGTCGAGCACGTACGGGAGTGAGGTCGGCTGGTCCGGCACGGTGCGGAACCGGGCCAGGGCGTCCTCGAGCGTCGGGTAGGTGCGCAGCGGCCCGAACGCCACGCCCGACTGGGCCGCCAGCTCTTCGGGCGCCTGGCGCCGCACCGGCGAGTCCAGCACCACGATCCCGGCGAGCCGGTCGCCGTGGTCCGCGGCGGCGCAGATCGCGACCCACCCGCCCATGCTGTGACCGACGACGATGGGCGGTCCCTCGATGCCCGCGTGCTCCGCGACCGCGACGACCTCGCGGGCCCACAGCTCGGTCGGGTAGCGCTCGCGGCGCCCGCTGTCTCCGTGACCGGTGAGGTCGAGCGCGACGACGCAGTACTCCTGGGCGAGCATCGGCGCGACGTGGTCCCACCAGTGCGCGTGCGCCGCCCCACCGTGGACGAGGACGATGCCCGGCCGGCCCGGCGCGCCCCAACGGAGGTAGTGGACCGCGGCCCCTTCGACCTCGACCTCGTGCTTCTTCGCGTGGCGCTGCGAGGGCGGTGACGAACCAATCGGGCGCGGACACGATGCGAATCGTACGGTCCGCGTGCCCCAGCCCCTCAGTGTTCGCCGTCCGTTTACCTCGACGGTCATAAGTCGCTTCGTATCGGTCGGGTTCCTACGACTGCAGGCGGTACCCTGGGCCCGGTACCCCACGGAGCGCAGCAATCGCCACGATTCGTGACGGGGAAACTGCCGAAGCTGGCAGCGCGCGGAGGGCACGCGTGCAGGAAGAAGCAGGAGAGGAGCCATGGCGCACACCGCCGAGGCGCCGCTTGCCGCTCGGGATGAGTCGGTGAACGGAAACGGAACCGAATTCGAGAACACCGGCATGGAGAGCCCGCGCCAGCTCGCGGGCGCGATGCCGATGGTCGAGCGCGCCTTCGTCTTCGTCGACCTGTGCGGGTTCACCGAGTTCATGGCGACCAACGGCGAGCACGCGGCCGTGGAGGCACTCAACGCGTTCCGCAATCTCACCCGTGAGATCGCGGCGCGGCGCGGCGTACGCATCGCCAAGTGGCTCGGCGACGGCGCCATGCTGATCGGCACCGAGACCGGCCCCGCCATCGCGGCCGCCGCCGAGCTCATCGCCCGGTACGACGGCTCGACGCTGGCCATGCGCGGCGGCATCGCCGACGGTTGGGCGCTGCTCTTCGACGGTGACGACTACATCGGGCGGCCGGTCAACCTCTCGGCCCGGCTGTGCCAGGCCGCCCGGCCCGGCGAGCTCCTCGGCGTGGGCTATGCGCCCGAGGCGTTCCCGGCCTGGATGCAGGTGCTCGGCACCCGTGACCTCACGCTGAAGGGCCTGGGACGGTTCCGTCGGGTCCAGCGGATGGCGATCGTCGCGGGCACGGAGCTGCCCGACCTGTCCTTCGCCGCCGCAACGCATCGCCGCTGAGGTCGACAGCTCCAGCAGTAGGCTCGGTCACGTGTTGATCGCAGTCCTGGCCGGAATCGATCGCCGTCGCGGCGGCGATCCGGTCGACCTGGTCACCGTGCGGGACGTCGATGCTGTCGACGATCACGCCGATGGGCGAGGCGAGCCGCGGCAACCGGTTCCGCACGACCGCGACATGGTTCATCCTCGGCGCGACGCTCGGCGGCGCGGTGCTCGGGCTCGGCGGTGCCGTGCTCGCCGCGATCGTCCACGCGCTGGGCATCTCCGAGACCGCGCGCGCTCGCCGTCGTGGTCGTGCTCTGCATCGTCGCGGCGGCCGCTGACGGACACGTCCTCGGGTTCACCATCCCGTACCACCGGCGCCAGGTGAACGAGTACTGGCTCGACGACTACCGCGCCTGGGTCTACGGCGGCGGGTTCGGATTCCAGATCGGCATCGGCCTCGCGACCTACATCATGACGTCGGCCGTCCTGCTCCTCGTCGCCCTCGGCGCACTGACGGGGAACCCGCTCACGGCACTCGCGATCGGCACGCTCTTCGGTCTGGTGCGGGGCCTCGGCGTGCTCCCCGGCGCGCGCCTCACCACTCCCGCCAAGCTCGTGGCGTTCCACACGCGCTTCGACGCCCGCGGCGTGCAGAGCCTGCACCTGGTGATCGCGGTCGAGCTGTTCGCCGCGATCGCCGCGGCCGCGCGCGCTCTGGGGTGCGCTCGGCGCGGTCGTCGTGACCGCCGCGGTGGCGCTCGGGTTCGCGGGTCAGATGCGGAGGGGCTTCGTCGGTGCGAGCACCAACGATGGGTCCTCCCGCCAGTCCGCGGTCTCGACGTCCACGTAGAGCTCGATCTCGTTCCCGTCCGGGTCGGCGAGATACAGGCTGTGGGTGACCGTGTGGTCGGCCGAGCCGAGCAACGGGACCCCCGCGGCCGCCAGGTCCGCCAGCGCGGCGCGCAGCTCGTCGTCGGTGTCGCCGATCTTCAGGCCGAAGTGGTACATCCCGACCCGGCGACCGGCCGGGATCGCCGCCGCGTCCGGGCCGACCTCGATGAGGAGCAGCTCGTGGTGGGTGCGGCCGGTGGAGAAGGCGGCCGCCCCGGCGAAGGCGCCCGCGCAGCTCGGGGAAGCCGAGGATCTCGCCGTAGAAGTGCTTGGAGCGGGCGAGATCCCGCACGTAGAGCACGACATGACCCAGCTCACGGACCTGCATGGCGTCGTCCTTCCGGGGATTTCGGTGCGTTCGGGCTCGGCAGCCGAGCGTCACGGAACCGTGACGAAGTGTCAACTCGCGGTTCCTCGTGTGTTCCCTACGCGTCGCGTAGGCTGGGGCCGCGGTCGAGACCCCGCCGCGGGAATCTGGTCTCTTCGGCGCGGTCACTCCGGAGCCGGCACCGACAGGCGAAGGGTCTTCCAGCATGGATCTTCAGACATTGGCGAAAGAGCTCGAGCCGACCGGCGAGAAGCTGCTCGCCCGCCACGAGGCATCGGCCCAGGAATGGTTCCCGCACGAGTACGTGCCGTGGGGCGAGGGCCGGGACTTCGTCTCCCGCGAGGAATGGTGGGACCCGGCCGAGCACGAGGACTCCGCGGTGAACAGTGCGTTCTTCGTCAACCTGCTCACCGAGGACAACCTCCCGTACTACTTCCGCACCCTGAGCGACTTCGGCCGCGACGGCCCGTGGGGCGAGTGGACCCGGCGGTGGACGGCCGAGGAGGGCCGCCACGCGATCGTCATCCGGGACTACCTGATGGTGACCCGGGCGATCGATCCGGTCGCGCTCGAGCGGGGCCGGATGCAGCAGGTCTCGACGGGTGAGACGCCCGAGTTCACGGATCTGCGCGCCGCGCTCGTCTACACGACGTTGCAGGAGCTCGCGACGCGCATCGCACACCGCAACACGGGCCAGGTGCTCGACGATCCCGCGGGCAAGGCCGTGATGAGCAGGGTCGCGGCGGACGAGAACCTGCACTACCTCTTCTACCGGGACGTCGCGAACGCGGCGCTGGAGCTGGACCCGTCCGGCATGGTCATCGCGATGGACAAGTCCGTGCGGAGCTTCACCATGCCCGGCACCGGGATCCCCGACTTCGCCAAGCACGCGCGTCTCGTCGCCGCGGCCGGCATCTACGACTACACGATCTTCCTGGAGAAGGTGTTGAAGCCGGTGATCCTGAGCCACTGGCGGCTGCCGGAGAGTCCAGGGACTCAGCGACGAGGCGGAGACCGCTCGGGACCGGCTGCTGCGCTACCTCACCCGGCTCGAGAAGGTCGCGGCGCGCCTGAGCGGGTCACTCGTCACGGCTGGTTGAGCCGCCGGAACATCCCCTTCTGCGCCTTGTAGAGCCGGGGAACTCGGCGTACAGGCGGTCATACGTCTGGCGGCGGGCCGGATCGGGCCGGAACACGACGTCGACCTCGACGAGGTCGCGCACCTCGCCCGGCTGCACCGCGCCGAGCGCGAGCCCGGCGAACAGTGCTGCGCCCCGCAAGTTCGCGTCGACGGGATCGGCCACCCGCTCGATGGTGCGATCGAGCACGTCGGCATGGATCTGGCACCACAGATCGGACTGCGCGCCGCCGCCGATCAGGCGCACGTTGTCCAGCCGCCGTTTGGCGAACTTCTCGACGGCCTCGTGGAGCCAGCGGCTGTTGTACGCGACGCCTTCGAGCACCGCGCGCGACGAGATCGGCGCGGGTGGTGGCCAGCGAGAGGTTGTGAAACCCGCCGCGCGCGTTGCGGTCGTCGACGGGTGACCGCTCGCCGGAGAGCCACGGCGTGAAGAGGATCCCGCCGGCCCCGGGTGGGACGCCCTCGGCGACCGCGGTGAGCTGCGCGAACGTCGGGCGGTCGTGCGGAGTCCGTGAGCCCGTCGTCGGGTGCGATGACCTGATCCCGTAGCCACTGCAGGCACGCACCGCCCGTCTCGTGGTTGTTCGCCACCAGATAGCGGTCGGGCGTGAGACCGGGAACGGTCGCGATCTGGTGGAAGATGTCCGTCTTCTTGAACGGCACCGCACAACCGAGCCACGACGACGTGCTGATCGCGAGGTGCGTCTCGTAGTCGAGGACCGTTCCCGCGCCGACCGCGCCGGAGTGCAGGTCCGGGGTGCCGGTCACCACCTGCACGTCGTCGCGCAGCCCGAGCTCGGCCGCGAGCTTCGGTGCGACGACGCCGACGACGGAGCCGGTCGGCCGGAGGGGAGGGAGCTCCCGGAGGCTGAGGCCGGCCCGGCGGACCAGCTCGGGGTCGTAGCTCATGCGGTCGAGCGCCCGGTTGTCCGTGAGCCAGGCCGCGGTCATCGACGCGTGCGATGCGGTCGCGGCGCCGGTGAAGCGCATCGAGAGGTAGTCGACCGGCTCGAGGTACCAGCGGGTGGCGCGGGCGACCTCGGGCTCGTCGTGGATCAGGTGGAGCATGTGCCCGATCGGGTCCGCGCCGGTCGTGGACGGCGCTCCGCCGGTGCGCCGGACCCAGAGCGCGAGCGGCACCGGTGCGTAGCCGGAGACCGGGCCGGCGATCACCTTGGCCGCGTACGGCTCGCCCCGGCTGTCCATCCAGAGCTGGCAGTCCCCGACCGGGATGCCGGCCTCATCGACCGGCACGGTGCTGGCCCATTGCCCGGTCACGCTCACCGCTTCGATCCGGCCCGCGTCGACCGCGCCCGAGCTGAGCGCGCGGTGCGTCGCGTCGAGGATCAGGTCCCACCACTCGGCCGCGTCCTGCACCGCGCCACCACCGGGGAGCCGCCGCGTCTCGACCGGGCAGTGGTCGTTCCACGCGATCTGGCCCGCGAACGAGACCAGCCCGACCTTCGGGCCACCGGTGCCGAGATCGACCGCGAGGACGAACCGCTCGTCGCGCTGCGTCCGGTGCCCGGCTCGCCGCGGCGCCGGTGGTCAAGGCTGGACGGTGAGCTGGCCGTCCATCATGTCGGCCATGACCGACCGGATGAACTCGTCGGCTTCGTCGGTCATCCCGCCGGCCACGCCGCCGTAGATCGCCCCGGACTTCGGTGCCTCCGCCTTGTGCTCGTTGGCGTACGCGACCGCGTCGGCGAGATCCGTGGCGAACGTCTCGGCCACGCCGGGCTGGGTCTGCGGTCGGGTCACCGCCATGTGGATCGCGTTGGGGTACTGCTGGCCGTTGAAGCGCCAGCCCCGGGTCCGCATGAAGTCGTTGACGTGGTAGATGTCGAACTCGTCCGACGTGAAGCTGAACACGAACGACGGGTCGCCCATGATCTGCAGCTCGGGATGCGAGCGCACGGCCGCCTTCATCGTGTCGGCGGTCTCGAAGATCGCCCGGGCGTACTTGCGGTAGCCCTCGCGACCGAGCGACACCATCGCCGCCCACGTCGCCGCGAGCAGGCCACCGGAACGCGAGCCTTCGATGCCGGGGGAGCAGTACTTCCCGCCGGTCCACGCGGTGAGGAAGAAGTACTGGCCGTTGCGCAGCGCCTTGTCACGGAACGCGAGGACCGACGTTCCCTTGAATGCGTACCCGTACTTGTGCGTGTCGGCGGAGATGCTCGTGACCCCGGGGAGGCGGAAGTCGAAGATCGGGATGTCCCAGCCGAGCTCCTCGCCGAACGGCAGGATCCAGCCGCCGAGGCATCCGTCGACGTGCAGGCCGATGTCGTGCTGCAGCGCGAGATCGGAGAGCTCGCTGATCGGATCGATCGTGCCGTAGCCGTAGTTGCACGCAGACCCGACGAGCGCCACGGTGTTCTCGTCGATCAGGCTCGCCATCGGAGTCGAGGTCGACCTGGAACGTCTTCGGATCGACCTCGGCGTTGCGGACCTCGATGCCGAAGAGGTGACAGCCCTTGTCGAACGCGGGGTGGGCCGTCTCGGGCTTCACGACGTTGGGCTGCTTGATCCCGCGTGCCGCGCCCTGCTCGCGGTACGAGATCATGGCGTGCAGGATGCTGCCGGTCCCGCCGGTGGTGACGAGACCGACCGGCTCGGATCCGGTGACGGCATCGGCGTGGAAGAGGTCGAGCGTCATCGCGATGATCTCGCCCTCGAACTTCGTCTGGCTCGGGCACATGTCACGTTGCAGCGCGTTGACGTGCGCGAACTTGCCGAACGCCTCGTTCATGAACGCGTAGTGCTCGTGGTCGCCGCAGTACATCGTCCCGGAGCACTTGCCGGTCTCCCAGAACGCGTCCTCCTCGGTGGCCATCGTGTCGAGCTCGGCGAGGAGCTCCTCCCGGGGTCGACCCTGCTCGGGGAGCGTCCGGTTGACGGGGAAGCGGTCTTCGTACGGGTTGCTCACGGCGGGGTCCTTCTCTCTGGGTCGCTCCGGCGTCCACACTTCGTGCCCGACCTGCGGCGCTCGTCTCTCGGGTCGCGGCGAGCGCGGGAACGCCCCCGATCATGCCAGGATCCGATCGTGCGACCCACGACGACCAGCCCGGGACCGCTCGCCCGCTGCGGACCGATTCGACAGTGCGCGTACGTGGTCGAGGATCTCGAGGCGGCGGTCGAGTGGTGGACCGCGATCGGGGTGGGGCCGTTCCTGGCCCTGCCCGAGCAGCGGATGCAGGGCTACGTGCACCGCGGCATCGAGGTCGACCCGGTGCTGACGATCGCCTTCGCCAACTCGGGAGACATGCAGATCGAGCTGATCGCGGCGCACGACGATCGACCGTCGCCGTTCCGTGAAGCGCTCGACGCGGGCCGGGCGGGCGCGCATCACCTCGCCTGGTGGGTAGGGGACTGGACCGGGTGGGAGCACCTCGCGGCGGCCGCGGGTTGGGAGCCGGTGACGTACGGCGACGGCGGGGGCATGGCGCACTTCGCGTACTACGACATCGGCGGGCCTCTGATCGCCGAGGTCATGGAGCTGAACGACCTCACCCGCTGGATGACCGACAGCCGTCCGCACCGCGCACCGCGAGTGGGACGGTGTGTCCGACCCGCTCCGCCCCCTCTACTGACGCATCCGTTCTCGGCACGCTGAAGGGCGTGAGCGGTTCGAACGGGCCGAGAACCGTCGGTCAGGGCTTGGGGGTGAGGGCGGCGAAGGGGAGCTCGCGGCGCAGGGTGAAGCCGAGCTTCTCGTAGAGACGGATCGCGTTGACGTTGTCGATCACCGCGTGCAGGCACGGCGTCTCATCCCGAGCGGTGATCTCGTCGACGAGACGGCGGACGAGGACACCGGCGAGCCCGCGGCCGCGGTGCGCGTCGTCGGTGCAGACCGCGCTGATCTCGGTGAAGCCCGGCGGATGCATGCGCACTCCGGCCATCGCGACGAGCGTCGCCGCCGTCACGAATGCCGAGGTAGGTCCCGAGCTCGATCGTTCGGTTCCTGCAGCGGCCCGGGCTTCGTGCGCTCGACCAGATCGCAGCATCTCGGGGACGTCAGCCACCGTGAGCAGCTCTACGGCCGACGAGTGCGGCGGCGGGCTCTCGGTTCCGTCACCGTCCCAGACCATCTGCGCGCCGCCCGCGGCGAACGCGGTCTCCCAATCCGGCGGGGGGTCGATCGAGTCCCGGACGATGATGGCCATGCCGCCCGGACCCACGAGCTCGCGCAGCGCATCCCAGTCGGCCTGGGTCGCGTCGTCGGGCAGCGCGGCGAACGGAGCGAGCTCGGGGTCGAACCGGAGAGCGCGCCCATGGCCTTCCGCTACCGTTGCCTGCGGACCGGACAGCGCGTGCCAGACGGGATTGTCGAGCACGGCCACGTCCGGCATCTTGGCACCGGCAGCCGACCCGGACGGACGAATATGACCGTGGTCCTCGACGATCCGACGCTCACCGAGCACCTCGCGCGCATCGACGACGTCGGCTACACGATCATCGAAGATGCGATCGAGCCCGAGCTGGTCGCCGGGCTGGCGGACACGATCCGGCGGCTCCAGGGCGAGCTCGGCATCGTGCCGCTCGGCACCGCGGCGGAAGGTCACTCCACGCTGCGGATGTACAACCTGCTGGCCAAGGACCCGATCTTCCAGGCGATGCCGGTGCACCCCTGCGTGCTGCCGATCGTCGAGCGACTCCTCGACCGGGGCTGCCTGCTCTCGGGCATGACCGCGATCGACATCGGTCCGGGCGAGGACAGCCAGCCGATGCACGGCGACGACATCGTGATGTCGCGCCACCTCGGTCGCCCGCACGCGCCGATGATGGTGACGAGCATGTGGGCGCTCACCGACTTCACGGCCGAGAACGGCGGGACGCGCTACATCCCCGGCTCGCACCGGCTGCCGCTCATCCCGGCGGCCGAGCTCGATCAGCACGACGTGCGGTCGCTCGAGATGCCCGCGGGCTCGGTGATGATCTTCCACGGCAGCCTCTGGCACGGCGGCGGCGCCAACACGTCCGCGGACGACTGGCGGCTCGGCGTCAACGTGCAGTACTGCCCGGGCTTCGTGCGCCAGCAGCAGAACCACTACCTCGCGATCCCGCCCGAGATCGCGGCCGGCTTCTCCGATCGCCTGCTCGAGCTGCTCGGCTACCGCTGTACAAGGGCGTGATGGGCCACGTCGACGGTCGCAGCCCCGGTGAGGTCGTGTTCGGCGAACGCCTCGCGGAGACGGCGTACCGCGACGCCGAGCAGCGCGCCGCGCAACGACCCTGACCTCGGTGCCGATCATCGAGCGGCGAGCCGCGCGTGCCCTGCTGCTGGCCGATGACGCGGTCCTGCTGATCCGGGCGTGTGACCCGACCGATCCGGACGCGTGGCGAGTGGTGGCTGACCCCGGGCGGCGGCGTCGAGGAGGGCGAGACGCTGGAAGCAGCGGTCGTGCGCGAGGTGCTCGAAGAGACGGGCCTGGTGGTGACGGCGGACGATGTCGGGCCGGTCGTGGCGACCCGGATGTCCGAGTTCGACTTCGACGGGCAGCACTACCACCAGACGGACTTCCTCTTCGCGCTCGCGGTCGAGCGGTTCGCGCCGAACATCGACGGCTGGGACGACACCGAGCAGCGCGCGCTCCTGGAGCCACGGTGGTGGACCATCGACGAGCTGGAGCGCGATGGACGACGTGCTCTACCCGAACGAGCTGGCGAAGCTCCTCCGGGCTGTGCGGGCCGGGACGATCACCGACACCCATCGAGATCAGGTAGCGATCAGGTCAGAATGCGGGCATGGGCGACGCCCGTTGGGACGCGGTAGCGAGCGACTTCATCGGGCACTACGCGCACCTGTACGGCCAGGTGCGCATCCACGTGCTGCACGCGCACCTCGTGGATCACCTCCCGCCCCACCGGCCGAGATCGTCGACATCGGCGGGGGTGCCGGGAACCAGTCGATCGGTCTGGCGCGCGCCGGGTACGACGGTGACGATCGTCGACCCATCGGCCGTCATGCTGGAAGCGGCGGCCCAGTTCGCTCGCCGCCGAGCCTCCCGATGTCGCCGCCCGAGTTCGGCTGGTGGAAGCGGATGGTGAGGATGCGCCGGCGATCCTCGGCGAGGGGCGGTTCGACGGCGTGCTCTGTCACGGCGTGCTCATGTACCTCGACGATCCGGCACCACTCGTCGACGCGCTCGGCGCGCTGGCTCGCCCGGCGGGGATCGTCTCGATCGTCACGAAGAACCGCAGGACCCTGGCGGCGGGGCCGGCGTACCGAGGGGACTGGACCGGCGCGCTGGCCGCGTTCGACGGCGAGCGACAGGTCAACGGGCTCGGCATCGAGACCCGCGGCGACGACGTCGACGAGCTGAGCGACGAGCTGCGCGCCCGGGGCGTCGACCCGGTCGCTTGGTACGGGGTACGGACGTTCACCGAGGGATGGGCCCGCGGCCGGCCCGCCGCCGATCCCGTCGATGACGTGCTGGCCGTGGAGCTCGAGGCCAGCCGGCGGGATCCCTACCGCCAGATGAGCCGCCTCTTCCACCTGGTGGGACGAAGACGCCCTCGGCATCGCAGCGCTCCGGTGAAATGCGTCGAGCCCGGTAGCGTGGCGGTATCTTCTGGTGAGCCACCGAGCTGACCAGATGGGGAGGGCCTGACGGCCCCGGTTCGCGGCGACGGCATCGACGAGCATCGATGCGTCCCGACGCGACCAGGAGCACGGTCATGACCCAGGAGACCCAGGCCCCCCAGCCGAAGATCGAGCTGCACGTCCACCTCGAAGGCACTGTCCGGCCCCGCCGAGCTGCTCGACATCGCGACCCGCAACGACGTCACGCTGCCGGCTGACACCGTCGAGGCGCTCGAGGAGCTGTACGTCTTCCGGGACTTCGAGCACTTCATCGAGCTGTGGATCATGACGACCCATGCGATCCGCACCGAGGCCGACTTCCGGGAGATCGTCGTCGCGTACGCGCAGGAAGCAGCTGCGCACGGCGCGGTCTACCTCGAAGGGCATCTTCACGCCCGCGGAGCGGGTCATGGGCGGGCTGTCCTGGGACGAGGTCTTCAGCGGGTTCTGCGACGGCGCCGCGCAGGCGGAGGAAGAGACCGGCGTCATGGTGCGGCTGACGCCCGACATCCCGCGTGGGTTCGCGCTCGACGCCGCGCTGGAGACCGCTCGCTACTCGATCAAGTACCGCGACCGCGGGGTGGTGGCACTCGGGCTCGGAGGGTTGGAGGCGCAGCACCCGCCGGAGCCGTACGAGCCCGCGTTCCGGCTGGCGAAGGACGGCGGGCTGGGCTCGGTCCCGCACGCCGGCGAGGTGGCGGGACCGGCGTCGATCCGCGGCGCGCTCGACGCGCTCGGCGCGGATCGGATCCGGCACGGGATCCGGGCGGTCGAGGATCCGGCGCTGCTCGCCGAGCTCGCGGCAGCGGCGGCGTGGTGTGCGACGTCTGTCCGATCTCCAACCTGCGCACGGTCGCGGTCCCGTCGCTCGAGGAGCACCCGTTGCCCGCGATGCTCGCGGCCGGCGTCCTGTGCTCGATCAGCACCGACGATCCGGCGATGTTCGACACCGATCTCACCCGGGACTACGCCGCCGCGGCCGCGCTGGGTCACTCGGCGGAAGCCGCGTTCGCGGCCGGGACCGCCGGCGCTCTGTGCGACGACGCGACGCGGGAACGGCTGCGATCGATCGCGGCCGAGCACGCCTGGGCGTAAATCGGTGGCGGCGTGACCAGGCGCGCGGCGAGGCTGACGGCATGACGATGGTCGTGATGGTGCTCCGTGCCCGCCAACCGGCGGGCCCGTTGGGGTTGGCATCAGCTCGCTGACCGCTCCGCCCGGCGCCTGGTGGCCGATGCGGGCATCCAGCCGGGCGATCTGGTGCTCGACATCGGCGCGGGTACCGGCGCGCTCACCGGCCCGCTGGTCGCCGCCGGCGCGCACGTCATCGCGTTCGAGCTGCACCCTCGGCGCGCCCAGCAGCTGCGCGATCGCTTCCCGAGGATCACCGGTGACCGTCGTCCAGGTCGACGCGGCTGATCTGCGGCTGCCCCGCCGGCCGTTCCGGGTCGTGGCCAACCCGCCGTTCGCCATCACCACCGCGATCCTGCGCCGGTTGCTGAGCCGCGGGAGCCGGCTGGTGACCGCCGACCTGGTGGTGCCGCGCCACGTCGCGGTGCGGTGGGCGAGTGGCCGGGGGGCCGGCGCGCCGCAGTGGATGCGCACGTTCGACGCCCGGGTCGCGACGGTGCTGCCGCGCGCCGCCTTCCGCCCGCGTCCGCCCGGTGAGGCGGCCGTGCTGCGGATCGAGCGGCGCGCGTAGCGTGGGACCAGCGAAAGGGGTCACTCGGTGAGACAAGCATTCGTGTTCGAGGGTGTCGCGGTGATCGTGGGTCCGTGGCAGCGAGCCGATGGACCCGCCCGAGCGGGGCACGCGGGTCGAGGTGCGACTGCTCGACCTCGAGCCGCGGCGCGGGTTCGTTCTCCGCGGCCGAGCGCGTCGTGCTCGACCGGCCGATGTTCCGCGCCGATCTCTTCGATCAGACGAACCATCCGGCGGGCAACCTGCGCGCCGCGCACTTCCACCCCGGCTTCACGGCATCGAGCCGCAGGACCGGCACTGGGACGAGGCGATCCAGGCCGACGCGACCGGCTGGTTGGCCAGGGAGCTCAGCGATCTGCCCGGGCTCCTGCAGCGGGGCGGGGCCGCGGTCGACGGCGCGCCGTGGCTCGATGCGGATGCCGAGGCGCTGCGTCAGGCGACCCCGGCGATCGTCGCCGCGGTCGAGCAGACCTGGGCCGAGGTCCGCGCCACCTAACCCCCCGTTTTGGCGTCAGTCCGGGCACCTATACGGGTCCCTGCTGACGCCAAAGGCGGGGGTTGGGGGGTCAGGTGGCGGTCCAGCCGCCGTCGACGACGAGGGTGGAGCCGGTCACGTAGGTCGATGCGTCGGACGCGAGGAACAGGAGCGCGCCGTCCAGCTCGTCGATCCTCGCGACGCGGCGGAGCAACGTCTTCTGCTCGATGGCCCGCACCAGGTCGGGGTCGGCGAACTCGCTCGTCATCTCGCTCGGGAAGTAGCCGGGCGCCAGCGCGTTGACCCGCACGCCGTGCCGACCCCACTGCGCGGCGAGGTGACGGCTGAAGTTCAGGAGTGCGCCCTTGGTGGCGTTGTACGCCGTCATCGGACCGCGCGACGCGACGACGCCGTACATCGACGAGACGTTGATGACGGTCGCCACCTCGCTGGCGAACAGCAACGGCGCGCTGATGCGGCAGAGATCCATGACCGTGAGCAGGTTGAGATCCACCACTGCACGGAGCTCGTCGAACGTCTGGCTCTCGAGCGGACCTTCGTCGTTCGTCGCCGCGTTGTTGACCAGGATGTCGAGCCGTCCGTGCTGGCGCTCGATGTGCACGAGGAGCTGCTCGCGGAACAACGGATCGGTGAGATCGCCGGCCAACCGGTCGGCACCGTCGAGATCCTCGGCCAAGGTCTCCAGCCGGTCGGCGCGGCGGGCGGTGAGCACCACGGTCGCGCCGGCCGCCGCGAGCACCCGGGCGAACTGCGCGCCCAGCCCGGCGGACGCTCCGGTCACGAGCGCCACGCGCCCGTCGAGACGAAAGAGGTCGGTGATCGGTTCGGAGGGGGTCACGCGGCGCAGTTTCGCGTACCCGGAGCCCGGGGGCCCGCAGCGTCGACGCCGTGTGCTCCGCCGGCGATCGCGTCGGATCCTCGCCTGGCTCCCGGTGCTGCTCGGTATCGTGTCCCCCGGGCGACCACGAGCGCACGCGCTCTCTGATCTTGGAGCAGGTGGATGACATCGAAGGCCTTCACGGAATGGGAAGCGCGAGGGGAACGCATCCCGGTCAACGGACTCGAGGTGTTCGTCCTCGACGCGCCGCCGACCGGCCCCGAGTCCGGTGACCCGCTGCTGATCCTGCACGGCTACCCGACCTGCTCGCTCGACTGGCGGGGCGTGATCGAGCCGGTGCGGGCCGCCGGCCGGCGCGTCGTGCTCTTCGACTTCCTCGGCTTCGGGCTCTCCGACAAGCCCGACGTCCGCTACAGCATTCGCGGGTACGCCGACACCGCCGAGGCGGTCGCGGCCTTCGCCGGCCTCGAGCAGGTCGTGCTCGTCACCCACGATCTCGGCGACTCGGTCGGCGGCGAGCTGCTCGCCCGCTCGCTGGAGGACTCACTCGACTTCGACGTCACGAATCGCATCATCACCAACGGCAGCATCTACCTGGGCCTCGCGCAGCTCACCGCGGGCCAGGAGATGCTGCTCGCGGCGGAAGACGCACGCTTCGATCTCGCCGCGCTCGGCATCGATCCGGCGGTCGGGTTCAAGGGTGGCGTGGGGGGAACCTTCGCGGTGCCGCCGAGCGACGAGGAGCTCGAGGCGCAATGGGAGATGGCGTCGTACCAGGACGGGCACCAGCTCCTCGCCCGCACGATCCGCTACATCGAAGACCGCCGGGCCGAAGAGCGTCGCTTCACCGGGGCGATCGAGCAGCACGAGTCACCGCTGCACATCATCTGGGGCAAGCTCGACCCGGTCGCCCGCTACCCGATGGCGACCAAGCTGCACGAGCTCCGGCCCGACTTCCCACTCGTGACGCTCGAAGAGATCGGCCACTACCCGATGGTCGAAGCGCCGGAGCAGTTCAGCGCCGCGATGCTCGCCGCCCTCGACGACTGATCAGTCGCGGCGGAGGAGGAAGGCGGCGTTGTCGTGGAAGAGGCCGGGCGCGGTCTCGGGGCCGGTGGCGAAGCGGCCGGGTGCGGCGTAGTCGGCGAGCGGCGTCGACGTGCCCTCTGAATGCGGGTAGTCGCTGCAGGCCATCAGCAGGTCCGCGCCACCGAGCTGGCGGCGGAGGTGCTCGGGGAGCTCGTAGGAGAACGACGAGACGCGCACCTGCCGACGGAAGTACTCGCTCGGGCGCAGTGAGAGGTCGGCGGGCGCGCGCCCGTTGAAGCGGGTGGTGAAGTCGACCCCACCGTCCAGCATCATCAGGTACATCGGGACCCAGACCGCGGAGAGCTCGACGATGCCGAGTCGCAGGTCCGGATGCCGCTCGAGCACGCCGTTGACGATGAGATCGGTGCACGCGAGCGCGGCGGCGGTGGAAAGGAACACCGAGTCGAGCACGGGGAGGTCCGTGTCGTCACGGTCCGTGTACCAGGCATCGTCGAACGGGCGGGTCTGGTCGGCGACGTGGAACACCGGGGTGATGCCGTGCTCGACGAACGCGGCCCAGAGCCGATCGAGATCCGGATGCGAGAACGGCTTTCCGTCGACGATCGCGGGAGCGATCATCGCGAGCCGCACGCCGGCCGCCGCCAAGGTGCGCAGCTCCTGCTCGACCCAGTCCGCATCGCGCAGCGAGAGGTGGGCGACGGGATGCAGTCGTCCCTGTCCTTCTGTCGCGACGACCGCGCACCACCGGTTCCACGCCCGCATGTTGGCGAAGAGCGCGGTCGGCGAGCCGGAGAGCTTGCGCTCCCAGAGCAGGCCGTAGTTCGGGAACAGCACCGCTTCGTCCAGGCCGAGCTCCGCCAGCCGATCGCGCCGGGCGGCGGGATCCCAGTGGTCTCGAGGGAGCGCGTCGTCGTAGTGCTGCTCGGCCGGCGCCCCGGTGCGGGCGCGCTGGTGGCGTTCGCCGATCTCGTCGGTCTCGCCGGGCGTCTGTACCTCCGCGAGGCCGAGCCGCGCGGTCGCGCCACTGCACCCACGTGTAGCCCGCGTCGTCGTCCACGAACCGGATCGCCTCGTCGCGAGCAGACGGGTCGATGTGGTCTTCCCACAGACCCCGGTACTCGACCAGGTGCTGATCGGAGTCGATCACGACGCTCACGGGCGCCAGTGTGCCCCCGCCGGCTACTGCTCCGCCATGATCGACTCGAACTCGGCCTCCGGGTCGCGGTGGCCCACGCCGGCGACCTCGACGACGACGCGGTGCAGCGTCCCGGTGAAGCGGAACGGCGGCGGCGTACCCGTCGCCGACCGGTGGACCCTGCTCCCACCCGCACGTCATGCCGGCGCCGGTGATCGAGTACCGCACCGGCGTGGTGTTCGGGATCTCGCGCTTCCCCGACGACGGTGCCGTCGACGAGCAGCTGCCCGGTCCCGCTGAAGTCGCCGTTGCTGACGAACGAGAACACGAGATCGTGGTGCGCCGGGCGCGACGACGACGTCCGACGGGACCGCGTACCGGTCCTTGCCCAGGTAGCTGTGCACGTAACGCAACCGGCCGTCGAGCAGATGGAACGACCAACCACCGAGGATCGTGCCCATCGCGAGCAGCGCGCCTTCGGCCGGCGCGCCGTCCGGGATCTCGACCGAGGCGGTGATGGTGTGGTCGCGGTTGCGCACGTTGACGGTCACGTTCTCGGGGATCGGCGCGCCGTTCGGGTAGAAGACGTACCGGTCCCGCTGGTCGAAGGGCTTGCGCGGCGCGAGGAGCGCGGCGATCGGCCGGTTGTCGAGCGGGAGCACCTGGTACTTGCGGGCTTCCTCCCACCACAGCTCGACCATCGCGGCGAGGCGCTCCGGCTCCTGCTCGGCGAGGTCGTGACACTCGGAGAAGTCCTCGGCCACGTGGTACAGCTCCCAGACGTCGTCCTCGAACGGCGCGTCGGGGTCGATGCCGTCGTTGTACATCGCGCCGAGCGGCTTGAACGTCACCGCTTTCCACCCGTCGTGGTGGATGCCACGGCTCCCGAGCATCTCGAAGTACTGGGTCGTGCGATGGCCGGGCGCGGTCGCGGAACGCAAGACGTTGGAGAAGCTCGCGCCTTCGATCGGGCTCTGCGCGACGCCGCCGAGCTCCTCCGGTGGGTGGACCCCGATGAGGTCGAGGATCGTCGGCAGGACGTCGATCGCGTGGGCGAACTGATGACGGATCTCGCCGCGGGCCTCGATGCCGTTCGTCCATTGCACGATGCACGGATCCGCGATGCCACCCTCGTGGACCTCGCGCTTCCACCGGCGGAACGGCGTGTTGCCCGCCATCGTCCAGCCCCACGGGTAGTTGTTGTGCGCGGTCGGCGTTCCCAGCTCGTCGATGCGCTCCCGGAGCTCCTTGCGGCCCGCGGGGCTGCCGTTCCAGAGCCGCGAGTCGTTGATCGAGCCGCGCTCGCCTCCCTCGGCCGACGCGCCGTTGTCGGAGACGAGGACGACGAGGGTGTTGTCGCGCTCGCCGAGCTCCTCGAGGAACGCGAGCACCGCGCCGATCTGCGCGTCGGCGTGGGAGAGGAAGCCGGCGAAGCACTCCATGAACCGCGCCGCGACCTTCTGGTCCTCGGGGTCCAGGCTGTCCCAGGCCGGGACCCAGTGCGGTCGCGGCGAGAGCTCGGTCCCCTCCGGGAGCAGGCCCATCTCCACCTGGCGGGCGAACGTGGCGTCACGCCACGCGTCCCAGCCTGCGTCGAACTGCCCGCGGTAGCGCTCGATCCATTCGGGTGGCGCGTGGTGCGGCGAATGACACGCCCCGGTGGCGAAGTAGAGGAAGAACGGCTGGTCGGGCTCGACCGACCGGATCTCGCCGAGGTACTGGATGGCGCGCTCGGCCAGGTCCTCGCTCAGGTGGTAACCCTGCTCGGGAGTGCGCGGCGGCCGCACGGCGTGGTTGTCCTGGAACAGGTTCGGCACGAACTGGTGGGTCTCGCCGCCGTGGAAGCCGTACCAGCGCTGGAAGCCCGCGCCCGACCGGCCAGCTCTCGCGTGGCGCGGCCGCGTGCGTCTCGTCCTCCGGCGTGAGGTGCCACTTGCCGACGGCGACCGGGGCGTACCCGTTGGCCGCGAGCATCTCGGGGAGGAAGCCGTTGCGCCGAGGGATGCGACCGTTGTACCCGGGGAACCCGACCGCGAGATCCGCGACGCGCGCCATCCCGTTCGAGTGGTGGTTGCGGCCGGTGAGCAGGCACGACCGGGTCGGCGAGCACAGCGCGGTCGTATGGAAGTTGGCGAACCGCACGCCCTCGGCGGCGAGCCGGTCGATGTTCGGGGTTGCGATGTCCGAGCCGTAGCAACCGAGCTGCGCGTACCCGACGTCGTCGAGCACGATCATCACCACGTTGGGTGCGCCGCTCGGCGCGGCCGGCTCGGGCTCCCACCACGCGGTGGACTCGCGCCAGCTCGGTCCGATCACTCCGCCGAATTCGTCTGCCATGGCGGCAGTCTGCCGCGGCGGGCCGGACCGGTGCCCGGGCCGCGCCGCGACTCGGGCTCAGGCCGGTGCGGGGCGGGTGCCGCGCAGCAGCTGACCCGGCAGCTCGCCGGTGGACTCGCCGTTCTCGAACGTGACGGTGCCGGCCTTGACCGTCATGCGGTAGCCGACCGCCTCCTGCATCAACCGGCGCCCGCCGGCGGGGAGGTCGTACACCAGGTGCGGCGGCCGGCAGCCGAGCGCGTCGAAGTCGATGGTGTTGAGATCCGCGAGGTAGCCCGGCGCGACCACACCGCGGTCGAGCCAGCCGACGTGATGGGCGGTGCGCTGGGTCTGCTGATGCACGATCTGCTCGACCGGAAGCCGGTCACCGCGCTTGCGATCGCGTGCCCACACGACGAGCGACGAGGTGGTCATGCTGGCGTCGCAGATCGCGCCGCAGTGCGCGCCCGCGTCGGAAAGTCCGAACAACGAGAACGGGGTGGAGATCATCTCGAAGATGTCGTCGAAGTTGCCGTGCGCGAAGTTGAACAACGGGATGTAGAGGAGCTGCGTGCCGTCGCGCTCGAGCAGCGCGTCGTAGACGAGCGGCGCCGGGTCGGTCCCGGCCGCACGCGGCCCGGGCACCGAACGACCAGTCGGCGTCGAGCTCGTAGTCGACCGGGTCGGACAGCTCGAACATGACGTCGAAGCCGCCCGAGATCTGCTTGAACAGGCCGTCGGGGAGGGCCGCGATCATCGTGGCGTGCTCGTCGAGGATCCGCCGTCGCCGTTCGGGGTCCCGCAGCGCGGCAACGCGCTCGGCGAGCGGCAGCCGGGCTACCTCGTCGAAGCCGGCGGTGAAGAGGAACGGGTTGGCCGTCGCTTCCAGCCCGAGCAGCACGCCGATCGGGCGCGGCGCGACCTGCGGCTTCACGTCGAGACCGCGGGCCCGCATCCCGGAGACGCGATCGAAGATCTTCCGCCACCGATCCGGTGAGTGGTACGCCTGCTGCACCGTGAACGACACCGGTCGACCCGACGTGCGGGCGAACGCCTCGATCAGCGCGAGCTCCGATTCGGCGAACTCGTCGTCGGTGGTCTGGTAGCAGTCGGAGATGAGCTGCGTGACGCCGAGCCCGGTGCTCCCGAGCACCTCCGCGATCGCGAGCAGCTCACGCGCGCTCGCGGTGAGCGTCCCGATGTTCTCGCCGGCCTTCGTGCGGTGGACGTCCGTGCGCGACGTCGCGAAGCCGATGGCTCCCGCTTCGAGTGCTTCACCGACGAGCGCGGCGAGGCGCGCGAGCTCGTCGTCCGTCGGTGCCTCGAGGTGGTTCGCGCCCCGGTCGCCCATGACGTAGGTCCGGAGCGCCGCGTGGGGAACGTGCGCGGCGACGTCCAGCGTGTGCGGCTTGGTGTCGAGCGCGTCGAGGTACTCGGGGAACGTCTCCCAGTCCCAGGTGAGACCCTCGGCGAGCGCGGTCCCGGGGATGTCCTCCACGCCTTCGAGCAGCCCGATGAGCCAGGCGTGGCGGTCGACGTGCGCCGGCGCGAACCCGACCCCGCAGTTGCCCATCGCGATCGTCGTGACACCGTGGATCGACGACGGGGCGACGATCGGGTCCCAGGTGACCTGGCCGTCGAAGTGGGTGTGGATGTCGACGAAGCCCGGGGTCACGAGGAGCCCCTCGGCGTCCACCTCCCGCGTCCCGTGCTCGTCGACGTCGCCCACCGCGGTGATGGTGGACCCGGTGACGGCGACATCGCCCCGGAAGGGGGGCGCACCGGTGCCGTCGACGATCGTGCCGTTGCGGATGACGAGATCGGCCATGCCCACCACGCTGCCACACCCGGTCGCCCGGCACGCCCGTGCCCGCTCCGGCTCTCTAGAGTGCGGGCCTCCATCGAGGAAGGGTTCGAAGATGACGTACCGCGTGATCCAGTGGGCGACCGGCTTCGTGGGCCAGGAGGCGATCAAGGGTGTGCTCGCGCACCCCGAGCTCGAGCTGGTCGGGGCCTGGGTGCACAGCCCGGAGAAGGTCGGGCGCGACGTCGGGGAGCTCTGCGGCCTCGACCCGCTCGGCGTCACCGCGTCCGGTGATCTCGAGGAGATCTGTGCGATCGACGCGGACTGCGTCGTGTACGCGCCGGTGCTGGCGAGCACGCGCACCGTCGCCGCGCTCCTCGAGTCGGGAAAGAACGTCGTGACGCCGGTCGGCTGGATCTACCCGCCGGAGACGCCGAAGGTGGCGTTGCTCGAGGATGCCTGCCGGCGTGGCAACACGACGTTGCACGGCACCGGCATCAACCCGGGCGGGATCACCGAGCGGTTCCCGTTGATGCTCTCGTCGATGTGTCGCGACATCCGCCACGTCCGGGTCGAGGAGTTCTCCGACATCCGCAACTACCCGACCGAGTCCGTCGTGCGTGAAGTCATGTTGTTCGGCACGCCACCCGAGCAGGCCGCGACGAGCCCGATGCCCGAGATCCTCGGCGACGGGTTCGGGCAGTCCATCGACATGATTGCCGCCGGTCTCGGCTGGACCCTCGACGCCGGAACGGCGCACGACGCACGAGATGGCCGTCGCGACGCGCGACCTCGACACGCCGGTCGGCGTGCTCGAGGCGGGGACGGTCGCCGCGCAACGCTTCACCTGGGAGGGGCTCGTCGACGGCACGCCGGTGATCACGGTGCGGGTGAACTGGCTCATGGGCGAGGACGATCTCGACCCGGCCTGGCGACTCGACGGTCAGCGGTTCGAGATCGAGTTCGACGCCGAGCCGCCGCTCGCGGTGACGTTCCACGGGTTGCACCCGCCGGTCATCGGCGAGCACCCCGAGATCGGGTTGATCGCCCCGGCGATGCACTGCGTCAACGCGATCCCCGCGGTGTGCGACGCGCCGGCGGGCATCGCCACCTACCTCGACCTCCCGCTGTTCGCGGGGCGCGCGGCGGGCTGACCCGGGCCGCTACTGGTCGGCGAACGAGGTGGTGAAGAAGCGCAGGTCCTTCTCGTCGAACAGGGTCGGAAGGACCGAGCCGTCGGAGCGGCGCCGGAGGCGGTAGCGAATCTCGTCGTCGAAGCGGATGACCTCGCACACCTCGAACCCGGTGACCCAGCGGTCGCCGAACCGGCAGCGCACCTCGACGCCGTCCCGCAGCGGCACGTTGCGGATCGCGGTGCCGGGAGCGATCGGGGCGGAGGTCTCGATGGTCTCCGGCGTCGACCACGTGCTCTTCCGCCTCGAGATCGATCTCGTTGCGCACGATCGGCTGCGCCGGCCCGGTAGTCGGAACGGCGCGGGCTCGTCGTCGGGTGCTCCGGGTCGACCGTGCCGCCGATCACCGTGGTGCGCGCGGCCGGCGCCGGCAGCGTGCCGGCGACCGCGAGCGTCGTCGTGAGGCGGCTCACCGCGTCGACGAGCGCCGAACGCTCGATGCGATCCAGCTGCACCCGCTCGGCCAGCACCTCGCAGGTCTGCGCGACTTGGCGCAGCACGTTGGCGAGCTCGGCGTCGCGCGTCGTCATGCCCGCCCGCACGTCCTGCAACCCCGCCACGAGCGCACTCGGCTCGCCCATCCGCTGCTCGAGCTCGGAGCGCATGCGGGTGGAGAGGACCGCGACCGATTCGGCGAGCGTCGCCTGCAGCTCGGACCGGACGGTGGCCAGCTCGTCGCGGACCAGATCGAGCAGCTCCGCGTCAGCCCGCCGCCGTCTTCCGAATGCCATGGGTCTCCGTTACCTGCCGGTAGTGCGGCGAACCGCACGGTCACCCATTGTGTCGGACTGTACGCCTGAGTGGAACCTGAATGGTGGATATGCATTGCCGGTTTGCCGCACGTCGCGTCGCGCCCCGAAGACGACGTGGCGCGGCGCTAGGTTCACTCGCCGAGATGGCCTCGGTGTTCGGATCACCGGAGATGGTGGAGGGGTACACGCGGGCGCGCCCGCCGGTGCACCCGTACGTGCTGGAGCTGGTCCGCGAGCGGCTCGGTCTCACCATGCCGCTCGGGCGCGCGCGTTGGACGTGGGCTGCGGCACCGGCCTGTCCACCAGCCCGCTCCGGGGCATCGCCGGGTTCTGCCTCGGCATCGACCCGGTCGAGGCGATGGTGCACGGGAGCCCGGCCCGCACCGTCGGCGTCCGCTTCGCCGCGGCTCGCGCGGAGGCGCTGCCGGTGCGGACGGCGAGCATCGACATCATCACCGCCGCCGGGTCGTTGAACTTCGCGGACCTCGAGCAGTTCTTCCCCGACGCGTCGCGCGTGTTGCGTGACGGCGGTGCGCTCATCGTCTACGACTTCTCGACCGGGCGCCGGTTCGCCGAGTCCGACGCGCTCGACGACTGGTTCGGCGGTTTCCTCCGTCGATACCCGAAGGCCGAAGGTGCCGCCACGACCCTCGATCCCGAACTGCTCGCGAACGCCGCCGCGGGGTTCGACCTCGTGGGTTCGGAGGAGTTCGAGCTCGCGTTGCGCATGGACCGCGGATCAGTACTGCAGCTACCTGATGACCGAGACGAACGTCGCGCACGCCGATCGCGCGGGGTGAGGACCGCGCCGCGATCCGGGGCTGGTTGGAGAGCTCCCTCGCGCCGGTGTTCGGCGCCGAAGCGCGCGACGTGTTGTTCCCCGGCTACCTCGCCCACTTCGTGCCGACCGGATCAACCGCCTGATCGGTCAGTCGGGTCGCGTCGACCTCGGCGATCAGCTCGATCTCGACCGCGATCCCGAACGGCAGCTCGGCCAGGCCGACGGCCGAGCGGGTATGCCGGCCGGCATCGCCGAAGATCGCGACGAGCGTGTCGGAGCAGCCGTCGATGACCGCCGGCGTCTGCGTGAAGCCCGGAGCGACGTTGACCATCCCGAACACCTTCACGATCTTGCCGGATCCGGTCGAGGTCCCCGAGCTCCGCTTGCATCGTGGCCAGGATCGACAGCGCGGTCAGGCGCGCCGCGTCGCGACCCTGACCGAGCGTGAGGTCGCCGCCGACCTTGCCGGTCACCGTCGTGTCGCCGTTGATCGGCCCGTGCCCGCCGACGTACAGCAGGTTCCCGGAGCGGGAGCAGCCGAGATAGCTCCCGACCGGCGGGAACACCGGCGGGAGCTCGATCCCGAGCTCCGTGAGGCGCGTCGCGATTCTTGCCATGCCGCGGACGCTACCGGCCCGGTTCTCCGCGTCGTCACCCGGCGATGGCGACGAGCCCGGCCGAGATGCCCAGGCCGAGGCAGAGCGGCGCGAAGAAGCGCGTGTCGTTGCGCGCGAACGCGGTGTCGCGCACCCGCTTGAAGAACCCGACCGTGCGGAAGTCTCCGATCGCCCGCGCGAGCATCACGAGCCCGAGGCCCGCGCAGCCGACCCGGAACACCCACGTGGGTTCCCATCCGGCAACCGCGCCCACGAGCAGGAACGCGCTGATCGCGAGGAGGAACGCGACGACCCACGTCGCGAACGTCGACGGCGAGAGCGTCGGACGACCTTCGACGGTCGGGATGACCGCCACCGTTCCCGATGTCCCGCCCATCGCCCAGTAGACGTGCAGCCCCGACAGCGCGGCGAACGTCGACCGCGGCGAGCGATCCCGAGCCGCGTCGACGATCACGAAGGTGCCGTCGCGAGCACCTTGACCTCGCCGGTCCACTTCTGCTCGGCCGCGGGGGTCCAGTCCGGCCGGAAGTGGTCCCTGGCCGGCGAGCTCGGCGACACGAACGGCCCACTGGCGCAGCACCGCCGGCGGCGCGGCCAGCACGACCGCGCCACCGACCCGTTCGACCCAGCGCGCGTTCACGTGCTGCTTGAGCTCCGGGTCCTCGGCGCGCTCCTGGTTCCAGAAGTGCTCGACATCCGCGAGGGCCCGGTCGAAGCCGGAGGTCATGAGGCGAAGCGAGCCTTCGGAGTCGCCGGCGAGCGGAAGCTGCGCGGTGAGCGCCTCGAGTGCGGCCGGGCTCGGCGCTTCGAGATCCGAGTTCACGATGAGGATCGGTGCCGGTGGGCTCGCGGCGAACGGGTCCGGGGCGATCAGCGGGAGGTCGATCAGGAGGATCGTGTGCTTGCGGCTCTGGAATGCCATCGCCCAGCTGAGGCGGGCGAGCAGCTCGGCCCCTTCGACGTCGCACGAGGATCTGCACGGTCTCGTGGTGCTCGGTGGTGGCGAAGCGCACGGTCGTGGTCGGGCGCAGCGAGAGGACGGCGAACCGCTCACCGTCGAGCTCCACGTTGCGTCGATGGAGCTTGAGCTTGACGGTGGTCGTTGATCCCATCCGCCCATCGTCTCACGGTGCGGGCGTCAGGGCCGGAAGGCGCTCGCCCCGCAGCAGGGCCAGGCTGCGCCACTTCCAGATGCAGTCGACGTTCTCGAGCCCGGCGTCGTTGATCCAGGGAGCTGGCTGGTCATGTCGCAGAGCCGGTCCGCGGGATCGTCGCGAGCGCCCATCTCGTCGCGCCACTGGTCGTGCAGCGCCTGGGTCGGGCTCTTCACGATCTCCAGGTTGGCGAACACGCCGCCGGGCGCGAGCAGCCTGGCGATCTCGGCGTAGAGCGTGACCTTCCGCTCGTCCGTGACGTGATGGACCGCGAGCGACGTGACGATCGCGTCGAACGGACCGTCGAACGGCAGCGGGTCGTCGAGGTTGTGGGTCGCGAACGAGACGCGCGTGTCGTCGGCGAACCGAGCTGCGGCGGCTTCGAGCATCGGCGGCGACATGTCGACGCAGAGCGCCGTCGATTCCGGGTACACCGCGAGCGCGAGTGCGGTCAGCCGCCCGTCGCCGCAGCCGAGATCGAGGATGCGACCGGGGAGCGCGCCGGCGAGGTCGCGGACGAGCACCCCTTCGCCCTCGCTGCGGTGCGGCAGCGTGTCGGCGCGGCCGAGGTACTCCGCGGCCTTCTCCGCATCCACCCACGAGTTCGGCATCCGCGCAGTCTGCCGCCGGCGCGAGCTCGGGTCGGCAATCGGGCTGCGGTGATCCGGAGGCGATTCGGGGCGCGGAGCCGCCGTCAGAGCGACGCGTACGCGCCCCGAAACGAGCAGGCGCCGCGGCGTTAGAGGGGGGTGAAGGGGATGGTGAAGGCGGGGGACTCGACGCCGCCGTCGACCTCGAAGATCTTGCCGGTCACCCACGACGCCGCGTCCGACGCGAGGTAGAGCACGCAGGCGGCGATGTCCTCGGGCTGGCCGACCCGGTGCATCGGCGTGCCGTCCTCGAGCTGGGTGCGAATCGATTCGTCGGTCAGCACGTGCGACAGCGCCTGGGTCTCGACCCCACCCACCTCGATCGCGTTGACGCGCACCTTCGGCGCGAGCTCGGGAGCCATCGCCCGCGTCATCATGCAGAGCGCAGCCTTCGCGGTCGCGTACGCCACGAAGCACGGCTGCACCATGCTCGCGGCGCGCGACGAGATGTTGACCACGCTCCCGGCCCCGACCTCCACCATGTGCGGCACGCAGAGCTGGGTCAGGGTGAACGCGGCCACGACGTTGAACTTGAACGCACCCTCCATGGCGCGGACGCTCGTGTGCGAGATCGGCCGAGGATCCCAGCCACCGGCGTTGTTCACGAGGACGTCGACCCGACCGAGCTCGCTCACGGTCGTGCTCACCAGCCGCTCCAGCTGATCGCCTTCCGTGACATCCGTCGGGACCACCACGGCGCGGCGACCGAGCGCGCGGACCTGCTCGGCGACGGCTTCGAGATCCGACTCGGTGCGAGCCGCCAACGCGACGTCCGCCCCGGCCTCGGCCAGCGCCAACGCGCACCCGGCGCCGATGCCCTGGCCCGCGCCGGTCACGATCGCGACGCGTCCGTCCAGCTGGAATCGATCGAGAATGCTCATGATCTGCAGCCGCGGGTCAGGCGGGCCGGAGCGTGTTCAGCTCCGCCGCGTTGTCGTGCAGGATCAGCCGGCGGGCGTCGGCGTCGAAGTCCTTGAGCTCGCGGACGTAGTCGAGCGGCTCGGGCATGCCTTCGATGTGCGGCCAGTCCGAACCGAAGATGACCCGGTCGGTGCCCATCAGCTCCGCGATCTCGTAGACGTCGTCCTCCCAGAACGGGTTGATCCACACGTTGCGGCGGAAGGTGTCGCCCGGATCCTCGGAGAAGAAGCCCGGGATCTTGCGGTGCCACGAGCGCATCTTCCGGAACAGGTCGCCGAGGAACTCCGAACCGTTCTCGACCGACGCGATCCGCACGTTCGGGAACCGCTGGAACAGCTGGTCGAACACGAGCGACGCGAGGAAGTCGTAGATCGCGCGCTCCATCGGTGAGGATCTTGATCGACGGCCGCTGCGCGCCGTCACCGAACGCGGCGGAGAAGCCGTCCTTCGCGTAGCCGTGCGACGTGTAGCCGCTGTCACCCGCGTGCGCCACGACCGTGACACCGGCCTCGTTCACCCGGGCCCAGAACGGATCGAACCTCGGGTCGGCAGGGGTGAACGAACCGGTCTCGGTGAACACCGCGGCGGGCCGCAGGCAGATGACCCGCGCGCCCCGGTCCAGTGCCCACTCGAGCTCCTGCACCGCCCAGTCGACGATCGCAGAGCGAGAGGTAGGGCGCGGCGAAGATCCGGTCCTCGTACGCGAAGCCCCAGTCCTCTTCGAGCCAGCGGTTGAACGCGGTGAACGTGATCGTGACCGCGCCGGGGTCCTGCACCAGCAGCTCTTCGTAGAGCACGCCGAGGGTCGGGAAGAGCCACACCTGGTTGATGCCCTGGGTGTCCATGACCCCGAGCCGGGCGTCACGGTCGCGGTACTCGGGCCGGATCGGCTCGCGCTCGCGGAGGAACTCCATCGGGTTGCGGCCGTCCGGGTTGCCGCGGAAGTAGTCGTGCATCGCCCCGGCCTTGGCGATCGGGTTGAACGTCGGGTTCACGACCGCCCGGCTGACCTTGCCGCCGACGACGTGGTACTTGCGACCGTCGATCTCCGCCCACTGCACGGTGCGGGGCCCGACCCGGGGGTCGAGGTGGCGGGTGAACGCGTCGAGCGCCTCGTAGTAGTGGTTGTCGGCGTCGAAGACTGGGTGACCGATCTCGTCCATCCCGAGAGGGTACCGGTCCTCCGAAGATCTCTGGAGGGGGCACCGGGGTACACGGAGGCGTGGCCGGGCCCTCCAGCGGCGGCTAGTGGGGGGCACGCCAGACGACGGGGCAGTCGGGGGAGTCGAGCACGGCGCCGTCGGTGACGGTGTGCTGGTACGCCTTCAACGGCGCGCCGGGGCGGATGAGGACCCGGGCGTCGTCGCCGCAGTACCGCACCGAGATCGCCCGGCGGCGGGTGGAGGACGAGCGGTTCCCGCCGGCCGCGTGGAGCGTGCGCGCGTGATGGACGACCACGTCGCCGGGCTCGGTGTCGAAGGTCAGGATCTCGGCCGACGCGAGCGCGTCGACGTCCGGGACGAGCGCGCCCTCGGTGCCGGGGATCGGCATCGTGCTCACGAAGAGGTTCGGACGGTAGACCTCGTCCCAACGGTGCGAGCCGCGGGCGTACCGCACCGCGCCGGTCTCGGAGCCGACGCGATCGAGCGGGCACCAGGTCGTGCACAGCTGCTCGCCGTCGACGTGGAAGTACGACAGGTCCTGGTGCCAGGCGGTGCGCTCGAGCGCGCCCGGTTCCTTCACCAGCACGCTGTCCTCGTACAGGTTCACCTTCGTGGCTCGGAGCAGTGCGCCGACGATCGCCGGCAACGGAGAGTCGGCCGCGAAGACCCGGAACTGCGGTCGGGTCCGCCAGTGATCGACGCCGCTGACGAAGCGGCCCGTGCTCGCTCGCCTCGCCGTCAGTCGGCACGGACTCGCCGGCGGCGGCCAGCGCTCGTCCCATCTCACTCAGGTCCGCGCTCTCCGTGCCGGCGAGCGCGGCCTCGACCGGTGCCGGCCATCTCGGCGAGCAGTGCAGGATCGAGCACCCCGCGCAGGCAGACCACGCCGTCGGCCCAGAACGTGTCGACCTCGGCGGCCGTGATCGCGCGTTGCGGAGCCGCCGCAGCCTCAGCCATAGATCGAGAAGCCGCCGTCGATCGGCAGCGTCTGACCGGTGATGTAGCGGGCGCCGGGGCTGGCGATGAACAGCACCGCGGGCGCGACGTCGTCGGGAACACCGACCCGACCGAGCGCGATGCGGCCGAGCAACGGCTCGCTCATGGCTTCCGACGCGAGCATCGGCGCGGTCATGTTCGTCTCGATCAGACCCGGTGCGACCGCGTTGACGCGGACGCCGTCGCGCGCCCACTTCATCGCCAGGGTCCGGGTCATCCCGAGGATGCCGGTCTTCGCCGCCCCGTACCCCGGCACGATCTCGATGCCGAAGTACGACGACATCGACGCGAGGTTCACGACGCTCGCGCCACCGTCGAACGCGCTCGCCGCCAGATGCTCATGACACGCCACCGACATCCGGTACGCGCTCGTCAGGTTGACCGCGACCGACGCCTCGAACCCGGCGGGATCCGATTCGTCGAGCCCGCCGGGGAAGACCTGGCCCGCGTTGTTCACGAGCACGTCGAGCCGGTGGAGACTCGCGGCGACCGCCTCGATCGCCCCCGGCTCGGTGAGCTGGCACTGCTGGTACTGGAACGGGCTGAGGTCGCTCTCGTACTCACCCGCGGTCGTGCGCGTCCCGGTGATCGTGACCGCCGCGCCGGCGGCGGCGAACGCGCTGGCGATCGCGAACCCGATGCCCGCGGTGCCGCCGGTGACGAGCACGTGCGCGTCCGAGAAGTCGAAGGTCGCGGCGGAGCTCATCTCTTCCGCTCCTGGCCCTGCGGGCCGGGCCGCTCGGGCCACGTTCCGCTGGTCGGTGCGGTCGATCGCGCGGTCGGCGTTCGCGGCAGCTCATGTCGGGTCCTCCCAGACGGACTCCCAGCGGTCGGATTCCGCCGAGCGGTACATCGCCAGCGCCGCGCGCAGCTCACCGAGCGACTGCTCCGGGCCGGCCGCCGGCGCGACGCCGTCCAGGACGACCGCGGCGAAGTCGGCGAGCTCACCTTCGTAGGACTGGAGGTAGTTCCCGTTGCCGACGACGGTGCCGCGGGGCTCGGTCCCGTCGTAGAGCTTCACCCGGCCGATGCCTTCGATGGTCAGCTCACCCTTCGTGCCGGTGATCCGGAACAGCGGCTCCGGACCGAGCGGTCCCGGGGCGAGCAGCGCGTCGAACACCGCGATCCGTGCCGCCGTCGAAGCGACACAGCGCCCGGCACAGCGACTCGCCTTCCATGCCGGGATACGGATAGCCGAGCGCGGCGACGACCTCCCGGATCTCGCCGAGCCACATGCGCAGCGGCCGGATCCAGTGCGAGCCGGCGTCGATCGCCACGCCACCGCCGGCCGCGGCGCGGTCGAAGCGCCACGGTCGCTCGCCGCCGAAGAACTCGTCGAGTGGCGGCACGAAGCTGCACGCGCGGGCCGTGATGATCTCGCCGAGCGCGCCCTCCTCGACCAGCTGCTGCGCCAGGACGACCTCGGGCCAGTACTGCGCGTTCTCCGCCACCATGAACGTCGTGCCGGCCGCGGCGGCCGCGGCGAGGATCCGGTCGCAGGCGTCGAGCGTCGGTGCCATCGGCTTCTCGAGCAACACGTGCAGGCCCGCGGCGAACGCTTCGAGGGCAACGGTCTCGTGGAGGTGATGGGGCACCATCACGTCGACCGCGGTGAAGCCGCCCGCCGCGACTGCTTCGGCGAGGGATCCGAACGGGCGTGCCCCCGCCTTCTCCGCCATGGCCCGGGCGCGCGCCGGATCCGGATCGATGACCGCGGTGACGTCGACGCGGGTGTCGCCGTTCAGGATCGCGTGCAGGTGCCACTCGGCGATCGCTCCACACCCGACGAACGCCAGCTGCAGGGATCCGCTCACCGTTCCTCCTCCACGTCGAAGCGCTCGCAGTACGCGGCGAAGCGGTCGCGCACGTCGGGCTCCCGCAAGCCGAAGTCGGCGAGTGTGTACGCGTGCGCGCCGTGCCGGCCCTTCGGGTGCGAAGCGAGGTGCTGCTGCATCCGGGTGGTGGCGTCCGGGCTCAGGGTCTCGCCGAAGTGCCGGTAGATCCCGTCGACCGCGCGAACCGGATCGGCCACCAGGTCGCGGTAGTGCAGGTCGTAGAACTGGGCGTCGCCCATACGGTCGCGGAATGTCGACGAGCCGGTCCACCATCGTGCCGAGCACGTCGACCCACATCTGCCCGTAGTAGCCGTCGAAGTCCGCGGTGGAGAGCGAGTCGGGCCGGGAGGTCGCCGAGAGGCTGGCGCTCGACGCGACGGTGCGCACCGGGTCTCGGTGCAGCACGACGACGCGAGCGTCCGGATACGTCGTGAGCAGCGCGTCCAGCGCGAGGAGGTGACCGGGGGCCTTGAGCGACCAGCGGCCCGGCGCGTGCGACTGCAGCACCTGCAGCGAGAGCCGGTGGTAGTCGTACGCCGGCTGCATGTCGCAGGCGTGGAACCACTCGATGTACGACGGGATGCGGAAGAGCCCGTGCCAGTCCTGGGCCCGGAAGCTCTGGGTGAGCAGCGCCACGCATTCGGTCGGCCCGTCGCCCGGCTCCCAGTGCACCGCCTTGAGCTGCGGGACCATCGAGTAGATCGACTCCTGCTTCTCCACCTCCGCCGCGATGCGCGGATCGGTCGTGAAGGTGGCGGTCTCGGGCGGGGGAATCGCCGAGAGGCCCTCCCACTTCATCAGCGGTCGGTTCCGCCGGGTCGGACGGCGAGCAGCTCGCACAGGAGCGTGCTGCCCGGTCCGCAGCATCCCGACCACGACGATCGGTGCCCGCACCGGCTCGTCGTGCACCTCGGGATGCCGCGGTCACCCACGCGGTGAGCTGCAGGCGGTTGACGAGTCGCTCCTGGATCCACGTGCGCAGGATCATGCGCCCGATGTCGTTCAGCGCGGCCTCGACGCGCGACCGAGTCGAGCAGCACGTCGAGCCCCTCGCGCCACGCGGGATCGCCGAGATCGTCGAGGCCGGTCTCGGCCGCGGCCTGGCTCACCACCTCGTCGACCGTGACGACATCGGTCATGCGTCGAGCTGTCCCCGGGCAGTGGCGATCTGGTGGCGGAGCCAACCCACGAGCCAGAAGTTCTCCTGCCCCTCGGTCTGGTCGTGATGCTCGACGAGGAGCGCTTCGTGCGCGGCGATGAAGGTCTCGAGCGCGCCACGGTGGCCCGGCTCGGTGGCCAGCGCCATCTCGCACAGGTGGACCGCGCCGATCGCGTCACCGTCACCCACCCGCCGCGTGCGCGGCCGCGACGATCGCATCGGGGCCGCCGGCCATCGCGACGACCTCGGGCCAGACCGCGTCGGGCGGCGACGCGTACAGCTCGGTCGTCGAGCGGGCGTGGAACCAACCCGCGTAGCCCTCCCAGATCGAGCGGACGCCCCACGAGACCTTGCCGTAGCCCTCACCGACCGCGAGCTCGTCCGGCAACCGGATGTCGCGCATGAGGCGTGTAGACGTCCTTGCCGTCGTTCATCCCGGCGACGGTCGCGTCGTTCACGTACTGCACGGCATCGCGAATGCGCGTGAGCTCGGATCGGATCGTGTCGCGACCCACGATCGGATCGAAGTGGCCGGTGCACAGGATCTCGGGCTCGAGGTCGATGACCGTCTGCACGGCATCGACGAACGGCAGCGGGAACCGCAACCGATCGGCCCGCAACGTCACCAGGTTGGGGAAGTGGCCGAACAGCGCGCTGAAGACGTTGCCGACGAACGCGACGCCGCGATCGGGGAGCCAGATGACGGTGGAGTCGATGGTCTCGCCACCGGGAGTGGAGATGAGCTCGAAGCGGGTGCCGCCGAGGTCGAAGCTCGTAGCGCTCGTCGAAGAGGACGTCGGGGGTCGGCTTCGACTGCGCCGGGATCGCCGCGTCCTTCGGCTGGCTGCGGATGAACGCGTCGGCGGCCGCGATCGCCGGGAGCCCAGTAGGGCTGGCTGCGCCGCACCCGGAACCGGTGGATCCGCTCGTCGTCGGCCTGGCAGATCGGGTTGTTCGCCTGCGCGACCAGCACCGTGCCGGCCTCGCGGAACGTGTCCACGCCACCGACGTGATCGACGTGGCCCTGCGTGAGGAGGATGTACCGCACCGGGCCGTCGTCCACCGCGTCGTACAGGCGGCGGTGATGGCCGGACTCGAAGCCCATCCCGGTGTTGATCACGACCCGACCGTCGGGCGTGACGACGAGGTAGCTGTTCGAGAGACCGGGGGAGAGCCAGATGCTGTCGGCGACCGGGAGCGCGGCAGTCGCGGACGCAGGCGCGATGTCGAAGGCGCCGGGGCGGGATCGGATGAGGTCGGACGGCATGGCTCACTCCGGCGGGGCGAGGGTCGGGTCACTCTACGGCGGTCCGCCACCGGTGGGGTTCGCCGGGTCGCCGAGCTCGTCCCGCAGCTGCTGCTTGAGCACCTTGCCCGCGGCGTTGCGCGGCAGCTCGGCGACGAACTCCACCGTGCGCGGCGTCTTGAAGCCGGCGAGGTGCGCTCGTGCGAGCGCGACGACCTCTTCCGCGGTCACCGGTTCGCCCGGGCGGCGCTCGACGACCGCGGTGATGCGCTCGCCCCAGCGCGCGTCGGGCAACCCGATCACCGCGACGTCGGCCACGCCGCGGTGGGTGCGGATGACCGTCTCCACCTCCCGTGACGCGACGTTCTCCCCGCCGGTCACGATGACGTCCTTGATGCCGGTCCACGACGGTGAGCAGGCCGTCGTCGTCGATGCGGCCGACGTCGCCGGTGTGGAGCCAGCCGTGCGCGAGCGCGGCCACGGTCGACTCGGGCTGCTCCCAGTAGCCCGCCATGACCTGGGGCGCCCGCACGAGGATCTCCTGGTTGGCCTCGTCGAGCCGCACCTCGACGCCCGGCGCGGGGTATCCCGCGGCGCCGAGCAGGCGCTCGTCGCCGGCCGCCGCCCGGCGGTGCTCGTCCGGGCCGAGGAACACCGCGTTGCCCGAGAGCTCGGTCATCCCGTAGCCCTGCGAGAGGTCGCAGTCCCACCGCTCGACGGCCGCGCGCAGCACCGGCGCCGGGATGGCCGACGCGCCGTAGCCGATCGAGCCGCACCGACGCGAGCACGCGGTCGTCGGTGCGCGGATCGTCCAGCAGCATCGCGATCATCGTGGGCGCGAGCGAGAGCAGGGTCACGCCGTGCTCGACGATGAGCTCGACCAGGCGCGCCGCATCGAAGCGGCGCATCAACACGACCGGTCGGGCCATCCGGTGCAACCCGAGCACGTTGTACCCCGCGACGTGACAGAGCGGGAACGGGGTGCAGAACACGTCGTCCGCACCGACGGGACGCGCCGACAACGTCGCGTCCACCGCGGCGAGCAGCGAGCGGTGCGTCAGCATGGCGAGCTTCGGCATGCCGGTCGTGCCACTCGTGCCGATGAGCCACGCGACATCGTCGCCGTCTCGAATCGCGGGAACCTCGTCCGCAACGGTGTCCGCGTCACGATCGCCGTAGGCGCAGTCGACGGTGCCGTCGAGTCCGACGATCGTCTCGATGCCCGGCGGCCCGCGCCGATGTCCACGCTCAGCCGGTCGAGGAGGTCGGCCTCCGCGATGAGCACCCGCGCGCCGGACCGCGTGATGCCCCCGACCCATTCGTCGGGATGCAGCCGTTGGTTGAGCGGCACGAGGAGCCGGCCGGCCTGCGGGACCGCGTAGTAGCACTCGACGTACTCGGCTCGGTTCTCGGCCAGGATCGCGACCCGGTCACCCGGATCGGTGAGCGCGGCGACGCCGGCGGCGACCTGACGCGACCCGGGCGGCGAGCTCCGCCGAACGTCTGCGTCCCGGCATCCGTGACCAGCGCGACGTCGTCCGGCGCCCGTTCGGCGGCCGCCTCCAACACCCCGTGCAGCGTCATCGCCCGCCACTCTGCCGCTCCCCCGACGTTCTCGGCACGTTCAGGCACCTCAGCGGTGCCTCAACGTGCCGAGAACGGGGGGTGGGGGGTTTGACGGGTCCGAGAAAGGGGGGGCGACGATGCCGCCATGGCCCATGATCCGATCGTCGCACCGACCGTGAGCGAGGCCGAGCATCTCGAGCCGCGCTTCGTCCACCCCGAGCAGGAGGCGGTCGCGAACGAGCGGCTCGCCGCGTTCACGAAGGACGGCAAGCGGCCGAACGTCCTCATGGTCGTGTTCGACGACGTGGGTTGGGGCGACTTCGGTTGCTACGGCGGCGGGGTCGCGGTCGGTGCCCCCACGCCGAACCTGGACCGGCTCGCCCGCCAGGGTCTGCTGATGACGTCGTGCTACTCCGAGCCGTCGTGCACGCCGTCGCGGGCATCGCTCATGACCGGCCGGCTCCCGATGCGCCACGGCCTGATGCGCCCGCCGATGTACGGCGAGCCGGGCGGGCTGCAGGGCGAGATCACGATTGCGCAGCTGCTCGCCGACGCCGGGTACGTCACCCAGGCGGTCGGGAAGTGGCACATGGGGGAGAACGAGGAGAGCCAGCCCCAGAACGTCGGCTTCGACGACTTCTACGGCTTCCTCAGCGTGTCGGACATGTACACCGAGTGGCGCGACCCGTACTTCTTCCCCGAGGTCGCGTACAGCGAGGAGCGGACGCGCTGGATCGAGAACCAACCGTTCAACAAGTGCTTCGTGCACGCGACGAAGGGCCAGCCGGTCGAGAACGTCGAGGAAGTCACGATCCCGGTGCTCGCCGAGCTCGACGACAAGTGGGCCGACTACTCGCTGGAGTTCCTGCGCCGCATGGCCGGTCAGGACGACCCGTGGTTCCTCTACCACTGCACTCGCGGTGCGCACTTCGACAACTACCCGCAGGAGCGGTTCCTCGGCTCGTCGCCGGCCAAGCACCCGTACAAGGACACGATCGTCGAGCTCGACGACATCGTCGGCCGCCTGATCGCAGAGCTCGAGGCGACCGGTCAGCTGGAGGACACGCTCGTCTTCGTCACGTCGGACAACGGACCGGAGATGGAGACCTGGCCCGACTCCGCCTACTCGCCGTTCCGCAGCGCCAAGGGCTCGACCTGGGAAGGCGGCCAGCGGGTCCCCGGGATCGTGTCCTGGCCCGGGATGATCGACGCCGGACCGGGCGTCGGACGGCCTCTTCTCCCTCCTGGACTGGTTCCCGACGCTGCTGCACCTGGCCGGAGCCGAGGCATCGATGCCCGACGATCGGTACATCGACGGGGTGGATCAGACGTCGTTCCTGCTCGGCGGGGAGACCGACTCGAACCGCAAGTACCTCTACTACTGGCTCGGTTCGACGTTCAGCGCGGTCCGTGTGGCTGAATACAAGTTCATGCTGGCCTCGACCTCGGACGACGACCGGGACGTGATGAACATCGGTGGGTTCAGCGGGACCACCCAGAAGTACACGTACGGTCGGCTGTACAACCTCTACCTGGATCCGAAGGAGACGCGCAGCTACATGATCCGCAAGCTCGCGTACCTCGAGTCGTTCCAGAGCGGCATCATGAATCACATCCGCACGTTCGGGAAGTACCCGGCGAAGAGCATCGTCGGCGGCGTCGGTTGAGGAGCGCAGGCGGGAGCGGGCACGAAGTGCGGATGCCGGAGCGACCCAGAAAGCTGGCGCCGTTCTCGACCTGGCCTTCATGGTGCTGTTCGTCGCGATCGGTCGCGATCAGCACAGCCTCGACAGCACCGGCCTGACCTGGTACCTGACGGTGCTCTGGCCACTGGTCGTCGGGTTGGGCGATCGGCGCGCTCGCCGTGCAGCTCTACACGAAGGTCGACCGCACCTGGCTCCGGCTGCTGGCGACGATCGTGATCGCCGTCTTCCTCGACGCGGTGTTGCGCGCCGCGTTCACCGACCGGCCCTGGTTCTCGGTCTTCAGCATCGTCGCCTTCATCTTCCTCAGCCTGACGACGTACGGCTGGCGGCTGTTGTGGATGCTCTTCGATCGACGGAGCCGTACCGCCCCCGCACAGTGAACCGGGCCGAGCGGTGAGCGACCGGGCGCCGTACCTGAGCTCGCGGCTGGCGGGCTTCGCGACGACGATCTTCGCCGAGATGTCCGCGCTCGCCGTGCGCACCGGCGCGGTCAACCTGGGCCAGGGCTTCCCGGACACCGACGGACCGCCGGAGATCGCCGACGCGGCGATCGCGGCCATCCGGGCCGGCCACAACCAGTATCCGCCGCTGATCGGGATCCCGGAGCTCCGCCGGGCGATCGCCGACCACCAACAGCACTGGTACGGGCTCTCGTACGACCCCGACACCGAGGTGCTGGTCACCGCGGGCGCGACCGAGGCGATCGCCGCGTCGCTGCTCGCGCTCTGCGAACCGGGTGACGAGGTCGTGATGTTCGAGCCGTACTACGACTCGTACGCGGCCTGCACCGCGATGGCCGGCGCCGAGCGCAGGGTCGTGACGCTGCACCCTCCGGACTACCACTTCGACCCGGCTGCGCTCCGGGCAGCGATCACGCCTCGCACGCGCCTGCTCCTGCTGAACACGCCGCACAACCCGACGGGCAAGGTGTTCTCCCGCGACGAGCTGACCGAGATCGCCCGGCTCTGCGTCGAGCACGATCTCATCGCGGTGACCGACGAGGTCTACGAGCACCTCGTGTTCGAAGGCGAGCACGTCCCGCTGGCCACGTTCCCGGGGATGCGCGACCGCACGGTCACGATCTCGTCTGCCGGCAAGACGTTCTCGTTCACCGGTTGGAAGATCGGCTGGGTCTGCGCGGCGCCCGAGCTCCTGCGCGCGGTCCGGACGGCCAAGCAGTTCCTCACCTACGTCAACGGCGCGCCGTTCCAGTACGCGATCGCGACGGGGCTCGAGCTGCCCGACGACCGGTTCGCCGCGCTGGCGACGGATCTCCGCGAGCGCCGCGACCAGCTGTGCGCCGGCCTCGCGGCGGCGGGCTTCACGGTCTTTCCCCCGGCGGGCACCTACTTCGTGACGACCGACGTGCGGTCGCTGGGGGAGGAGGACGGCCTGGAGCTCTGCCGCCGTCTGCCCGAGCGCTGTGGTGTGGTCGCGGTGCCGAACGTCGTCTTCTACGACGACAAGGACGCCGGCCGCCCGCTCGTGCGCTTCACGTTCTGCAAGCGTCGCGAGGTGCTCGACGAGGCGATCGCCCGGCTCGCGCGCTGGACGAGCTCTTAGCGGTCGAGCTTCTCGACGATCCGGTCGGTCTGGGACTGCTGCTCGTAGATGAACCGGGCGAGCCAGAACCGCAGGAAGCTGGCGATCGAGTAGCGCAGGAACAGCGCGCTGCCCACGACCGCCGTGGTCGCGCCGACGATCGCCAGCACGAGAGCGTCGTTCTGCGAGAGCGGGTTCGAGGTCCCGTGCGACATGAAGTACGCACCGATCACGATCCCGAGGCCGACGACCATGAGCGCGATGCCGACGCGAAGCCAGACGCGGTCGCGTCCGGTCGCGGGATCCCGCACCTTCATGTCCGCGATCTCCTGCTTGAACTGGTCCACGCGTTCGTGACTCTCGATCATGTCGCCCCCGTCATGCACCCAGATAGGCCTTGGACAAGTCGTCACGCAGCTCGCTCGGCCGGCCGGCCCGTGCGATCCGGCCATGCACGATAATGGCTGCGTAGTCGGCCACGCCGAGCACGGTGCTGGCAAACTGCTCGACCACGAGGATCGAGACTCCCTGGCGGGCGACCTGCGCCACGATTGCGTAGAGCTCCTCGACGATGATCGGCGCGAGTCCCATCGACAGCTCGTCGAGGATGAGCAGCGCCGGATCGGTCGCCAAGCCGCGGGCCATGGCGAGCATCTGCTGCTCGCCCCCGCTCAGCGTGCCGGCGGTCTGCGTCCGGCGTTCCGCGAGGCGAGGGAAGCGGGAGTACGCCCGCTCCTCCACCACCGCCTCGGACGTGCCGGTGTAGGTCATCATCCGGAGGTTCTCCCGCACGGTGAGGTTCGGGAAGATTCCTTGACCCTCCGGGATCAGGCAGATCCCGCGGCGGGCGAGCTCCTCCGGCTTCACGCCGTTCACCCGACGTCCGGCGATCAGCACATCGCCGGCGCTCGGAACGTGCAGGCCGGCCGCGACCCGCAGCGCGGTGGTCTTGCCCGCACCGTTCGGACCGAGCAACGCCACGACGCTCGCCTCCGGGACCACGAGGTCGACGCCGAAGAGCACGTCGATCCGGTCGTAGGCCGCGTGGATGTTGCGCAGCTCGAGCAGGTTCACGTCGTTCCTGCCGAGCTGCCGAGGTACGCCGCAAGCACCGCATCGTTGCGTTGGATCTCGGCCGGGGTGCCGACCGCGATGATCTGGCCGAAGTCGAGCACATGCACGGTCTGGCACACGTTCATGACGAGGTGCACGTCATGCTCGACGAGGACGACGACCATGCCTTCCTCCGCGAGCTCCTGGAGCAGCTCGGCGAACTGGGCGGTCTCGGTCTCGTCCTGACCCGACGCAGGCTCGTCGAGCAGCAGGACCTCGGGCTTGGTCGCGAGCGACCGGCCGAGCTCCACCAGTCGGCACTGCCCGGTGGGCAGGGAGTCGACCCGTTCGTCGGCGATCGCGCGCAGCCCGACGCGGTCGATGATCGCCTCGACCACCTCCGCCGGATTGTCCTTGTCCTTCGAGTAGCCGCGGCGGATGTCGGCGGCGACGCGGAGGTTCTCGCGCACGGTCAGGAGGCTGAAGAGCTCGAGCCGCTGGAACGTGCGGGCCAGCCCGAGCCGGGCGCGCTTGGTCGGGCTGATGCGAGGTGACGTCACGATCGTTCAGCCGCACCACGCCGGAGCTCGGCGGCAACAGGCCGGTGATGACGTTGAACAGCGTGGTCTTGCCCGCGCCGTTCGGGCCGATGAGGCCGGTGACGCAGCCCGGCTTCGCCTCGAGGCTCACGCTGTCGAGCGCGACGTTGCCGCCGAACCGCACGGTCACTTCTCGGACCTCAAGTGACGCCATGAAGCTCCGCCTCGCCCAGGCCGACCTCGCGGTCGAGCTCGTCCAGGTCTGCGCTCGTCCACGGGCGGTCGATGCCCCGCCACTCGAGCGGCACGTCATCGATCTCGGCCTGCGGCTCGCCCGCGGCTTCCTCGACGGCGCGCGGTCGCGCCAGTCCGGCGGCGATGCCGGCGATTGCGACCACGGCGATCGAGAGGAACACGTACGACCAGTTCTCGAAGACGTCGGCCAGCCGCAGCGCGTAGAGCGCGGCGAGCGCGACCCACATGGCCGCCATGACCCGCGGCGCCTTGAGCAACGGCTCGAAGCCTTCGCGGATGTCGTGCACTGCGCCGTTCGGGTTGCGGCCGAGCGCGATGCCGGCACCACCCGGGAGCAGAACCACCCAGCGGCTGAGCGACGGGATGAACGTGACGAGGAGCGGCAGCAGGACGAGCAACGACGCGGCGCCGAACAGCGCCCCACCGACCGCGCCGATGCCGCCGACGACCGTGAGCGCGAAGATCTGCAGGCTGCTCACGAGCTCGAAGTTGCTCGGCGTGATCGACGAGAGCTGCATCGAGTAGAGCGCGCCGCCGAATCCGGCGATGCCGGCCGAGATCGCGAACACGGTCAGCTTCGTCCCGAGCAGGTTCATGCCGAGCGTTGCGCACGCGGCTTCGCTGTCCTTCATGGCGAGGAGGCGGCGTCCGAGGCGACCGCGACGGATCGCGATGACGATCAGGGAGACCAACGCGAACGCGATCGCGACGAGCACCATCTGCGACGCCGGATCGTCGAAGCGTTCGCCGAAGAAGTTGAGTGGGTCGACCGCTACCGATCCGTTCTTGAAGAGGTTCACCTCGAAGAGCCCGAACACCTCGAAGCTGGGCAGGGTGAAGACCCAACGGTCGAGAATGACCGCGAACGCAGCGGTGGCGAGCGCGAGGTAGATGCCGGAGAGCCGCAGCGCGGGCAGTGCGACGAGGCAACCCACGGCGGCCGCGATCAACACCGCCCAGACGAGCGCGAGCGGATCCCCACCCGCGCCCATGTGCGCCATCACCACCGCGCCGATGCCGGCGAAGCTCAGCTGGCAGAGCGAGATCTGGCCGGCGTAGCCCACGAGCGGGACGAGCGAGAGCGCCACGATGCCGATCGAGAAGACCCGGCCGTACGTGATGAGGTCCGGGTCGCTCAGCGTGGTGGAGAGGACGACCCCGATCGCGGCGACGGCGGCCGCGAAGCCGAGTGCACCCTTGACCGTCGGGGTCGGGAAGAACTCACGGCTGCGGGTCATCCGTCCCCGCAGTCGCGGGTTCGGAATCGCGAGGAGCACGACGAACAGGATGATGGCGGGGATCGCGAGCCGCAGCCCGCTGAGGTACTGGTTCTGGGGCAGGTAGCCGGAGAGGTAGCCCTCCGAGCAACCCACGACGACCGCGCCGAGGAACGTCAGGGGCAGGCTGCGGAGCCGACCGAAGATCGCCGCCGCGTACGCGCTGACGATCAGCAGCGACAGCGACGCGGCGTCGAGGGCGATGCCCGGGGCGATGAGGATGCCGCCGAGCGCGGCGAGGGAGGTTCCCATTGCCCACGCCAGCATCGAGACGCGGTTGGGGCGAGCGCCGTTGAGCGCGGCCAGGGGCCGGTCGTCGACCGCGGCGCGCATCGCGATCCCGATTCGGGGCCGGGTGAGCACCAGTCGCAGGAAGATCGCGACGGCGATCGCAATGCCGATGGTGATCCCCTGGTGGATCGTGATCGTCGTCGCGCCGAGGTCGATCGGTGATCGGGTAGCGAAGAAGTTCGCCATCGGCCGGCTCACCCCGGGCTTCCAGATCAGCTGGGCGAGCCCGATCATGAACAGCAGCAGCGAGATCGAGACGACGAGCTTCACGGTCTCGGTGGTGTTCTGCAAGCCCGCGCATGATGACGGCTTCGAGCAGCACGCCGAACAGCGGCGCCAAGATGAACAGCACGACGAACAGCGCGATCGGCGCCGGCCAGTTCCAGTCGAAGCGCAGCTGCCAGTACGTGAACGCGAACAGCATCCCGGCCGCGCCCTGGGCGAAGTTGAAGATGCCTGTGGTCGTGTACGTGAGCACCAAGCCGCTGGCGATCACGGCATAGATCGCCGCGATCGTCAGTCCGACAATCGTGAAGGTCAGGAACTTGTCCACGGACTCCCCGTTGGACGGATCGTGGCTTCGGCTACTTCAGGTCGGCTTGGGTGAGCCCGACATCGGCGAGCGTGACGCCCTGGCCGGGGTTCTTCAGCTTGTAGATCGACGTCGGATCGCAGTGGAAGATGCCGTCGTTCGGCTGCACGTTGGCGAGCTTGAACCCCTGCGGAGTCGCCACCTCGATCGTGAAGCACGTCGGTGAGGTGCCGGCTCCCGGATTCTGCTTCGGCGTGCAGCCCGCCGCCGGTCCACGACGTGATCTTCTTGGCGTTGTCGTAGACGCACTTGCGGGTGACGTCATTCCCGCACTCCTTCGCGGACTGCGCGAACAGCAGCCAGGCCGAGAAGGCCTGCAGTCCGAGGTACGTGCGGTTCTTGCCGTCCGGCTTGTAGGCGGCGAACGCGTCGAGGTACTGCTTCGTTGCGGTGCCGGCCTTCGCCTGCTCGAACGGGTAGAAGACGCTCCGGATGTAGACGTTGTCCTTGAGCGCGTCGCCGGCGTTGTCGATCAGCTTGACGTCGTAGTGGTTGGCGTCGGTGCGGATGAAGTCGGGCGTGTAGCCGATGTTGTTCATCGCCTGGAGCAGCTTGGCCAGGAACTCCGGCTCACCGACCCAGATCAGGCCCTTGACGCCCTTGCTCTGCAGGTTCTGCGCGTAGGGGGTCCAGTCCTGCACGCCGAGCGACGGGTAGACGTCGTCATAGACGTTCTTCCAGCCCAGCGCGTCCGCCATCTCCTTGGTCTGGTTGGCGACGGTGCGGGTCGTGGCCACGTCGCCGGTGAGGACGCCGTAGTTCTTGGCGCCCTCGGGGAACTTCTTCTGCAGCCACTTGAGGTCGCCGTTCGGCAGGGTCGTCACGGAGTTCGGCACCGGTTGGACCAGCAGGTCCGCGCCCCGGGCCTCCGGGCTCACCGAGTACCCGGCGATCTCCGGCATCAGGCACTCGAGCCGGGTCTTGACGCCGTCCTGGTCGAAGACCGTGCCGCCTCCGACCGGCATGAAGTCCTCGGCGCAGGCCGCAGTCATCGCCGGCTTCGTGTTCGTAAGGGCGGCATCGCGCTTGTCGACCACGATCTTGCGCCCGTTGATCCCGCCCCGGTCGTTGCACCAGGCGGCGAAGACGTCCGCGGTGTCGAAGAGCTCCTGGTTGAGGCCCGGCCGACCCACGAACCCGGGGTCGGAGAGGGTCGCGAGCTTGATCTCGGTCGGCGTGACGCCCTGCGCCGGTGATCCGCTCGGGTTGCCGCTCTGACAAACATCCGTCAGGTCGCCGAAGGCGGCGCTCTTCGCGGTGTCGTTCGACTGCCGCGGACGTCGAGGTCGACGCGGCCTTGCTCGAGTCGTCGCTGCGGCTACACGCGGCCGCCACGAGTGCAAGGGCGACGATCAACGCCAGCCACCGGAATCTCTGCACAGTCCCCCCTCGGGCCTGACGTCGAGCAACGTCATCAGATCTGACGGCTCGTCAGATGAGGAGACAATGCCTTGTCACGACCCAGGGTGCAAGGCAGCGCGCGCCGCCGACGGCGGCGGTGCTCGCGGTACCGGTCGACGCTTCCCAGAGCCGGGCATAGCGGCCATCCCGCGCGAGGAGCGACTCGTGGGACCCGTCTTCGACGATGCGACCGTCGTCCACCACGATGATCCGATCGGCCAGCCGGGCGGTCTGCAGCCGGTGGGCGATGAGGATCGTCGTCCGGCCACGCGACGCGACCTGCATGGCCGCGGTGACGCGGGCCTCGGTGGCGAGATCGAGGTTCGAGGTGGCCTCGTCGAGGAGCAGGATCGCGGGGTCGACGAGGTGAGCGCGGGCGAGTGCGATCAGCTGACGCTCGCCGGAGGACAGCGACCGGCCTCGTTCGCTCACGTGGGTCAGGTAGCCGGCGGGCAGCCCGGCGATGAAGTCGTGGGCGCTCACCGCCCGCGCGGCGGCTTCGACCTCGGCGTCGCTCGCGTCCGTCCGCCCGAACGCGATGTTGTCCCGGATGGTCCCCGAGAACAGATAGCGCCTCCTGCGGCACGATCCCGAGATGGCTGTGGAAGGCGACCGTGTCGTAGTCGTCGACGGGCACACCGTCGACGAGGACGCGCCCCGAGCTCGGGTCGTAGAAGCGGGCGACGAGCTTCAGCACCGTGGACTTGCCCGCGCCGGTCTCGCCGACGAGCGCGACGGTCTCGCCGACCGGGATGTGGAGGGTGACGCCGCGGAGCGCGTCGGTCACGGTCTGCGGGTAGCGGAACACGACGTCGTCGAAGGCGACGTCGCCGCGGATCTCCTCGGGAACGACCGGATGCTCGGCCGGCGGTACGGACGTCTCCTTCGCGAGCAGCTCGTCGATCCGATCGAGTGAGACCCGCGCCTGCTGGTACGAGTCGAAGGTCTGCGACAGCTGCTGGATCGGGCTGAAGAACAGGTCCAGGTAGAGCAGGAACGCGATCAGGGTGCCGGCTTCCAGCGCGTTGTCGGCGATCAGGACGCTGCCGACGCCGAGCACGAGCGCCGCCGCGAGCTCCGAGAGCATCTCGACGAACGGGAAGTACATCGCCACCAGCTTCTGGGCGCCCAGGCGGGCGTCCAGGTAGCCGCGGGCCACCGTCTCGAACTCGTCCTGGTTGGTGCCTTCCCGCACGTAGGCCTGCGAGACGCGCACGCCCGACAGACCCTCCTGCAGGTTCGCGTTGACTGTCGCGATGTGCTGGCGGGCGTTGTCGTAGGCGCGGCTCGAGTTGCGTTGGAACCAGATCGTCGCCGCGATCAGGGGCGGCAGGACGAGCGCCGTGGCGAGTGCGAGCTCCCAGTCCATCAGGACGAGCGCGATCGCGACGCCGATGAGCGTGATCCCGTTGACGAGAGCCGTGACGAGACCGGTCTGCAGGAACTGCGAGAGCGAATCGACGTCCGTGGTCATGCGCGTCATGACCCGCCCGGCCATCTCGCGTTCGAAGTAGTCGATGCCGAGTCGCTGGAGATGGGCGAAGAGCTTGACCCGCAACGCGAAGAGCATGCGCTCGGAGGTGCGGCCCATGATCCGCGCTTGCGCCCACATCACCCACCAGTCCGCGAGGGTGATGGCCAAGAAGGCGAGCGACGCGATCCAGAGCGCGCGTTCCGCACCTGTCGCGACGCCGTCGTTGATGCCGTACCGGATCAGCCACGGACCCGCGACGGTCGCGAGCGCGTCGAGCGCGACGAGGACGAGACCAGCCACGAGTGGCCACCGGAACGGCCGGAGGAAGCGGCGGAGCTGGAACGGGGTCTCGACGCGGGTCTGCGCGGCGACGTCGACGTGCGGCTCGTCGATCGGCGGGGCGAGCGCGGCGACCTTATCCATCAGCTCCGGAGTGGGAGCGAGCGCGGGCGCCATGCCGGCGAAGCCCGCACCCATCCCGCCCCGACCGATGTTGGCGGCCGCGGCCGGGCGCGGCGCGATCCCCGCCGGCGCGGCTACGGGTTGGTCCGGCCACGCGGCCGGCGTGATCCCGTCGGCATTGGGCCGGGCCGCGGCCCGGTCGTCGGCGGTCTCCGCCGTGTCCGCCGACTCGAGATCGATCCCTTCGACGTCGTCACCCGGCCCGGCGAGCAGGTTCCGGTACACCCGGCAGCGCGCGATCAGCTCGTCGTGGGTTCCCTCGTCGACCACCCGACCCTGGTCCACGACGATGATCCGGTCGGCCAGCTCGAGCGTCGAGCGACGGTGCGCGATCAGGATGGTCGTGCGGCCGACGAGCAGGCGGCGCAGCGTCTGGTGGATCTCGGTCTCGACGCGGGCGTCGACCGACGAGGTCGCGTCGTCGAGCAGGAGGATGCGGGGATCGCTCAGCAATGCGCGGGCGAGCGCGATGCGCTGACGCTGACCGCCGGAGAGCGTGAGTCCCTGCTCGCCGACCACCGTCTCGTACCCATCCGGGAGGCTCAGCACGAAGTCGTGGGCCTCGACCGCCCGAGCCGCAGCTTCCACGTCGTCGTCGCTCGCGTCGGGGCGCGCGAACGCGATGTTGTTGCGGATCGTGTCGGAGAAGAGGAACGAGTCCTCGAACACGACCCCGATCTGCTCGCGCAGCGACGTGAGGGTGACGTCGCGGACGTCCACGTCGTCGACGCGCACCGAGCCGGCATGCACGTCGTAGAAGCGGGGGAGCAGCAGGCCGACGGTGGACTTCCCGGAACCTGACGTACCGACGAGCGCGACGGTCTCCCCCGGACGCACGGTGAGCGAGAAGTCACGGAGCACCGGCTCGGTCCGGAGATAGCCGAACGTGATGTTCTCGAACGTGACCTCGCCGCGCGTCGGGCTGAGCGTCGGCGGCGTCCGGGCGCTCCTGGACGAGCGGTGTGCTGTCGAGCAGCTCGAAGATGCGTTCCGCTCCGGCGCGCGCCAGCTGAGCGACGGTCAGCATGCTGGCGAACATCCGCACCGGCGCGACCAGGGCGAGCATGTAGCTGGAGAAGGCGAGGAACACGCCCGAGGCTGATCTGGCCGTCGAGGGCGAGCCAGCCGCCGAGGGCCAGCACGGCGACCATGCCGAGGGTGGGAATGGTCTGGAGCAGGGACTGCAGCCGGGCCTGCATCCGCACGAGGCGCAGGCGGGAGCCGAACAGCCCCCGGGAGCTCCCGGTGAGCAGATCGAGCTGGCGTTGCTCCTGGCCGAAGCCCTTGACGATCCGCACTCCGGTGACGGACTCCTCCACGACGGTGGCGACCTCACCCGCCAGCTGCTGAGCGTCCCAGCTCGCGGGGAACACCGCGGTGCGAAGGCGGAGCGCGGTCCACAGCAGCGCGGGCGTGACGAGCAGCATCACGACCGTGAGCGAGCGGTGACAGCGTCGCCATGATCACGATCGAGATGAGGAACATCAGGACGTTGCCCGATCGCGATCGGGAGGAACTGCAGCAGCCCCTGGATCAGCATGATGTCCGAACCGGCCCGCGTGACCAGCTGACCGGTCTGCATCGCGTCGTGGCTCGCGAAGTCGAGTCGTTGCAGCTGGCGGAAGATCGCGGTACGGAGATCGTGCTGCACCGCGAGCGCGATCCGGCCGCCGCGATAGCGCCGAACGAACGCGAGGCCGAAGCGCGCGACACCGAAGATGACGAGCAGCAACAGCCAGGGCCACGAGCGCGCGGCTCGGATCCGAGATCACGTCGTCGACGATGACCTTCTCGACGAGCGGCGCGAACGCGGCGATCGCGGTGCCGACGATCGCAACGCTGAACGCGGCGATCGCGTCGCGCCGGTGCGGGTCGGATCCAGCCGATCAGCCGCCGGATCCAACCGGTCTTCGTCTCGGCGTCCTGCGTCACGTCGGCTCCTGCGCCTCCCATCCGGGTCACTTCGGCGTCGGCGCTTGTCCGCTCGCGCCTGCATTCCGCTCGCGGGCTCGTTCCAGGAGGACCCGGTCGAGCTGGTCCAGGCCGTCGACGAACGCGTCGCGATCGGTGATCGCGCCGACCAGGGGTTCCAGCCGCTCGGCCATGGCCTGCTCCGCGGTCGGCCAGGGCGTGAGCTCCCGGCGCGGTGAGCCGGAGGCGGATCGCTCGACGATCACCCGGCACGGGCTCCCGGGCCAGCAGCCCCCGCTCGACCAGCCCGTCCACGACCGCGCTCACGCTCGGCTTCGTGATCGCCAGCCGTCCTGCCAGTCGGGTGGCCCGCTCGTCGCCGGCATCCACGAGGGCCAGCACCCGGTACTGCGGCAGGGTCAGGTCCCCGGCCGCCCGCTCGAGCACCCGGGCCAGCAACGCCAGGGTTCGCGCCGCCGCGAGAGGTCGTCCATGTGGTGAGGATACCGAATGGTGTGGGTTCCGAACTATCGAGTTTCCGGGCCCGAGTGACCCGGAGGCCGAGCGGCGGCTCGGATGCCCCGAATTCGGGCGCTCAGGTCACCGTCAGAACCCGCCGATGGTCCTGAAGTCGACACCCGTGGGGCAGCAGACATGACACCAGGCGATCAATCCGAGGAGCGATTCGGCACGGGCGTCGCCCGCAGCCGATTCTCTCGCGCGCCGGCGCGCGCTCCTCGCGATCTTCGCCACCGTCCCGATGGCCGCCGCCGCGTTCTACTGGTTCCGCGTCGAGGGGTGGGTCGCGGATACGCCGTTCTGGATCCTCGTGGTGTTGCTCGTCGCAACATCGGCGTTCAACCTCGCGTCGATCACATGGTTGAAGGCCAGCCCCGAAGACGCGAAGCGGATCCAAGTCCGGCTCGCCGTCTCGACCCTCGCGACCACCGCGGTGATCTACGCGGTCGGATGGGGGCCGATGCTCGTCATCGCCTACGGCGTGGGCTTCGCCGCCGTGCTGCAAGAAGCGGGTTCCGCCAGCTGGCGCTCCGGCTTCGCGTGGTGCGTCATCGGCGTCGGGCTCGGCCAAGCCGCGATCCAGCTCAACATCGCGCCGACGCTGATCGAACCCGGATTGGGAAACGCGCTCGCATTGGGCGGGCTCATCTGCTTCGGCATCGTGGCCCGCGTGCTCGGCGTCAAGGCGGCCGCGGCCGAGGAAGCCGAGCACGCGTTGCGCGACCGCGGCGAGCAGTTCCTGTCACTCCTGCAGCACGCGGTCGACGTCATCGCGGTCGTCGATCGCGACGGTCGCATGCAGTTCGCCAGCCCGGCGGTCGAAGGTCTGCTGGGGTACACGCCGGCCGAGATCGAGCACGGCTCCATCTCCGTGCTCGTCCCGGAGTTCGAGCTGGAGCGGCTCCTGCGCCGCATCGGCTCGGTCGCGGACCAGCCGGGCCGGACCCAGACGATGGACGATCTCCAGCTCCGCCATCGCGACGGCACGATCCGCTGGTCGGCCGCGACGCTGACCAACCCTTCCGGCCAGTGGGGCGACGCGATCGTCATCAACGTGCACGACGTGACGAAGCAGCGCGAGCTCGAGGAGCAGCTTCGTCACGACGCGCTCCACGACCCGCTCACCGGACTCTGGAACCGACCCGCGTTCACGCAGTACACGGAGAAGGCGTGCCTGCGGGCGGCGCGGGAGGGGTTCACGATCGCGCTGCTGTTCGTCGACCTCGACGGCTTCAAGCAGGTGAACGACACGCTTGGGCATGGCTTGGGCGACGAAGTGCTCGTCCAGGTCGGGCGCCGTCTGCGCGGATGCCTGCGCGGCACCGAGGTGCTGGCCCGGCTCGGCGGCGACGAGTTCACGGTGCTGGTGGAGCGCGTGTCGAGCTCGCGCGACGCGATCGACATCGCGGATCGGATCCATGCGGACCTCACGCGTCCCGTTCGAAGGGCCCGAGGGCCCCTTGCGGCTGGGCGCGAGCGTGGGCATCGCGTTGAGCGAGAACGGTCGCCTCGGTGCGGTCGAGCTGCTGCGGGACGCGGACCACGCCATGTACTCGGCCAAGCGGTCCGGCCGGTCCGGCTGGAAGCTGGCTGATCCCGGGCGGCGCGGCCAGCCCGGTCGCCGCCCGCTGACGATGTAGCGTCCCGCGGGTGGACGAGCTGGATCTGCCCGGGGGAGCGGATGCACGGTTGCCGGCCGAGGGTCGGGCGGCAGACGCGATCCTCGACGACCTCGCCGCGCGCCAGTCGCGCGAGCCCGATGTGCATGGGAACCGCCTCTTCGGCCTGGTGTACCCGACCGGCCGCGAGGACCTGGAGACCCTGCTCGAAGAGGTGAACCGGCGGTACCTCTTCGGCAACGCGCTGAACCCGTTCAAGTTCCAGGAGCTCGCCGCGTTGTCGGACGATGTCGTCGCGATGACGTCCAACCTGCTCCACCGCCCCGTTGCCGGCGGGGGATCGATGACGTCCGGCGGGACCGAGTCGATCCTGATGTCGATGCTCGTCGCGCGAGAACGGGCGAAGCTCGCCAGCATCGAGCGGCCCCAGATCCTCATGCCGGTGTCCGCGCATCCCGCGTACGCCAAGGCCGCGCACTACTTCGGCATGGGCGTCGTGCGGATACCGCTCGACCAGCACTACCGGGCGGACGTGAGTGCCGCGGAATCGCTGCTCGGTCCCGAGTGCTGCAGTCGTCGTGGCGTCCGCGTTCTCGTATCCGTACGGCGTGATGGATCCGGTCGAGGATCTCGCCGCGTTGGCGGCGGCGAACGGCATCGGTTGCCACGTCGACGCGTGCATCGGCGGGTTCGTGCTGCCGTTCCTCGAGCGGCTCGGACACGCCGTGCCGCCGTGGGACTTCCGGGTTCCGGGCGTGACCGAGATCTCGGCCGACGTGCACAAGTACGGCTACTGCCCCAAGGGCGCGTCGGTGATCCTGCACCGCGACCCGGACTGGTTCGGTCACCAGGTGTTCCTCTACGACAACTGGGGCTTCGGGGCTCTACGGCTCGCCCGGGATCGCGGGGCGCGACCGGCCGGGCCGATCGCGACCGCCTGGGCGGCGCTGACGTACCTGGGCGAGCAGGGATACGTCGACATCATGCGTGGACTGATGGCGACCGCGGCCGAGGTGCGGGCCGGCATCGAAGCGATCGACGGCCTCGAGGTCGTCGGCGACCCGATCGGCCCGGTGATGGCCGTCAAGTCGGACACGATCGACCTCTACGCGGTCGGCGACGTGATGGACGACAAGGGTTGGAACCTCAATCGCAACACTGATCCGCGCGGGCTGCACCTGATGCTCTCGCCCGCGCACACCCCCGTCGCCGGCGAGCTGCTGGCGGACCTGCGCGACGCCGTTGCGCACCACGGGGAGTCCCGAGGCAAGGAAGCGCGCTACTCATGAAAGCGGAGGAGATGACTCCCCAGGACCTGGTCGAGATCGAGCTGATCAAGCGGGTGAAGTACGCGTACTTCCGCAACCTCGATCTGAAGCAGTGGGACGAGATCGGCGAGCTGTTCACCGACGACGCGACCTGTTCGTACAGCGCGGGCGCCTACGCGTACGAAGGTCGTGACGCGATCGTCGGCTTCTTTCGCAAGGCGATGGGACGCGAGACGTTCCTGTCGAGTCACAAGGCGCACCACCCGGAGATCGAGCTCACGGAGACCAACCGGGCGACGGGCGTCTGGGCGCTCGAGGACACGGTGATCGATCTCCAGTGGGAGCTCGACATCCGCGGCGCCGCGTTCTACGAGGACAGCTACGTGAAGGTCGACGGCGTCTGGAAGATCCAGCACACCGCCTACAAGCGGGTCTTCGAGGAGATCTCGTCGCGGGCCGGGCGCCCGGGCCTGCAGCTGACCGCGTCCTGGTGGGGTACCGGCGGGCGCAGCTCGCTGCCCGCCCCCGACTGAGCAGCGAGCCGGACCTCTCATGGCGCTCGATCTCGTCATCCGCAACGGCACGGTGGTGGACGGCACGGGCACGCCGGGTTCGGTCGCGGACGTGGGGATCCGTGGTGACCGGATCGTTGCGGTCGGCGAGATCGAGGATCACGGCACGCGCGAGATCGACGCCACCGACCGGCTCGTGACCCCCGGCTTCGTCGACCTGCACACGCACCTCGACGCGCAGATCGGATGGGATCCACTCCTGAGCTCGTCGTGCTGGCACGGCGTCACGTCGGTGGTGATGGGGAACTGCGGGGTCACCTTCGCGCCCGTCCGACCCGAAGACCGGGCGTACCTCGCCGAGATGATGGAGTCGGTCGAGGACATCCCCGCGGCGAGCATCCTCGACGGGTTGCCGTGGAGCTGGGAGACCTACGGCGAGTACCTCGCCGCGCTGGACCTCCTGCCGAAGGGCATCAACGTCGGTGGGATGGTGGGTCACTGCGCGGTGCGGTACCACGCGATGGGCGACCGCAGCCTGACCACGGAGCCCGGTGACCCGCCGACGGCGGAGGAGCTCGGCGCGATGTGCGCGTTGGTGGACGAGGCGATCGGCGCCGGGGCGCTCGGGTTCTCCAGCTCCCGGACGCTGCGCCATCGTGTGCCGGACGGTCGCTTCGTTCCCGGAACCTGGGCCGAAGCCGGCGAGCTCGTCGCGCTCGCGGCAACCTTGCGCGCCCGCGGGCGCGGCGTGATCGAGTGCGCACCGCGCTTCGACGGTGACGGTCCGGCCGAGCCGCGGGTGGAGTCCGAGCTGGCGTGGATGCGCGAGGTCGCGCGCACGAGCGGCCGACCGGTCACGTTCAACCTGTCGCAGACACGGGATCAGGGCGAGCACTACCGCCGGGCGATGGAGCTCGCGGTGGCTTCCAACCGGGCGGACGGCACCCGCATCCGCCCGCAGACGACGAGCAAGTGCGTCGGCGTCGTGTTCTCGCTCGCGAGCAGCACGCCGTTTGACCGTGGACCCTTGTGGAAGGGGTTCGAGCGCTTGTCGTTGGCCGAGCGGCTCGAGGTCCTACGGGCCCGGCGCGCCGATCTCGTCGCCGACTTCGTCAACGCGGTGCCGGATCCGTGGGCCGGGATGGACGCGTACTTCGTCGTCGACGGTCGTCCCGAGATTCGCTACGACAACGATCCCGGCGGCGAGTCTCGCGGCCGTGGCGCGGCGGCGCGGCGTGACGCCGGTCGAAGCGTTCATCGACCTGTGCCTCGAGACGGACGGTCGCGTCGTGCTCCAGTGGCCGTTGCTCAACCAGGAGCTCGACGCGATCGAAGAGATGATCACCAGCGATGTGGTGCTCATGGGTCTCGCCGACGCCGGCGCGCACGTCGGGCAGATCATCGACGCGAGCCAGCCGACGTACTTCCTCACGTACTGGGTGCGGGAGCGAGGCGTGATGACCGTCGAAGACGCGATCCGGCGTCTGAGCTCGGACACCGCCGAGTTCATGGGCCTTCCGGACCGCGGCGTCCTGCGACCCGGCGCGTTCGCGGACGTCAACGTCATCAACTGGGATCAGCTCGGCCTCCAGATGCCGGAGTTCGCGCACGACTTCCCGCACGGGGCCGGCCGGTGGATCCAGCGCGGCACGGGCTACGACGCGACCGTGGTCAACGGGCAGGTCGCGTTCGAGCACGGTGAGCATTCGGGCCGGTACGCCGGCACGGTCCTCCGCAGCGGAGGAGAGTCGTGAGCCTGTTCGACATGACTGCCGCGGACGAGGGCCGCCATCCCGCAGGCCCCGAGGAGCTGTGGGGCGAGTCCTGGTACCTGGACTGGGCCGCGGCCGACGCGCAGCGCCGGCGGTTACGTGCGGCTGGGCCTGTACCCGAACCTCGGACTGTCCTGGTGGTGGATCGCGCTCGTCGGGGCCGACCGCCCGCTCGTCCTGGTCGTGGACCACGAGCTGCCGTGCCCCGAGGGCGATGCCGCGCTCTCGCCGACGGCGGGCTCGACGACCGTCGAGCTGTCCGTACCCGAGCCGCTCCGACGCTTCCGCGTGCGGAGCAGCGCCGTCGGCGTCGAGCTCGCGGATCCCGCGCAGGCGTTCCATGGTCTGAACGGTCCAACCGTCCCGGTGTCGCTGGACCTCGAGTGGGCGAGCCGGTCCGAGGCGTTTCCCTACGAGATGACGACGCGCTACGAGATCTCGTCGTGGGTGACGGGAACCGTGACGATCGGTGACGAGACGATCGCGGTCGACTGCGCGGGTCAGCGCGATCACTCCTGGGGTGTGCGCGACTGGTGGCAGTTCCCGTGGAACTGGACGTCCGGCCACCTCGACGACGGCTCGTTCCTCCATGCGGCCCGTTCGATCATCCCCGGGCTCGACCTGTTCGCGACCGGCTACACGGTGAGTCCCGATGGCGGGCTGACGCCGGCCGAGGTCATCGAGAACGCGGTGGACATCGACGCCGAGAAGCTGCCGACCGCGGCCCGCCAGCAGATCGGGCCGGTCACGTTCACGACCGAGCCGGTCGGCCACGCGCCGATTCTCCTGGTCGCACCCGACGGCCGCGAGAGCCGGTTCCCCCGGGCGATGTGCCGCTACACGACCGACGACGGTCGCGCCGGCACCGGCTGGACCGAATACAACTGGCCCCCCGGCTTCCCCGCCTGACGCCGGCTACTGGGTCGCTCCGGCGTCCGCACTTCGTGCCCGCTCCCGCCTGCGTTCGGGTCAGTTGGCGGCGGCGCGGTCCTTGGCGACCTCGTCGAGGTCCGCGTACTCGTCGCCCGTGTCGACCCAGTCCTCGAACTGGATCACGCCGGTCTCGGTGAACCGCTCCCGGAGCCAACCGTCGGCCGCGTCGAGCAGTCCGAGCTTCTTGCAGTTCGGGACGATCTTGGAGAACAGCATCTGCTGGAACACCTGCTGCGCGGGCGGGTTCGCCCGGTCGAGTGCCTTGCGGACCGCCTTCGGGTCGACGCCCATGCGCTCCCACACCTCGCCCTGCATGAACCGCTGCTGCAACCGGCACGCGGCGTCGAACGCAAACTCCTGGCGCTCGCGCATCTCCACGTCGGTGAGCTCCTGGTAGTACTCCTGCAGCGAGAGCACACCGAACGCGACGTGTCGCGCTTCGTCCGCCATCACGTAGCGCAGCAGCTTCTTCAGCAGTGGCTCGTTCGTGATCGTCTGCATCATGCCGAACGCGGCGAGCGCGAGACCCTCGACCATGATCTGCATGCCGAGGTACGTGATGTCCCAGCGACTGTCGGCGAGGATGTCGTTCAGCAGTGACTTGAGATTCGGGTTGATCCGGTACTGGCTCGACATCTTCTCGTCGAGGTACTTCGCGAACACCTCGACGTGGCGCGCCTCGTCCATCACCTGGGTGGACGCGTAGTACTTCGCGTCGATCCACGGAACGGTCTCGACGATGCGGGCAGTGCAGAGCAGCGCCCCCTGCTCACCGTGGAGGAACTGGGAGAGCAGCGAGTTCTGCATCTGCACGCCGACCTCGGTCCACTCCTTCTCGCCGAAGTGCTTCACCGGTGAGTCGTCGACCTCCTGCAAGGCGCGGAAACGCCCCGTGGTGCCGCCGCTGAGGTCGTTGGCGACCTTCTCCGGGTCCACGTCCGTCGACCAGTCGAGGTCGGTCGTGACGTTCCACTGCGAGGTCTTGGCCTTCTCGTACAGCTTGCCGAGTGCCGGCCGGGTCCGCTCGTAGTCCCAGGTGAACTGGGCGTCGATCACCGCTTGGACGAGCTCGCGGTTCTCGGCAGTGGGGAGGGTCGCAGTCATGCGAGTTCCTTCGATTTGAGGGGACAGTGCGTCGAGCAGTCGCCCGATCAGCGCGTCCCAGTTGTCATGGTCGGGTTGGGGCAGCTCCAACGTGCGCACGACGAGCGATCCGAGGGCGAGCGTGAGGCAGAAGCGGGTGAGCGCGTCCGTGTCGAGGCTCGGGTCGATCGTGTCGTCGGCTTTGCCGCGCTCGATGAGGGTGGCGAATTGCGCGTGCCGGTCGCCGAGCTTCTCGCGCAGCAGCACCGCGAGCTCCGCGTCACGTTGCGACGCGACCGCGGCCTCGAGCAGCAGTGGACGCTCGTGCTCGCGAAACGCCATCCGCGAGCCGAGCTGCGCGAAGACGTCGCGCGGTCGGGTACCGGTCGCTTGGAGCAACGTCTCGACTTCGGCCGCGCTCTTGCCGGCGATCGCGGCGAGGAGCAGCTCGGACTTGTCCCGGTAGTTGGCGTAGATCGCGCCCGTCGTGAGCCCGGCGGCGCGAGCGATGTCCTGGACGCGGGCCCGTTCGTAGCCCTGCTCCTGGAACACCTCGATGGCGGCCGCCACGAGTCGCTCGCGGGTGGTCGGCTCCGCCGGTGCCGCCGCGGTGGTCCCGGACGGTGGCGCAGCCTGCTGGGTTCCGACGACGGTCACGACCGCACACGATAACCGTTATTATCCAGGCAGACAAGGCCTCGGACGTAGGATCCGGCCATGCCGGTCCCACTCCCCGACGAGGCCACGGTCAACCTCGTCCCGCCGGACTACGAGGAGACGGAGCTGCTCGCCCGGGCGGTCTCCACGGCCGCCGCCGCGCCCACCGGCATCACGCCGGTCCAACGGGCAGTGGTCAACGCGACGATCGAGTCGATGAGCGGGTTCGTGCTCGACGTGGGCGAGCTCCCACCGCTCGGACCCGACGAGTTCGCCGAGGTGATGCGCCGGCGCGACGCGGTGTTCCGCGCTCGCATGGTGCAGGTGATGCTGCTGCTCGAGCTGTTGCTCGTCCCGCTCCCGCCCGAGGTCACGGCCCGCGTCGAGCAGTACGCCGTCGCGTTGGGGGTCGAGGACCAGATGCTGCGGGTCACGCGCCGGATCGCGAGCGGTTCGCTCGGGCTCGCGTTGATCGACTTCGAACGCAGTGGCTACTTCGAGCAGATGCTCGAACGCCCGCCCGAGCATCTGCACACCGCGAGGGCTTTGGAGGACGCGTGGGAAGGCGTGTGTGGCGACGAGCCACTCGCGGCGCGCTGGTCCGCACTCGAGCACTGCCCCGAGGGGTCGCTCGGGCTCGGAGTGTGGCGCTTCTACCGGGCGCGCGGCTTCTCGTTCCCCGGCTCACCCGGGAGCGCGCCGCCGACGCTCGCGCAGCACGACTGGGTGCATGTGCTCGCCGACTACGGCTCGACCGTCGAGTGCGAGATCGAGGTGTTCGGCCTGATCTCGCGGGCCAACGACGATCCGGCCGGCTTCTCGCTGCTCGCCATGGTGCTCGGGCTGTTCGAGACCGGGTACCTGTTCAACGCGGCCAAGGGGTTCTTCGAATACGACCGGGGGCACCTCTCGCGCGACGCCGATCGCATGGCGCTGCGGCTGGCCGACGCGATGGCCCGCGGCGCCAACGCGGCCTGGTACCTCGATGACCACGGGCGCAGCGCCGAGACCGACCTGATGGGCATCGACTGGTTCGAGTACGCCGACTGGCCGGTGGCTGACGTCCGCAAGCACTTCGGTCTGCCGCAGAAGTCTGCGAAGGCAGTCGCCGCGGGCTCGGTGACCCCGTGGGAGGCCGGGCGGGATCTCGCCGTTCCAGTACTCGCATGGTCGCGAGGTCGTCGAGGCCGAAGGCGGCCGGTACGACTCGTTCGGCGCGTCACCGCCGGCATGAACGAGACGGTGCGGTACGAGCGCGATGGCCACGTCGCGACGATCACCTACAACCGGCCCGACGTGCTCAACGCGATCAACGGCGAGCTGCGCCAGGGTCTGAACGCGGCGTGGAACGAGTTCCGCGAGGACGAGGACGCGTGGGTCGGCATCGTCACCGGCGCCGGGAAGGCGTTCTGCGTCGGCGCGGACCTGCAGGACGGGCGCGGCTCGGTGGGGGAGTGGCCGGGGAGCTTCTGGGAGATCCCGACGATCAACTCGTTCGAGAGTGGCCTGGAGCTGTGGAAGCCGACGATCGCCGCGGTCAATGGCTACTGCCTGGGCTACGGGCTCACGACGGTGGCACGGTGCGACTTCGTGATCGCAAGCGACCGGGCCGAGTTCGGGTTTCCCGAGGTTCGCCTCGGTGTCCCCACGATCGTCGGCGCGATGCGGCTGCCCGGGCGCGTCGGATGGGCGAACGCGATGGAGGTGCTGCTCACCGGCGAGCGGTTCACCGCCGAGCGGGCGTACGAGATGGGTCTCGTCTGGCGAGTCGTCCCGCACGAGGAGCTGATGGCGGAGGCGCAGGAACTCGCGGCGCGGCTCGTGCGGGGTGCGCCACTGGCCCAGCGCGCCACGAAGGAGATGGCGGCGCGGGGCGCGCACCTCCCCTGGGAGGACGCGCTCCGACTCGGTGAGTCGATGCGTCGCGTCGTCGGGTCGACGGAGGACGCGGCCGAGGGCATGCAGGCGGCGCACGAACGTCGCGACCCGCACTGGCGCGGTCGGTAGGACTCCGGCGCGTGCGGGAGATCGAGGTGTTCGCGCGCTCGACCGCGCCGCCCGCGGCGGTCTGGCGCTGGCTCGCGGACGGGGCGTCGTGGAGCACCTGGAACAACGTCCAACGGTCGGTGCTCGAGCGGGAAGGGGTGCCGGCGCCGGACGGCGTCGGCGCGATCCGCCGGTTCAGCATCGGACCGGGCTCCAGCCGCGAAGAGGTCGTCGCGTTCGAACCGCCCCACCACCTCGGCTACGTGCTGCTCTCCGGCCTGCCGGTCCGGAGCTACCGCGCCGACGTCGAGCTCACCCCTGACGGTGACGGCACGTTGATCGCGTGGCGCGCCACGCTCGAGCCCAAGCTCACCGGCACCGGCGCGGCGATGGAGGCCTTCCTCCGGTTCACCATCAAGGGCCTCGCCAACGCCCTCGCCCGCCACACCTCGCCGCGCACCTGCCCGCGTACCTCGCTCGTTTCGGGCACGCTCAGGGGTGCCTGGCGACGTGCCGACGAGCGCCGTAACCGTCGGTCGGGCTATTTGGCGACGAGGAACGGGGGCTTGCCGTAGTTGATCCAGGTCGCGGCGAGCGGAACCTGGCCGACGCCGGGCTTGCGCCAGTCGCACACGCCGTCGGGGAAGATCCGTCGGAGCCGGTCGGCCTGCTGCGGCGCGAACGTCACCTGGTACTTCGCGGGATCGACCGGACGCACCTGGCACTTCAACCGGTCGTTGACGATCGGCGCACCGGCTGCAGTGCGGGGGTCACCGAACACCGGGTAGAGGTCGCGGCACGGACCGGGCTGGTCGTAGATGTGCGGGCCGCTCACGGTCGCCCCGGACGCGTCGGTGCAGTTGTCGGCCGCCGCGGCCGGCTGCTTGCCGCTGGTCAGCCAGGTGTCGAGCAGCGCCACCGCGTCGGCCGGATCGAACGCGTTGCCGGTGAGGGCCTGCACGATGTCGCCGTTCGACGGGCGGGTCCAGATCTTCTCGTTCCGATCGACCTTCCCGCTCTTGCTCCGAAGCCGGTCGCGAATGGTGAAGAGCCGGAACCGGTCGTGGATGTCGCCGTACGGGTCGCTGTAGAGGTTCACGGTGATGATCGGGATGTCGCGCATGCCGCCGCCACCCGCGAGCACGCGGCCGGTCGCGTAGGCACGGCGGAAGTCCGCCGGTCGCGCGCTCTCGCGCTCGGCGACAGGCTGACCGTTGATGTCGTAGCCGCCGATCGACTCGTTGAGATCGAGGAACTGGTCCACCGTGATCGTCCCCGCGTTCAACGCATCGAGCCCGTACTGCACACCGACGTTGTCCAGCGGCCGGCGCGCGTATCCGGTGGCCGGGTTGATCCCGAACTCGTTGCGGTTCAGGTCCTGCAACGTGCAGCGGATGCCCTTCGTGTTCGTGGTCGAGAAGATCTGGTCCGCCGGGATCTGCGGATCGCAGCCGGTGGCGGGATCGATGGTGCCGAGGAACGACGAGATCCACAGCCGGCAGGTGCCCGTGGTCCGATGGCCGTTGATCGCGGCCTGCTGCGCGTCGGTCAGACCCTGGCCGGCGGCGCTCGCGTAGAAGTGCGCGAGCAGCCCGCAGTCCGAGACGCCGGGCGCGACCGAGATCGCGTCGGGGAAGGGGATCACGGGGGACAGGGCGTCGAGGATCCCCGGGTAGTTCTGCGCGATCATCAGCTGCTGGATCGCGCCACCCGACGCGCCCGCACCGATGGTGAAGCGCGGCGCGCCGATGGTCTCGGCCACGTGCTCCTTGACCATCATCGCGGTCTCGGCGGAGATCACGTCGTTGCACGAGGTCTGGAAGGTGTTGAGGTTCGCGGTGGCGACCGCGTATCCCTTGGACAGCAGCGCGTCGTCGACCACATTCGTGCCGAGCGCTCCGCCCTGCGAATACGTCGTACCGCACCCGCCGCCGAACTGGTAGACGAGCCGCCGGTTCCACCCGCCCGTCGGGTCGAGGACGGCGAACGAGTACGGCGAGCGGTTGATCACGCCCCGTTCGATGCGAACGATGTACGGCACCGACTTCCCACCGACCGTCACGGAGGCGAGATCCGGTGGGCGCTGGTCGGGCCCGGAGATCGGACCGATGGTCGCCCGCGGTGTTCTTGTACGCGTACTCCGTGCTCGTCGCGTCGGCGCACGTGGCGGCGCGCGACGCCGTGGCTGCCGCCTCCGGCACCGTGCACAGCATCGGGAGGTGGGGGCCCGAGAAGACGGGGCCGCTGATCGGGTGGTTCATGACGGCGAGCGACGCGGTCGCGTCGCCGACCTTGACCTGGATGCGGCTCGGCCCGTTGTGCAGGCCGCGCACGATCCACGCACCCTGGCCCATCGGTGACGCGGTGAGGTGCTGACCTCCCGCCGAGAAGCGCGGGTTCGCGGCGGATGCCGGGCGCAGGCGCAGCAGCACGTCGCCACCCGTGACGTAGTCCGGCTTGGTGGACACCGCCGTCACCGTCAGCTTGCGACGTCGCCGCCACGGCGCTGGACTCGGCGAGCGGGCCGATCACCAGCGGTGTGGCGAGGAGGGCGGCGACGATCAGGCGGGCAGGAGCGATGGGCACGGTGCGGGAGCGTAGACGGCATGCCTCCGCGCCGGTTCGCGGCGCCCTGGTCCTGCCTGTCTCGCGCCGTTAGTGTCAGGAGTCTCGCCGACCGCGTTCGTGGTTGGTGAGCAGCAACTGGCTCGGGGGGAGCAAGGATGCGCAGCAGCAGCAGCGGACGGATCCAGGTCGGCGTCGCGTCCGTCGTCGTCTTGGTGCTCGCACTCGCCGGATGTCACTACCCCGGCGGCGGGTCATCCGGTGGTGGACCTTCGTCGCGACCGAGCCCGGTGCACGTCGTGGCGCCGGCCGATCGGTCCCAGGCCGTGGCCCACGGAGATGTTCCGGTGGACGTCCGCCTCGACGACCGCCTCGACGCCGGCACCTTGCGCGTCTGGCTGCTCTCGGGATCGTGGGAGCACCGCGCGCAAGCGTGAGATCACCGACCAGCTCGTCCGCGACGACTCCGGGGCGACCGGAACGCTGCACGCGGCGGATCTCCAGCCGGGCATCACCAAGATCGAGGCGATCGCCGCGTCGAAGCGCCGCTGGCACCACGATCACGGACACGACTCGCGGGATCTCGAGCGCGGATCGAGCACCTTCTCCTGGGAGCCCGCGGTCGACCTCGCGAGCGCGGACCGCTGCGACGTCCTCGCCGCCGCGAAGTGCCTCATGCCCTTCCCGAACGACTTCTTCACCGAACGCGACGACTCGTCGGCCACGGGACGGCGCGTCCACTTCCGGCCCGACGCGATGCCGGCCAACTCCAGTGGCGTCCCGATCGATCCCACGGAGTGGAACCGCAACGACGGCTTCAGCCCGGGGTCGATGATCGTCACGTACGTCGCCGGGCTCGACCTCGCCCGCAGCGGCGCCGCACCGATCACCGACATCGGTTCGTCACTCGATGACGACCAGCCGATCGTGCTGCTCGACACCGACACCGGGCGGCGCTGGCCGTTCTACGCGGAGCTCGACGCGCAAGCCGACCCGCCCGATCGCCGCGCGCTCATCGTCCGCCCGGCCCGCAACCTGATCGAGGGGCACCACTACGTCGTCGCGCTCCGCAACCTGCGCGACGGCAGTGGCGCGCCGATCGCCGCGGACCGCGGCTTCCAGCTGTACCGCGATCGCATCCCGACCTTCACCCCGGCGGTCGAAGCGCGCCGACCGCACCTCGAACGGGTCTTCGACGAGCTCGACCACGCCGGCGTCGACCGTCGGGACCTGTTCCTGGCCTGGGACTTCACGGTCGCGAGCGCGAACAACCTGGCCGGTCGCCTGCTGCACATCCGCGACGACGCGTTCGCGAGCCTCAACGGTGGGGTTCCCGGCTTCACGGTGGATCAGGTGGAGGACAACGTCGACGATCAGATCTACCGCCGGGTCACCGGCACGTTCACGATCCCGAGCTACCTCACCGGCGACGGCAGCCCCGGCAACCAGTTCGCGTACGCCCCGAACGCGGGGAAGGACGCGCTCCCGGTGCGCAACGGCAACGTCACCGCCGGATTCATCTGCAACATCCCACGGTCGGTGACCGCGGACGGCAACGACCCCGTCACCCCGGCCCGCGGTGGGGTCTACGGCCACGGGCTGCTCGGGAGCAACGACGAGGTCAACGCGGGGAACGTGCGGACGATGAGCAACGCGCACAACTTCGTCTTCTGCGCGACGAAGTGGGCCGGGTTCTCGGAGGACGACATCGTCCAGGCCGTCGCTCACGCTCTCCGACGTGTCCAACATGCCGAAGGTCGCGGACCGGACGCAGCAGGGCTTCCTGAACTTCCTGTTCCTCGCCCGCCTGATCAAGGACCCGCGCGGCTTCGCGTCGGACCCCGCGTTCCAGGCCGGCGCCGCGCACACGCCGGTGTTCGACGGCACCGTCTTCTACGACGGCAACAGCCAGGGCGGGATCCTCGGCGGCGCGGTGACCGCGGTCTCCACCGAGTGGACGCGGGCGGTCCTCGGAGTGCCGGCGATGAACTACAGCACCCTGCTGCAACGCAGCTCCGACTTCACGACCTACGCGCTGATCCTGAACCCCGCGTACCCGGACGAGCTCGACCGCATCATCGGCTTCCCGCTCCTCCAGATGCTCTGGGACCGGGCCGAGGCCGACGGCTACGCCGAGCACATGACGTACAACCCGTACCCGGGCACGCCCCGGCACCAGGTGCTGATGCGACGTCGCGTTCGGCGACCACCAGGTGGCGAACGTGGCCGCGGACGTCGAGGCGCGCACGATCGGCGCGCGCATCCTCCAACCCGCGCTCGCGCCGGGTCGCAGCCCCGACGTCGTGCCGTACTGGGGCATCCGGGCGGTGCCGACGCCTGCCGTGGTCCGGATCGGCGATGGTGATCTGGGACAGCGGCAACCCGGCGCCGCCGCTCGCCAACATCGCGCCGAGCGAGCCCGCGTTCGGAGAGGACCCGCACGAGAACCCGAGGCGCACGCCCGCCGCGCAGCTCCAGAAGTCGGAGTTCCTGCGGCCCGGACGGCACGCCTGATCGACACCTGCTCGGGCGCGCCCTGCCTGGCGCCGGGCTAGCGAGCGGCCCGACCCGCCTAACGTCGGGCACGTGCGCGTCGCGGCGATCCAGCTCACCTCCACTCCGGACAAGGAACGGAACCTCGCTACGGCGGGCGGCCTCATCGCCGCGGCCGCCGATGCCGGGGCGGAGCTCGTCGCGTTGCCGGAGCTCTTCAACGGTTGGGGCAGCTCGCGGGAGCTGCGCGAGCTGGCCGAGCCGCTCGACGGTCCGACCATCACCTGGGCGCGCGAGCTCGCGCGCGACCGCGGCGATCTGGTTGCTCGCCGGCAGCATCACCGAGCGCGTCGAGGGATCGGACCAGCACGCGAACACCTCGTGCCTGATCGGGCCGGACGGCGAGATCGACGCGACCTACCGCAAGATCCATCTCTTCGACGTGAACGTCGAGGGCTTCGCGTACCAGGAGTCCAAGACGGTGATCCCGGGCGACGAGATCGTCGTCGCCGACGCCGGCCCGCTGCGGATCGGCATGTCGATCTGCTACGACCTGCGCTTCCCCGAGGAGTTCCGCATCCAGGCGCTTGCGCGGCGCGACGGTCGTCACGTTGCCGTCGGCGTTCACCGCGCCGACGGGCAAGGACCACTGGGAGCCGCTGCTGCGGGCCCGGGCCATCGAGAACCAGGTGTTCGTGATCGCGCCCGACCAGCGCGGCGCGAGCACGCCGAAGCTCCAGTGGCACGGACGGTCGATGATCGTGGACCCGTGGGGCGTGGTGCTCGCGCAGGCGCCCGACACGGAGTGCTTCATCACCGCGGATCTCGACCTCGCCGCGCAGCAGGATGTGCGGACGCGCATCCCGAGCCTCACCAATCGCCGCCCGGCGACCTACGACTGGCCGGAGGAACGATGAGCCCGCTGCAGATCTCGTGTGCGTTCCCGCCGGGACCCGACGTGGTGCGGTACGCGCAGCTGGCCGAGGAGCTCGGCTACGAGCGGGTGTGGCTGTTCGACTCGCCGGCGCTCTACCCGGACGTGTGGGTGGCGCTCGCGCAGGTCGCGGAGCACACCGAGCGGATCGGCCTCGGCCCCGGGGTGCTCGTTCCCGGGCTCCGTCACCCGCTGACCCAGGCGAGCGCGATCGCGACCCTCGAGGCGCTCGCGCCGGGCCGGCTGGTCGTGGCGATCGGCACCGGGTTCACCGGGCGCATGGCCCTCGGCCAGCCCGCGCTGTCCGTGGGCCGAGACGCGCACCTACATCGCGCAGGTGCGCGGCTTGCTCGAGGGCGAGTCGATGGTCATCGACGGCGCGGTCGTGAAGATGATCCCGCCCGAGGGGTACCTGCCGCCGCGACCGATCTCGGTGCCGATCCTCGTGGCGGCGAACGGTCCGAAGGGCTTCGCGGTGGCGCGCGAGCTGGGCGACGGGGTGATGAGCATCTTCGGCAGCTACCCCGAGTTCGACGTGGTGCGCGCTCCTGACCCTCGGCACGGTGCTCGACCCCGGCGAGTCGCCGGATTCCGAGCGGGCGTTCGCGGCGGCGGGTCCGGCGCTCACCGTCGTGTACCACGGCATGTACGAGAGCAACCCGGAGCTCGTCGAGTCGCTGCCGGGTGGACCGGAGTGGCGCGCCGCGCTCGAAGCGATCCCGGATCACTCGCGCCACCTCGCGATGCACGAGGACCACCTCGTCGCGGTGACGGACCGCGACCGACCGCTGCTCTCCGGCGAGGGCCTCACCAGCTTCACGTGGACCGGCGAGGCCGACGTGCTCCGCGCGCGGCTCGACGCGACGGCCGCCGCCGGCACGACCGAGATCCTCTACGCCCCGATGGGCCCGGACATCCCGCGCGAGCTTCGAGCGTTCATGGAGATGGCCACCGCATGAGCGCCGGCCGGGTCTGGCTCATCGCGCTCGCGTTGTTGCTGTTCGGCGGAGCAGTCGGAGTCGCGGCCGCCGGCCGTCACCGCCGACGACACCGCGACGCCGACGACCACCACCACGACCACGCTGCCCGAGACCACGACGACGCTGCCGACGACCACCACGACCCGGCCCCGGGACACGACGACGACGAGCTCGAGCACCACGACGACGACCACGCTGCCGGTGACGACCACGTCCTCGAGCACGACCACGACGTCGTCGTCCACCACCTCCACGACGAGCACCACCCAGCCCTAAGCGCCCGCCCACCTCGCGGAACGCGGAACGGAACCCGGAGAACCGCCGCCGGCCCCGAGCGCGCTCGCATGAGGATGCTCGGCCGGCGGAGATCTTCAGGACAAAGCGACGAGGTCCAGGAGGTCGTCGGACCAGTAGTCGAGGTCGCCCTCGGGCATGAGCAGCACGCGCTGGGGCTCGAGCGATGCGACGAACTCCGCGTCGTGGCTGACGAGGACGATGGCGCCGGGCCACACCCGCAGCGCGCGCCCGATCGCGTCGCGCGACGGGGGATCGAGGTTGTTGGTCGGCTCGTCGAGCAGGAGCAGGTTGTGCTTGCCGGCCACGAGCTGCGCCAGCGCGAGCTTCGTCTTCTCACCGCCGGACAGCGTGCCCGCGTCCTGGAACGCGACGTCGCCGGAGAGCCCGAACGTGCCGAGCAGGCTGCGCAGCTGTTGCGGCGGGAGCCCGACGGTGCCGGTGAGATGGCCGAGCACCTCGCGCCCGGCGGTGATGCCTTCGTGCTCCTGCGCGTAGTAGCCCGCCGAGACCTTGTGCCCGAGCTCGACCGTTCCCGCGTCGGCCGTCGTGTGGCCGGCGAGGATCCGCATGAGGCTGGTCTTGCCCGCGCCGTTGAGGCCCATGACGAGCAGGCGCTCGCCCCGACCGACGGTGAACTCGATGTCGGAGAAGACCGGCGGTCCGCCGTAGCCCTTGGTCAGGCCGTCGACGGTGAGGACGACGTTGCCCGGCCGCGGCGGATCCGGGAAGCGCACCTCGATGTGCTTCTCCTTGCGCGGCCCGGTGACCTGGCTCGTCTTGAGCTTGCTGACGCGCGTGTCGAGCGACTTCGCGGTCTTGGCCCGCTTCGAGCTCTGGCCGCGCATGGTGTCCGCGAGCTTGCGCAGCCGGTCGATCTCCGCGCCCTGGCGCGTGGCGAGCCGGGCGAGTCGTTCCTCGTCTGCCGCGCGCGCCGTGACGTACTGCGAGTAGGTGCCGCGGTACTCGACGAGCTCACCTTCGTTCAGGTGCAGCACGCGCGTGATGGACGAGTCGAGGAGGTCGAGGTCGTGGCTGACGACGAGCAGCGCGCCGCGGTACTGGCGCAGGAAGCCGACGAGCCATTCCTTGGCGTCGTTGTCGAGGTGGTTGGTCGGCTCGTCGAGCAGCAGGAGCTCGCTGCCCGCGAACAGGATGCGGGCGAGCTCCACCCGGCGCCGCTCACCACCGGAGAGCGCGTCGATGGGGAGGTCGAGCCGGCCTTCGGTCAGGCCCAGGCCGGCGGCGATGCGCCGGACGTCGGACTCCGCCGCGTACCCGCCGGCGTCGCGGAACTCCTCCTCGGCCCGGGCGAACTTGGCGACGTCCTGCTCCGAGGGTGACTCCTCGATCCGGAGCCGCAGCTTCTCGACCCGCTGCGCCGCGGTGTCGAGCCCGCGGCCGGACAGCACATGGCAGAGGCCGGTGTTGTCGACGCCCGAGCCCCGGGTCTTGGGGTTCTGGGGCAGGTAGCCGAGCTCGTCGGGGCGCAGCACGACCCCTCCGGCCGACTGCCCCTCACCCGCGATTACCTTGAGCATCGTGGTCTTGCCGGTGCCGTTGCGGCCCACGAGACCGACCTTGTCGCCGGCGCGCAGCTTGAACGAGGCCCCCTCGAGGGTGACCCGTTCGCCGATCTCGATTCGGAGGTCGCGGACCTGAAGCACGGCCCATGGTCGCACGTGCCGGGCCGGGGTCACGGTTGGTTTGCGGGGCATCCTTCGCGCGGTAGCATGGGTTACCGGTCGGTAACTTGGTACCGACCCACCACGTGCCGGGCCAACGAGGCCACGCAGAGGAGGCCGAGATGGGCGATTTCTCCCTGGACCTGAACGAAGACCAGCTCCAGTTCCAGAAGTGGGTCCACGACTTCGCGGAGAACGTCATCCGTCCCGTCGCCGCGGAGTACGACGAGAAGGAAGAGACGCCGTGGCCGGTCATCGAGGAGGCCGCCCGCATCGGCCTCTACTCCCAGGAGGCGATGACGACCTTCTTCGCCGACCCCACCGGCCTCACGTTCGCGTTGATCAGTGAGGAGCTGGCGTGGGGCTGCGCCGGGATCGCGCTCGCGATCTTCGGCACCACGCTCGGCGTCTCCGGGCATCCTCGGCAGCGGCACGCCCGAGCAGATCGAAGAGTGGATCCCGCAGTGCTTCGGCACCCCGGACGACATCCACATCGCCGCGTTCGCGGTGAGCGAGCCCGACGCCGGCTCGGACGTGAGCAGCCTCCGCACCCGCGCGGTCTACGACGAGGCCAAGGACGAGTGGGTGATCAACGGCACCAAGACCTGGATCACCAACGGTGGCCTCGACAAGGTGCCGAACGTGCACGTGGTCGTCGCCGCGGTCGAGCCCGAGCTCAAGGCACGCGGTCACGCGAGCTTCGTGGTCCCGCCGGGCACGCCCGGGCTCACGCAGGGTCAGAAGTTCAAGAAGATGGGCATCCGGGCCAGCCACACCGCCGAGGTCATCCTCGACGACGTGCGCATCCCCGGCTCGTGCCTCCTCGGCGGCAAGGAGAAGCTCGACGCCCGCCTCGCTCGCGCTCGTGAGGGCAAGAGCTCGCGGGTGCAGGCCGCGATGAGCACGTTCGAAGCGAGCCGCCCGCTGGTCGGCGCGCAGGCACTCGGCATCGCCCGGGCCGCGTACGAGTACTCGCTCGAGTACGCGAAGGACCGGATGGCCTTCGGCCGGCCGATCATCGAGAACCAGGCGATCGCGTTCAAGCTCGCGGACATGAAGATGGAGATCGACGCGGCTCGCCTGCTCGTGTGGCGGGCGTGCTGGATGTCACGCAACGGCAAGGAGTTCGTCTCCGGCGAGGGCTCGATGAGCAAGCTGAAGGCCGGTGAGGTCGCCGTCTGGGCGACCGAGCAGGCGATTCAGATCCTCGGCGGCTACGGCTACGTGCGGGACTACCCGGTCGAGAAGTGGCACCGCGACTCGAAGATCTACACGATCTTCGAAGGCACCTCCGAGATCCAGCGCCTCGTCATCGCCCGGGCGATCTCCGGCATTCACATTCCCTGATCGCGGTCGAGCCCTTCGGGCCGACGCTTCACCCACCGCAGCCAAGCGCCGCAGTCATGCGGTGAGGTCGTGGCGGGCGAAGAGGCGGATCGCAATCACGGCGAGCACGACCGCGACCGCCGCCGAGGATCGCGGCGGCGAGCAGCGACAGGCCGTCCTCGAGCTGGTTGTCGCCGACGGACCAGAAGAACAGCGACGCGTACTTGGCGGTGTCGAGCCACGAGACGACGCCGGCCATCGAGCTCACCAGGTAGGACGCCGCGGCGACGGAGGCCGCGATCCCGACCGCGAATCCCCGGTTGCCGGTGCCGGCGCCGATGGCGAGGGCCAGCAGCCCGAAGTCCAGGCCGAGCAGCAGCACGCCGAGCGTGGCGGTGGCGAGGTGAGCGGTGGACATCGAGAGCTCGAACCAGTGGCCGACGAGCACGCTGAGGAAGGTCACGACGCACAACGACGCACGGCCTGCGCGATGAGTGCCGCAACCTTCTCGAGCGTCACGCGGGTGCGGGAGAACGGCAACGACAGCACGAGCTCGAGATGGCCGTCCTTCTCCTGGCCCGCGATGCAGGCGGCGCCGTAGCCGATCGTGAGCAACAGCAGGATCAGCGGGAAGAAGTTGGCGTAGATGTTGGCGTTGATCCAGCCGGTGGGCGAGGTGAGGGAACCGGAGATCCCGAACAGCGCCGCGACGCCGGGGCTGTCCGTCGTCAGGCTGTTCAGGTCCGCAGAGTTCTTGAACGACGGGGTAGAGGACCACGACCACGAGCGACGTAGAGCGCGAGGCCGACCGTGTAGCCGATGATGCTCTTGCGACGGTCGGAGAGATCGAGAGTCGCGATCTCGGCGCTCATGACTGCGGCTCCTTGTCGTCGCGGTAGTAGGCGAGGAACAGCTCGTCGAGGTCGGCTTGGTGCGCGGTCAGATCGACGACCCCCTGGGCGAGCGCGGCCTCGAGCACCGGCGCGACGTCACCGCGCACGTGGAGGTTGAGCCGGGTTCCGTCGGCCTCGACCTCGGTCACGCCGGGGATCCTCCGGAACGGATCGGCGTCCACCGGCGTGGGCGAACTGCAGCTGCATGACGCGGGGTGATCGGGCGCGGAGCCGATCGACGGTGTCGGACACGACCAGCCGGCCCTCGCGGATGATGGCGACCCGGTCGGCGACCTGCTGCACCTCCGCGAGCGAGTGGGAGGACAGCAGGACGGTGCGGCCCGCCTGCGTGGTCTCCCGCACGAGCTGCTCGAACTCGGCCTGCATGAGCGGATCGAGACCCGACGTCGGCTCGTCGAGGATGAGCAGCTCGGGCGCGTGCATGAACGCGAGCAGGAGCCCGACCTTCTGCCGGTTCCCCTTGGAGAGGTCCCGGACCGGACGGTCCATAGCGATGCCGAACCGCTCGACGAGCGAGTCGGTGAGCTGTTCGTCGTGGCCCCCACGGGCCCGGCTGAACCACGCCAGATGCTGGCCACCCGTCATGCGGTCGAACAGGTGGAGATCCCCGGGGAGGTAACCGACGCGTCGCCGGATCGCGACGCTGTCGCGGCTCGAGTCGAGACCGAGCAGCGTCGCCGAACCGCTCGTCGGTCGCTGGAAGTCGAGGAGGGTGCGGATGGTGGTGGACTTTCCCGCGCCGTTCGGCCCGAGGAACCCGAACACCACGCCCGCGTCGACCCGCAGGTCGAGCTCCTCGATTCCCCGCGCCGTGCCGTACCGCTTCGTCAGCTGGTGGGTCTCGATCGCCGCGGTCATCGCTTCCTCCTGGCGGGGCCTCGGTTGTCGTCGGGCAGCTGCAGCGCCGCGACGAGCGCATCGGTGAGTCGCGTCGGATCCACCTCGCGGTCGACCAGCCGATGCAGCAACATGCCGTCGAGCGCCGCGGTGATCGCGAGCGCGGAGCCCAGTGGATCGGCGCCGCCGTCGTCGCCGGATGCGTTCGGCGAGCAGGTCCCGGAACGAGAGCAGCGCGCGTTGGAGCATCGTGCGCAGCTCCGGATCACGCGCCGACGCGAGTGTCGCCTCGAAGAGCACGAGGGAAGTGTCCGAACGTGGGTCGAGCTCGCCCACCGCCGCCAGACAGGCGCGCACTCCCTCCCGGACCGACGGCGCGCCGAGCAGGGCCAGCGTCGGCCCGCTCACCTCCTGGGCCAACAGCTCGACGGTCGCCTCCCGCCGCAGGGCGTCCATCGACGAGAAGTGGTAGTGGACGAGGGCTTGGTTGACGCCCGCGAGCGTCGCCACCTGGCGGGTCGTCACGCCGTTCCAGCCACTCCGGGCGAGTGCGACGCCCATCGCCGCCAGCAATCGGTCCCGGGTGGTTCCGGGCCCACCGGACGTCGTGGTCGGTGGGTCGTCGACCGGTTTGGGCGTCTGCCTTGGGCATATGCCCAAGACTAGCCACCGGGTCGTGGCGGGTGCCCGTCAGCCGATGGAGCGGCGGAGCCACGCCTCGGCGCGGTTCGTCGCGTCGATCGCGACCATCGGTGCATGGGCGAGCGTCGCGACGTGACCGTTCCCCGGGTAGAACTGCGACTCGACGGTCTTACCGGCCGCGCCGAGCATCCACTCGAACCCTGCGACCCTCGCGTGCATCACGTTGGGGTCGTACTGCATCCCGAGCAGGAGCACCGGCGCGCTGACCGGACCGACACCCGCCTTGCCGTAGCCGGAGTCGGCGACGATCGTCCCGACCCTGGGTTCGTAGACCGAGAGCGCTTCGATCGCGCCGTACGAGACACCGACGACACCGAGCGCACCGCGCCGCGCGTCCGGGAGCGCGGTCGCGGTGTCGATCAACGCCGCGGTAGGACGTCTGCACCATCGCCGGATCGCTCGGCTCACCGCGATGCAGCCCGGGACACGGGATCCAGTAGTGCGGAGTCGGCCGGTAGGCCGCCGGATCGACGTCCAGATAGCACCCGGCGACGACGATGAAGCCGCGGTCCGCGAGACTGCGCGCCCACGCGACCTCCGGCTCGTTGAGACCGGTCGAACCGTGGAGGTAGACGACGACCGGGTGGCGGCCGGGGGATGCGGGCCGGTAGACGGCGGCGAGCTGCGTGAGGCCGTTCGGATGCTCGATCCGGAGCCACGTGGTCGGGGTGGCATAGATGCCGGCGGGTGGGAGCGTCGGGCTGATGCGCAGCCCGTTGACCGTCGCCGGCGGGAGGGTGCCGAGCGTCGTCGTGGTGGTGGACGCCGAGGTCGATCGGGCCTTCTCCGGTCGGCCCTGCGAAGCCGTCGCGGTCGTGGACGCACATCCGGCGAGTGCAGTCACCGCGACCGACGCGCCGAGGAGCGCGGCCATGAAGCCTCGGTTCAGACGGCAGTGCCGCATCGGGTCCTCTCGAGTCCTTCCATGGCTCGCCACTCCGCGTGTGCCCGTGTGACGTTCTACCGTACGGGCCCATGGATGCCGGGGATCTGCTCATCGACGCGTTCGGGCGGGTGCAGGAGATCGTGCACCAGGTGGTCAAGGGGCTCACCGTCGATGACCTGCACTACCGGCCGGACCGCGACGCCAACTCCATAGCGTGGTTGGTGTGGCACCTGACGCGCATCGAAGACGATCACGTGGCCGATCTGGCGGGCGGGGAACAGGTCTGGACTGCGGCCGGATGGAGAGACCGGTTCAACCTGCCGTTCGACGCGACGGCCACGGGCTACGGGTTCTCGTCCGAAGATGTCGCGGCAGTCCGCGTCGAATCGCCGCAGCAGTTGCTCGACTACCACGACGAAGTGCACGCGCTGGTCGTGACGTATCTGCGGAGGATCGACGCGACCGAGCTCGATCGCATCGTCGACACGGCCTGGGATCCGCCGGTGTCCGCGGGGGTACGAATCGTGAGCGTCGTCTCCGACACGCTCCAGCATGCCGGCCAGGCCGCGTACGTGCGCGGCCTCATCGAACGTCGCTAGGACGCGAACGGTAACGTCGGCGCATGCTTTCCGGCGCTCGCATCCTCGTCACGGGACCCACCGGCCAAGTCGCGCTTCCCGTCACCCGGGCGCTCGCCGTCGACAACGAGGTGTTCGGGATCGCTCGCTTCCGCGATGCGGACGCGCGAGCGAGCTTGGAGCAGGCGGGTGTGACCTGCATCGAAGCCAACCTGGCCGAGGGTGACTTCAACGCCGTCCCCACCGACGTGGACTACGTCCTCAATCTCGCGGTGGTGAAGAGCGGCCGATGGAACGTGGACCTCGCGGCCAACGCCGAGGCGACCGGGTTGCTCATGGCGCACTGCCGCAACGCGAAGGCCTGGCTCCAGTGCTCGTCGACCGGGGTGTACCAGCCGGCAGGTCAGCATCCGCTGCAGGAGACGGACGCGCTCGGGCGACAACCACCGGGTGATCATGGAGACGTACTCGATCTCCAAGATCGCGGCCGAGACGGTGGCGCGGCTCGGCGCTCGCCAGTGGGATCTCCCGACGACGATCGCCCGGCTCAACGTCCCCTACGGCAACAACGGTGGTTGGCCCGCGTTCCATCTCGCGATGATCGAGGCCGGCCAACCGGTGCCGATCCACCCCGACCGGCCGAACACCTTCAACCCGATTCACGAGGACGACATCATCCGGATGATCCCGCGGCTGCTCGAGATCGCAACGGTCCCGGCGACCACCGTCAACTGGGGTGGCAGCGAGACCGCAAGCATCGAGGAGTGGTGTGCGCTGATGGGCGAGACCGTCGGTCGGGACGTCTCGTTCGTGGAGACCGAGCAGACCATCGGCAGCGTGGTGATCGATCCCACGAAGATGCACGAGCTCGTCGGTCGTACCGAAGTCGGTTGGCGCGACGGCATGCTGCGGATGATCGAGGCCCAGCGCACTCACGTTTCGGGGTAGCTGCGCGTCGCCAGGGCGACGCGTACGCGCCCCGAAAGGCAGCTGGACGGCCGGATCTTTCTCGAGCCGGGTGTAACAATCGGGGTTCTTCCGGCGTCGTCATAGGTGATGGCGAAGCTGGCAGAGCGGGGGCAACGGTGGGAGTCGAGGAGCGGTGGGATCCTGCCGGGATCCTGGAGCTGCGGACGCTCTACGAGCCGTTGCGACGGTTCGCCGCAGTGGTGGGCCGATGGGACGTCGATCCCGACGACCTCGTGCAGGATGCGTACGCGAGAGTGCTGCGCCGGTCCCGAGCGGACATCGACCAGCTCGGGCCGTACCTGCGCAAGACGATCGTCAACCTCGCCTCGGACAGCCGCCGCAGCGCCCGCCGGGCGGAGAGTGCCGAACGACGGCTCGCCGCGACCGAGCTCAGCGCGGTGGACGACTACCCGAGCGATCTCGAAGACCTGCTGCGGCTCCCGGCCAAGGCGCGCGCGCTGCTCTATCTGGTCGAGATCGAAGGCCGTTCGACCGCGGACGCGGCCGACGTCGTCGGGATGTCCGGAGCGAACGCTCGGGTCGCGCTCATGCGGGCGCGGAAGCGATTGCGGTCGGAGCTAGGCATGGAGGCGAGCGGTGAGTGACCTTACGGATCGACTCGAGCAGCTCGCGCAGCGCGGCACGCCTCGCGGCGCGGAGGCGGTGCTCGACGCCGCCACAACGAGCGTCGAGCAGGGGGCAGTCACGGCGGTCGGGATGGAGCCAGCTCCGGGTCGCAGCCCGCGCCGGCACCTCAGCTCGCTCGTCGCCGCCGCCGGGGTCGCGGCGACCCTGTTCGTCGCGATGCTCGCCTTCTCGGCGTTCATCGGCGCCGGCGGTGGTTCGGACTCGCCGGAAGGGGCGGTGCGCCAGCTCGCCGATGCCGTCGAACCGGGAAGACCCGCTCGCCGCGGCCGACGTGCTCGCGCCCGAAGAGGTGCAGTCGCTGAGCCAGAGCGTCGACGCGGCGGCGAAGCGGGCGCAAGAGCTCGCGCTCGCGAAGGACGCGGCGGCACCGCTCGCCGGGCTCGACCTCTCCGTCGACAACCTCGACCTCGCGACCGAGACCATGGCCGACGGCTACGTCAAGGTGACCGTGACGAACGGCACGCTCTCGGCGCACACCGAGAAGGACAAGTTCTCACCGGTCATGCAGCAGGCGCTGCGGAACACGAAGGGCAACTGGAGCACGACCAACCTCGCGACGCTGGCGAAGAGCCTCGATCTCCCGACGTTCGTCATGGCGGTGGAGCGCGGCGGGCACTGGTACGTGAGTGCGGCGTACACGACGCTCGAGTACATCCGCGAGGCGAACCAGCTCCCTCCGGCCGACTTCGGCTCGGGCGCGCGAGCAACTGCGACGCTGGGTGCTGAAACACCCGACCTCGCGGTGACCGAGGCGATGCAGGCACTCGCGCAAAGCGATTGGCGGAAGCTGATCTCGCTCGCGCCCCCGGATCGAGCTGCCGGTGTACGACTACCGCGATGCGCTGGTCCAGCTCGGTCGGGACACGCAGACGAGCTTCACGCTCGACAAGCTCGAAACGACGGCCACGATCGACGGCGACACCGCGAAAGTTTCGCTGCACGCTTCGGGCAGTACGGACTCGGGTCCGTGGGCGCTCGACGGCGCGTGCTTCAAGCCACCGCCCGGCGAGGGAACCATCGTCGAGCCCACCAGCAGCTACTGCGGCCCCGATCCGCTGTTCGTCTGCCGTTCTCCTTCGCTCGACCCTCGACGGCCCAGGATGTCGAGGTCACCGTCGTGCGGAGGGACGGACGGTGGTTCGTCAGCCCGGTCGGCACCGTGCTCGACCTGCTCGACCGGTACGTGCGGGACGCCACGCAGCGCCAGCTCTACACGCTGCTTGGGGTACCCGAGCAGCTCCCACCCGACGGCACGCTTACCCTGGGCGAGCCCGTGACGCCCGACGATTCGCTCAACGGTGCATACGTCTACGCGCTCGACGCGCACCGCGGCGACCGCTTCCTCGGTCTCGTCACGACGGACGCTGCGTCCGGCGAGAGCTACAGCGGCGCGGAGGTTCTCGTGTACTCGTCCGACGGCGAGGTGCTGTCGAACAGCTACGACCTCATCGACGGCCGCGGGCTGACGATCCCGGCTGACGGGACATACAAGGTCGTGGTTCGCCCGTACTACCAGCGGACCACCTTCACGGTCTGGGACGCGGCGCAGGCACCCGAAGCGGCCAAGCATCCTCCCAATGAGGGGATGTACGACGGCTGCCGGCCGACGAGCAACGGCGGCGAGATGTGCTCGTCGTCCGGCTCCTCATCGCCCGGCTCGAGCTCCTCATCGTCCAGCTCGTCATCGTCGATCGCTGGTGTCAGCGGGCAGTGTGTGACCCGATCGGACGGGATCACGGAGTGCCGCGATGTCTCGTCGTCGAGCTCGCTCGCGGTTCGGGCAACAGCACGACTGCGACGACCTGCGAGCCGGCTCGGGTGGCTGAGCGCGCGTTCCACGAGACGCCCGCCGCCGACGGTTGCTATCTCGTCGGCGGCGGTGTGCTGTTCGCGTCCGCGTTCCTGTACTGGGTCGCGAGCGGACCGGGGAGTGGACTGCGCGGTCACCGGCTCGTCGATGCCGTGGTCGCGCTCGGTCGTCATGTTCCGGCGCTGTCGACCGGTCGGCTCACGATCCTCTGGTATCTCGTTCCCGCGCTCGGGACCGCGAGCTGGATCGCGTGCGGGCTCACGGGATCCGGCAGTCGCGCGGCGCGGATCGTTGCCGGAGGCGGACTCGTCGTCACGCTCGTCGTCGCGGCCGCGTTCATCCGGCTTGTCGGGGTCAGCCGGCTCGGCTGGGGCCCGAAGATGGCAGTGCTCGGCGCGCTCGTCCTCACGGCCGCCGCCTGGTGGCCCCGCCCCGCGTCACAGCTCGTTTCGGGGCGGCTCCGCGTCGCTCTAGCGACGGCTACGCGGCCCCGGAACGAGTGGAGGTCAGTGTTGGGCGCGGTAGCGGCCCATCTCCTGGAACGCCTTGACCGCGTTCAGCCGTTGGTGGTCGGGGTCGAGGCCGGCGTAGATCGAGTCGACCGTGATCACGGTGCGCTCCGAGTCGCCCCAGTCGGCGTACTCGCCGAGATCGATGTCCCAGGCCGCGTCGAGCGCGGACATCCCCGCGGCATGGCGCTTCGTCGCTTCACCGTCGATCCATTCGAGGTAGCGCTGGAACTCCGCCACGCCCTCGACGTCGGCGAGCGGGCCGTGGCCGGGAACGACGACGGTCGGCTCGAGGTCGCGGATGCGCCGGCAGGCGGTGATCCAGTTCCCGATCGGGCCGGCCCACATGATCGGGGTCGAGCCGTGAAAGAGGATGTCGCCCGTGAACACGACGCGCGGTTCGGACATCCACGCGATGACGTCGCCCTGCGTGTGCGCCGGCCCGACCTCTTCGAGCGTGATCGCCGTACCGCCGACGTCGAGGGTGGTGGACCCACTGAACGTGTCCGTCGGGCCCACCGGCTCGATGTCGTCGAACTTGAACGGACCGAACGCGTCGGCCACGAGCCGGTTGCCGTCTTCACCGATGTCGAGCGACTTGAACGTGTGCATCAGCGCGGGCGGGACCTCGTCCATCTCCTCCGCCGCGGCGTCCGACGCGACGATCCGCGAGTCGCTCAGCAGCTGGTTCCCGTAGCAGTGGTCCCCGTTGGCGTGCGTGTTCACGACCGTGCCGATCGGCCGGGTCGCGGTCACCCCGCGCATCGCGTCCAACATGTCGCGCGTCAGCTGGAGGTCGAAGAGCGTGTCGACCAGCAACGAGCCGCCGGCCCCGCGCGACCAGCCCGGCGTTGCTGTAGCCCCAGGAGCCACTGGGCATCACGTAGGCCCAGACCCCGTCCGCGACCTCGAGCAGCGTGGGTTCCTTCACGGCGCGAACAGTAACCCGGCCGGCGCCCGCGCGAGCGGTGGTCTCTAGGCTGCGAGCCAATGGACGCAACGCTGCGGGCGGTGCTCGAACGGAAGCTCGACGCGACGATCGTGCGGGCCGCGACCGTGCGCGGCGGCGATGTCGCGATCGCGTACGCGGTGGACCTCGACGACGGTCGCCGCGTCTTCGCGAAGACCCATCCGCAAGCCCCGGCCGACTTCTTCACCACCGAGGCCACCGGTCTGACCTGGCTCCGCGATGCGAACGCAGTGCCGGTGCCCACGGTCCTCGCATCCTCCGACGAGCCGCCGAACCACCTGGTGCTCGAATGGATTGCAGAAGGTCAACGGCGCACCGAGACGGAGCACGCCCTCGGCGTCGGGTTGGCGCGGCTGCATCGCGCCGGCGCGCCCTCCTTCGGGCGGGAGGACCGTCGGACGACGGGGAGCCGTGGCCTGCCGAACGAGCCGTGCGCCACGTGGGCCGAGTTCTACGCGACGAACCGGCTGCTTCCGCTTGGCTCGACTCGCTCGCGACGCCCGCGCGTTACCCGACCGTGCGATCGCCGGGCTCGAGGCGCTGGCGCAGAATCTCGAACCGTTCGATCCGCACGGTGAGCCACCGTCACGACTCCACGGCGATCTCTGGGCCGGGAACCGGCTCGTCGACGTGGACGGGTCGCAGCTGGCTGATCGATCCGGCCGCGCACGGCGGCCACCGGGAGTTCGATCTCGCGATGATGCGGCTGTTCGGAGGTTTCGGCGCCGAGTGCTTCGCCGCGTACGCCGAGGTGCATCCGCTCGCACCCGGTTGGGAAGCCCGGGTTCCGCTCCACCAGATCGCGCCGCTCGTCGTCCACGCGATCAAGTTCGGCGGCCACTACGTCGACGCGGCGACGGACGCGATCGGTCGTTACGTCTGAGCGGGTCGCCGCGTGAGGCGTTGCCAGACCGTTGGTGCCCACCGGGTGAGTGTGAGCGCAGCCGCCACCAGGAGCGCGGGTTCGGCGGCCGTGCGGAGTCGCTGGCTGCCGTAGCTCACCGCCACGACGGCGAACGCCGATGCGATCACCGCGAGGACGGGCCAGGCCGGCCCGCCGATCCTGAACATCCGCACCACGCCGAACGCACCGAGCACGCAGCACCGGGAACCAGCAGATCCAGCCCGCGATCTGCCAGCCCTCGTCCCGTGTCTCGAGGGTCTCGAGCTTGGTCTGGTCGAGTGGCCGGTAGAGGCCCAGCACGCGCAGCTCGCGCATGAGCACGACGTACGGGATCCGTTGCACGTGTTCGGTCGCGAAGTCGATGCCCTGCTGGCGGGTTTCGCGACTCCAGTCCTTCTCGCTCAGCACGTCCTGACGTTCGGAGTTGGAGCAGCTCAAGTCCCAGGAGCCGAGGAAGTCACCCCAGTACGCGGAGGGGCAGTTCGTGCCGGCGATCGTGGCGGAGCTGCTGATCGTCGCGAGCGTCGGCTCACCGACGCGGTCCTGGTTGCGCACGACCCACGGCACAGCCACGAGCACCGCGACCCCGACCACGACCGCGGCGGCCAGTACCCGCCGGCGGAGATCACCGGACAGACCGATCGCGCTGCCCGCGGCGATCAGCACGAGGGGGATGATCGCGTCGGCTCGGGTGAGCATGGTCAACCCGAGCAGCACGCCCACGACGATCCATCGCCAGGTCGCCGGCTTGTCGATCGCGACCATCGCCATGAGCACCGCGCCGTAGAGCAGCGGGATCGAGACCGTCTCGCTCATCAGCGAGCCGTCGACCGCGATCAGCATCGGGTAGACCGCGGCCAGCGCCGCGGCGGTCAAGCCGACTGCCCGGCCACCGAGGCGCCGCCCGATGGTGCCGGTCAGCACGACGGTGACGGTGCCGAGCACCGCACCGGCGAGCCGGAACGTCTCGTGGCCCGGGTCGAAGATCTTGGTGACGATCGCCAGGAAGGCGGGATAGCCGGGTGGGTAGCCGGCGGTCGCGACATGTGGCCGGTGCGGAAGTAGATCCCCGGGCTCAGGAAGCCCTTGCCCTCCGACAGCGGACCCGATACGAGCGTGTACCAGACCGAGTCACGCCCGAGCGGCAGGTCATTCGCGACCAGCAAGACGTACGCGACGCGGATGGCGAGCGCGGCGATCGCGATGGCCCCGAGTGCCAACGCGAAGTCCCGCGTGGTTCCTTCCCCGGCGGGCGGACCGGCCGGGTCGCGCCGTGGTCGGCCCCCATGGCCGAACCCTACGGCGTTGGCCAGAGGCCCTCCTGCGGCCCGTCCAGCGCGTCCGCCTGACTCTGCTCGTCGGGGTCGAGCAGGCGGCGCGGGTGGCGCCCGTCGACGTAGCCGATGAACGGTGAGCAGATGTTGTACCCGAGCAGCTCCTGGAGCCGTTCGGGCAGCTCGGCCACGACCTCCGGCGGCACCGCGAGCACGTGGTTCTCGACCGGTCGGAGCCAACCAACCGCATAGTGCAGGACGACGCCGAGTCGCGCCTGCTCCGTTCGGTTCGCCCCGCCCCCGTGCCAGACGCTGCCGAGGTAGATCAGCGCGGAGCCGGCGGGCATCTCGATCGCCACGGTCTCCGTCTCGGGAGTCGGGAGCTCGTCGGTCCAGCGGTGACTGCCCGGCACGATCCGGGTCGCGCCGTTCGCCTCGGTGAAGTCTTCGAGCGGCCACATGATGTTGACGACCAGCTCGGAGTGCGGGCGGGGGATCGGATAGAGCGCGTCGTCCGGATGCAGCGGCTGGGCGACCTCGCCCGCGCCGATCTCGATCCCGGTGGGTGCGCTCAGCTGGTACTCCCCGAGGATCTCGTCGAGCACCGAGAGGATGAGCGGATGCGTCGCGAGCCCATCGAGCGCTCGGGTCTTCGCGAACAGTGCGTACACGCGGCGGGTCCGGTGGCCCTCGAAGTCGTCGCGACCCTTCGGGGTGCGGGCGAGAATCGCGGTCAGGTCCGCGTACGCCGTGTCCACGGTGGCCGGATCGAGCAGGCCTTCGACGACCGCGTAGCCGTCTCGCCGCAACGAGGCGACGACGGCATCGACCGGCTGCGTGACGTGGACCTGCGACACCGCCATCGGACCCCCCTCCGGGACGGCGCGAAGCCTAACGCTGCAATGGTGCGGGGGTCACCGAGCCGAAGCCATAGCCTGACCCGCGTGGCCCAACCTGATGGAACCGAACCGGCGATCCTCGTCGAGAACCTGGTCAAGCGATTCGGCGATGTCGAAGCGCTCAAGGGCGTGTCGTTCGACGTGCCGACGGGCCGCGTGCTCGGGCTGCTCGGACCGAACGGAGCCGGGAAGACGACGGCAGTGCGCGTGCTCACGACGCTGCTGCCGCCCGACGGCGGCCGCGTCCGCGTGCTCGGAACCGACGTCACCGCGGAGCCGATGCGCGTGCGCGCGTCGATCGGCCTGGCCGGTCAGTACGCCGCGATCGACGAGAACCTGACCGCGGGCGAGAACCTCCGGCTCGTCGGTCGGCTCACCCACCTCTCGGACTCCGAGATCAAGCTCCGCACCGATGCGCTGCTCGAGCGCTTCGATCTCCTCCACGCCGGTGACCGGCTCGCCCGCACGTTCTCGGGTGGCATGCGCCGCCGCCTCGACCTCGCCGCCGCACTGGTGCACGAACCGCCGGTGCTGTTCCTCGACGAGCCGACGACCGGTCTGGACCCGCAGGGTCGCACCGAGCTGTGGACGGTGATCGAGGATCTCGTCTCGGGTGGCACCACGGTGTTGTTGACGACCCAGTACCTCGAGGAAGCGGACCGGCTCGCCGACCGCATCGTGGTGATCGACCACGGTTCGGTCATCGCGGAAGGGACCGCGGCCGAGCTGAAGTCGCGTCTCGGGCGAGACGGTGATCGAGCTGGGCTTCGCCGACGAGGAGTGCGTTCGTGTCGCGGCGGAGCAGCTGGCGCCGATCGGGGCGACGACGCCGGAGGGGCGCCTCCTGCGAGTCAACGTGGCGGACGGCGCCACCGCGATGCTCGAGATCGTCCGGGTGCTCGACCAGGTCCAGCTCGCACCGACGACCATGGCGTTGCGCGAGCCGACGCTCGACGACGTGTTCCTGGAGCTCACCGGGCACGCCGCCGAGGAGCCCACCGGGGAAGACGGTGACGGCGACGCGCCGCCAGAGAAGAAGTCCCGCCGCGGCCGACGGAGTAGCTCATGACCGCCACCACCGCACCCGACTTCGAGCTGCGCGAGGTCTCGACGCGGCCGGTCGCCGACGCGCTCACCATGGCGTGGCGCAACCTGCTCAACATCCGGCGCAATCCGCAGCTGCTCGTGTTCGCCACGATCCAGCCGGTGATCTTCGTGCTGATGTTCCGCTACGTGTTCGGCGGCGCGATCGCCGCCACCTGGGACGGGCACCCGGTCCCGTACGTGGACTTCCTCATGCCCGGGATCTTCGTGCAGACGGTCACCTTCGGCGCGCTGACGACCGGCGTCGGCCTGGCCGAGGACCTGCAGAAGGGTCTGATCGACCGGTTCCGCTCACTGCCGATCGCGCGGTCGGCGGTGCTGCTCGGGCGCACGTGGGCCGACCTCGTCCGCAACGTCTTCGTCGTGCTCCTGATGGCCGTCGTCGGCTTCCTCGTGGACTGGCGCATCGACACGAACTTCGTCGGGCTGGTCGCGGGGCTGCTGCTCGTGCTGGCGTTCGCGTACTCGCTGTCGTGGTTGTTTGCGATCGTCGGGCTCATGGCCCCCGATGCCGAGACCGCCCAGGCCGCTTCGTTCCCGTTGCTCGCGCCGCTCGTGTTCGCGTCGTCCGCGTTCGTGCCCGTCGACACGATGCCGGGTTGGCTCCAGGCGTTCGCCAAGCACCAGCCCGTCTCGGCGGTCTGCAACGCAGTGCGCGCGCTGACGCTGGGTGGACCGACCGCGTCGTACGTGATCCAGGCGCTGGCGTGGATCGTCGGGATCATCGCGATCTGCGCACCGCTGGCGGTGCGCAAGTACCGCCAGGCTGCATGATCCCGCGCTGACGCGCCGGCGGCGCCGACGGCAGGGCTTCGACGATGAGCCCCGCGAGCTGATCGGAGCCCGCGGCGCTGAGGTGCAGGCCGTCGGGCTGGTGCCACTCGGGATGGTTCCGGAGGCGCGCGCTCAGGTCGACGAGCTGCGAGGTTGGGCCAGCGGCGGAGGGCGGCGGCGAGCGCGTCGTTCACCGACTCCGGGTGCGCCGGGTAGCTGGGTTGGTTCTGCACGTTCAACCAGTACACCGGCGTGCTGCTCGGGCACACTGCGCATCAGCCGGTCGATCACCGCCGCGAGGTTCGGGGCACTCGGCCGTGCAGTTGTTCGTGCCGAGCTCCACGACCACGACATCCGGCTTGGTGCTCGGCGACGAAGCCGGACATCTTGGGAGTCCAGGCCCCGATCGTCGTGCCCGGCGCCGCCTTGATGCTCGGGTCCCAGCCGGCCCGCTGCAGCGCGGCGGTGACGGGCGGCATCGACTGCCAGAGCAGTGAGTCGCCGACGAGCAACACCCGGTTGCCTCGGGCGGCGGGTGCGGCCGGCGCGGCAGAGGACCCGGACGACGCGGCGGTGGCCCAGACCAGGGAGATCGCGAACACCAGTGCGATGACGGGCAGTGATGCGATGAGCCCGGTTCGGCGCACGGGGAACGCCGAGCCGGGCTCATCGGAGGCGGGGGCTCGCCTGTCCATCGCGGGTCATTCAAGTGCTGCCCCCTCCACGCAACGTGGGCCCCACCTGTGCGCCACCTAGGAATCCCGTGACGAGCGCGATTTCGGCGTCAGCACGGACCCCATACGGGTCCCTACTGACGCCGAAACGGGGTGAGGGTGGGGGTGGAGTGGGATCGGGGTCAGGGGAGGGCGGCGGCGATGGCGGTCATCACGTCGGCGGGGAGGGGGCCGGCCTCGGCGGCCGCGACGCACTCGGCGAGCTCGGCCCGGTTCTTCACCCCGAGCACCACGGAATCCACGCCCGGCATCGTGAGTGCGTACCGGTGGGCGAGCGCCGCGGTCGACATCCCGAGGTCGCGGGCGATGCGCGCGCACCGGCGCGGCCCGCGCGAAGTCGCGCGCGATCGGATCGTCCGACGGAAGCTCGCGGTCGAGCGCGTCGGTGATCGCGCCGGCACCGACGGCGCGGATCCCGAGCACACCGATGCCCAGCTCGGCGGCGACCGCGATGACCTCGCGAGGCCGCGCCGGCTCGTCGTAGCGGCGGATCTCGGCCGCCGAGTCGAGCAGGTTGGCGATCGCCTGTACCGCCGCCGGTCGCGGTTCGTCGCGCACGGCGCGCAGCACCGTGTCCGGCGGACCGGTGCCGGTGATGCCCCACGCGCCGACGATCCCCTCGTCGACGAGCGCGGCCATCGTCGGTCGCCACGCGTCGGCGTAGGTGCTCCAGCTCGTAGCTCGCAGATGTTGATGCTCGCCGAGCTGTTCGAGCACCCGTCCGTCGTCGACGATGTACGTGTGCAGGAAGCACAGGTCGACGCGGTCGAGCTGCAGCGTCTCGAGGCTGCGGTCGAGTGACCGGCGGATGCGGTCCGCCGGCGTCTCGTCCACCGGGTCGCCGAGCATGACCTTGGTGGACACGCGCACTCCGGTCGGCACCGTGCCCGCGAACGCCTCGGCGACCACGCGCTCGGACTCGCCCGCGTCCGTACATCGGCGCCAGGTCGAGGAGGTCGATGCCCGCGGCGACGGCCGCGTGCACGGTCGCGACGGCCTCGTCGCGATCGGTCGGGCCCCAGACCTGACCGAGCCCGCCACCGCCGAGACTCAGGACGCTGACGGGCCCGAGCGGGCCGAGTGATCGGTGCTCCAAGCGACTATCCGGACGGGGGGATGTTCTGGTTGTGGGAGAAGAGGTTGCGCGGGTCCCACTTCTGCTTCAGCTCCCGGAGCCGCCCGTACTTCTCCGGTCCGTAGGACGCCTCCACCCGGTCGGCGCCCTCGTCACCGATGAAGTTGAGGTAGGTGCGCCCGGTGAACCACGGTCTGCATCGCGGCCGCGATGGCGCGGGTGTACTCGATGTTCCGCTCGTCGTCGGCCGGATCCGGCCACATCGAGAGGAAGTGGATGTTCCACGGGGCGTTGCGCTGACCGAATGCCGTGGCCTCGTCGTCGACCCGCGCCACCGCGCCGCCACCGGGCACGAGGATCACCTGGGTGAGCGGGGAGACCGGGCGCGGTCGCGTGCTCGACCAGCGTGTCGATCGGCCTTGTCGGGCAGCTCGGCGAGGAAGTCTGCGGTCCAGTAGTTCTGCATGCCCTTGGGGGCGGCGCCGTCGAGCAGCTGCTGGACCGCGACGTACGGGATCGGGCCGAGGAGATCGATGCCCGGAGGGCCGAAGTCGCGCAGCGCCTGGAACGCGGCCGGGCCGTCGTCCATCGGACCCGCGTACAGGCACACGACGCCGATCACCGGCTGGCCTCGAACCGGCTCCGGCACGAACTCCTCGGGCGGTGCCGTGATGAACGCGAGCCCGCTGCACACTTCGTCGGGCGCGTCGGTCATGAACTCCCGGTAGAACCGCACGAGCTCGTTGCCCATCGCCGCGGGGTACATCAGCATCCCGCCGAACACGATCGGTCCGAGATCGTGCAGCTGCAGGTGGAACGCGGTGACGATGCCGAAGTTCCCGCCACCGCCGCGCAGGCCCCAGAAGAGGTCGGGGTTCTCGTCCGCCGACGCGATCACCTGCTCGCCGTCCGCGGTGACGACCTCGGCCTTGATCAGGTTGTCGCACACGAACCCGAACTTCCGCTCCAGCCATCCGCTGCCGCTGCCGAGCGTCAGCCCCGCGATGCCGGTGGTGGAGACGCGTCCGCCGGTGACCGCGAGTCCATGCTCCTGGGTCGCCGCGTCCACCTCACCCCAGGTGAGCCCGCCTTCGGCGCGCACGGTCTTCGCGGCCGGATCGACCGACACGCCCTTCATCCCTCGCAGGTCGACGCAGATGCCGTCGTCGCAGACCGCGGAGCCGGTCACGCCGTGGCCACCGCCGTAGACGGAGAGCGGGAGGTCGTGGTCCCGGGCGATCCGGACCGCCGATGCGACGTCGTCGGCATGGGCGCAGCGGGCGATGAGCCCCGGCCGGCGGTCGATCATGCCGTTGAAGACGGCTCGGGCCTCGTCGTAGCCCGGACTCCCGGGTAGATCAGATCGCCCTTGAAGCCGGGCAGATCGAAGCCGCCCTCGGTCGTACGCGTATCAGCCATTGTTCCCTCCCAGGAAAGTGCCGCTACCCCATCTTCGGACTGAACGAGCCTCCGGATCAATGCTCCATGGCCATTCACCCGATGTGGATGATTCCCGATGCAGCGACCGTCGGGTTCAATCGGAGGTCGTGACCCAGGTGGACCAGCACGCGCACGCCGTACGTCGACGCCCCGCACGGAGGAACCTGGCTCGAAACCCACGGATTCGGGCCGTTCGTCACCCGGGCCAGCTACGTCGGGGTCGACGGCATCGCCACCTGGGAATCGCGCTTCCACCGGAAGCACGCGAACCGGCTCGACTCGGGTCGCGGGTCCACCTGGTGGGCACCGGGCGCGATCGGCTGGTGGATCGCGGTGATGTTCATGGCCGGCTCGCTGTGCTTCGCCGTCGGCGCGATGCCCGGATACCTCGACCTGGTCGGACCCAACCCGGACAACCTGACGTACTTCGTCGGCTCGATCTTCTTCACCACGGCCGGCGCGCTCACCTACCTCGAGGTCGTCAACACGAACCCGGTCGTCGGCACGCCGGCCGCGAGCGAACGGGTGCGCCTGCTCACCTGGGAGCCGCACCGCATCGACTGGTGGTCGAGCGCGGTGCAGCTCGTCGGCACGCTCTTCTTCAACGTGAGCACGCTCGCGGCGCTGCTCGGAGGGCTCGGCGCCGCGAACGCGGCGAAGCACGTCTGGCGACCGGATGCGCTGGGCTCGATCTGCTTCCTCGTCGCGAGCTGGCTCGCGTGGGCGGAGGTCAGCCACCGCTGGTTCTCCTGGCGCCCGGCGAGCATCTCGTGGTGGATCGCCGGCCTGAACCTCGCCGGCTCGATCGCGTTCGGCATCTCCGCCGTGGCGGCCTGGGTGGTTCCGGCCACCGGGCAGGTCCGCAATGATGAGCTCGCCAACCTCGGTACGTTCGTCGGCGCGATCGGGTTCCTGATCGGCGCCTTCCTGCTCCTCCCGGAGCGCACCCAGCCCACTGACCCTGTTCTTGTCCCGAACTCCTGAAGGAGCACGATGGCCCTGCACCGCAAGACCACGCCCGACAACGACGAGACCCCGGAGCAGGCCGCGCACCGCTCGGCGATCGATCCCGATCTTCGCCCGGGCCGGCGAGGCGGCCTCCGCACCGCACCACGACCTCCCGGCGTTCGGCATGCGACCCGACACCGCGTACCAGGTCGTGCACGACGAGCTGATGCTCGACGGCAACGCGCGGCTCAATCTCGCGACGTTCGTCACCACGTGGATGGAGCCGCAGGCCCAGACCCTCATGGCCGAGACGTTCGACAAGAACATGATCGACAAGGACGAGTACCCGCGCACCGCGGACCTCGAGATGCGCTGCGTCAACATGCTCTCCCGGCTCTGGAACTCACCGGACCACGAAGAAGCGACCGGCACGTCCACCACCGGTTCGAGCGAGGCCGCGATGCTCGGCGGCATGGCGCTCAAGTGGCGCTGGCGGGACCGGATGCGCGCCGCGGGGAAGCCGACCGACAAGCCGAACATGGTGATGGGCATCAACGTGCAGGTCTGCTGGGAGAAGTTCTGCCGGTACTGGGACATCGAGATGCGTCTCGTGCCCATGGAGGGCGACCGGTTCCACCTCAACGCCGAAGAGGCCGTCAAGCAGTGCGACGAGAACACGATCGGCGTGATCCCGGTGCTCGGTTCCACCTTCGACGGCAGCTACGAGCCGGTGGCCGAGATCTGCGCCGCGCTGGACAAGCTCCAGGCCGACACCGGTCTCGACGTCCCCGTGCACGTGGACGGAGCGTCGGGCGCGTTCGTCGCTCCGTTCCTCGACCCGCACGTCGTGTGGGACTTCCGGCTGCCGCGGGTGCAGTCGATCAACGCCTCGGGCCACAAGTACGGGCTGGTGTACCCGGGCGTCGGCTGGGTCGTCTGGCGCAATCCGGACGTGCTGCCCGACGACCTCGTCTTCAAGGTGAACTACCTGGGGGGCGAGATGCCGACGTTCTCGCTGAACTTCTCGCGCCCCGGCAACCAGATCGTGGCGCAGTACTACAACTTCATCCGGCTCGGCTTCGACGGGTACCGGCGCATCCAGCAGGCGTCGCGCGACGTTGCGATGCACGTGTCGGCGAAGGTGGCGGAGCTCGGACCGTTCGAGCTCATCACCGACGGGAGCGAGCTCCCGGTGTTCGCGTTCGCGCTTGAAGCCCGACGTGAAGCACTACACGGTCTTCGACGTCTCCCGGCTGATGCGCGAGCGTGGGTGGCTGCTGCCCGCCTACCGGTTCCCGGCGAACCGTGAGGATCTCGCCGCGCTGCGGATCGTGGTGAAGAACGGGTTCACCTCCGACCTGGCGCACTTCCTCATCGAGGACCTCAAGGGGGTCATCGCATACCTGAACCGGCTCGAGGGCTCGCTGCCCGCGGAGCCCGGCGAGGGCTTCCACCACTGACGGGACACCTCGGATGGATCTGCTCCGTCGGCCTCATCCCGCGCTCCTGACGCGGTGAGCGCGTAGCGTGACCGGCGTGAGTGATGACGCGGCCGGCGAGCCGACCGAACCGCCCGTCGAAGGCGTAGGCGAAGGCGACCTCGAAGCGCACCTCCCGGCCTACCGGTACGGCATCGTCCTCGGCCTGCTCTTTGCGACCTTCATCTTCATGGCGTCGGGGCCGAGCGGGAGCTGGGTGCCCTTCGTGGTCGTCGTCCTCCAGGGCGCGACCTTGCTGGCCGCGCTCGCGGCCTCCGGTGCGTCGCGGCGCCTCTGGCGGATCGCCGTCGTCGTGGTGGTCTTCGCGCTCGTGTCCGGGACCACCGTGTGGACGTCGGGGGTCGACAGCGAGGGCGGGGCGCTCTTCATCCTGAACGCGCTGCTCGTGGCCGGCGCACCGGTCGTGATCGCGATCGCGCTGATCAAGCGGCGGGTGATCGACATCCAGACCGTGCTCGGCGCGCTGTGCATCTACGTGCTGCTCGGGATGCTGTGGGCGTTCATCGTTCGCCGCGATCGGCGCGATCGGGTCGGCGCCGTTCTTCGCGGAGACCTCGACGGGGACGGTCGCGGACTTCCTCTACTTCAGCTTCGTCACCCTGACGACCACCGGCTACGGCGACCTCACCGCCGGCCGGTGGCCTCGGCCGCGCCGTCGCCGTCCTCGAAGCGCTGCTCGGCCAGCTCTACCTGGTCACGATCGTCGCGGTGATCGTCAGCCGGATGGGCCGCATCGAACGCCGGCCCCGGCACTCGAAGTAGACGGGCTTGCTCGACCGGTCTAGCTCGACGGGCAGCCGGCCTTCACTTGGTCGAGCAGCGTCTGCGTCGTGCTCCCGACCTTCTGGATGGACGAGCCGATCTCCTGCAGGCTCTCGGTGAGCGACCCGTTGCCGAGGTTGCCGACCGCAGTGTTCAGATCGGTGAGGGCGGTCTTCACCGCGTCGACCTGGGGTTGGTAGTCGCTCTTCGCCGCGTCGGCGAGGTTGTTCACGTCCTTCTCGACCCCGTCGACCGCGGACTGGATCCCGCTCTTGCCCTCGGTGAGCAGGGACGGGTCCTCGAGCGACTTCAGGTTGTCCGCGAGCTTCGTCCGCGCGCTGCACACGGCATCCTTGTTCGTGGCCGACTTCGTCGTGGACGTCGAGCTCGAGTCGTCATTCGAGCTGCAACCGGCGAACACGGCGACACTGAGGGTCAACGCGGCCGCGACAGACCATGACCTTCTTCATCTCGCATCCTCCCGGATGTCGGGTTCGGTGGATCAGTGCGTGGCAGGCATCACGCGTAGCCGGCCTTGCGGAGCCAGCGCAGCGTGAAGAAGCCGAAGATCGGCGGGATGGCGAACGTGATCGCCCGGAACACGAGCACCGTGGCCAGCGCCGGGGCCGGCGGGATGCCGAAGCTCGTGAGGCCGGCGGTGAGCGCGGCTTCCTGCACGCCGATGCCGCCCGGGCACCGGCGCGACGTTGCCGAGGATGCCGGCGCCCATCTGGACCACGATCAGCTGGGCGAAGCGTGAGGTTCTGGTGGAACGCCAGGAGGCAGAGTCCGAGCAGCGCCGGATAGAGCAGGTTGCCGGCGAGGTCGCCACCGAACAGCTGCAGCCCCTTCTTCGGGTTGCGCAGGACGGACCAGATGTCGTCGGCCGCCTTCTTGACCGCGGGGACGACCTTGCCGCGGATCTTGGGGACCGCGAGCACGACACCGATGAGCGCGGCGCCGATGGCGATGGCCCACAGGCTGGCGCTCGCCGCCACTCGAGAGGTCGAGGCTCGTCGACGTGTACGCGGCCGCGCCGATGAGGAGCGCCATCTGGATCGCGCCGCCGACGCCGGTGCTGAGCACCATCGCGCTCCCGCCGGACGCGATCGGGCACGCCCTGGTGGTGCAGGTAGTCGAGCTGCAGCGCGGTGCCGCCGATGCCGTTCGGGGTGACCAGGTTGAGGAACGTGCACGCGAGCTGGGTCAGCACCGTCGGCACGAACGGCAGGTCCATGTTCACGCAGCCCATGAGTGCGGTGGCCCACGACGGTGATGATGAGCGGGTACATCGACGCCGCGAGCACGACCCAGCCCCAGTCCGCGTTCTCGAACTCGCTCTGCACCGACTGAAGTCGATCGACTCGAGGCTGGGGATGACGAGGGCGAGCGCGACGAGCACGCCGGCGAGCATCCCGATGTTGGCCCAGTCGAGCCGCTTGATCTTCAGCGGCTTGACGTCCTCGACGCCGGTTGCGGTGACGAGATCGGCGCGCAGCGCCTTCAGCAGTCTTGCCGAGGTGCTTCGTCCCGTGGGCGGTCGCGCGGGGAAGCGCCGCCGGCTGGACGAAGGCGATCACCTCGCCGACCCGTTCCTTCCCGATCGCGGTGACTGCCGCGGCGATCGCCCGCTCGTTCCCGACCTGCAGCGCGGTGGCGACGAGCACGGCCGCGACGTCGCGATCGCGCCAGTACGTCTGCGCGGTCGTGTCCGAGGCGCTGAAGTCGTCGAGGGTGACGGTGCCGTCCGGGCTGACGAGCAGGTGTGCGGCATCGAGCTTGTCCGTGCGCGATCCCGGCGTCGTGCAGCGTCTGCACCTCGTGCCAGACCGAGGCGAGGACCTGGTCGGTCACCTGCTCCGGGGCCAGCTCGCCGATCGGTGTGCCGACGGGCGCGCTGGTCACGAGCAGCGCCGCATCCGGTCCGGCGATGCCGGTCTTCACCAGCCGCGGCGCGTGCACGCCCTCGCGCTCGGCGAGCATCAATGAGTACGCCACGTGGTCGACCTGCTGGATCCGGCTGCCGAGGGCCGAGCTCCCGGGCTCCTTGTACATCGCCGAGTGCCAGAGCCGGGCGGTGAACTGCCCGTCGCGCTGGTCCCGGCCGAAGGCGTCGACCCGGAGCTGCTCGCCCGAGGCGAGGGTGACGTCCACGACCCGGGCTCGGGGGACCCGCAGCGATGCCGACGCCACGCCGGCGACGTCGAACCCGAGCTCGCCGAGCGCGTCGCGGATCTCGGTTGCCGAGAGCCGCCCGCTCGGCGCCCGCAGGATCGCGAGCGCGCCGGCGCCCGCGGCGAGTCCCGACGAACCAGCCGCCCAACGCGTCCGAGGCGCAGGCCGTTCCCAGGTAGACGACCGAGAACGCCACGAGCGCGATCAGGAGCCACGAGAGACGCCGCACCGGCCGGGCGATGTAGGGCGACACCGCGATGGCCATGGCCGCGACGGTCGCAACCTCCACCGACGGGAACGTCGGCCCGTCGCCGGTGCGCACCGTGATGCCGAGCGCGCTCGCCGAACGCGGTCCGAGGATCTCGTTGAGCAGCGAGCCGGCGCCGAACGCCACCGCGCCGCCGAGCGCGACCGTCAACGCCGCCCACGGCCGCCGCAGGATCAGGAGGACGACCGCGAGCGCGGCGACGGCCCAGATCGAGCCGAGCTGCGAGATCGCCTTCGCCAGCCCTTCGAGATCGGATCCGAGCCCGTTGATGACCTTGGCCAGGTTGCTGTCGACCGAGCCACCCGCCTGGGCCCAGAGCCCGCAGACGAGCGCGCCGGCGGTCCCGATGCCGACCCGGACGATGTCGCCCGATCGCCGTTCGAGTGCGTCCGGATCCTGCGAGCTCGCTTGCTCGGCTGCTCGTCAGGCACGATGCGCCCGGGGCGCGGTCAACGGCATGCCGAGAAGGTAATGGGGCAGCGCCCGTCCGCGCATCCACCACATGGGATGACTTCGCCGGGCCCCGGAACCCGGCGTTTCACGATCACCCGATGTGGGTGATGTCGATGGACCCGTCCTCGACCACGATGAGAGATTGCAGCGTGCAGCAATCGCCACGCTGCGCTACGCCACGAGCGGACAGAAGGACGGAGAGCTCGATGAGTCCACCGCGAGTCGTCGCGCATCCGACGCCTGAGGACAGGGTCGCTCGGGGCCGGGCCGCGCGAGCCGCACGTGCCGCGGTCGAGCCACGGGGAGTGGGCGCCGGCTCCGGACCGCCCGGATCCGGTCGACCAGCTGCTCGAGCAGGCCGACGACCCGGGTACCGGAGCTGGTGCCGATTCGCCACGCCCGCATGCTGGCGTCGCCGTTCGCGTTCTACCGCGGCGCGGCGGCGATCATGGCCGACGGACCTGGCGGCGACTCCGACCTCGGGCATCAAGGTCCAGTGCTGCGGCGACGCGCACCTCGCCAACTTCGGTGGCTTCGCCGCCCCGGACCGCACCCTCGTCTTCGACGTCAACGACTTCGACGAGACCCTCCCCGGACCGTGGGAGTGGGACGTGAAGCGCTTGGCAGCAAGCTTCGACATCGCGGCCCGGGCGCACGAGTTCGACGACAAGGTCCGTACTCGCGTCGTGCGCGAGACCGTCCGCGCGTACCGGGAGGCCATGCAGGAGTACGCGGGGACGCGCAACCTGGACCTCTGGTACCAGCGACTGGACGAGGCCACCGTGTTCGCTCGCTGGAAGGACAAGGTCCCGCCGGCCGCGATGAAGCGGTACCAGAAGAACGTGGCGAAGGCCCGGACGCGCGACAGCCTCGGCGCGTTCAACAAGCTGACGGGCATGGTGAACGGCCGGGTCCGCATCCTCAGCAACCCGCCGCTCGTCGTGCCGATCGACGAGCTGTTCCCGGAGCGCATGGTCGCATCGGAGGCTCGCGACGACGCTGCACGAGTGGTTCCGTGGCTATCGACGGACGCTCCAGCCCGACCGGCGCCAGATCCTCGAGACGTTCGAGCTGGTGGACTTCGCCCGCAAGGTCGTCGGGGTCGGCAGTGTCGGCACCCGGTCGCTGGATCGCCCTGCTGCTCGGACGCGACGGCGGTGATCCGCTCTTCCTGCAGATCAAGGAAGCAGAGGCGTCCGTGCTCGAGCCGTACGTCGGGAAGGCCGCCGTACTCCCATCATGGCCGTCGCGTCGTGGAGGGCCAGCGGCTCATGCAGTCGTCGAGCGACATCTTCCTCGGTTGGGACCGGGCCACCGACACTCGAAGGCGTCGCGCATGACTTCTACGTCCGCCAGCTCTGGGACGGGAAGATGTCGGCAGACATCGACTCCATGTCGCCCGAGGTGCTCGGCATCTACGGCGAGCTCTGCGGGTCGACCCTCGCTCGCGGCCACGCTCGATCTGGTGACCGCATCGCCATCGCGTCGTATCTCGGATCCGGCGACCCGTTCGATCGTGCGATCGGCAGTTTCGCCACGTGCGTACGCCGATCAGAACCAGCGGGACTACGACGCGGTCGCTGCCGCGGCGAAGGCCGGTGTGATCGCGGTCGACCCGAGCGAAGGCGCGCATTGATCGCCATGGACCACGAGGCGTGCCTGGTGCGCGCGATCGAAGCGACGGTTGCCGGTGACGCTTCGATCGTGAACGAGCTGTTCACCGACGAGGTGGTGGGCTGGTCGCCGCCGGTTCGCGTCACGTCACGAGAGGAGCTCGCAGTGGAGCTCGAGGACCGCGAGGAGGCGTTCTCGGAGCTCGCCCTCGACGTGCATCCGGTCTCGGTCGAGGCCGACCGCGCCGTGCGTGGAATGGATCGCGACCGCGCTGCATTCGGGGCCGTATCCGGTGAACGAGCACCGCATGGTCCCGGCCACTGGCCGGCGCATCACCCTGCACGGTGTCTCGGTGGCGGACTTCGAAGGGGACCGCATCCGCTCGTTCCGGCACTACTGGGACGAGGTCGAGCTGCTCGACGGGCTGGGGCTCCTGCCGCACGACTGATCGTCAGGAAGCCGTAGGATTCGCCGGCCGTTCGGGGCGGGGCCGTTTCGCGCTCTAAGTTGCTGGGGTGAACTTCGCATCCGGGCAGGACGCGAGCGGTCAGATGAGCACGGTCACTGACGCGCCGGGCGCGGCCGCCCCGCGCCGCTCTGACCAGGCGTTACGGGCGCTGGCTCCCTACGACGCCAAGCTCCGGGTGGCCGAAGTCCGTCCGGGTCTCGTCGCCCGGCCCGCGCTGGTGGACCGGCTGAGCTCCGGTGGTCCCGTCGCGCTCATCTCCGGTCCGGCCGGCTCCGGCAAGACCACCCTCCTGGCCCAGTGGGCCGAAGCGGACGAGCGACCGTTCGCGTGGCTCACGATCACCGAGCCGGACAACGACCTCGCCGTCCTCACCGCCTACCTGGCCCGTGCGATGGACGCCGTCGACCCGCTCGCGCCCGATGCGCTCGCCGGGCTGACCGTCCGGGGTGCCGACGGGACGACCATGCTGCTGCCGCGCTTGGGCCGAGCGCTGTTCGAACGCACGCGCGCCGATGGTTCTCGTGCTCGACGACGTGCACCTGCTCACCTCGCCCAAGTCGCAGAACGCGCTCGCCGTGCTCGTCTCGCACCTCCCGTCGGGATCCCAGCTCGGACTCGCCGGGCGGGGCGAGTTCTCGGTCCCGCGGGCGCGGCTCCGGGCGCAACGCGAGCTGGTCGAGATCGGGCCAGCACAGCTCGCGCTCGACGCCGACGAGGGCGCGGAGCTCGTGCGTCTCGCCGGCGTTGGATCTCGACGACGATTCGGCGGCCGCGCTCGTCGAACGGACGGAGGGCTGGGCTGCCGGTTTGTATCTCGCCGCGCTGGCGTTGCGGGACCATCCCGAGCCGACCGAAGCGGCGAGCGGATTCTCGGGCGACGACAAGGTCGTCGCGGACTACCTGCGCCACGAGCTGCTCGCGATGTTCCCCGAGCCGTTGGTGCAGTTCCTGAGTCGCACCTCGGTGCTCGACGAGCTGTCGGGCCCGCTCTGCGACGCGGTGCTCGACACGTCCGGGTCGCAGGCACGTCCTCGAGGAGCTCGAGCGGTCCAATCTGCTTCGTCGTCCCGCTCGACCGGACCGGCGATCTCTTTCGCTACCACCACCTGTTCGGCGGCCTGCTGCGAGCCGAGCTGCGGCACCGGGAGCCGGAGCTGCAGCCCGTGCTGCATGCCCGCGGCGAGCCAGTGGTACGAGGCCCATGGCGATGTCGACGCGGCCGTCAACCACGCTCGCAGCTGGCGGGTGACCTGGAGCGGACTGCGGCACTGATCTGGGGCATCGCGCCGGCCTACCTGGGCTCGGGCCGGCCCCTGACGATCTCCCGGTGGCTCGACGGCTTCACGCTCGACGAGATCGCGGCGGAACCCGCCTTGGCCGCCACCGCGGCGTGGGCATGCATGATGGGCTCGCGCAACGAGCCGATCGGCCAGTGGATCGAGATGGCGCGTCGTCAGGATCTCGACGTGATCGCTGCCCGACGGAACGCCGCTCGGGTCCATGATCGCGTTGCTCGAAGCGATGACCGCGGAGCACGGTGTCACCCGCATGACCGAGGATGCCGCCTACTCCTGCGAGCACGACCGCCGGGACAGTCCGTATCGTTTCGATCGCCTGCTCGGTCGAGGGAACCGGTCACCGCCTGTTGGGCGCGCCCGAGCGGGCGCGCGCGGTGCTGAAGAACGGTGTGGCGCACGCCGCGCCCGTCCCGGGCTCGCTCAGCACCTGCCTGGGAGAGCTGGCCCTGCTGGCGATCGGCGACGACGACTGGTTCGAGGCTCGCCGGCACATCGAGCAGGCGGTGGACGTGCTGGTCCAGCACGAGCTCACCGAGCGGCCGCCGCAAGCCGGTGTGTTCGCGACCGCGGCGCTCGTGCATGCACAACGAGGCGCCACGAGCGAAGCGCGCAACGACGCCATACGAGCTCGGTTCCTGCTGTCGCGCCTGAACTACGCGATGCCCTGGATCGCGATCGAGGCCCGCCTGGTGCTGGCGCGGGCCGAGCTGATCCTGGGTGACGTCGAAGCCGCGCGGGTGCTCGAGACCGAGAGCCGACGACCTGCTGCGCCGATTCCCTGACCCCGGCTCCCTCGTCGAGGACCAGCGAGGCGTTGGCCAAGGCGATCCAGGCCGCCGCGGGGGAGGTCGGCGGGGGTGTCGTCCCGCTCACCACCGCCGAGCTCCGGGTGCTGCGGTACCTCCCGACCCACCTGAGCTTCCAGGCGATTGCCGAAGAGCTGTTCGTCTCGCGCAACACCGTGAAGACCCAGGCGATCGCGATCTACCGAAAGCTCGGCGTCTCGTCACGCGGTGAAGCGGTGACGGCCGCGCTCGAGCTCGGGCTCATCGAGTCGTAGCGCGGACGGCCGGCGCGGGCGTGATCAGTCGTCGTCGGGCTCGGCGGCGATGAGCCTCGTGGCCGCGTCGATCAGCGCCAGGTGGGTGAACGCCTGCGGGAAGTTCCCGAGGTGCTGGCCCGTGGTGGTGTCGATCTCCTCCGCGTAGAGGAGGAGCGGACCGGCGAACGAGAGCAGCTTCTCGAACAGCTTGCCGGCCCGCTCGACCTCGTCGATGAGCGCGAGCGCGGCGACGAGCCAGAACGAGCAGATCGTGAACGTGCCTTCTTCGCCGGAGAGCCCGTCGTCGGTCACCTCCACCCGGTACCGCAGCACGAGGTCGTCCTTGGTCAGCTCGTCGGCGATCGCGAGCACCGTCGCCTTCACCCGTTCGTCGTCAGGCGGGAGAAAGCCCATGATCGGGATCAGCAGCAGCGAGGCGTCGAGGTCGTCGGTGTCGTAGTGCTGGCGAAAGACCCCACGGTCGTCGAGTCCCTTCTGGCAGATCTCGGCGTGCATGTCATCCGCGGCCTGCCGCCAGCTCTCGGCGCGCTCGGTATCGCCCCGAACGTGCGCGAGGTGTGCGCCACGATCGGCGGCGACCCAGCACATGACCTTGGACGCGACGAAGTGCTTCGGCTCGCCGCGCATCTCCCAGATGCCCTGGTCGGGCTCAGGGAACTTCGCGATCGCGGTGTCGACGAGGCTCGCGACCCCTTCCCACACCGGCTTCGCGATCTGGCCGCCGTTGCGCTGGTGCTCCGCGACCGAGTCGAGGAGCATCCCCCAGACGTCGTGCTGCTGCTGGTCGTAGGCCCCGTTGCCGATCCGCACCGGCCGCGCGCCGCCGTACCCCGAGAGGTGGTCGAGCGTGCTCTCGGTCAGGTCGGTCTCGCCGCCGATCCCGTACATGATCTGGATGTCGAAGCCTCTGGCCGGGCTTGCCGCTCACCACGTCGAGGATGAAGGCGAAGTACTCGAAGCGCCTCCCAGTCGAAACCGAGGCCGTGCAGCGCGCGCAGCATGAACGCGGTGTCGCGAATCCACGTGTAGCGGTAGTCCCAGTTCCGTTCGCCGCCCGGCGTCTCGGGGAGGGACGTGGTGGCGGCCGCCATGATCGCGCCCGTCGGCGCGTAGCTCAGCCCCTTGAGCGCGAGGGCGCTGCGCTCGATGTACGGGACGGAATCGGTGATCGGGGAAGTCGGCCATGCTCAGCCAGTCGCGCCAGAACTCCTCGGTCGCGGCGATCTGCTCGTTGGCCTCGTCCATGTTCGTCGGGGGCCGCCCTCCCCACGACAACGCGACGTACGCCGACTCGCCGTGCTCGAGCGTGGTGCGTCCGTAGCTGCGCGCGCCGAGGATGCCCAGCGCGATGTTGCTGTCCAGCTGCAAGCTCAGGTCGCCCGACTGCACCGTGAGCCGGTCGTAGCCGTCGGTGCCGTAGCTCCAGCTGCCCTGCGTTCGTCCGTAGTCGAACAACGGCAAGCAGTTGACGACGACCTCGACCCGGCCGCTGAAGCACGTCGCCGTGCGCAAGCAGGGTCCCCTGCGCGGCCATGTCTCCGGGCACGCGCTTGTAGTCGGTGCGGCGATGGTGCGTGTCCGGCGCCCCCATCACGAGCAGGTCCCGCACGGTCAACCAACCGGTCGGGGTGTGCCAGGTGGTCTCGAGGACCATGGTCCCGGGGATGTAGCGGCGTTGGTCGGGGACCATCGCGTGCGACGGCCCGAAGCGGAACGTCCCCGCGGTCCGGTCGAGGAGCGCGCCGAACACGCTCGGCGAATCCGGGCGGGGCAGGCACAGCCACTCGATGCAGCCATCCGGTGCGACCAGGGTGCTGATCTCGCAGTCGGAGAGGAACGCGTACTCGGCGATGGGCGGGAACATCGTCATGCGGCGAACGATACCGGCGCCGATGCGGAGTCGCGAGCGGCCGGAGTCGCCGCAGTGCTCCCGGACGAGGTCGCGGGATGCAAGGATCGCGTTGTGCTTGATCTGGCGCCCGTCACTCTCGCGGTCGTCCTGGCGGCCATCCTCATCCTGCCCTCGCTCGGCGTGCTCTACGTGCTGGACCAGAAGAGCCTGCTGAGTGCCGATACTCCTCGCCTTCGCCGGCCGGGATGCCGAGCGACCACCGAGCGAACAGCCGAGCCCCGGCGGCTGAGCGAGAACGGGAACGACCTTCGGGGCCAGATTCCATCCAGGGCGACGACCGGCGACGAACCCCTGGTGTGGAGGAACTCGACGTGCTGCCCGACGCCGCGCTGGTCGCCGCCGTCGCGGCCCAGAGCCCGGCGGCGCTCGAGGAGCTCTATCGCCGTCACTCGGTGGCGGTGTTCGGGGTGGCCCGCCGGGTCACGGGTGTGCCCGAGCACGGTGAAGAGGTGCTCCAAGAGGTCTTTCTCCGGCTGTGGCGCAGCCCGGAGCGCTTCGATCCGTCCCGTGGCGCCCTCCGGTCGTTCCTGCTCATGGACGCGAACGCACGGGCCATCGAGCTCGTGCGCCGGGACGCGTCGCGGCGCAGCCGGGAGGAGCGGACGCTCACGCTCGTCGAGCCGGAGCACGGCGATGACATCGAGGGCCGGCACTGGGACCTCGTGGTCGGCGAGCACCTGCGCCAGGCTCTGGACGGGCTGACCCCGACCGAGCGCGAAGCAATCGAGCTCGCGTACTACGGCGACCACACCTATCGTGAGGTCGCGGCGATTCTGGGACTGCCCGAGGGAACCGTGAAGAGCCGGATTCGTACGGGACTGAAGCGGATGCGGGATCGTCTCGTCGCCGCGGACATCGGAGGCCCGTCATGACTCCTGACCGCAACACCGATGAGATGCGGGAGCTGTTGGGTGCCTACGCGCTCGATGCCCTCGACCCCGATGAACGGGCGCGAGTTGACGCCTTTCTCCTGTCGGACCCGGCGGCGCGCGCCGAGCTGCACGAGCTCGAGCACGCCGCGGCGTGGCTCGGCCACGCCAGCCTGCGACCGCCGTCGACCGCGTGGGATGCGATCGCGGCCGAAGTGGCGCGTGACCTCGACGACTCGGCCCCGGGTGCGACCGCCGACCCGAAGTTCGAACCGGCTCCGGAATCGGTGTCCGAACCGGCTCCGGAGCTGCCGACCGGGGTCACGCCGATCTCTGTCCGCCGAAGCGCAGCACTCGGTGGCTCGTCGCGGCCGCGGTCGCGGTGCTGGCGCTCGGCGCGGCCGCCGGGGTGGTCGCACTCGCGGAACGGACCACGGGCCCGAGCGGAACCACGACCGAGCAGGCCCGGGCCGCGCTGGCGGAGCGCTCCGCCCGCCGGACGACGCTGCGGTCCGACGACGGCCGCTGGTCCGCCCGCGTCGTCGTCCTCCCCGACCGGACTGCCTACGTCCGTCCCGAGGCAATGCCGGCCACCGCACCCGGCCACGATCTGCAGCTCTGGTCGATCACGCCCGATGGACCCGTCTCGGCCGGGGTGATCCACGGGTCGGGTCCGTGGCACGAGTTCCGGACGGCTGACGCGGCGACGGCGATCGCCGTGACGCAGGAGCCTCGCGGCGGGAGCTCGATGCCGACGACCACGCCGATCGTGATGGGCGACCTCGCACCCGCCTAGCGAGCGGCGTCGCGCTTCGACATCTCGACCGGGGTCGCGGGTGCGTCGACCGATTCGTCGCCGCGCGCCCGGAGCCGCGCGATCACCGCGCCGGCGCACGCGACGACGCCGAGCACGACGATCGTGCGGGGTGCGGTGTACGAGTCCGTGAAGAGCAACGCTTCCGCCACGACCGCGTCGATGGCCACGCTGAGCCCGATGGCGATGATCCAACGCTGGACCGGGTCGTCCAGGCGCAGGAGCTGGGCGTACGGGAGACCGGGGCAGACGGCAAGGAACCAGAGCAGCGGCACCGTCGTGAGCGCGGTGCCGTTCGAGACGACGGTGGCCGCCATCGCGGCGGCGGTCGACACCGCGATGATCAGCAGCCAGAGGTTGGCGAGGCGTTGGGATGCGTTCATCGGCGGGTGGGCGAGCCGGTGTGCCGGAGTCGGAAGACCGAGGCGTCAGCGTCGTGGTAGACGGTCTGGAAGCGGGGCGAGGCGAGCAACGCCCGCTCGATGCGGTCGAGCGAGCCCTTGGGCAGTGAGCCGAGCGCGTCGACCTGGGCCTTCTGCGCGCGGGTGATGAGGATGTACGCCTGGCGGTACCTGGGCGCGCCGAGCCACTCGGACAGCCGCCGGGCGGGATGCGCGATCACCCGCGACGACGACCCGACGGGCTCGCTCGCGATCGCGACGTAGGTGATGTTCTCGGCGTTGCGGAACTGGGTCGGGTATTCGCGCGTCCCCTCGACGAGCAGGGTCCCGGGCGGGGAGTGGTCGTAGACGATCTCGGCCGCCCGCACCTCGCTGGGGGAGAAGTACGACCACGCTTCCTTGCCGTAGTAGGCGAAGAGGAAGCCCGTCAGCACCAGCGCACTCGCGGCGATCGCGAAGGCGGTGGTGAACCAGCCGCGGCCCGCATCGGTGCTCGGGTAGAGGAGGACGGCGATGAAGAAGGCGGCGAACGGAAGGGCGAAGAGGAAGACCCGGAAGAGCGCTTCGCCGTCGTAGTTGCCACCGAGCAGGATGACCACCGGGCTGGCGAGCAGGACCGCGCCGGCGGCATCCCAGTTCCCCCGCTTGATCCGGCGCATGAGGCCGAGCAGCGCCAGGACGGCGACGGTCGCGACCTCGACCCGCCCCATCTTGGCTACGAGCTGCTGGCTCGCGTCGACGTGGCTCAGCTGCACGAGGTTGCTGCTGAAGTTGTTCGAGAACGATCCGAAGCCGCGGAAGATCGACGCGGTGTTGCCGTTGAAGTACGTCCGGGCGCCCGTCTCGATCCAGCCGACCGTCAGCGCGCCCATGATGAGCGGCAGGGTGCGTACCCGCAGCACGCCGAACAGCGCGAGGCCGACGAGCGCGGCGGTGAGCACGAGCGGGGTCAGCGGGTGACTGGTTGCTACGGCGGCGAAGATCACGCAGAGCACGAGGATGGTGCCCGCGGTCGATGACGCGGTCGTGGTGGGCTCGGGCTTCGCGGCGGTGGCGCGCAGTGGGGGAATGAGCTTGCGCACGAGCCGGGGGGCGGCCGGGTGCTTCGAGAGGGACCGCAGCACGATCCCGAGCGCGACCAGGTACAGGAAGAACACGAACGCCTGCGGTGAGAAGTAGTTCTGGCCCACCCAGTTGGCGATGAGGAAGAACCAGCACGTGGTCCAGCGGACGCGATTGTCACGGCTGAGCGCGCTGACGAGCACCCAGACCGCGGCGACGTTGAGCAGCTCGAACACCGGCGGGGACCACGCGGCGAACGAGAGCGCGCTCCGCAGCCCGGCGGCTTCGGTGAGGGTGGTGGCGAGCCCGAAGAACCCGGGCCAGTTCTGGTACACGGGCAGGAAGGAGAGGTGTGGGTCCACCCCGTGGTGGCGCATGAAGTAGTCGACGACGCCCACGTGCTTCCAGGCCCACGCGTACCGCAGCGTGCCGTAGAGCATCACCGGCGAGGCGTGGACCACGGCCACGAACAGCACGAGGTACGGCGCGAGCCACCGCCCGGCCGTCTCGCGACGCACCCCGCAGAGGAAGCCGACGGTCAGCAGCGCCAGGGCCACGTAGAACGGCGGCGGCAAGGCCGAGAGCAGGCCGTAGTCGCCGATCCTGGCCATGTCGGTCGACTGGAGCGCCCACAGCCAGAGCAGCGTGGCCAGGACGAGCACCGCGACGTGGAACTGGGGACGGCGCGTGAACGGCTCACGGGCCGGCACCCCGTCGGCGGCGTCGCCCGTGATCGCCGGATCCGGCTCCGGGAACGGCGGTGCGTTCCGACGATCCGCGAAGATCTTGAAGAGCCGGCGCTGCGTGTCCTCGACCTCAGGTGGGCTCGGTGCCGTCACTGGTCCGCTCCACTGGGCGCAGGGCCCCAGACCTTCACGTAGTCCAGCTCGAGTGCGGCCGGGAGCTCAGTCGCCTGATTCGGTGCCTTGGTGAAGTCACCGCCGACCGCGAGGTTGGCGAGGAGGTACATCGGCTCGTGTGGGATCTGCGTCGCTGTTGGTGACACGCCATCGCGCGACGCCGTCGACGAACCACGTGAGCGACGTCGGCTCCCAGTCGAGCGCGAACGTGTGCCATCCGGCCGCGAAGTTCGGTCCCTTCCAGGTCACGCCGCGCTGGCGCTCCTGGCCGTTCTCGATCCAATGGGTGTGCATCGAGACGGCATCCGGGCGTTCGCCGACGACCTCGAAGATGTCGACTTCGGGCAACGCCTCCTGCGTGGTCGGCAGCATCCAGAGCGCGGGCCATAGTCCCTGCCCCTCGGGCACCCGGACCCGGGCCTCGACGTAGCCGTACTGGAAGGAGAAGAGCGTGCGGGTGGGTGAGAGGCCTGAGATCAGGCCCGAGACGTAGTCGAACTGGCGGCCCTCGACCCCGGTGACCTGCTCGGGCCGGGCTTCGAGCGCCGCGACGCCGCCCGACGACCTTCACCTGCCCGGGGACGTACCACTCGAGCTCGTTGTTGCCGAGGTTCGTGCACCCGTCGGCCGACCACCAGTAGCACGGTGACCAGTGCTCCGGGTTCAGGGTGGTCCCGTTGAAGTCCTCGTTGAGGAGCAGGACGCCCTTGGCCGGCGGTTGCACCGCCTCGTCGCCGGAGGGGCGGGTGAGGAACACGGCAGTCGCGGCCACGACGGCGAGGAGCACCAGGATCAGGACGCCGCGGCGGAGCCGGCGCGCGTGCTGTTTGCGGCGCGCCGCGACTCGGCTCCGCCGCGTCGGTCCGTCTTGGCGACCGGTCGACTCGACCGCTCGTTCAGCTTCCATGCTTCTCATGGTCCGAGCGTGGGCCGTGGCGGCTCCGCACCTCCCGCGGCAATCCTCCCACCCAACGACGTCCGCGCATAGTCCGCCCGCAGCCCGCGGGCTCGTGCCGCGCTTCTCCGGGCGACCCGGAACGCCTTCGTCGACGCCCGCTCGCCCCGCCAGGCCTGTGGCCGGCCCCGGCCGGCGAGGAGATCGGCGAGGGTCGCGACGTCGGCATCGCCGGGCACGATGACCCGGGCGATGGCGAACGGGTCGTCGCCGGGTCCGCTCATCGCGTCCTTCACCGCGCACGCCGAGGTGAACCCGGCCCGCTCCACGAGGGCCCTGATCCGGGTCCCGTGGAAGCCGAACGGATAGGCGAACGTGCGCACCGGGCGGCTGAGCCGGTCCTCGAGCACACCCCGGCTGCGGCGGACCTCGTCCCAGGCGGCGCCCCGCCCGATGATGTCGAGCTGCGGGTGGCTGTGGGTGTGGGCCCCGATCTCGAACCCCATCCAGGCCAGATCGTTGAGATCGGACCAGCCGAGCATCGGTCGGTCGCCTTCACCGATCGAATCCAACCAGCTGCTGGTCCCGCCGACGCAGCCAGTCACGACATACATCGTCGCCTGGAGCCGGTGCCGGGTCAGGACCGGAACGGCGTGCTCGATGAAATCGGCGAACCCGTCGTCGAAGGTGATGACGACGGTCGCGGCGGGAGCCTCGGTGATCGGCCTGGTGAGCAGCGCGGCGTACTCGGACACCGTGAGCGTCTGGTAGCCGTGCTCGGCGAGGTAGGTCATGTGCTCGGTGAACCGTTCGGGCGCGGTGACCCACCCGCGCTGCTCGGGGGTCGCGCCGGACGCGACCGAGTGGTACAGCAACACGGGCACCGACGTGGTCACTGGACCACGAGCGAGTCGGTGAGGGAGTCGGGGAATGGCGTGTCGACGACCGGTCGGGCGGGGGCTGGCGCGTCGGGCCGCGGCTCGGGCTCCCGCTGCGGGCGGGGCTCCAGTCGCGGCATCCCACCGGCTCCAGAGGTACAGCGCCGGGCCGGCGAGCATGCCGAGCCGCTCGCGGCGCACGAGCGTCGCGGGGGTGTCGGTGGGCCGACGCTCGTTCTTCGCCGAGTCCGGGCTCAGCGCGTGGCGGGCGGCACGGGGACCCCGCGACAGCATGTCGAGGATCCGGGCCGGGTGGTCGATCATGGTCTTGGTGAGATACGCGGTCAGCCCCGCCCCGTAGCCGAACGTCTGGCGCTCCAGCGCCGCGAACGTCCGGTGGTGCTGGTGGTAGACGAGGGCGCCGGGCTCGTAGGCGACGCCTGCCCGGCCGCGATGACGTCGAAGAACGCGGCGAGGTCGTCACCCCCCTTGGCCCGGGTGCCGGCACCGAGTGCGGGGTCGAAGCCGCGCATGGCCCGGAGGACATCGGTGCGGAACGCCATGTTGGCGCCCGAGCCGAACGTCCCGGCCGCGTACGGGAACAGGGGATCGGGTCGGGCGACGCGCTCGGTGAAGACCTCGCGCTCGAAGCCCTTGTTGAAGCCGGCGGACTGCTCGATCCAGCCCTGCGCCGGCGGTCTCCAGCTCGAGCGGGAAGATCATCCCGGTCACGCAGCCGGCCGCGGGCTCCCGGGCGAACGCGTCGACCAGGTGCCGGAGCCAGCCGCGGTCCACCACGACGTCGTCGTCGGTGAACGCCACGAGCGGCGAGCTCACGTGCTCGAGCGCCCGGTTGTGGGCTCGGGCCAGACCCCGGTCGCTCCTCGCGCACGTACCGGAACCGCGGGTCTTCGGCGCGCAGGCGCTCGAGCGAGCGCGGCGGTCTCCGGACCCTGCGAGTGATTGTCGACCACGACGATCTCGGCCGCGGGGACATCGAGGCGGCGCACCGATTCGAGGCACCGGGCCAGACTCTCGGCCCGGTCCCGGGTCGCGATCACGACGGCCGCGCGGCGGCGTTCGTGCACCGAGACGACGGGCACCGCCGAGCCGTCGTCCGGCGGGGGGACGGCTACCCCGAGCCCGCGCTCGATCTCGGCGGCGAAAGCGTCGGCCGCGAGCCCGTCGTCGCCCAGATCGAGGTCCAGGATCCCGATCGGGCGCGCCGCGCCGGCGGGCGAGCACGACCGCACGGCGGTAGCGCGTCGCCCGCGCCGGGATCGCTCGGGAGCAGGTCCGGGACGGTGTCCGCGATGTCGACTTCGGTGATCCGGGCGGGGACGAACTCGCTCGGCGCCGGACTCCGCCGCGCCAACCACCGCTCGGAACCCGGGACCCGGGCGACCGCGTAGCCGGCGGCGGTGGTCGCGACGCCGGTCACGAGGGCGGCGGCCCGGGCGGCGCCGGCGGAGTTCCCGGAGCGCGCCGCGTGGCTGAGCTCGCGGACGAACGCGCGCGGGCAGCGTGCGGGTCGTGTAGGCCCGCTCGCTGGCCAGACCGTCCTGGGTGCCGACGAGGCGGGCGATCTGGGTCTTCGAGATGCCTTCGGCAAAGCAGCGGGCCCGGAAGTACGGCCGTGGTGGTCCGGGCGGCGGGGACCCGATGGGAGACCGCGGCCCGAGGCTCGTACCAGACCGTGCCGCCGGGGAAAGCGTTGCGTCGGCCCGGATGAACAGCTCGGTCTCCTCGCAACCGGCCGGCAGCGAGGCAGTGCGCCCGAGGGCGTGTCGGAAGCCACCGATCTCGGCGATCACACCCCGCCGGACCGACATGTTCGCCCCGATGACGTTCCGTACGGGCCCCGGCGAGGTCACGATGACCTGCGTAGGTGCAGCCGATGACCCAGTCGAATTCCTCGGGCAGCCACTCGGGTCGCGTGCCGTCGAAGCGGGGGATGACGCGGCCGCCGACGCCGAGGACGTTCGGATCCGCGTACGGCGCGAGGAGATGGCCGGTCCACCCGGGCAGGGCGGTGGCATCGTCGTCGAGGAACGCGACGATCGAGCCCTCGGGACGCCGCGATGCCCGGTGTTGCGGGCGCCGGACAGGCCCTTCGGCCTCGGCATTGCCCACGACGATCGTGGCTTCGGTGTGCTCGTACCGCGCGCTCGCTCGTGCCAACAGGCCCGGATGGTGGTCGATCACCACGACGATCTCGTGCGGGCGCGGATCTTGGCCCCGTACCGAGTCGACCGCGGCCTGGAGGTCGGACCAGCGGTCCTCCGTGTACGCGCAGATCACGACCGACAGGGTGTCGGCAGGTCGGCTCACTGGGGGACGCTGTGGATGTACGACCCCGTGTCCGTGATCCGGTCGCGGGAGTCGGACGAGGTCGTCGGTGTGCCAGGGCGGGACCTGGCCCGGGCGGGTGCGGCGGCGATCCGGTACGCCGTTCCGGCGCCGGTCGGCTGCCGGCGGGATGCTCGTCCAGCCACTCGGTCGTGATTGCCCGCAGCACCCGGAGGCCGTCGCGCACCGTGCGGAGGTTCGTGGTGCCGGAGATCCGGACGCGCCTCGAAGCTGGGCACCTCGGCGACCCGGAGCCCGGCACGCACGGCCCGGATGTGCATCACGGTCTCGACCTCGAAGCCCCGGAAGGGTCCGTCGAGGACGGGAAGGACGTCGCGCCAGAAGGCGGTGTAGCCGTAGCAGAGGTCCGAGAACGGAGCCTTGAAGCCGAGCCGCACGAGCCGGGTGAGCGCCCAGTTCCCCATGCGGCGGTGCCGCTCCATGTCGTCCGTGCCGCCGCCCATCGCGAAGCGCGAGCCCATCGCGACGTCCGCTCCGGCGATGAGCAGCCCGACGAAGGCCGAGATCTCCTGTGGGTCGGTGGAGCCGTCGGCGTCGAGCATCACGATGATGTCCCCGCTCGCCTCCTCGAACCCGGCTCGAAGTGCGGCACCCTTGCCGCGGGTCCCGACCATGAGGACCTTGGCCCGTGGCGCATACGTCTTGGCCACGGCGACGGTGTCGTCGTGTGACAAACCGTCCACCACGATCAGCTCGTGGATCCAACCGGGAATGCGGGGGAGCACGTGGGGGAGGTTGCCCGCCTCGTTCAGCGTCGGGATCACGATGCTGACGGTCGGCGCGTCGAGGTGCTGCTCAGCAGACCTCCGGTCTCTGGCACCTCGATCGTGTCGAGCGTCACCGGCGCTGCTACTACGTCTGTCATTCATCCCGTCCTTGGGTACGGCGAATTACCTGCCGAGCCGTACGACTCCCATCCATGGGCGCGGTCGAAGGCCGCGTCGTACCCGCCTCCCGGCGATGCTGAGCGCACGCGACAGACCTCAAGCGTTATGCGTGCGACTCGCGCTGGGAGCATACGCGCGCGCCTCTTCGTTGTCACCCGTTCTGCCGACAAAGTCCGTGACAAATTCGTGCGCATGTCACCAACGTTCGAATCTGCGCGCGAGCAGTGGCAATGCGCGTCGCATCTCCTATGCTGCGTGCCTCCCCATGGAGGGGGGCGAGAGCGTCGGCACCGACGGCGACAGCGAAGACCAGGGAGGGTCAGAATGGCAGTCCGGCGGAGCGCGGGGATCGAACCCGCGACGCTCGACGCCACCACGCTCCACCGGTCGCGTGAAGGGTCCGCGACAGGGGACGATGACGGCGGGGCGCCGTCGTCTGGGTCGTTCGGACTATCTCTTCGCGTCGCGGCAGCTCCGGGCGCAATCTCGACGCGCCGTTCGTCCGTAACGCCTACTCACTCGTCGGATCGACACTCGCGACGTCCGCGCTCGGTGTCGCGTTCTGGATCGCCGCGGCCCGGACGTTCTCAACCGAGGACGTCGGACGCGACGCCGCGCTCATCTCCACCATGCTGTTCCTCTCGAGCATCTCCCAGCTGAACCTCACGAACGGCTTCAACCGATTCGTTCCCACCTCCGGGATCGGGAACGCGCCGGCTCGTACTCGTCGGGTACGCCGCGGCCGCGATCACGGCGTTCGTCGCGTCGAGCATCTTCGTGATCGGCGTCAACGTCTGGGCGCCCCGTCTTTCCTTGCTCCAGAACCACTGGCCGTACGCGCTCTGGTTCGTCGGCGGCACCGTGATCTGGACCGTGTTCGCGCTCCAGGACGCCGTGCTGACGGGGCTCGGCGAGGCGCGGTGGGTGCTCATCGAGAACGTCTGTTACGGAGTCGTGAAGCTGCTGCTGCTCGTCACCGTCGCCGCGGCGCTGCCGATCCTCGGGGTCTTCGCCTCGTGGACGGCTCCGCTCACGGTCGCGGTCGTCGCCGTCAACTTCCTGATCTTCCGGCGGATGCTCCCGGCCCGGGACCACGCACCACTCGAGCTCGTCGATGCCCGGATCGTGCGGCGCTACGTCGGCTTCGACATGGTGGCCACGTTCATGATGTCGGCGACGATCGGGTTGCTGCCCGTCATCGTGCTGTCGATCGTCGGTCCGTCGGCCAGCGCGTATCTCTACCTGTCGTGGACGATCGCTTACACGCTCTACCTGGTCAGCATCCAGGTCGGTGCGTCGTTCGTCACCGAGAGCGCCCGCGCCCCGGAGCGGATCATCGAGCTGGCCCGCAAGATGATCGCGCACTCGCTGCGCATCGTCGCGCCGCTCGCGATCCTCGTTGCGCTCGAGTGCGCCGTTGGTGCTGCGGGTGTTCGGGCCGGCGTACTCACAACCACGCGACGCGCGTGTTGCAGCTGCTGGCGCTGTCGGCGATCCCGAACGTCGTGACCACGACCTACCTGAGCATCGCCCGCGTGCAGCGCCGCCTCTCCGCGGTGATCGCCGCGACCGGTGCGCTGGCCGCGGGCGTGCTGCTCGCTCTCCATCATCCTCACGCCCATCATCGGCGTCGCGGGTGTCGGTGTGGCGTGGCTCGTCTCGCAGACCGCGCTGGCGACGGTGCTGCTGCTCGGGGAGCTCCGGACCGTGTGGCTGCCGTACGTCCACGCAGACCGGTTGCGCACGCTGCTGGCACGCAGCCCGGTGCCGGCGCGCCGCGCGGTCAGCGGACACCACGGCGCGACGCGCTCGCCGAGGTGGCGGTCGCGCTCGAGGAAGCCGGGCTCACGGCCGAGGGTTGGGCGCCGGCGGACGTGCTCGAGGAGACGGAGGCGATCCGGGTCGTCGCGGTTCGTGACAGCGGCGCGGCGGCGAGGCGCTGCTGAAGGTCGCGACGAGCGAGCACGGCGTGGAGGCGTTGCGGCGTGAAGTCGCGGCGCTCGACCTGGTGCGCGACGCCGCGCCGCCGGAGCTGGCATCGGTCGCTGCCGTCATCGTTGCGCCGCGGGTCCGGCGGGCGCGCGTGGACGCTCGAGTCGAGGTGCGCGGGGGTCGACGGCCGGGCCGTCGCGAGCCTGCCGGTAGCGGCGGAGGTCGCGACCCGCATGGCGGCGCTGTACCGCGCCACGGAGACGTCGGTGTGCATCGGCGACGATCTGCCCGACCTGCTCGATCTCCCGATCGCCGCGACCGAGTCGTTCCCGACGTCCGCGCTGCGCTTGGCGGCGGATGCCACGAGCCTGGTCAAGCTGGCAGGACGAGCTGCGGTCAGAGCTCACGGGCTGCACCGCGACCGCGGCGCGCGTGCACGGCAACCTCTGGCTCGGCAACGTGCTGTGCTCGCCCGAAGACGGCCGGGTCACCGGCATCGTGAACTGGGAACGGAGCCGCACCGATCTGCCCGTTGTCGACGTCATGCACCTCGTCTGCACCACCCGGGCACTCGTCGAGCACCGGGAGCTGGGTGCGGTGGTGCGGGATGATCATCGCGGCCGGCAAGGTGCGGGACGACGAGGTCGAGCTGATCGGCGCCACCCCCGGTGCCATCGGAGCTGTCGACGCGGACCGTCGTCCTGCTCATGTGGCTGCGTCATGTCCATGGCTACGCGCAACGCGCGGCGGGAACCCGTCCGAGCGACGTGTGGCTCTCCCATAACGTCCACCAGGTCCTGGAGTCAGTATGAGTCGTCAGAACGATGTCGTGGTCATCGGTGCGGGGCCATACGGATTGTCGATCGCCACACACCTCCGCCGCTGCGGGTCTGGGCGTGCGCGTGTTCGGCGATCTCATGGCGTCATGGCGCCATCACATGCCGGTCGGGATGTTCCTCAAGTCCATCCCGGATGCCTCGAGCCTCTCGGCCCCGACGCCCGGCTCGACGATCTTCGACTACTGCGCGGAGATCGGCTCGCGGGCGCTGACCGACGAGCCGGCGATCCCGATCGATCTCTTCATCTCCTACGGGCTCTGGTTCGCGCAACGCCACGTGCCCGACGTCGAGCCGGAGCACGTGACCCACCTCGAGCGAGCCGGCCGCGACTTCACGCTCTCCCTCGCGTCGGGTGAGGAAGTCCGGGCGATCCACGGTGGTCGTCGCGTGCGGGGTCATCCCGTACGCCTACACGCCGCCGGAGCTGCTGGCGCTGTCGCCGTCGGGCCCGTCGCCCGACGGGCCGCTCTCGCACACCGCGCAGCACGCCGACCTGTCGGTCTTCGCGGGTCGGCGGGTCGCGATCGTCGGTGGCGGGCCAGTCTGCACTCGAGAGCGCGGCGCTGATGGTCGAAGCCGGCGCGGACGTGCACGTGATCGTGCGCGGGCCGGAGGTCTTGTGGGGCGCGGTGCCGTCGGCGGATCCCGGATCGGTGGCGCGCCGGCTGGTCAAGCCGCCGTCCGCCGCTCGGTGACGGTTGGTCCGCTCGCAGCCTCAGCGGCGCGCCGGGCATGGTGCGCTACCTGCCGGCCGCGGGCCCGACTCGCACTCGTGAAGTCGGTGCTCGGTCCGTCGGGTGCGTGGTGGCTGCGCGACCGGGTGGAAGGTCAGGTCGACATCCGGTCCGGCACGCGCGTCGAGCGGGCGACCGCCGGCGCCAGGGGGTGGGGTCGCAGCTCAGCCTCGCCGGGCTCAACGGCGGGGGCGACACGCTGGAGGTCGATCACGTCCTGGCCGCGACCGGCTACCGGGTCGGTCTGGAGGCGCTGGGCTTCGTGAGCGACGACCTGCGGGCGTCGTTGCGTCGGGTGTCCGGTTCGCCGTTGCTCAACGCGTCGTTCGAGTCGTCCGTCCCCGGGCTGTTCTTCTCCGGGCTGACGGCCGCGGCGACGTTCGGGCCGTTGCTGAGGTTCGTCCACGGCGCCGACTTCGCGTCGCGGCGGATCGCGCGCGGCGGTACCGGAGCGGGTCGGCGTCCTCGCCTGAACCTTGCGGCGCGCGTCCTGCGCGAGCACGCGGATGCGTGCGGCAAGTGGCGCGGCCGACCGCACGGTGGCGAGCACGAGCGGCCACGGGTCGTCCCGGGAGTACCAGGCCGGCTCGACCGGCCCCGGGATCGTGCGGCACCGGAGCCGCGGCGCCGCCGACGATCTGTGTGCGCGACCCGGGCCGGCACATCGAGGATCTCGACGGCGAAGCCGCGCCCGGTCGCCGGCGCGCCGTTCGGGACGACGCGACCGGTGAGGTCGAGGTGCTGGGCCCGGACGACGTCGATGCCCGCGGTGGTCTCGAACAGTCGGAACTGCGCGCCGACGCGGGGATTGAAGTCGAGCAGCTTGTACTGCTGATCCCGCCGGTCGTAGCGCCAGTCCAGGTCGACGATCCCGCGGTACCCGATCTGGCGGCACAGCTCCGCCGACCGTTGCGCGAGGCCGTCGTTCTCGACGATGCGCGCGTAGCTGGTGACCCCGGCCCGGGGCGGCCACGAGCGGTACTTCACGCCGGTGAACGCGACGAGGCAGTCGGAGCTGCGCGTTGCAGTACGCGTGGAAGATCCAGTCCTCGGCGTCCTCTCGGGGGATGTACTCCTGGAGCATCACCGCCGGCGGATCGGGCCATCGCGACGCGAGGTCGACGAGCTGCTCGGGAGAGTGCACGACGGTGCTGGTCGCGACGACCGGGTGCGCGGAGCCGGCTCCAGGGGTCGACGTTCTTGGCCACCACCGGGAAGTCGGCGACCGCGGCGAACGCCGCGACCTCGTGCCGTGACGTCGGGAACACCGCGCGCGGCGTCGGGACTCCGAGCTCGGTGCAGATCTCGTGCAGGCCGCGCTTGCTGGAGAGGCGCCGGGGGAGATCGGCGGGCACCGCGGGGCTGATGAACCAGGGCGCGAGGTCGGCGGCGTGCTCGGCGATGAAGACGGCGGCCTCGTCGTCGGTCGGGAGCGTGACGGTCGGCCGGCCGAGCTGGCGACCGATGGCGGAGTAGATCTCGAGGAGGCGCTCTTCGTCTTCGAATCCCGTGGTGGGAGCGACGAAGCGACGGTGGAGGTGGCGCGACACGGCGGCGGGCGTGAATCGGTCCTCGGTCACGGCGTAGACGGGAACCCCCGCCCGCCCCAGGGTCCGGATCGCCCCGACCCCACCGTGGTGCAGCGGGTAGTGCCCGACCTTGACGATCAGGAGAGGGACGGTCCGGTCGAAGGCGACGCCCTTGGTGCTGTTCACGCGGCTCCCATCCGTGGTTTCGACCGCGGCGCATTGTGACACGAGCCCGGTGCAGGCTTCTTGAAAGATCTGGCCAAGTTCCTCGGTGCATCTGCGCCGCGGCCAGGGCGTGAGACGGAGCGCATAGGGTCGGGCCATGACCGCTGATGCGCTTCCGGTCATCGACATCTCGGCGCTGGTCAACGGGGTGGGCGACCGATCGGCGGTGGCCCACGCGATCGACTCGGCCTGCCGGGAGCACGGGTTCTTCACGATCACCGGCCATGGCGTCGATCGGCGGGCTGCTCGACCGGCTCGACGCGCAGGCCCGCACCTTCTTCGCCCTCGACGAGGACGAGAAGGCCAAGATCGCGATGCCGTTCGCGGGCCGGGCCTGGCGCGGCTGGTTCCCGGTCGGTGGCGAGCTCACCAGCGGTACGCCGGACCGGAAGGAAGGGATCTACTTCGGCTCCGAGCTCGGCCCCGACGATCCCCGGGTGCAGGCGGGCATCCCGTTGCACGGCTCGAACCTCTTTCCCGGAGCACCCGCCGGAGCTGGCGGGCCACGGTCCTCGAGGTGATCGACGCGTTCACCACGCTCGGCCACCAGCTGATGGTCGGCTTCGCGCTGGCGCTCGGGCTGGATGCGGACTGGTTCGACCGGGAGCTGACCCACGACCCGACCGTCCTCTTCCGGATCTTCCACTACCCACCGCTCCCGGCCGACGCGGCGCCGGATCCCGGCTGGGGCGTGGGCGAGCACACGGACTACGGCCTGCTCACGATCCTGGTGCAGGACGAGACCGGCGGGCTCGAGCTGCGGACCCACGGCGAGTGGATCGCCGTTCCCGCGCAACGCGACGCGCTGGTGTGCAACCTCGGCGACATGCTCGAGCGGATGACCGGTGGCCGCTACCGCTCGACGCCGCATCGCGCGCACAGCCCGCGCGCGTCCGGTCGGATCTCGTGCCCGTTCTTCTTCGACCCCGGCTGGGACGCCGAGGTGCGCGCCATCGCCGAGCCCTCCGCGGCCGACGACTCGTCCGACCGCTGGGACGGCGCCAGCGTCTTCGACTTCACCGGCACCTACGGCGACTACCTCCTGGGCAAAGTCTCCAAGGTCTTCCCCGCAGCTCAAGGAACAAGCCCTCGAATAGCCGCCCGGCGTTGCACTCCAACCCCTTTCGGTGTGACTTGACCGCGCCGATCCAGGGCGACGTCGATCGCACACCGAAACGAGCTTCGGGGGCAGCTAGCTGAGCGAGGCGACGCGAGCGTGGTGAGTCACTCGGGGTCGAGGGTGGCGGCGGCGACGAGCTCTTCGAGGTAGCGGTCGTCCCACCAGGTGATCTGGAGCTGCTTGGCCCGGCGGAAGTAGAGCTGGATGTCGTACTCGTTGGTGAAGCCGACCCCACCGAAGACCTGCTGGGCCATCGCGGTCACGTCCCGGAAGGTCTGGCAGGCGAACAGCTTCGCCATCGGCGCGAGCCGGTCGACCGGCCGACCGTTGGCGCGGTTCCACGCCGCCTCGTGCACGAGGATCGTCCCGCCCTCGACGGTCGTCGACGCGTCCGCGAGGTAGTGCGCGATCGCCTGGAACGCGCCGAGCGGCTTGTCGAACTGGTGGCGGTCCTTCGAGTACTGGAGCGTGATGTCGAACGCGTACCGGGCGCCGCCCATCGCGTACGCGGCGAGCAGCACGATCCCGTCGAACATCGTGTCGGACCACGCGGCCCAACCCGTGCCCGCGCCGCCGATGCGCGCGCTCGCCGGCACCCGCACTCCCGCGAGCTCCACCTGGTACTGGGTGTCCGAGCCGATCGTGAACTGCTGGGTCAAGGTGACGCCGGAAGCGTTCGGGTCCACCAGGAACAGGTCGACGTCCGTGGTCGCCGGAACCGGTACGGGCCAGCACGACGAGCTGGGTGGCCGCGGCGGCGAACGGCACGTGCCACTTCACGCCGTCCAGCACGAAATCGTCGCCGTCGGCGCGCGCCGCGAGCTGCACACCCTTCGGGCCGAACCCGTGGTGCGGCTCGATCCACGCCGGGCGTGAGGATGGCGTCACCGGAGACGATCTGGGGGAGCAGGTCGGCCTTCTGCTCGTCGGAGCCGTTGCGCTGCCAGCACGCCCGGCGCTCATCACCGCGCTCACGAAGTGCGGCGACGGCGCCAGCGCGCGGCCGAGCTCCTCGTAGACGACCACGCCGTCGAGCAGGGACATGCCCGACCCGCCGTACTCGGGCGCGACCATCAGCCCGATGAGGTCCAGCGCGCCGAGCTGCTTCCACAGCTCGAGCGGGTAGCCGACCGGGTCGTCCTCGACCGCGCGCACGGTCTCGAGCGGGGAGTAGGAGCTGCACACCCCCCGCACCATCTCGCGCAGCATCTCCTGCTCGTCGCTGAACTCGAGGTCCATCAGGTCACTTCCTCGTCATCACAGTGAGCCGGATCACGGTTGCCAGTCGTGACCGCGGCGGGTCCAGGGGTTGTCGTCGGCTCCCGTGGGGAGCGCGACGCGTACGGAGCAATCGGTCTTGACCTCGTCGCCGACGGAGAGCGTCACGAGCAGCGACACCCAGCCGACGCCGGACGCGTCGGTCTCGGTCCCTTCGACGGTGGCGCGCATCACCATCGTGTCGCCGGGGAACACGGAGCCCTTCATGCGGAACTTCATGCGCCCGAGCCGACCCTTCGGCCCGGTCCAGTCCGTCACGTAGCGCTCGAACCACGCGGCCTGGTTCGGCGTGTTCAGGAAGATGTCCTGCGTGCCGTTGCGGTTCACCGCGAAGTCATGGTCGTGATGCATCGGGCGCCAGTCGCGCGTCGCCAGCGCGCCGAGCACGACGGTCGTCGCGGTCACGTCGTACGAGAGGTCCGGGAGCGCGTCGCCCTCGTGCACATCGGCGAGCGTGAGGTCGGCGCCGTCGTGCTCATCGTTCCCGCTCCGCCGCTCGGGGCCGCTCCGCGCTCCGCACTTCGTGCCCGCTCCGCGCTGCGCTCATCGTTTCCCCTCCCGGCGGTAGCCGAAGCCGGTGTAGGACTCGACGCCGACGACGTCACCGTTCTGGTTGAGGTACTCCACGTCGATCACCCAGAACCGGCCGGTGCCGAGCTTGGTCGTCTTCGGTTCGCTCACCGACCGCAGGATCTGCCGGGTCTTCAGCACGTCACCCGGCCGCACCGGCTCGTGGAAGACGATCGTGTTGTCGGTCATCACCGCTTCCGGCAGCCCGAAGATCTCCTTCAGGTCGAAGTGGACCTGCAGCGGCAGCGCGACCTCGGTGCGGCCCGGCGCCCAGCTGTGCGGGCGGAACCAGACCGAGAGCATCGTCGGCGGCGCGATCGGGCCGCCGGTGATCTCGGCGGCGACGTCGTCGTCCCAGAAGAGCGGGTTGCCGTTCTCGACCGACGAGCAGCTGGTCCAGATGTAGCCGCGCTCGACGGGGAACTCGCCCGTCTCCTCGTACTGCACCTCGCCGATCGTGTCGGCGACGGATTTCGGGATCGTCGTCTCGCTCGTGTCGCTCACGCGACGGCTCCTTCTTCGATGAGGGCGGTGATCTCGGAATCGTCGAGCCCGGCCGCGCGCAACAGCTCGTCGGTGTCGGTCACCGAACCGCTCCGGACCTCGACGGGACCCTGGCCGCGCACCATCCCGGCCAGCACCCGGCCGAGCTGGCGGAAGTCGCCGTGCTCCGCCTCGTGCGCCGGGATGAAGGTGTCACGCGCGGCGAAGTGGGGGTCGTCGACGACCTCGGGTACCGACGCGACGGCCGACACGCAGGTGTTCGCCGGCCCGAGCTGCGCGACCCACTCGTCGCGGTCCCGGGTCGGCGAACGCGGCGCGGAAGTCGGCGCGGATGTCGTCCTGCACCGCGTCGTCGTTCTGGTGCTGCGATCCACTGCTCGCAGCCGAGCTCGCGGCAGAGGTTGGCGAAGAACTGCGGCTCGATCGCGCCGACCGCGACCCAGCGGCCGTCCCGGCAGGGGTACACGTCGTAGCAGGCGAAGCGGCCGGTCAGCAGGTCGTGCCGCGGGGCCGGGACCGCGCCCGTCGCGAGGTGCTCGTCCAGGTGCAGCGACATCAGGGACAGCACGCCGTCCGCCACCGAGACGTCGAGGTACGTGCCGACACCGTTGGACGCCCGGGCCACCAGTGCCGCCAGGATCGCGATCACCGCGTGCATCCCGCCGCCCGCACCGTCGCCGATCGTGGCGCCGGGCAACGCCGGCCCGCCGTCGGCGTCGCGGCCCGAGCAGTCGAGGTAGCCGCCGACCGCGAGGTAGTTGAGGTCGTGGCCGGCCCACTGCGAGTACGGACCGTCCTGGCCGTAGCCCGTGGTCGAGCAGTACACGACGCCCGGGTTCACGTGCGCGCACCGTCTCGTACCCGATGCCGAGGCGGTCGACCACGCCGGGCCGGAAGCTCTCGATCACCACGTCCGCGGTCGCGGCGAGGCGCAGGAACGCGTCGCGCCCGGAGTCGGCCTTCAGGTCGAACAACGCGCGCTGCATGTCGCGGTGACCGGCGTACGCGTAGAAGGGGGGAGTGATCTGCACTCCGCCCTGCTTCGGCGTCGGGCCGACCTTCACCACCGTCGCGCCGTAATCCGCGAGCCACCGGGACGTGCGCGCGGCCGGGCCGACGCTCGCGAGATCGAGCACCGTGATGCCGTCGAGGAGGGCGCTGCCCCCGGAATCCGTGCTGGTCACGTCAGAAGTTCTTCGGGAGGCCCAGCCCGCGCCGCGCGATGACGTTCTTCTGGATCTCCGACGCGCCGCCACCGATGGTGTCGATCACCGTGTAGCGGTAGGTCGACTCGGCCCGCCCGGCCATCGGCGCGTCCGGCGAGACGCGCACCCGCAGCTGCGAGCCCGGGGCACCGAGATCCATCGACGCGTCGGCGAGGTGCCGCGAGTACTCGGTCGCGAAGAGCTTGTACTGCGACGACTCGACGGTCGGGGGCGGCGCGCCTTCGACCTTCTCCGCCTTCACGGACGCCGCGACCACCCGCAGCCCGAGGCACCGGGCGACTTCGGCCTGCGTGGCCAGGCGGGCGATCCGCTGCCGCACGACCGGGTCGTCGCGCATCGGCTCGCCGTCGCGCTCCTCGGTGCGCACGTAGTCGCAGAGCACGTCGAGTCGTTGCTTGATGGGGGAGAACGTGAACATCGTGAACCGCTCGAGGTCGAGCGCCTGCGAGATGTAGTTGAAGCCCTTGCCGACCTCGCCGACGACGTACTCGTCCGGCACGAACACGTCCTCGATGAACACCTCGTTCGTGCGCTCGTCGCCCATCGTCCAGATCCCGCGGATCTCGACGCCCGGCTGGTCGAGCGGGACGAGCATCAGCGTGATGCCCTTGTGCTTCTCGTTCGGGTCCGTTCGGGTGCCGAGCCAGTACCACTCGGCGAAGTGCGCGGACGTGGTCCAGGTCTTCTGCCCGTTCAGCAGCCAGCCGCTCACGCCGTCCTGCTCCGTGCGCTCGGCCTTCAGTCGCATCGACGCGGCGTCCGACCCGGCGTTCGGCTCGCTGTACCCGACCGCGAACTCGACCTCGTTCTTCAGGATCATCGGCAGGAACTTCTCCTTCAAGAAGTCGTTGCCGTGCGCGATGAGGGTCTTGCCGATGATGCCGACGCCCTTGCCGATCTGCGGGCCACCCCGGCGGGCGAGCGCCTCGTTGATCAGGTACTCGTAGACGCCCTCACCCTCGGACCCGCCGTACTCCTTGGGCCAGGTCATCCCGAGCCAGCCCGCTTCGCCGAGGCTCGCCATGAACGCCCGGCGCTTCGGCGTGTCCACGATCTGCGCCATGTTCTCGCGGGTCACGTCGAAGACCTCAGGGTCGTCGTGCTCGTCGAGGAACACCTCGATCTGCTCGGCGAACGCCTGCTGCTCGGGGGAGAAGTCGAAGTCCATGTTCCGTGTCCCTGCTGCTCGACGCCCGATCTGACGGGTCGTCAGATTCGGCCCGCATGATACGGGAGCGGCTCGCGAGCCGGCGAGACGGCAAGCGGTCAGCGGGAGAGCGTGAAGATCCGGCCCTGGCCCGGCTGCACGTTGATGGCCAGCGACTTCACGCACTTGCCGCCGGTGATGTTCCGGCCTCGTACCTCGTTGACCAGCCGGCACGTGTGGTCGCCGGTGACGGCGAGCACGACCTTGCGACCTTGCCATCGAGGCTGGGGTTGTAGACGACGAAGCCGGACGTTGAACCGCCGGAGCCAGGCGCACGTCCCGGTCTGGCGGTTGCAGCTCATGGCACGCGGGAGCGGGCCGACCGGCCTGCCGAGCTCCAGGTCCACGAGATCCGGCGCGAGTCCCATTCGCAGGCAGCCACCGGCGGGAAGGCCCGCGGCGTCGGCGCAGAGATCATCTCCGGTGTTCAACACGACCGGCTGACCGGAGAGCTTGGCGAGCGCCCAGACCGAGAGCTCGTTGGCCGACTTGCCCGGCCATTGCGGCTCGCGTTGGCTCTTGGCCATCTCGATCGACCTTGCCTCCCGAGTAGCGCGCGTCGGCGCGCAGGCGGCCGATGAGCTTGGGGAACGGGACGAACTCCACGCTGGCCGCGTTCTCGTGCAACACGAAGTCCACGAGGGGCCGCAGATCGTTCACCGGTTGGGTGTGGTCCGAGGCCGGGCGGAGCAGTGGGTCCTCGAACGGGCCGGGGAAGTTGATGGCGACCCGGAGCCCGAGCGCCTTGATCCTGCGCAGGAACGCGACGTAGGCATCCGACGAGCGCAGCTTCGGGAGTGATCGGGTTCTCGGTGCAGGTCGACAGCGTTCTGCTGCGCGGACCGAGCAGGGCCCGCCCGCTGACGTCGATGAAGAGACCGTCGAAGCCGCTCGCCTTGATCGTACGGGCGTACTTGAGCATCGCGTTGATGAACGGGCGCTCGTTGAAGTCGGCGTACCAGCGGAAATTGCTGGAGCCCGCGACCTCACCCAGCGGTGTGCCGGCGGGGCCGCAGAGCCTCCACGGTGCGCGCTCCTCGGCGGTCGTGCCGTTCCAGGTTCCGGTGGTGGGGAACCAGTTGAACTGGATGTACTTGTACGACGGCACGCCGGCCGCGCGAGCGAGCGGTGCCCCCTCGAGCTGGGTGAGCACCATCAGCTTGGGCGTCCCGACGCTGGCCGGGATCCTGCGGGGTGAAGGGCTGGTAGAGGAACGTCGCGTTCTCGCGGGTCGCCGCGCTCACCGCCGGCCCCGCTCGCCGCGGGCACGGTCAGTGCGACACCGACGATCAGCAGGACCGCTCGGCCAAGGTGGCGAGTCGGCCGCGTGCCGCGTCGAACGTCTGGATTCCGGAGGCGGCTCACGAGCCTGCATCGGCAAGGCCGCCCCGGCCTGAACCGCTAATCGGAGATGACCCCCTGCTTCCGCAAAATGTCCAGTGCGTCATCGTCGAGGCCGAGCTCGGCGCGCAGGACATCGGCGGTGTGCTCGCCGACCCACGGCACCCGCGTCTCGGGACCCTCGGAGACGTTGGACAGCTTCACCGGGTTGCCCGGAACGAGGACATCGGTGGGCTCACCGTCGGTCCGGGGCACCTCGACGAGCATGTTGCGGGCGGCGACATGCGGATCGGCGATCACGTCCGCGGCCGAGTTGCTCGGCCCGGCGGCGATCCCGACCGCCGTCAGCTCGTGGGCCGCTTCGAGCTTGGTGCGCCCGGCAGCCCAGGCATCGACCGCGGGCCGGATCACCGGTTCGAGGTTGGGCGCCCAACCGCCGCGGGTCGCGAAGCGAGGATCGTCCTTCCACTCCGGGTGGCCGATCAGCTCCGCCAGTGCGTCGAACTGGTGCTCACGCGAGATCTGCACCACCACGTAGCCGTCCGACGCCTTGAACCCCTCGCTGATCACCTCGAGCCCCTTGCCCGGCTCGGGCCGCACCCCCATGGACCAGAAGTTCGTGACGACGTCCGTCATCGCCACCATCGCGTCGAGCATCGCGACGTCGACGTGCTGGCCGACGCCCGGTGTGCTCCCGGTGCCGCAGCGCGGCGAGGATCCCGATCACCGCGTACAGCGCGGAGCTGATGTCCCCGAGCGCGCCCACCGGGATCGTCACCGGCGGCCGGTCCGGGCCGGACTTGTACTCGTAGATCCCCGACATCGCCTCGACGACCGATGCGTACGCCGGCCAGTCCCGGTACGGCGTGACGTCCGCGTTGCCGAAGCCGGAGATCGAGACGTAGATCACGCGCGGATGGACCGCGGCGATGTCGGCGTAACCGAGCCCCATCCGGTCCATCGTCCCCGCCTTGAAGTTCTCGGCCACGACGTCGAACCGGCCGGCGAGCGCCAGGAACAGGTCGCGGCCCTCGGGGGACTTCAGGTCCAGGCCGACGCTGCGCTTGTTGAGGTTGTTGCGCAGGTACGTGGCGCCGACCTTGCGGCCCGCGGGGTCGATCATCGCCGGCGTCGAGGCGCGGCCCGACTCGCCGTGGACGGGGTGCTCGACCTTGACCACTTCGGCGCCCAGGCGGGCAAGCATCTGGGTGGCGTAGGGAAGCGCCTGCATCTGCTCGGCCGCGAGCACGCGGACGCCGTCGAGCGGCTTGCCGAATGCCTGCGCGTCGGGGTTGGCGATGTCTCCGAGCCGCATCTCGTCACTGTACGAGAGGGCGCGTCCGCGGCCCCGAGCGAACGGAGGCGCCGGGAGAGGCGCTGCCTAGACTCCTGAGCATGAGCGAAGTGGAGCCGTTTCCTGACTGCGCGTTCGGTGGCCAACGGAGCGTGGCCCGAGTGGCCCGGCCCGCAGGGCCGAGAGCGGGACTGATGCGAGGGATTCTCAGTGTTGGCGGCTACGTGCCGTACCGGCGGCTGCAGCGGTCGGAGATCGCGCGCACCTTCGGGAGCGGGGGTGGCAAGGGCACCCGGTCGGTCGCGTCGTACGACGAGGACACCACGACCATGGGAATCGAGGCGGCCCGAGCCGCGATGCGGTCGGTGCCCGATGCTCGCGTCGACGAGCTCTGGTTCTCGACCGCAGATCCGGCGTATCTCGACAAGACGAACGCCACGGTGATCCACGCCGCGCTCCGGCTCGACTCCGATTGCGCCGCCCTGGATCTGGGTGGGGCCGTCCGCTCCGGGGTCGGGGCGCTGCGCATCGCGCTGGCCGGTCCCGAGACCACGCTCGTGGTCACGTCCGACCTGCGCACCGGGCTGCCCACCAGCCCCGATGAGTCGGCCGGCGGCGATGGTGCCGCGGCGCTGCTCGTGGGCGACGGCGGAAGTGGTGCGGGTGCAGTCATCGCCGAGTACCTCGGGAGCGGATCGTCGACCGAGGAGTTCCTCGAGCGCTGGCGCACGCCGGGTGACCGGCGCTCCAAGGTGTGGGAAGACCGGTTCGGCGAGACGAAGTACGTCCCGCTCGGCGAGCAGGCGTGGAACGCGGCGCTGAAAGAAGCGGCGCTGAACCCGGACCAGGTGGACCGGCTGATCGTCACCGGTCTCCACGCCCGGGCGGTGCGCTCGCTCACCAAGCGGCTCGGCACGCGCGACGGCGCGATCGTCGACGACCTCGACGATGACGGTCGGCAACACCGGTGCCGCGCATCCGGGCATGCTGCTCGCGAGCGCCGCTCGAGCAGGCCGAGCCCGGTCAGGTGATCGCGCTGGTCGTGCTGGCCGACGGTGCCGACGTGCTGCTCTTCCGCACGACCGACGCGATCAGCGGGTACCGAGCCGCCCGTCCGGTCGCCGCGCAGGTCGAGGGTGGCGCCGATCTTCCCTACGGCAAGTTCCTCTCGTGGCGGGGCATGGTCACGGTCGAGCCGCCGCGCCGGCCGGAGCCCGCCCGCGTCTCGGCCGCCGCGGCCAGCCGCTCGGAAGACTGGAAGCTCGGGTTCGTCGGCTCGAAGGACCGCAGCACGGGGACCCTGCACCTCCCGCCGGCGCGGGTGTCCTCGGCAGGCGGCGCGGTGGACGACATGGAGCCCGCACCGATGGCGGACGTTGCGGCCACGGTCATCACGTTCACCATCGACAAGCTCTCGTACTCGCCCAGTCCCCCGATCGTGTTCGCGGTCGTGGACTTCGACGGAGGCGGTCGGTTCCCGGTCGAGCTCACGGACGTCGACGCCGACACGGTGGCGATCGGCGACCGGGTCGAGATGACCTTCCGCCGGCTGTCCACCGCCGACGGCATCCACAACTACTTCTGGAAGGCCCGGCCCGTCCGGGATTGAGGAGCGAAGAGCGATGGGTTCGCACGGGATCAAGGACCGGGTCGCGATCGTCGGGATGGGGTGCACCGCGTTCGGCGAGCGCTTCGACACGGGCTTCGACGACCTGATCATCGACGCGTCGAGCCAGGCATTCGCTTCCGCCGGCATCGACAAGGACACGGTCGACGCGTACTGGTTCGGGACCGCGCAGAGCGCGATGAGCGGCATGGCGCTCGCCAAGCCGCTCCAGCTCGAGGGCAAGCCGGTCACCCGGGTCGAGAACTACTGCGCGACGGGCTCCGAAGCGCTGCGCCAGGCGGCGTACGCGGTGGCTTCGGGGGCGTACGACATCGCGATGGCGGTCGGCGCGGAGAAGGTGAAGGACAGCGGGTATGCCGGGCTCAACGCGTTCCCGATCCCGAGCGACGGCACCGCCCGCACCCTCACCGCCGCCGCGATGTTCAGCATGGTCGCGCCCGCGTACGCCAAGCGGTACGGGGTGGACGAGACGGAGATCAAGGACGTCCTCGCTCGCATCGCGTGGAAGAACCACTACAACGGGGCGCGCAACCCTCGGGCCCAGTTCCGGCGCGAGATGAGCGTGGAGACGATCTGCGCGTCGCCGCTCGTCGCCGGTCCGCTCGGCATCCTCGACTGCGCCGGGGTCGCCGACGGCGCCGCGGCTGCGATCGTCGTGCGCGCCGAAGACGCGCACCGCTACGCGGAGAAGCCGCTGTACGTGAAGGCGCTGGCGCTCGTCGCCGGCAACGGCTCGGGGTTGTCCGATCCGTCGTACGACTACACGCATTTCCCCGAGGTCGAGCGCAGCGCGGCGGACGCGTACGCGCAGGCCGGGATCACCGACCCCCGCCACGAGCTGGCGATGGCCGAGGTGCACGACTGCTTCACGCCGACCGAGCTCGTGCTGATGGAGGATCTCGGGTTCGCCGAGCGTGGCACCGCGTGGAAGGAAGAGCTCGCCGGTACGTTCGATCTGACCGGCGAGCTGCCCGTCAACCCCGACGGTGGGCTGAAGGCCTTCGGCCACCCCGTCGGCGCGTCCGGACTGCGGATGCTGTTCGAGTGCTGGCTGCAGCTGCGGGGCGAGGCACCAGAGGATCGGCGGATCGCCAACGACCGGTCGCTGGCCCTCACGCACAACCTCGGGGGTTACCCGGGCGAGATGGTCTCGTTCGTCTCGATCGTGGGAAGCGAGCAGGGCTGATGGACCGCCAATACGTCTCGATTCACGGACACGACGTCAGCTATCGGGGCGGCGGATCGGGACCGGTCGTCGTCCTCATCCACGGCATGGCCGGGAGCTCGGACACCTGGGAGCCGGTGCTCGACGAGCTGGCCGAGCACTGCACGGTGGTGGCGCCGGACCTGCTGGGTCACGGCGATTCCGACAAGCCACGCGGCGACTACTCGCTCGGCGCGCACGCGAGCAGCATCCGTGACCTCATGATGGCGCTCGGCCATGACCGGGCGACGATCGTCGGCCAGTCGTTCGGCGGCGGCGTTGCGATGCAGCTCGCCTACCAGTACCCCGAGCGGTGCGAGCGCATGGTGCTCGTCGCGAGCGGCGGGTTGGGACAAGAAGTCGCGCTGCTCCTGCGCGCGCTCACGCTGCCGGGAGCCGAGCACCTGCTGCCGATCGCCTGCAACGCGAAGGTGCGCGACGCCGGGACCGCGGTGACCGGGTGGTTGGATCGGATCGGCCTGCGGCCGGTACCGGTCGTCGCCGAGATGTGGCGCAGCTTCGCGTCGCTCAGCGACGGGCAGACGCGCGAGGCGTTCTCCCACACGCTGCGCGCTGTCGTCGACATGCATGGGCAACGGGTGAGCGCAGCCGATCGGCTGTACCTGGCGGCGGATGTCCCGACGCTGATCGTGTGGGGAGACCGCGACCCGATCATCCCGATGGCGCACGGCGTCGCCGCGCACGAAGCCATTCCGTGGCAGCCGGCTCGAGATCTTCGAAGGCGCGGGCCACTACCCGCACTGCGAGCAGCCCCAGCGGTTCGCCGAGCTGCTCGTCGACTTCGTCGAGACCACGACCCCGATGGTGAAAGGCCCGACGGCGGCCACACCGTTGGTGGAAGCCGGAAAGCCGACCTGATCCGATGACCGCGCTGATCCAGCTCGACCCACTGTTCGACGCGTGATGATGTGGCCGACCAGTTCCAAGCTCGGGCGACCGAGTTCGGTGCGTACCGGCTCTACGCCGAGCACGAGCGGGTGGAGCTCGAGATCGGGCCGGGCTTCTTCCCCCGCCAGGACGCGGTCCAGAACTTCTTGCGCACTCGGGTCACGCCGGACGACACCGTCGGCGTCGATCGGTACGCGCACGAGCTACTTCCGGGAGGAGTACGCGTACGGGGAGAACCTGCTGCTCGACGGGGTCGAGGTGATGCGCAGCCACGACGGGCTGATCGAGGCGGCGCGCCGCATCCACGGCCGCCCGGTGATCGAGCCGGCGATCGTCTACGCCAACCTGTTCCTTCCCGGTCAGGAGCTCGCGGTCCACACCGACGTGCCGGAGTTCCGCGGCTTGAACCGCAAGCTGGTACCCCAGTGGCTGCTCGTCGTCATGCATCACTCCGGCCTCTTCGACGCGTGGCGGCTTCCGATCGCGACGGGCATCGCCTGGTTCGGCCAGGCCGAAGGCGGAGCGCTCGTCTACTGGCCGGACGGACCGGAAGGTGAGGCGGCGCAGCTCGAAGCTCGGCACAACACCGCGGCGGTGCTCGATACCGACAGCGTCTTCCACGGCGTCGAGCCGGTCGGCCCGCCCGGCGCCGAGCCGCCGATCCTCGAGCTCGGGGCCGTGCTGGGTGCCGCGCCGGACGGCCGCGTCGTGCTGCGCGACGCCACCGGAACGGTGCTGCGCACGCTACGCGTGGGAGGAGCTGCGCTTCTCCGTCTCGTGGAAGGCGTACTGCTTCACCGACGAGGACGAGCGGCTGAGCGTGGCGCGAGCACCGCGACGACCTGGACCTGACCACCGTGCTCGACGCGCTCGGCGCGGACCTGGCGCGACGGGGCCGGGTGGACGATTCCACGCCTCGTCGTGATCTCGGCGCGATCATGATCGACGAGTACGTCGGATTCCCTGCTGCGACCGGGAGCCTGCGCTAGGCGTTGGTCAGGACCAGGGTGCGGTAGCGGTCCAATCCGATGTTGATGTAGTCGCCGCTCGCGACGCACACGCTGGCCGTCGGGCACGACAGCCCGTAGAGGAAGTTGAAGGTGCCGCCGCGCGACGGGCTCGGGGTCTGGGTCCAGACGCCGGCGTCGTACGTGGCGACGAACGTCCAGCCCTTCGTCGTGTTCTGGGACTGTCCGACGGCCACGCAATTCGAGACGGTCGCGCAGCTCACGCCCCAGAGGTGGTTGTCGGTGCCCGCCCGGTTCGGACTCGGCTCGATCGTCCACGACCCGCCGCCGTAGCGCTCGATCAGCGTCACCTCGGGATCATTCGGCGCGACCTCGGTGGCGGTGTCCGTGGCCCCGACGGCGACGCAGTCGGTCGGGGTGGGGCACGAGACGTCGCGCAGGAGGTTGCTGAACCCGGTCACGTTGCGGCTCGAACGGAGGCTCCACGTCGCGCCGACGCGCTCGAGGACCAGGGTCTCGTACGCGCCGGTCTCGGAGTTCAGCGAGTACCCGACGGCCATGCAGTGCGTCGCGTCGCCGCACGACACGTCCGCGAGGAAGTTGTTCTGGGTGGCGGTCGAGCGGTTCGGGCTGTTCGTGATGTTCCAGGTGGTGCCGCCGTCGAGCGTGAGGACGAGGCTGCGGTACACCCCGCTGGCCGCGACGTAGTAGCGCCCCACCGCAACACAGTGCGTCGCGTCGGTGCAGTCGACGCCGAAGAGGTAGTTGTCAGTGTTGGACTTGTTCGGGCTCGCGACGAGGGACCAGTAGCCACCCGCGTAGCGCGCGATCAGCGTCTTGTAGTTCGCCGAGGCGAGGTCGAAGTAGTAGCCCACCGCGAAGCAGCGGTTCCCGTTGACGCACGAGACGTTCCAGAGCGTGTTCACCGACGTGCCGCGTTGGGGGATGTTCTGCCGCCTCCAGGTCCCGTTGATCAGCGACGTGACGAAGGACTGGCGGAAGTGCGTGGTCCGGATCCTCGTAGTATCCGACCCCGCTGCACTTGGTGGTGTTGACGCACGACACCTCGTGGATGTGGTTGTCGTACCGGCCCTTGTTCAGGCTGGGCGCGATCCGCCACGCTGCGGAGGCGCTCACTGACCCTCCGGGGTCGGCGCCGAGTGCCTGCGAGTGGAGCGGGCCCGTGCTGGGACCGGCGGGATCCACGGTCGCCGACTCGGCACCGGCCACGGCCCGCGCCGACGGCAGCGGGCTTGCGGGTGGGCAGCGGTGGCCCCGGCCGCCGCGGCCGGACCGGCCGCCAGGGCGAGCAGCGCGAGCAACGCGACGATGAGCACGATCCTGCGATTCACGGAGGGCAGGCTACCAAGGTCCCGGCCCGAAGAACCGGTCGCTTCGGACAATCACTGCCAAATCACCCCGTGGATCATCGAATCCGACCACGGGGCGGTGTTGACTGAGCCCGCCGAGAGGAAGGGCGGTCATGACTGCCGAGACCACTCCCCATCACCCGCGCTGGAAGCGGATCGTGGCCACGGTCCTGATCGTCGTCAGCTGCGTGCTGGCGCCGCTGACGGTGGCCGCGATCTGGGTCCGCAACCAGGTGCTCGACACCGACCGCTACGTCGAGACGGTCACGCCGCTCGCGTCCAACCCGGCGATCATCGACGCCGCCGCGGCCAACATCACCGAGACGCTGTTCCAGCACGTGAACGTCGAGAAGGAGGCCCGCGAAGCGCTGCCGAAGCGGGCGAAGTTCCTCGCCGGGCCGTTGAGCGTCGGCATCCGGGGCTTCACCGAGCAGGCGGCCGTCCGCATCCTGGAGTCCGACGTCTTCGAGAAGATCTGGGTCGACGCGAACCGGCTGGCCCACAACCAGGTCGAGTCGGCGCTCACCGGGCGGCGGGAAGATCATCTCGACGCGAAACGGTCGGGTGACGCTCGACCTCACGGCCGTCGTCAGCCAGGTCCGGTCGTTGCTCCAGGACCGGGGCATCACGATCTTCAACTCGATCCCGATCAACCAGCTCGCGCTCGAAGTTCGAGCTGTTCGACGCGGCGCAGCTCGGTGAGGCGCAACGGGGAGTCAAGCTGCTCGACACGCTGGCGTGGGTGCTGCCGTTCGTGGTGTTCGGATTGCTCGGTGCCGCGGTGTGGCTCTCCGCCAACCGCCGCCGCACGGTCATCTGGTGGGGCATCGGCACGGCGATCGCGATGTCCGTGCTCGGCGTCGCGATCACGCTCGGTCGGTCGGCGTACCTCGGCGCCGTCGTGAGCTCGTCGCTCCCTCGTGACGCCGCGGCGGCGACCTTCGACACGTTGGTGCGCTTCCTCCGCCAGGGGCTGCGATTCGTGCTCGCGCTGGGGTTGGTCGTCGCGCTCGCGGCATGGCTCACCGGACCGAGCAAGTTCGCGGTGCGCCTCCGCACGACCTTCACCGAGGCGTTCGGCGGTCTCGGGGACCAGGCCGAGGCGCGCGGGTTGGGACTTCGGCGCGTTCGGCGTCTTCGTGCACCGCTACCGGGCCGCGCTCCGGGTCGGAGGCGTCCTGGTCGTGCTGCTGTTCCTGGTGTTCGCGTACCGCCCGAGCGCGAGCCGGCTGCTCGTGCTCACGCTCATCCTGCTCGTGTACTTCGGCGCGCTCGAGTTCGTGTCACGCGCGGCGCGCGCCGAGCCGGAGCTCGCGCCACCCTCGGGGCACTAACGGGGCTCGGCCGGCTCCGGTTCTTCGGCGCGCACACCACGGAGCCCGAACCACGCCATCTCCGCGAGCCACGACGCGAGACGGTCGGGGTCGTCCTCCGCATCGTCGTTGGCCAGGCGGCGGCTGGTCGCCTCGGCCATGCCGACGATCGCGTGGGCGAGGACCCGCCGGTGGTCCGGTGGGGCCTGGATCTCGATGAGGTCGGCGATGAGGTCCGCGATCCGGTCGATCGCCCCTTCCGCGACCTCGGCGAACTCGGCGTCGTTGCGCACCGAGGCGCCGAAGAGGAGCCGGAACGCGGCCCGGTTCTCGGCGACGAAGCGGAAGTAGGCGGCGAAGCCCTCCTGGGTGCGCTCGCGTCCGCTCGTCGCGCCGCTCGTCGCGCCCACGATCTGGGCGACCAGCTGGGCGTCCACCTCGTCGAGGAGCTCGCGGTACAGCGCCCGCTTCGACGGGAAGTGCTGGTAGAGGACGGGCTTGGTGACGCCCGCCGCCTCGGCCACCTCGTCCATCGACGTCGCGTGGAAGCCGCGCTCGGCGAAGACCTCGACCGCGACGCCGAGGAGCTGCGTGCGGCGCTGTTGCGCGGGGAGTCGCATCGACATGAGGTGTGAGCGTAGGCCGGAGCGGGCGCGAGGTGTGACAGCCCGAGCGACCGGGCAGCTCCGCGTTACCGACTCGACTTCAGCGGCATCTCGTAGCGGTTCTCGATGCCGAAGTTCTCCCGGAACAGCTCGTCGACCTGGGCCACCTCGTCCGCGGTCAGCGGCATGTCGGTGGCGGCGGCGTACTCCCGGATGTCGTCGACGTCCACGTTCGTGGGCAGCACGGTGGTGAACGCCGGGTTCGCGAGGATGCCCGCGACCGCGGCCTGGCCGCGGGTCCGACCGGTGCCCTCCCAGAGGAACGCCAGCGTGTCGGCCTTGTCGAAGTTGTCGAGCATGTTGTCCGGGTTGCGGTGCGACCGGTGGTCTTCCGGAGGAAAGACGGTGTCGCGGGTGACCTTGCCGGACAGCGTGTCGGACGCATGCGGGACGCGGGCGATGAGCCCGATGTCCTTGCCCTGGTCGCGGATCTCCCGGGCGAACGTGAGACCGGGCTCCTGCTCGATGATGTTGAAGACCGTCTGCAGCGACGCGATCGGCCGCCGGCGGACCGACTCGAGCCCTTCTTCGACCCAGCCGATCGCGGGACCGAGCGCGACCCCGACCTCGCGCACCTTGCCTTCCGCGCGCAGGTCGGCGAGGACCTCCCACAGCGCGTCGTCCTCGATGGGCTCGATGCGGGCGTTGTGCAGCTGGTACAGGTCCACGTAGTCCGTGCCGAGCCGGCGCAGCGATCCCTCGAGCTGGAGCCGGATCGACGAGGGGGACCAGTCCTGCGGTCGTTCGGACTGACCCGGGAACATGCGGTCGGCGTCGTGGCGGTACCCGCACTTGGTGGTGAGGATGATCTCGTCGCGGTGCGTCTTCAGGACGTCCGCGAGCAGCGTCTCCCCGACCCCGTCGTTGCCGTAGACCGGCGCGGTGTCGATGAAGTTGATGCCCGCGTCGAGTGCGGCGTGCAGCATCGCCTGCTTGTTCGGAACGACACCCCACCAGTCGCTCGCGAGGGTCCAGGTGCCGAAGCCGACCTCGGAGACCTCGAGCTCGCTCTTGCCGAAGCGCCGATACCGCACGTCCGGCTCAGCTGTACTTGATGACGGAGCGGGCGATCTCGCCCGAGCCCATGACGTCGAGCGCCTCGTTGACCTGGTCGAGCGAGATCTCCTGGGAGATGAGCTCGTCGAGGAGGAGGGTGCCCTCGGTGTAGAGCTTGGCGAGCTTCGGGACGTCGCGGTGGACGTTCGACCCGCCGTACCAGCTGCCCCGGATCTGCTTCTCCTGGAACAGCAGGTCCATCGCCGGCATGATCGTCCACGTCACGTCGAAGCCGGGGACGCCGACGATGATCGCCTGACCACCGCGGCGGGTCATCGCGAAGGTCTGCTCGATCGTGGGGCCGAGGCCGATCACCTCGAACGCGACGTCGGCACCGCGCCCGTCGCTCAGGCCCATCACCGCGGCGACGGCGTCGCCTTCACCGGCGTTCACGAGGTCGGTCGCGCCGAACTTCTCGGCCCGGGCGAGCTTTCCGTCCACCATGTCGACGGCGATGATGCGCTCGGCGCCGGCGTGCTTCGCCCCCTGGATCACGTTGAGGCCCACGCCGCCGCAGCCGATGACCGCGACGGTGTCGCCCTTCCGGATGCTCGCGGTGTTGACCGCGGCCCCGAAGCCGGTGAGCACACCGCAGCCGATGAGGGCGGCGGCGTCGATCGGGATGCTCTGGTCGACCTTCACCGCGCCGATCGCGGGGATGACCGTCTCCTCGGAGAACGTGCCCGAGGCGGCCATCTGGAAGATCGGGGAGCCGTCGAGCGAGAAGCGGGAGGTCATGTCCAGCAGGCCGCCGCTCATCGCCGCGACCGATCCGACCTCGCAGATCTCGCCCTGGTCGTGCAGGCACGTGTAGCACTTGCCGCACTGCGGAACCCACGAGACGACGATGTGGTCGCCGACCTTGAGGTGGTCGACGCCCTCGCCGACCTGGGTGACGGTTCCGGCACCCTCGTGGCCGAGCACCGCAGGGAGGGCCAGGGGCAGGGTGCCGTTCGTGACCGACAGGTCCGAGTGGCACACGCCCGACGCGCCGAGCTGGATGCGCACCTCACCGGCCTGGGCATCGGCGAGATCGAGGTTCATGATCTCGAGCGGCGACCCGACTGCGGTTGCGACGGCGGCCTTCGGCATGGCGGTTCCCCCTGGATGAACTGAGTGGTTCCTGGAATCTAACCCTTGACCCGACGGTCAATGAAAACTGCCGCCGCCCCGCTCCTCTCGTTCGGCGGCACGGATCCCGTACCCGAACACGATCGGCAGCGGCAGGACCACGATCGCGACGACGAGCCCACCGATCGAGACCCCGACCGCCCAATCCGGGAAGCCGGTGATCACCGCGATCACGAACGCGGCGATGGCGACGAGCAGCGCGAGGTACCCGACCCGCTTCCCGAGGCCGACCCAGCGGGCGATGTGGGCCCGGCGCTCGAGGACCGGATCGCCTGACGCCGAATTCGGCTCGGACGCCGCCGGCTCCGGGGCGCTGGGCGGAGGTGCGTTCACCAGGTCGTCCATCCGTGCGAGGCGAACGCGGCGTCGATCCGGGCCGGCAGCTCGGCCAGGGCGTAGTGGGCGCGGGCCCGGGCGACGTTGCGGTCGAGCAGGCGCGGGATCGGGGTCGGCGAGCCAGGCCGCGACGGCCGCCGGGTTCCGTCACGCGAGAAGAGCTCGAAGCCGTGGGCTCAGGATCTCGTCGAGGACGGGGTAGTGACCCACGACCAGCGGCCGGCGAGCGATCACGGACTCGATCACGGGATTGCCGAAGCCTTCGACGGTCGAGGGGAACGCGACCACGTCGGCGGCGGCGTACGCGTCGGCGGGAGTCGGGCCGAGCCCGAGATGGATCCGCACGCTCGCGCCGGCGAGCAGCCGGTCGAGCTCCGCCTGGTAGTCGTCCTCGGCCGGCCCGGTGAGCCAGAACACGACCCGGCGCGGCCGGACGAGCGCGTCGAGCGCCTCGGCGAACGCGAGCGCGGCCGGAACGTTCTTGCGGGGAATCGCCCGCGCCGGTTGCAGCACGACGACCTCGTCCGCGGCGAACCCGAGCGCGGCGCGGGTCGCGTCGCGTCGCCCGGGGGCGGCATCGACGTCGAACGCGTTGGTGATCTCGACCGCGTCGATGCCGCGGGCCGCGAGCTCCTCGCGAGAGCGCGCGTTGATCGTGACGTGCAGCGCGCCGGGGGGAGTGGGGGGAAGGTCGGTCACGCCTGCGGTCTGCGGCCGCTGCCAGGGCAGGTCGTGGTGATGGAACACCACCCGCGATCGGGTCTGCGCAACCGCGGCCGCAACGGCGCGGGCGGCGGCGAGGTTCAGGGGGAGCGAGCAGACGTTCTCGACGACGGTGAGGTCGCCGGCATCGAGCACCCGGGCGAACGCGACCGGGTCCGGGGGATCGGGCGGCGGATCGGATGCGGCTCTGCAGCGCCAGCCACGGCACGACGAGGTCCGGCACCTCGCCGGATCGACGGGGGTCGACCACCTCGCCGGCGACGCGTCGCGGGGCGAACCCCAGGGACTCCAGTGCCCGCATCCACTTGGCCGCTTCGACCGAGACGCCGTCGGTGCCGCCGAGCCGGTAGGACACGAACGTCGCGGTGCCGCCCGAGGGCGAGACGTCAGCCACGCCGGACCGGCGGTCCTGCGGGATCTTCGAGCGCCGCGCATCTCCCGACGTTAGGCCGGGGTCCGCGAATTGGTTCAGACGAGCTGGGGGAGGCGCCGGTTCGTCGCGTCGAGCACGGCCCGGACGACCGCGTCCGCGTCGGAGTGCTGGCGAACGATGGCCGAGCCCGAGACGAGCTGCTCGCTCGGGGGGAGCACGAACACGACGGTGACGATGGCGACATCGTGGGCGCCGACGCGGACGATCTGCGCGCTGTCGATGTCGATGCACTCCGCGGCCGGCTCGAGCTGGCGCAGCGCGTCGACCGTCGCCGTGGCGACCAGGCGGTGCCGGGCGGTTGACGCGACCGAGCCTTCGGCGAAGCCGACCGACTCCTCGTCGTCCTTGGCCAGGGTGACCCGGACGAGGGAGCGCAGGCCGCTGACCTCCGCGGTGCTGTTCACGAGCACCGGCCGGAACCCCTCGGTGAGGTCGACCGTCACCTCGGCGTGACCGTTGCCGTTGGTGGTGCCGCCGAGCTGGACGACGGAGACGATCCGGCGGTCGATCTCGATCCCGAAGCTGGCCAGGGCCACGGACTGCACGTCCCGCACGACCTGTTTCGCGTGCTTCGAGGTGTCGGCGAGGATATGGACCTCGGTGGGGCGGCCGCTGTGGTCGACCACGACCCGGGCCGCCGAGATCTCCGGGAGCCGGCAGAGCTCCCGTTCGAGCTCCAGAACCTCAGCTTCGGCGCCGTCGGCGGTCGTGTCCTGGCTGTCGGGCCCCTGATCGTCCACGGTCGCTCCTCTGGGCGGAATGGCGGGCCGGGAAGGCTGGATTCCCGGCGCTTTCACGAGGCTACGGCCGTCACGACCACAATTGGTGGCTTTCCGTGGGGTTCCTTGCCGCGGGGGGTGTTGTCTGTGAGACTCCTGTGGTCGGTGTGGTCAATGTTTCATCGACGCCGTGGAGGCGGCCGAGCCCCGGCCCGAGGACTTGCGGGCCCGGTCTGAAGTCACGCAAGCACCCGGACCTACAGTCGAATCCCCGTCTTGCCGAACCAATTGTCGAGGCGTACGGACGGAGAGGCGACCACTGGTTCGGGCGAGGGAGGAGGCGGTACTCACGACGCATGTCCATATGATCTGACGGAGACGGCAAGGCCTCGGCGCATTGATCGCTCGGACCGAAGGGTCCGGGAAGCGAAGCGGAATCCCTCTGGGGCTCTAGCTGATGCGCCAGGGAGGAACTCTCGAAGAGGGTGATCTCCCCATGAAGAAGGTCTACGTCCGTGTTGCTCTGCTCACGTCTGCGCTGGCTGCGCTGCTGCTCGCTGGCGGCGCTGGTTTTAGCCACCACTGATACGGTGAGTTACCGAGGCCTTGCCGCCTCCGCCCCATTGAACGGACAAGCGTGCAACAGCGAATCCCCATTCGGGCAACCGTCTACTGCGTGGCACTCGCCGCGGCTCGCGATCGGCATCGCGGTCGTGCTCGCCGCGCGCGGCCCGGTGCCGACGCTCGGTCCGGTGCTCATCCTGGGTGCGCTGTTCGCGCTCGCCGAGAACCAGGTCGTCGACGCTTCCGAACGGCGCCGGCGCCAGCGCCAGCTTCATGCTCGGCATGACGGCCATCGTCGTCTTCCAGGACCAGGGTGCGTTGCTCGGCCCCTTGCTCGTCGGCATGTGCGGAGGTTTCTACTGGCCGCACATCAAGGCGAGAGAGTGGCGCAAGCCGCTCTTCAACGGCGCGAACTTCGGTCTCGCCACGCTTGCGGCGGCGCTCGTGTTCAACGCGCTGGCCCCGCATCGGACGTGCACACGCCGGCCCAGCTCCTGCTGCTCGCAGTCCCGTCGACGTGTCACGTTCGCGTTCGTCAACCTCGCGTTGCTCACGGTCTCCGCTCAAGCTGTGGACCCGACCAGTGGCCGCCTCACCTGGCGGTCGTTCGGCGCGGCACTGCTGCGAGATGTACCCGTTCGCTCTGATGGGCGTGTTCCTCGGTGCGCTCTACCTCGACTACGGCGCCGTGGTCGTCCCGCTGCTCGTGGTCCCGATCCTCGTGGCGCGCCAGACGTTCGCCTCCTACCTCGCGCTGAAGGAGTCCCAGGAAGCCGCGGTGCGCACGCTCATCGGCGCCCTCGAGGCGAAGGACCCGTACACCGCCGGCCACGCCGAACGGGTCGCCGGGTACGCGGAGTACATCGGCGAGGAGCTCGGGATGTCGCCCTCCCGCCTGGAGCGGCTGCGCTTCGCCGCGCTGATGCACGACGTCGGCAAGCTCGTCGTACCGAACCACCTTCTCAACAAGAAGGGCAAGCTCACCGCCGAGGAGTTCGGCCAGGTTCGCCTGCACGAAGAGGTCTCGGTCGAGATCCTCACCCGCATCGACTTCCTCGCTCCCGGTCGCGCCGAGCGCGACGAGCGAGGCGGCAGAGTTCGCGCCGGTCGCGGACGATCGCGGCCAGCCGATCGAGCCGCACATCGTCGCCGTCGCGGACGCGTTCGACGCGATGACCTCCACCCGCTCGTACCGCAAGGCGCTCCCGCAGGAGACCGCGTTCAGCGAGCTGCGCAAGAACTCGGGCAAGCAGTTCCACCCGCGTGTCGTCGACGCGCTCATCGCTTCGATCGAGCGCCGAGGTGAGGAGCACGGTCGCGGTCACGAAGGGTGTCGTCCACCACGCGGACGCACCCGAGGTCGGGACCGGGTCGGCCGGGACTCGGTGACCTGCTCCAGGAGCAGGCCGAGACCGGCTCCGAGCAGGCGGCGGGCCGATGACGACGACGCAGCGACTCGGCATCGTCGGCGGTCGCTCGGCGCGCTCGGCGCGGCGATCGCCGAGCTCGTCGATCCGGGCGGCTCCACCACCGCGCTCGTGGTGCTCGGCGCTGCGGTGCTCGGCGGCGAGCTGTTCGTCTTGCGGCCCGCGTACCGCGCCGCGCTGCCGTTGTCGTACGCCGTACATCCTGGTCCTGCTCCGCGCCGCGTCGCCGGCCGAGTTCCTCGTCACCGTGTTCGCGGCGGAGATGATCGCGTTCCTGCTCCGGCCCGAGCGTTCGGTGTGGGACCGCATCTGGGTCACCGCGACGCGCATGGGCGCGGCCGTCGCCGCGCTGGGTGTCTTCCACATCGTCGCCGACGCGATGCGCCCGGTGCGACAGCCGCTGGGTCGTGCTCGTCTCGCTCGCCGCGGCCGGCGTCGCCGAGATCCTGGTCGACGACCTGCTCCACGTGGTGCGCGCCCGCCGCTTCTACCTCTCGACCCACGGCCGGTCGGCGGACCTCGCGCTCATCACGAGCGGGATGCTGATGTCCGTCGGCTTCCGGGGCATCGGTGGGCCAGGAGGGCGATGGGCCTGTGGGGTCCGCTCTTCTTCTCGATCCCGCTCCTCGCGGCGTGGTACTCGTTCGAGCGGCTCGCGTCGATCCGCCGCACCTACGAGCAGACGATCAGCGCGCTGTCCGTGGTGCCCGAGCTCGCCGGCCTCGTGCGCGGACGGTCACGCGCGAGCGGGTCGCCGATCTCTCGGTCCGGCCTCGGCCGCGAGCTGCACCTGTCGGCGCAGGACATCGAGTACCTCCGTGCCGCGGCGCTGCTCCACCACCTCGGCCACCTGTGCCTCGACGACCCGAGAGTCCGCGGTCGATCGATCGAGCCGAGCGAGGTGACGGACAAGGGCGCCGAGATCTTGCGCCAGACCGACTACCTGCGTCCCGGCGGGTGACCTGCTCGCGTCGGACACCGCGTCGGTCGGGAGCCAGATCCTGCGCGTCGCCAGCGCGTTCGACGAGCTCACCGCGGGAGACAGCGCGTTCACCGACGCGGCGATCGAAGCGCTGTACTCGGGGCCGGGTTACGTCTACGACCCACGGGTGCTCGACGCACTCGAACGGGTGGCCGATGCCCAGGTGGCGCCGGCACCCGAGCCCAGCGCGGTCTGACCCGCGCGCTGCCGACACTCGCGCTACCGGACGAGCCGAGGCCTCGAACGTCGGATCCGGGTCGCGCGTCGTATCCAGCTCCCCGTGGTCGTCGTCGTCCGGCCGGTCGCGGTGGCGGGACCGTGACCGGCCGGCGGCCGCCGGCTGGCCCGGAACGTGAGGTCGATGAGCCCGACGGCGATCACCAGGTCGCCGAACGAGATCGACGCGTCGACCGGCGATCCGAGCACGATGTAGTCACCCAGCACGACCAGGACGTCGTCGGGCTTCTCGGGCCGGTGCTTCACCGTGACCTCCCGCTGTCTCGCCTTCGGGAACCCGGTACGGCATGCCCTGGTTCAGCGCGATCACGAAGGCGTTCATCGCGATGCCGATCGTGATCACCCCCATGCCGGTGAGGAGCAGGTTCGAGAGCCCGAACCCGATGATCAGGACGTACGAAGCCAGCAGGATCGCCAGGCCGACGTCGTCGTAGCGGGCCTTCGGCAGGTCGATGAATTCGAGGAGCACCTGGAGGAGCAGGCCGGCGAACAGCAGCCACGGCCGGCGGAGCCGGATCTTCCCGAGCTGACGGAACTGTCCCCCCGTCAGCGGCACGATCAGGATCGCCAGGACCACCGCGATCACGTAGGCCAGCATGCGTCCACGGTAGCGAGGGCGGTGTGGAGCGGCAAGGGACCCTGTCTACGATCACCGCTATGTCAGAGCCCGAGGTTCTCTACGCAGTCGAGCGCGGTGTCGCCCGTGTCACCATCAATCGGCCCGAGCGACGCAACGCGATGTCGTACGGCGTCATGCAGGGTCTGCGTGACGCGGTCGCCGCGGCGAAGGACGACGAGACGGTGCGCGTCGTCGTGCTCACGGGCGCGGGCGATCGGGCGTTCTGCGCCGGCGCCGACCTCGGTGGCATCGCCGAGAACGCGGGTGCGGCCGCGGCGCACGACGGTCGCGGGTTGCTCGCGTCGCTGTTCCGCGAGCTGTGGGCGCTCGGCAAGCCGACGATTGCCCGGGTCCGCGGGTACGCGCTCGCCGGTGGCTTCGGGCTCGCGCTCGCGTGCGACTTCGTCGTCGCCGCCGACGACGCGCAGTTCGGCACGCCGGAGGTCAACGTCGGGCTCTGGCCGTACATGATCACCGTGCCGCTCCTGCGCTCGATGCCGCCGAAGAAGGTGCTCGAGCTCCAGATGACCGGGCGGCGGGTGCACGCCGAGGAGGCCGACCGGATCGGGTTCGTCACCCGCGTCGTGCCCGTCGACGAGCTCGACGCTGCCGTGGCCGAGCTGGCGGACTCGCTGGCGTCGAAGTCCCCGCTGGTGCTGCGCTGGGGCCGGGACGCGTTCTACCGGGTGCTCGAGATGGATGCGGACCCCGCGCTCGACTACCTCCAGGGGATGCTCACCATCCACACGCAGTCCGAGGACGCCGCCGAAGGTGTCGCGGCGTTCGCCGAGAAGCGCACCCCGGAGTGGAAGGGCCGCTAGCCATCGGCGCGTGCCGGGCGACCGGCCCGCCCGGCGGGTGCAAGAGTGAGGCCATGACTTCCACGGGTGGCGGAGACGTGCACGACTGGGGACCGCTGGTCGGCGACCTCGCGAAGCGACGCGAGCGGGCGCTCGGCATGGGCGGCGAGAAGTTCGTCGAGCGCCAGCGGTCGCTCGGCAAGCTCCTCGTGCGCGAGCGGCTCGACCTGCTGCTCGATCCCGGCACCTGGGTCGAGTACGGGATGCTCGCCGACCACATGGACCCGGGGCTCGGCGACCGGTTCCTCGCGGCCGACGGCTCGGTCACCGGGGTCGGCGAGATCGAGGGACGCAAGGTCGCGGTGGCGGCCTACGACTTCACCGTGATGGCCGGCTCGATGGGTGCCGTCGGTGAGAACAAGATCCGCCGGCTGCGCCACCTCGCGTTGAGCCAGCGCATCCCGATGGTGTGGCTGCTGGACTCCGCGGGCGCGCGCATCCAGGCGACGAGCGGCTCGACGTTCGCCGGCGCCGGCGACCTGTTCCGCGAGCAGGTCGCGATGAGCGGAGTCGTCCCGATGGTCGCGGCGATGATGGGCCACTGCGCCGCGGGCACGGCGTACATCCCGGCGCTCGCCGACTTCGTCCCGATGGTGAAGGGCACCTCGTCGATGGCCCTCGGCGGTCGTCATCTGGTGAAGGCCGCGGTCGGCGAGGACGTCTCCGAAGAGGAGATGGGCGGCTCCGCGGTCCACACGAAGATCAGCGGTGTCGCCGATCTCGAGGTGGCCGACGACGAGGAGTGCCTCCGCGTCGTGCGCGACTACCTCTCGTACTTCCCGCAGCACAACGGCGAGGCGCCGCCGGTGCGCGGCGACCTCCGACCCGGTGGACCGCCGGGTCGAGGAGCTCTACGACATCGTGCCGACCGCGCCGCGGCGCGCGTACGACATGCGCAAGGTCATCCGCGCGGTCGTCGACGACGGCGAAGTGCGGTGGATGAAGCCGGACTGGGCGAAGAACGTCATCACCGGGCTCGGCTCGCGTCGGTGGTCAGCCGATCGGGATCGTCGCGAACCAGCCGATGGTGCTCGGCGGCGCGCTGGACGTGAACGCGGCGGACAAGGCCGCGCGCTTCGTCTGGCTCTGCGACGCGTTCGGGATCCCGCTCGTGTTCCTCCACGACGTGCCCGGCTTCATCGTCGGCTCCGCGGTGGAGAAGCAGGGGATCATCCGCCACGGCGCCAAGATGCTGTTCGCGGTGAGCGAGGCGACCGTCCCGAAGATCAGCGTGATCCTGCGCAAGAGCTACGGCGCCGGCTACTTCGTGATGAACGGCCTGGCCTACGAGGCCGACTACATCGTCGCGTGGCCGACCGCGGAGATCGCGGTGATGGGGCCCGACGGCGCGGTCGCGATCATCCACCGCAAGACGCTCGAGGCCGTCCCCGAGGAGGAACGGGTGGCGAAGCAGCTCGAGCTGGCGGAGGAGATCCGCGCCAACATCGATCCGTACATCGCCGCGGGCCACGCGCAGCTCGACGACGTGATCGACCCGGCCGAGACGCGCCGCGCGATCTGGAACGGGCTGAACGTGAGCCGGGACAAGCGGGTGGACCGTCCGTGGCGCAAGCACGGCGTCCTCCCCGTCTGATTGCGCCCGATGCCTGACGACGACGCACCCGTCGGGCGCGGCCGACCGCCGAGCGCGTTCCAGCGGTGGGTAGCCCGAGTGCTCGAACCGTTCCCGCCGACCCTGCGGATCGTGATCGTCCTGATCATCTGCGTCGCGCTCGTGGTCCTTCCCCTGGTCCTCTTCCTCTCCGCCTGACCCCGCCGACGTCCGCCCCGCCCGCTGCCTCGTCGTGTGCAGGTGCTCAGGGACCCTGACGGCACAAGCGGAGGTCAGGTCGAGGAGCTCGTCGACCGCCGCGGCGAAGACCTCGGTGTGCCGGTCGACGTCGGCTTCCGTCGTGTCCGGGGACATCAGCGCCATGTTGTGGAACGGCGTCATCAGGATCCCGCGGTTCAACGCGTAGAGGTGCATGAAGCCGTCGAGCTCCTCGTCGACGCCGGCCGCGGCCTCCGCGCCGTGGCGCGGCCGCTCGGGCAGGAACCAGTACTCGGCCCGCGCCCCGAGGCGGGTGACGCTCCACGGCACCTCGCGGTCGTCGATCACGGCCTGCACGCCGGCGGCCCAGCGCTCGCCGAGCGGCAGCGTGCGCGCGAACGCGGCATCGGTGAGGACCTCGGTGAGCGTGACCCGCATGGCGGCGAGCGCGAGCGCGTTGCCGGCCAGGGTGCCGCCGATGCCGCTGACGTCGCCTTCCGATCCCGTCGCCGCCGGGACCACCAGCTCGGCCACCGCGTTCGTCATGCCGTACGCCGCCGTGGGCAGGCCCGACGCGATCGGCTTGCCGATCGTCAGCAGGTCCGGATCGAGATCGTGGGCGCGGGTGTACCCGCCGGGGCCGGCGCAGATCGTGTGCGTCTCGTCGATGATCAGCAGGGTCCCGGTCCGGCGGGTGATCTCGCGCAACGCGTCGTGGTAGCCGGGCTCGGGATGGATGATCCCGATGTTCGTCATCGCCGGCTCGGCGAGCACGCACGCGACGTCACCGGGCGCGAGCGCCGCCTCGAGCGCGTCGACGTCGTTGAACGGGACGACCACGGTGGTGAGCGCGGGATCCACCGGTGGGCCCATCCGCCCTTCGCGCGGCTGCACGTGACCGTCGGCGTCGAGCGTCACCAGCGTCTCGTCGACGGTGCCGTGGTAGCACCAGTCGAAGACGAGGATCTTCTGCCGACCGGTCGCCTGGCGCGCGAGCCGCAGCGCGAACCGGTTCGCGTCCGTCGCGCTCGACGCGATCTGCCAGAGCGGGAGCCCGAACCGGCGGGCCAGCTCTTCACCGACGATCGGCGAGTCCTCGGTCGGCAGCATCAGCGAGATCCCTCGCGCGGCCTGCTCCGCGATCACCGCGACGGTCGCCGCGGGGGAGTGGCCCGTCATCGCGCCGGTGTCGCCGAGGCAGAAGTCGATGAACTCGTGCCCGTCGACGTCGATGACCCGCGCGCCGGACGCTTCGGCCGCGAACACCGGGAACCGGCCCGGCCAGCAGGCCATCCAGTTCATCGGCACCCCGCCGAGCAGCGAGCTCGCGGCGCGGTCCGCCAGCTCGCGGGATCGGGGATGCGCCTCGCGCGAACTGCTGCTCCTCTCGGGCTCGGAGGGTGGCGAGGCGGTCGCGGTCGATCGAATCCATGAGCGCGGATCGTACGGGTGCCGGGTAACGTGCGCCCCCATGGCCGAGATCCGCGCGGAGATCACCGCGAACGTGTGGCAAGTGGTGGCTGAGGTGGGGCAGATGGTCGCCGAGGGCGACGAGATCTGCATCCTCGAGTCGATGAAGATGGAGATTCCGGTGGTGACCGAGGTGCCGGGCGTGGTGCGGGAGCTCTACGTGGAGCCGGAGCAGGTCATCCAGGAAGGCGATCTCATCGCCCTCATCGACGAGAGCTGAGCGACCCGACGCCGTGATCCGTTGGGAGCTGCCCCAGGAGCACGTCGGCCTGGCGACGATCGACCGGCCCGAGCGCCGCAACGCGCTCAACGCGGAGCTCTGTGACGAGCTGCGAGGGCACCTCGCCGCGACCCCGGGTCTGCGCGCCGTCGTCATCACCGGTGCAGGCGTCGCGTTCTGCGCGGGTGCCGACATCCTGCGACGGGCCCAGGACACCGGCGGGCTCGAGCACGGCGGTGGCGACACCTTCCGTCCCGCGTTCGAGCTCGTGCTCGACACGATCGCGGACTATCCCGCGCCGGTCATCGCCGCGGTCAACGGCGTCGCGCTCGGGCGCGGGCATGCAGCTCGCGGTGGCGTGCGATCTGCGCGTCGCCGCGCCGACGGCGAAGCTCGGCATCCCCGCGGCCAAGCTCGGCATCATCCTGAGCTCCGCCAACGTCCGCCGCCTCGCGGTGCTCGTCGGTCAGGGCGCGGCTCGGGACATCCTGCTCACCGCGCGGGCGATGGAGGTGGACGAGGCGCAGCCGGATCGGACTCGTTCAGCGCGTCGCCGACGATGCGCGCGCGGCTGCGCTCGAGATCGCGGCGGAGATCGCCACGCCTTGCGCCCGTCAGCGTCCAGGGGCACAAGCGGGCGCTGAACATCGTCGCCGACGCCGGTGCACTCGACGACGCCGCACTCGCCGAGCTGGAGCGGCTCGAAGCGGCCGCCTTCGCCAGCGAAGACCTGCAGGAGGGCCTCGCCGCGTTCGGCGAGAAGCGGCCCCCGCAATTCCGGGGTCGTCTGAACACTTCCTTGTCGGGCCTCCCGTCGGTCGCTAGCGTTCGCGCCGCCGCACGATTGGGGGGCCCGCCATGCGACGTGCAGCAATGGTTCTGATGTTCGTGGCACTGGTGGCAGCCGTGCGGGTACCGGCCGCAGGTGCGAATCGGGTTCCGCCGCAGCCGCCGACGTGCGAGGTCTTCGGCACCGGGATCATCAAGCGTCCGCTTGTGCCGGCCATCCCCACGGGGGCGAAGGACAAGAAGAACCGTCTGACGATCAGCGTCAACCTGTCGAGCTGTCACCCGACCGACCCGTTCATCGTCGCGGGGTCGGTCGACCACGGCGTGCTGGCGCTGAAGATGAAGGTGCCGTCGTACGAGACGCAGCGTTTCCTCACCTCCCCGGTCACCTACACGACGAAGCTGCAGACGTACTACGCCAGCGGAAGCAAGTGGGGAACGACTCGGGTGAAGTGGACCGCGGCGTCGGCACCGTTCGGTGCGCTACCGGGCTCCGGTGACCCCGCCCAGCCGGTCGTGCTCACGTTGACTTCGGTCGAGCACTTCGGGACCTACGACCAGACGACCACGTTGACTCTGGTGACGAGCTTGGTCGCCCCGAACGTCTACCAGCCGAACGCTCCCACGGTCTCGACGTTCAACGTGGGGACCTACATGGGTCACCAATCGAGCTACGTCGTGTCACCCAACCCGTGATCAGTAGTTCGCGGGCAGCAGACGCTCGAGGTGGTAGTAGAAGACGAACAGCACGACGGCGAATGGGATCACGCCCATGAACCAGGTCGTCCAGCGGTGGTAGCGGTGGAACACCAACCACCACAGCGCGCCGATGAGAGCGGTCAGCAGACCGAACCAGACCGTCGGTAGGCGCGGCTCGCCGCGGCCGGAGAGCGCGTCGTCGAGCGACGCGCGGCTGACGACCGGCTCGGGCGGCGCCTTGACCGGCTCCGGGCTGCGCTCGGGATCGAGAACGGCCTTCACCACCAGGCGCTGCGATGCGGAGAACTTCGGGTTGCACGTGGTCAGGGTGAGCGTGGCCTCGGCGGTCGGGTCGAGGACGCTCACTTCCTTCGGCGACACGACGAGCTGCTGGGTGACCGTGTAGCGGAACGTCCCGCTGACCGTCTGGATCAGGATCGGGTCCCCGATGCCGAGCTCGTCGATCCGGTTGAAGGGCGCGCCGTAGGTCGTGCGGTGGCCGGCGATCGCCGCGTTGCCGAGCTGGCCCGGCAGCGGGGTGGCCGGGTAGTGGCCGGGCCCTCGGCGCAGGTCCGGGACCCCGATGCCCTGGACGATCGCCCGGTCCAGGCCGATCTTCGGGATCTGGATGATGCCGATCGGCTCGCCGACCGCGGGGGGCGGCGGCGGCAGGGTCGTGGTGGTCGTCGCCGTCGCGGCCCGGTCCCGGGCCGCCTGGGCCTTGGCCAGCTTCACGTTCTGGGCAAACTCGGACTTGAGCTTCGACTGCTCGCGCGCCTCGTAGAAGCCCGTGCCCCAGAGCTGGTAGGCGACGAACAACAGGATCAGGATCCCGATCGTGACGAGGGCGCGTCCGGTGCCCCCGATGATCCGTCGCATCGGCGGAGCGTAGGTGCTGGGGAGCCGGGATTGGGGGCACGACGACGCCTCCGGGCGGCGCCGAACCGGCGCGAGCGCGGCCGCGACGAGACCCGTGACCAGGCCCACGACCAGGTCGGGGCCGGCTCGCCGGGTTCGACCGCCCGGGAGGGGGGTCCGTACACTGCACGGCGCTGGTCGCGCCCCACCCGGGGCCCCGGAGGCTCGCGTGCCGCTCGTCGTCCGACTCCGCTCCGTCGTCTGCCTCCTCGGTCGGTTCCCGGCCCTGGCCGGTGTCGATCTCGACGTGGATGCAGGGGAGATCGTGCTGCTGAGCGGGGCCAACGGGGCCGGCAAGACCACGCTGCTGCGACTGGTCGCCGGGCTCATCCCGCTCCACTCCGGCGAGGCCGAGGTGTTCGGCACCGACCTCGCGGTCGACCGGCGCAGCGCCCGGCGCCAGATCGCCCTCGTCGGCCACGAGACCTTCTGCTACGACGACCTGACGGTGCGGGAGAACCTCCGGTTCGTCGCCCGCGCGGCCGGTGTCCGCGACGAGCCGGACCCGACGATCGAGCGGCTCGGTCTCGGGGCGGTGGCCGATCTCACCCATCGCAAGCTCTCGGCCGGCCAGCGCCGCCGGCTCGCGCTCGGGGGCGCGCTCGTGCGCGACCCGCAGCTGCTGCTGCTCGACGAGCCGCACGCCGGACTCGACGCCGAGGGTCGCGAGGTCCTCCACGAGATCGTGGCGGCCGCGCCCGGCGAAGGGCGAACGGTGCTGATGGCGTCCCACGAGCTCGACCTCGCCCGGGCGCTCGCGACCCGTGAAGTCGCGGTCGACTCGGGCCAGACCCGCTTGGCGGCCGGCGAGCGCCTGGCCGTTGGAGACGAACCCGTGAGCCTCTGGCGTGAGGCCGGTCTCGTGGCGGGCAAGGACCTACGGATCGAGTCGAGGTCGCGCGTCGCGCTGGCCCAGATCCTGCCGTTCGGCCTGATCGTGATCCTGCTGTTCGCCTTCGCCCTCGACCCCGACCGTGGGATCCTCGCCCGGGTGGCCCCCGGCCTGTTCTGGATCGCGGTGCTCCTCGCGTCGCTGCTGGCCATCGGGCGGGCGTTCGCCGTCGAGGAGCAGCACAACGCACGGGACGGGCTGCGGCTCGCCGGGCTCGACGGGGCCGCGATCTTCCTCGGCAAGGCGAGCGCGATCGTGCTCGAGCTCCTGGCTCTCGAAGTGGTGCTGGGTGCCGGTGTGGTGCTCCTCTACGACGTGGACGTCCACGGCATCGGGATCCTGCTGCTGACGGCCTTGGCCGCGACCATCGGTCTGGCCGCCACCGGTACCCTCTACGGCGTGCTCGCGGCCGGGTTCCGACTGCGCGAGACGCTGCTACCGCTGCTGCTGCTTCCGGTACTCGCACCGGTCATGCTCGGGTGCAACCCGGGCCTTCGAGGATGGCCTCGAAGGGGCGCCGGCAGATGCGTGGCCGTGGGTCGCGCTGCTCGGGATCTTCGCCGGGCTCTACACCGCGATCGGCGTGCTGGCATTCGGAGCGTTGTGGGAGGAGACATGAGCAAAGCGGAACTCGACAACTGTCTCCGGCGAATCGACCGCGAAGCGGGGCCTGAGCGGCCCGGGCCGCAGGCCCGTGAGCGGGAAGCATGAGCAACGTGCAGACGCGGGCTCGCCTGCTGGACCCGTGGCTCTCCCGGGTCTTCGGCTGGGCGTCGCTCGTGTCGCTCGCGGTGCTCGCGCTGTTCGGGCTCTGGGGCGCGCCCGAAGACGCGACGCAGAAGGAAGCGCAGCGGATCATGTACCTCCACGTCCCGGTGGCATGGCTCGCGTACCTCGCGTTCGGGGTCACCGCGCTCGCGTCGGCATTGTTCCTCTGGCCGCGGACGCGGTCGCTCGTCTGGGACCGCCTGGCGGGTGCATCCGCCGAGATCGGCGTGCTGTTCACCGCGCTCACGCTCATGCTCGGCGCGCTCTGGGGCAAGCCGGTATGGGGCGTGTGGTGGGCGTGGGACGCGCGCCTCGTCACGACCGCGGTGCTCTTCTTCCTCTATCTCGGATATCTCGCCCTGCGTCGCATCCCCGGCGAACCGATCGGCAGCGCGAAGCGCAACGCGATCGCCGCGCTCATCGCGTTCGTCGACGTGCCGATCGTCCACTTCTCCGTCGAGTGGTGGCGCACGCTGCACCAGAAGGCGACGGTGTTCAACCCCGCGCTCGAGCGCGGACATCCACGGAGTGATGGCGCTGACGCTCATCTTCGGTGTCGTCGCGTTCACGATCCTCTACGTGTACCTGCTCGACCGCCGCTACCGGCTCGCGTCGCTCGAGGACGAGATGGAGGAGCGGGAAGTGGCGGCGGCGATCGCCGACCGGGTCGGCGCGCCGCCCGACCGCGGCCCCGCCTCGGATCCGGTGGAGGTCGGCACGATGAGGTTCGCGGCGCAGCTCGCCGACGCGGACTACGGATGGGCCTACGTCATCGTCGCGTGGACGCTGACCGGCGTGATCCTCGCCGGCGTACTTCTCACGGATCGTGGTGCGGATCCGGCGTGCGGAGCGGACGCTCCCGCCGGAGCCGGCCGCGGGCGGCCCCGGCGCGATCCGCGTTCCGTCCGGTCGGCCGCAAGAGAACCTCGGCGAGCGGTGACCGCGCCCGGCCCTCGAACCCAGCCGAAGCGCACGCGGTACATCGTCGCCGCCGGCGGGTGCGCGCTCGCGGTGGTCGCGGTCATCGTGCTCACCATCGTGCTCTGCGAGAACGTCGTCTACTTCCGGACGGTCTCCGAGGCGGTCAAGCAGCAGCCGGACCAGGGGAAGGGCCGGTTCCGGCTGGCGGGCGCGGTCGTCCCCGGCTCGATCCACGAGACGGCGCGGGGCGTGCAGTTCGAGCTGACGGACGGGAAGAAGACGGTCCTCGTCGATGCACCACGGCGACCCGCCGGAGCTCTTCAAGAAGAACGCGCCCGTCGTCTGCGAGGGCCACTGGGCCGCGGTGCGCACCGGTGCTCCGTTCGACAGCGACCGGATCATGATCAAGCACGGGAGCGAGTACAAGCCGCCGAAGGTCGACACGAAGAAGGCGCCCGCCCTCTCCAAGAGCAACCAGTCGTGAGCCGCGGCGTCGTGAGAGCCGCACTCGGCATCCTGGGCATCGCGCTGGGCGTCGGCGCGTCGGCGGTCGGCGTGTTCCTGCTCGCGCTCGGCCTGGCCAAGCACAACGTCGAGCTCATCCGGAGTGGTCGTCGCTGCATCTTCGTGGTGCTCGCGGCCGCGATCCTCGCCGTCGCCGCGATGGAATGGGCGCTGCTCAGTCACGACTTCTCGATCAAGTACGTCGCGGACAACAACGCCCGCTCCACCCCGATCCTCTTCACCATCACCGGGCTGTGGGCCGCGCTGGAAGGCTCGATCCTCCTCTGGGTGCTGATCCTCTCCGGCTACCTCACGGTCATGGCGATCCGCTTCCGCTCGCGGCTCGAGGACCCGATGGTCGCGTGGGCGCTGCTGGTCGCACTGGTCGTTGCCTGCTTCTTCTTCGTGTTCATGGCGGTCGCCGCGAATCCGTTCCACGTCGTCAGCGGCGCGACACCGGTCGACGGTCGCGGCCCGAATCCGTTGCTGCAGAACCATCCGCTGATGGCGTTCCATCCGCCGATGCTCTACCTCGGGTACGTGGGCTTCACGGTCCCGTTCGCGTTCGCGATGGCGGCGCTCATCACCGGTCGCTTCGGCGAGGGCTGGTTGGCCGACACCCGCCGCACCACGCTCGTCGCCTGGGGCTTCCTCAGCGTCGGGATCATCCTCGGCGCGTGGTGGAGCTACGAGGTGCTGGGTTGGGGTGGCTACTGGGGCTGGGACCCGGTCGAGAACGCGTCGCTGCTGCCGTGGCTCACCGGGACCGCGTTCATCCACTCGGTGATCGTGCAGGAGCGGCGCGGGATGCTGCGGGTCTGGAACCTCTCGCTGGTGCTGGCGACGTTCTGCCTCACGATCCTCGGCACGTTCCTCACCCGCTCCGGCGTCGTCAACTCGGTGCACGCGTTCACGCAGTCGAGCATCGGCCCGTGGCTGCTCGGCTTCCTGGCGTTCGTCGTCGCCACGTGCCTCGGCCTGATCGCGTGGCGGGCGGACACGCTGCACGCGCCCGGCCGCATCGACTCGCCGGTGTCGCGTGAGGCGGCGTTCCTGGCCAACAACCTGCTGTTCACCGGCCTGGCGTTCGTGGTCCTGCTCGGCACGGTCTTCCCGCTGGTGGCCGAGGCCCTGCGCGGCAACCAGCTCTCGGTCGGGGAGCCGTACTTCGCCCGCATGACCACACCGATCGGCCTCGGCCTCCTGTTCCTCATGGCGGTCGCGCCGGCGCTGCCGTGGCGAGCGGTCAGCGGTGACGTGTTGCGCCGGCGCCTCCTGGTCCCGGCGTACGCGGGCGTCGTCGCGATGCTGCTCACGCTGGTGCTGTGGACCCGTTCGCTGGCCACGGTGCTCGCGTTCGGACTCGCGACGTTCGCCATCGTCGCGATCATCCGTGAGACCGCGTTCGCGGTGCGGGCCCGCAGGACCGCCGACCAGGCGGGGTGGCTGCAGTCGTTGGGCAACACGGTGCGCGGCAACCCGCGTCGCTACGGCGGGTTCGTCGTGCACATCGGCGTGATCTGCATCGCCGTGGCGCTCGCGGCCTCCGGATCGTTCGGCACCAAGCGAGAGGTGCGGCTCCGGCGGGGTGACTCCGCGGTGGTCGGTGGTTACAAGGTGACCTTCCAGGACACCCGAACCTCGCGGACCGACCAGAAGACGACGGTCTCGGCGGACCTCGCGCTGGAGAAGGACGGGCGGAGCCTCGGCACCTACGCGCCCGCCGTCTCCACCTTCCCCAACAGCCAGTCGGCGATCGGCACCCCGTCGGTCCACACCGGGCTCATCGAGGACGTGTACCTCACGATCGTCTCGTCGCCGAACGAAAAGGGTCGCGTCACCGTTGGTATCGCGGTGAACTCGATGACGCTCTGGATCTGGATCGGGGGCGGCCTCATGGCGCTCGGCACGATCGTGGCGATCGGTCCGACCGTGCGCCGCCGGATCGGCACCGGCGGCCGGCCGACGACCTCGGCGCCGCCGCGCCGACCGAACCGGAGCCCGACGCCGCGCCGCCGGTGGAGGAAGAGGTGGGCGTGTGAGCCACCCGTGGCGTTGGGTCGTCGTCGCCGTGGCCGCCGGGGATCTCGGTGCTCGCCGTCGTGCTCGCGGTGACCGTCAGCACCGATCCGCAGGCGGAGTGGAACACCAGCCGGCTCGTCAGCAAGCCCGCGCCGGCGTTCTCCGTCGTAGGGCTCGACGGCCAGCCGGTGACCTCGGCGAGCCTGGCGGGCAAGACCGTGCTCGTGAACTTCTGGAACTCGTGGTGCATCCCCTGCCTCGAGGAGCACGACGCGCTCGAGACCTGGTACCGGGGCCACCGATCGGATCCCAGCGTCGTGCTGCTCGGTGTCGTGCAGCGACGACAGCGAGAGCGCGGTGCGCGACTACGTGAAGGACGAGAAGGTCGACTGGCCCGTCGCGTTCGACCCGGGCGCGAAGGCTGCGCTCGACTTCGGGACGCGCGGTCAACCCGAGACGTACGCGATCGGGCCCGACGGCGTCGTCGTCGCGTCGATCTTCGGTCCGGTGACGCCACGGATCCTCGACCAGATGGTCGCTCGCGCCCAAGGGACGGGGTAGCGCGCGATGCGTCGCTGGGTTCCCTGGATCGTCCTCGGCGTGCTCGCGATCGGTGCGATTGCGGTCGCCGCGTGGCCGCAGGGCGGCGACGAATCGGTCAGTGCGCACGTGCGCCGCCTCTCGTCGGAGCTGCGCTGCGTCGACTGCCAGGGGCTCTCGGTCGCGGACAGCGCCACGCAGACGGCCCGGGCGACTCGCACCGACATCGCCGCACGGATCCGGCGGGGGGAGAGCGACGCGGAGATCCGCCAGGTGTACGTGGACCGCTACGGCGAGGCGGTGCTGTTGAAGCCGACGAGCAGTGGCCTCGGCGGGTTGGTGTGGGCGATCCCGATCGCGGCGATCCTGCTCGGCGCCGGCGGGCTCGTGCTCGCGCTCCGGCGCTGGTCCCGCCAACCGCGTCTGGTCGCGTCCGCCGAGGACGAGGAGCTCGTGCGCGAGGAGCGGTCCCGATCGTGAGCGAGCAGACGGACTCCCTCGACCCGCAGACCGAGAACAAGGAGTTCCTCCTCCGGTCGCTCGACGACCTCGACGCGGAGCGCGCGGCCGGCAACATCGACGACGAGACCTACGAGCGCTTGCACGCGGACTACACCGCACGCGCTGCGATCACGGTGCGGGCGATGCGGGCGGGAGACGCCGCGGACGACGCGACCGCGGACGTCGCCCCGCGGTCCGGCCGGCACCGGCTGCTCGTCGTCGGCGGGCTCGTGCTGTTCGCCGTGGTCGCGGCCGCGACCATGTCGTTCGCGCTCGGTGCCCGGCTCCCGGGCCAGACGGTTACCGGGCGGGCTCCGGAGCAGAACGGGCCGACGAACGCCGAGCGTCAGCGATCGCTCGAAGCCGCCGTGACCAAGGACCCGCAGAACGCCGCGGCGCGCCTCGCGCTGGCCCGCTTCCTCCTCGGCCGGCGCGACCTCGGCGGTGCGCTCGAGTCGTTCCAGGCCGCGGCCGGCCTGGACCCGTCGAACCCCGAGCCGTTCGCGTACAGCGGCTGGATCATCCGGCTCCAGGGCTACCCGGACCAGGCGCTCCAGGTGCTCGACAAGGCGGTCTCGGTGGACAGCAGCTATCCCGACGCCCACTTCTTCCGCGGGTTCACCCTGCTCCGGGACAAGAAGCTTCCCGAACGAGCGATTCCGGACTTCCAGCAGTACCTTGTGGCCGCGCCCGACTCTCCGCTCGCCGACCAGGTCCGCACCCTGCTCGCCGAGGCGGTCGAGGCCGGCAAGTGATCAGCGACCCGTCCATCGAACGCCCCGCCGAACCCACGAGGAGACCCCGTGTCTGAGCCCCCCGAGTACCAGATCGACGGCAGCAAGATCTACCGCACCACCATCGTCACCGACAAGGGAACGATCGTCGCGGACCTCGACCCGCAGCTCGCCGCGAACACCGTCAACAACTTCGTCGGCCTCGCGCGCCAGGGCTACTACGACGGTCTCACCTTCCACCGCGTCGTTCCCGGCTTCGTCATCCAGGGCGGCTGCCCGGAGGGCACCGGTACCGGTGGTCCCGGCTACAAGTTCCACGACGAAGAGGTCAAGGGCGAGTACACGCTCGGCGCATTCGCGATGGCCAACGCCGGGCAAGAACACCAACGGCTCGCAGTTCTTCATCACGATCGACGACTGCACCCGCAAGCTGACGAAGGACTACAACCTCTTCGGCTACGTCACCGAGGGCATGGACGTCGCGCTCGACATCGGCGTCGGCGACGTCATGAAGTCCGTCACCGTCGAGGAGATCGACCGCCCGTAGGTAGCGCGTCGCAGGTCGTGAGCAATGGATTGCTCATGACAGCGCAGCTTCTCCGTGTTCCCCTGTCTCCAGGCGGTGCAGGCTCCTGCACCCCGTGAGGCAGGAGGGCTGGGCGCATGAACCGTCGAATCGTCGCGGTGGTGGTCGGTGCGTTGCTCGCGGGAGGTGTGCTCGCGCCGGGCGGTGTGGTGTCTGCGGCGGCGAAGCCGACGATCACGGCTCAGGGCACCGTGACCTGTGGTGGGGCAGGGAAGGCGAAGTTCAGCCCGCCGCTCACGTCCGTGCCGCAGGCCGGGAACCGGACGATCACGGCGAAGTTCAAGTGGCCGTGCATCGGGCTCACCGGGAACGCGAACGTGAAGGTCACGTCGGCCAAGGTGAAGATGATCGACGATCGGCCCCGGCATCTGAGGTCTGCTCGGGGTTCGTCGGGGACCGTACGCGCGGGAACTGGTCGACCACGTTCACCATCGTGTGGAAGGCCACGGGCGGAAAGATCAACCCCACCACGGTGAACTTCCGTGGTGCGTCGGTGACCCAGGATCCGGCCCTCGCCACCATGAGTGGTCTGACGATCTTCATGCCGCTCAGCATCTGAGAACGGCCCACCAGACCCGAGCAGTCGTGGCCGGCTCGTGGTCGGCGGTGAACAACTTCTACGGCAACCTGCAGGTGAACGGTGGGCTGACCGCGGTGCAGGCGGGATGCGCGTCGAAGAAGGGGCTCAAGAAGTTGACGCTGACCGGCCAACAGCTTCGTCCTCACGACGTCGGCCTGAGGGCTCGTGCGCCAGTTGGTCAGTCGTTGGCGGCGTCGATCAGGCCGTAGCGACGGCGGATGCGCCGGTCGAGCTGACCGAAGATCAGCGAGTCGACCACGACACCGATCACGAGGATCACGATCATCGTGGCGTAGAGCGCCTGGTAGTCGGCGAACTGGCGCGCGGTGTCGAGGTCGCGGCCGAGGGACTCCTTGCCCGCGATCTGCACCAGCAGCTCACCGGCGAGCAGGCTCCTCCACGCGAACGCCCAGCCCTGCTTGAGCCCACCGACGTAGGTGGGGAGCGCAGCCGGCAGCACCACGTGGCGGAAGGACGACCAGCCCTTGGCGCCGAGCATGCGCGGCGGCACGGACGAGGATCGGCGGCGTGTTGTCGACGCCGGCGATGAAGCCGTTGGCGACCGAGGGTGCCGCACCGATCACGATCACGAAGAGGATCGCGCTCTCCTGCAGGCCGAAGAGCACGATGGCGGCGGGGAACCAGGCGATCGACGGCATCGTCATGAGGCCGGTGATCATCGAGCCGACGGCCGAGCGCAGCACCCGGCTCTTGCACGACGAGCGCACCGATCAGCGGTCCCGATGACCACGGCGACGCGCGAAGCCGATGGCGGCCCGCTGCAGCGTGACGAACGCGGCCGGAGATGTAGTCGCCGAGGTTGTCGAAGAGGGACTGGAAGACCGTCGACCGGGCCGGGGAGGACGGTAGTCGGGCTTCCACCCGCTCCAGACGACGATCTGCCAGAGCAGCAACGCGATCGCGACCGCGCCGAGCTTCGGCCAGACCGCGGCCCAGATCGCGCGATGCCGCGGCTCTTGCGGGTCGGGACGACGAGCTCGAGCGCGTCGAGCCCGGCGAGCTCAGCTTCGAGGGTCGCCATGGCGTCGCACCTCCTCGCGGAGTCGGTCCGTGATGGATCGCGGCGAGCTCGGCGACCTGGCTGCGAGTCGATGCGGCGCGGGCCGGCCGGAGTCGACCGGGTACTCCTCGGCGATGCGGCCCGGGCCGGCTGGTGAGGAGCACGACCCGGTTGCCGAGGCGCACGGCCTCGCGGACGTTGTGGGTGACGAAGAGGACGGTGAGCCCGGTGCGCGTCCAGAGCGCTTCGAGCTCGTCGTGGAGGAGGTCGCGGGTCATGGCGTCGAGCGCGCCGAACGGCTCGTCCATGAGCAGCACGTCGGCCTGCTGCGCGAGCGCACGGCGCGAGTGCGGTGCGCTGACGCATGCCGCCGGAGAGCTCGTGCGGCCGCTTGTCGCCGAAGTCCTCGAGGTGGACCATCTCGAGCAGCTCGTGCGACGCGCGGCTTGCGTTGGGACTTCGGCACGCCGTCGAGTCGGAGTGCGAGCTCGATGTTGCCCGGCTGCAGTGAGCCAGGGGAAGAGCGCCGACTCCTGGAACATCAGCGAGGTGCGGTTCGCGTCGCACCGTGCACGGTGCCGGAGGTGGGCTGGTCGAGGCCGGCCACGAGGTTGAGCAACGTGCTCTTCCCGCAGCCCGACGCGCCGATCAGGCACACGAACTCGCCCTTCGCCACGTCGAGCGAGACGCGGTCGAGCGCGTGGGTGGAGTCGCCGGTGTGGCCGAACACCTTGGAAACGGCATCGAGGGAGATGGCCGGGACGGCCATCTCCGTCGATCGTCGATTCGAGCGCCAGCGTCTGCGTCACGTCGTGTTCTCCAGTATCGAGGTGAAAGAGTCAAGACGGGAGGTGGTCTCGAGGGCTAACCCTTGACGGCGGCCTGGCCCGGCCTTGCAGGACCTCGTTCAGGATCTTCAGGTCGTAGATGCCCTTGATGTTCGGGGACTCGATGAGGCCGACGGCGTCGGCGTCCTTGGCGTCCTTGACGAGGGACGCACGGCGATCGGATCGACGCGTGAAGGTCTGGTTCTCGAACGCAGCCGTGATCGAGGTTCGGGGCCACCGGCTTGCCGGTGGCGGCCTCGATCGCGTCGCCGGCGAGCGACTCGGCCTCGCTTCGGGTTGGTCCGGATGTAGCTCGATCGACGGCCATCTCGCCCTCGATCAGCTGCTTGACGACGTCCGGGTGCTCCTTGAGGAACCTGGTGCTGACGATCACGTTGGCCGTGACGTACTTGCCGTTCGGCCAGAGGTCCTTCTCGTCCACGAGGACCTTGCCGTTGCCCTCTTCGACCATGCGGGTCGCCCATGGCTCCGGCACCCACGCGCCGTCGATGTCGCCGGCCTGGAACGTCGTGAGGGTCAGCGAGTTGTCCTGCGGGAGGATGTGCACGTCGCCGCCGCCCGACGTGTCGGTCTCGAGGCCCTTGGTCTTCAGCCAGGCCCGGAGCGCGACGTCCTGGGTGTTGCCGAGCTGCGGCGTCGAGATCGTCTTGCCCCGGAGGTCCTGGGCGTTCTTGATGTCGGACTTGACGACGAGGTACGCGCCGCCCGACGTCGAGCCGGAGACGATGCGGAGCGCCTCGCCGCCGGACTTCTGGAACCCGCTGATCGACGGGCCGGGGCCGATGAACGAGGCGTCGAGCTCGCCGGCGAACATCGCGGTGATCACGTCGCCACCGGCGTTGAACGACTGCGTCTCGAGGGTCACGTTCTTCGCGAAGCTCTGCTGGAAGATCCCGCCTTGGATGCCGACGAGCGCCGACGCGTGGGTCAGGTTGGGGAAGTAGCCGAGCTTGACGGTGACGGGATCGCTCGACGCATTGGTGCTGGTGCTGGTGTCGGAGCCGCGCGTTGCGTCGTCGTCGCTGCTGCACGCGGCCAACGTTGCGGCGGCGAGCAGGAGCGCAAGGAGGGCTGTGCCCGCGGTGAAGGCACGGTGGGTTCTCACGGCGGGGAATCTATTACATGTATTCCTACAGTGTCAAGTAGAGATAGTGGGTGAGGTCACGTGGCCCAGGGGCAGGAGATTCGGCTATTTGTATTCGACTGGAAGAAACAAGTACAATACAAGTCGTGCGCTACCTGGAGCTCGCCGACACCCTGCGGGAACGGATCGTCTCCGGCGCCCGCGGCCCGTTGGCCAGCGAGGCGGAGCTCGGGCGCGAGTACGGCGTGAGCCGGGTGACGGTGCGCCGGGCGCTCGAGCTGCTGCGGGACGAAGGGCTGGTGACGGCCCGCCAAGGGCGTCGGGTGGTTCGTCGCCGTGGACCCGGTCCGCCAGTCGCTCGGGCGGGTCACCACGGTCGAAGCCGCGCTCGAGGCGGCCGGGGCCGACGCCGGTCGGCGGGTGCTCGAGTTCGCGTTCGAGGCTGCGCCGCCCGATGTCGCGAAGACGCTGGATCTCCCGGTCGACGGCGAGGTGCTGCGCGTCACCCGGCTGAACCTGGCGGACGGTGAGCCGTTCGCGGTGGTCACGGTCTGGGTTGCGCGCGACGCTTGGGCGCGCGGCTGAGCCGCGCCGACGTCGAGCGCTCGACCTTCTACGACCTGCTGCCGCTCCAAGGTGTGGAGCCGGGTCGGGTGGTGCAGACGATCACCGCGATCGAGGCCGAGCAGCCGACCGCGCGCCGCCTCGGCGTGCCGGTGGGCTCGCCGCTGCTCGCGTGTCGGAGGGTCACCTACGATCGCCACGGACACGCGGTCCTCGTCGCCGAGCACCGCTACGCGGCCCACCTCACCGCGCTCGAAGTCGAATTCCCCGCTACGCAGACCCCCGGAGGCCGCAATGCCTGAGCTCGTCGAACCGTTCACGCCCATCTCGCTCGTGCGCGAGGCCTACTCGCGGTATCCCGAGCGCCTCGCGGTCGTCCGGGAGCGGCTGCAGCGGCCGCTGACCTACGCGGAGAAGGTGGTCTTCGCCCACGCCGACGACCCGGCGACGATCGGGCTGGAGCGCGGCGTGGACTACGGCGACTACCGGCCGGACCGCGTCGCGATGCAGGACGCGACCGCGCAGATGGCGCTGCTGCAGTTCACCCTGGCCAAGCTGCCGACCGTCGCGACGCCGACCACGGTCCACTGCGATCACCTGATCCAGGCCCGCGTCGGCGCGGACATCGACCTCAAGACCGCGCTCGACACCAACTCCGAGGTGTACGAGTTCCTGCGCTCGGTCAGCGCGAAGTACGGCATCGGGTTCTGGAAGCCCGGTTCCGGGATCATCCACCAGGTCGTGCTGGAGCAGTACGCGTTCCCCGGCGGGATGATGATCGGCACGGACAGCCACACGCCGAACGCCGGTGGGCTCGGCATGGTCGCGATCGGCGTGGGCGGCGCGGATGCGGTCGACGTGATGGCCGGTTGGCCGTTCAACACCCGCGCCCCGAAGGTGATCGGTGTGCGCCTCACCGGGACGCTCTCCGGCTGGGCCTCGGCCAAGGACGTGATCCTCAAGGTCGCGGGCATCCTCACCGTCAAGGGCGGGACCGGCGCGATCGTCGAGTACTTCGGCCCGGGCACCGAGTCGATCTCGGCCACCGGCAAGGCGACGATCTGCAACATGGGCGCGGAGATCGGCGCGACGTGCTCGATCTTCCCGTACGACGCGCGCATGGCCATGTACCTGAAGGCGACCCAGCGCGAAGAGCTGGCTGACCTCGCCGACCAGTACGCGGAGCACCTCCGCAACGACCCCGAGGTCAACGACGATCCGGAGCGGTACTACGACCGCGTCGTGGACATCAATCTCTCCGAGCTCGAGCCGCACCTCGTCGGCCCGCACACGCCGGATCTCGACCGTCCGATCTCGGACGTGCGCGAAGCAGTCAAGACCGAGGGCTACCCGGCGGAGATCTCGTACGCGCTCGTCGGCTCGTGCACCAACTCGAGCTACGAGGACATCGGCCGGGCCGCGAACGTCGCCCGCCAAGCCGTCGGCCGCCGGCTTGCGGGTGAAGACGCCGCTGCTCATCACGCCGGGCTCGGAGCAGGTGCGGGCCACCATCGAGCGCGACGGCCTGCTCGCGGACCTCGAGGCGATCGGCGCGACCGTGCTCGCCAACGCGTGCGGTCCGTGCATCGGCCAGTGGCAGCGCGACGACATCGTGAAGGGCGAGACCAACACGATCGTCTCGTCGTTCAACCGCAACTTCCCGGCCCGCAACGACGGCAACGCGGCGACGCTCTCGTTCATCGGCTCGCCCGAGACCGTCACCGCCATGGCGTTGACCGGCCGGCTCGACGTCGACTTCGTGCACGAGCCGGTCGAGGCGGAGGACGGTCGCTCGGTGCAGCTGCAGGCGCCGAGCGCCGACGAGCTGCCGTCGCGCGGCTTCGATCCGGGCGAGTCCGGCTTCGCGGCACCGTCGAGCGATCCCGACTCGGTCACGATCGTCGTGAAGCCGGGATCGGAGCGGCTCCAGCTGCTCGAGCCGTTCCCCGCGTGGGACGGGCAGGACTTCACCGGGCTCCAGGTCCTGCTCAAGGCGAGCGGCAAGTGCACCACCGACCACATCTCGCCCGCCGGACCGTGGCTGCGGTACCGCGGTCACCTCGAGAACATCTCGGGCAACCTGTTCATCGGGGCGAACAACGCGTTCGCGCTCGACGAGCCCGGGCTCGGGGTCGACGTGCGTGATCACTCGGTCACGAAGCTGCCGGATCTGGCCAAGGCGTACAAGGCCGCGGGCATCTCGTGGGTCGCCATCGGGGACGAGAACTACGGCGAGGGCTCGTCGCGGGAGCACGCGGCGATGGAGCCGCGCTTCATGGGCGGCCGCGCCGTGATCGTGCGGTCCTTCGCCCGCATCCACGAGGCGAACCTCAAGAAGCAGGGAGTGCTGGCGCTCACCTTCGCCAACCCGCTCGACTACGAGCGGGTGCTCGTAGACGACAAAGTGGACATCATCGGACTTGACGCACTCGCGCCGGGCCGGGCGGTCAAGGTGGTTCTCCATCACGTCGATGGTCGGTCGGACGAGATCGAGACGACCCACACGATGTCGGAGGAGCACATCTCTTGGTTCACCGCGGGGTCAGCCCTGAACCTTCTGGCGGCGCAGCAGCAGTAGCCGACGCGCGCGCGCCCGCCGCGGGCTCGAACGGCTCGGCCGGTTCTCGGCCAAGCGCCGCTGGTGGGTGCTCGGCACCTGGGTGCTGATCGCGATCGCGCTCGCCGCCGGGGCGGCACCGGCCGGCAAGCCGTTCCGCGACGTCTTCACGATCCCCGGCACCGACTCCCAAGCCGCGATCGAGGTCCTCAACCAGCGGTTCCCGTCGGCGAACCTCCCGTCGGCCCAGGTCGTCTTCCACGACTCGAAGGCCGCGGTGCCGACGGCGACCGTGACCGCCGCCAGCACGGCGATCGGGAAGCTGCCGCAGGTCGAGAGCGTCGCTCCGCCGCAGACCTCCACCAATGGCAAGACGGTCCTGCTGACCGTCACCTACAGCGTGGCCCCTGCCGCAATCGACCTCGACACGATCGACCGGCTCGACGGCGCGACCGCCGCGGCGCGCGACGCGGGGATCACCGTGGCGTACGGCGGGCAGGTCATCGACTTCGTCGAGCAGCAGACCGCGCCGCAGAACCACGCGGACGAGATCGGATTGCTCGCGGCGGTCATCATCCTGCTCTTCGTGTTCGGCACGGTGGTCGCCGCGTTCCTCCCGCTGATCGTCGCCTTGACCGGCGTGACGATCGCGACCTTGATCCTCACGATCGTCGCGACCGGTGTCACCGTCGGCACCGTCGCCCCGGTCCTCGGCTCGATGATCGGTCTCGGTGTGGGGATCGACTACTCCCTGCTCATCGTCAGCCGGTTCCGTCAGGAGCGGGACGAGGGCCTCGAAGTCCACGACGCGATCGGTACTGCAGTCGGCACGGCCGGCTCCGCGTCCTTGTTCGCGGGCATGTGCGTCGCGATCGCGCTGTGCGGGCTCTGGTTTGCCGGCGTTCCGTACGTCTCGACGCTCGGCTTCTCCTCGGCGCTGTTCGTCGGGGTGATGGTGCTCGCCGCGCTGACGTTGCTGCCGGCCCTGTTGGGCATCCTCGGGCCGCACATCAACCGGCTGCGCGTGCTGCCGAAGCCGAAGCACGTGAAGGCCGAAGGCACGGGCTTCTGGTACCGCTGGGGCCACGAGGTCGCCCGGCGCGCCTGGTTGTTCGTGGTGGCCAGCCTGATCATCCTGCTGCTGCTGGCCTCGCCGGCGCTGAGCATGCGGCTCGGTTTCACGACGGACGCGGATGCGCCGGTAGGGACCACCCAGCGCGAGGCCTACGACCTCGTGACGGAGGGTTTCGGCGCCGGCCAGAACGGTCCGCTGCTCATCACCGTGGCGCTGCCGAAGGCGACTGCCGCGAACGAGGCGACCGACATCGCCGCGGCAGAGAAGCTGCTGGCCGCGGTCAAGGCGACCAAGGGTGTCGCGTCGGTGACGCCACCGCTGCCGAACCAGGCCCGCACGGCCGCCGTCGCCTTGGCGACCCCTACATCCGCGCCCAACACGCCGACGACGCAGACCCTGGTCCGAACCCTGCGCGACAAGGTCATCCCCGAAGCCGTCAAGGGCACCGCGCTCGAGGGCGAGGTTCACGTGGGCGGCGTGACTGCCGAGCTCATCGACCTGACCGACCGCATGAACTCACGGTTGGCGCTGGTGATCGGGGCGGTGGTCCTCGGCGCGTTCATCCTGCTGATGATGGTCTTCCGCTCGGTCCTCGTGCCGCTCAAGGCCGCGATCATGAACCTGCTGTCGATCGGCGCGGCGTACGGCGTGATCGTCGCCGTCTTCCAGTGGGGTTGGGGCAAGGGCCTGATCGGGCTGGAGGAGACGATCCCGATCGTCGCGTTCGTGCCCGTGATGATGTTCGCGATCCTGTTCGGGCTCTCGATGGACTACGAGGTGTTCCTCCTCTCCCGGATCCGCGAGGAGTTCGACAAGTCCGGGAACAACCGTGAGGCCGTCGCGATCGGGCTGGCCAAGACAGCGCGCGTGATCACGTCCGCGGCGTTGATCATGATCGCGGTGTTCCTGTCGTTCGTGACGAGCGACCAACCGACGGTGAAGATGATCGGGCTCGGCCTCGCGGTCGCAGTGGCCGTCGACGCGACGATCGTGCGACTGATGCTCGTCCCGGCGACGATGGAGCTGCTCGGCAACGCGAACTGGTGGCTGCCCAAGTGGCTCGACAAGGTGCTGCCCCACATCAACGTCGAAGGCACCCCCACCACCGAGCCGGCGCCGACCCCCGACGCCGGCCCCGGCCCAGGCCCGACGTCGAGCTCCGACCCCGAACCCGCCACCGTCTGACCCCTCAGCGCCGTTTTGGCGTCAATAGGGACCCTCAGAGGGTCCCTAGCTGACGCCAAAACGAGAGGCGAGGGGGGTTCAGAGTGGCGCGGAGCTGGAGCTCGGTCGGCTCGGCGCAGCAGAACCAGGGCTCGTCGAGGCGCGGTGACGGCGCGAGATCGGTGAGTCCGAGGGGTGCGAGCCCCACTTCGGCGCGCAGCGCGTCGTAGACGACCGGGATCGGTGCGTCGCCCGCGGCTTCGACGAGCGCGGCGAAGCGGGCCTGGAGCGGGTCGAGCGGCGAGGTCCACGGGTAGGTGAGCCGGTTCGCATCCCAGGGGCCGAGCCCGTCGATGTGCCCGAGGAGCAGCGAACCCTCGGGGACGAGCAGGCGGATCGTGTACTGCACGGGATCCACATTGCCGACGAGGCCGTGCTCGGCGACGAACTCGAGAATGGCGCGCACGTCATCGAGCGTGGCCCACGGCGTGAACGGCAGCCACGACGGCCGGATCGCGATCCCGTGTCCGCGCCAGCAGCGCGACCGCCTTCGCCCGCCTCCGCCGCGGTGTGGCCCTTGTCGAGCAGCTCGAGCGTCTCGTCGTTGACCGACTCGAACGCCGAGACGACGAAGAGGCAACCCGAGTCCGCCATCTCGGCCCAGACGTCCGCGTGCTGCAGGATGTGCTCCACCTTGACCGTGCAGTCGAAGGTCACGTCGGGGAAGCGCTCGTGGACCGCCCGGACGACCCGCAGCGCGTGGTGGACGCCGTTGAAGAAGTCCGGGTCGCCGTAGGTCACGTGCCGCGCACCCATGGCGACCTGCTGCGCGACATCGGCGACCACCGCGTCGACGTCGTTGATCTGGATCCGCCCGTCGTAGACCACCGGTACCGGGCAGTGCCGGCAGCGGTGCACGCAGCCGCGGGAGGCCTCGACGGACGCGACGAGGTGCTCCTCGCCCGCCTGGATCAGCCGGGTGTACCGCTCGAGCGGGGGGAGCAGGTCGCGAGCCGGGCAACCCGGGCGCCGTCTCGAGTGCAGGGTCGTCCTCGATCCAGCGCAGCACCTCGGAGTCCGGGTCCCGGCTCACGAGCGCGGTCGCCACGTCACCGCACATCGCCGCGTAGAGGCCGTAGCACGCGACCGGTCCCGCGATCGTCGGCGCGACCTCACGCGCGAGCCGGGCCGCGGTGTGCATGGGCACCGAGAACGCGACCTTGTCGGCCCACGCACCGAGCGCCGGGATCCCACGGATCGATCGCCAGGTCCAGGCAGCGAACGTCGTGGCCGCGCGCCAGCAATCGACCGGCCGGACCCGCGACCGAAGCCGGCTGATGACCGAGCTCGTAGGTCGAGACCAGCAGCACCTTCACGAGATGACCATATCGATGCAGGCCGCGGCGGCCCGTAGCGCGGCCTCGACCGCGGCCGGTGTGTCGGCGCGGGCGAACAGGAAACCGAGGTAGCGGTCGCCGTCGGGCAGGGGAGTGAGCGTGCGGCCCGGCGGGACGGTGATCTCGAGCCCGACGATCCCGTCGACCGCGAGTGCGTCTTCACGGCCGCGCACCTCCTCGAGCACGCCGGCGCGCGCGATCGGCAGCATCATCACGCCGGCCGCGCTCTGCTCGCGTGCCAGCCCGTCGAGCGACAGCCCGAGCGCGTGCCGGAGGATCACCTCTTCGAGGCTGATCCCGGCGCCGAACCGCAACGTCCGCGCGCACAGGCCACCGATCGACCGGGCCGCAACTTCAATGACCCACACCCGCGTGTCCATACCGGTTCCGCGACCCGCACCTCGGCGTGCACCGGGCCCTCGGTCAGCCCGATGGCGCGGGCGGCCCGCTCTGCCGCGGTGGCCACGGCGTGCAGCGACGCTCGGCCGGGAGCCGTGACGGGGTGACGTAGATCGTCTCCTCGAAGTACGGGCCCTCGAGCGCGTCGGGCTTGTCGAACACCGCGAGGACCTCGAGGTCGCCGTCCCGCAGCAACCCTTCCAGCGCGACCTCGACGCCCGGGACGTACTCCTCCACGATCACCGGCCCGTCCCAGAACCGGCCGATCCGATCGCGCGCCGCGTCGAGCTCGGCCGGCGTGTTGCAGCGGATCACCCCTTGGCTGCCCGACAGTCCGGTCGGCTTCACCACGCACGGGTAGCCCACCTCGTCGCCCGTGGTGCCGAAGCGCGGTTGGGGCACCTCGCCGGCCGCGAGCCGGCGCCGCATCTCGAGCTTGTCGCGGGTGGCCGCCACCGCATCGGGTGGGCTGTGCGGGAACCCGAGCCGGGCGCCGGCCTCGGCCGCGACCACGACGCCACGGTCATCGACCGCGACGACCGCGTCCACGCCCCGTCGCCGATCGAGCTCGTCGATGGCCCGCACCGCGGCGTCGACGTCATCGAGCGACACCGCGACGGTGCGGTCACCGTCCCCGAGCACCGGGGCGTCGTCCGCGCCCACGACCAGCTCGACACCCAGCGCGCGAGCTGCGGCCACGAAGTCCGGGGCCCGATAGCGTGGTCGTGGGTACGAGGAGAAGTACCCGAGGCATAGGCGTATCATGGTGCACATGACCGAGCTCACCGCCCTGCTCACGATCACCGACCCGGCCAAGGAGCGCATCCTGGAGGTCCGGGCGGGTGAGCCGGAGCCCGAGACGCTCGCGCTCTGGCTCGAGGTCAGCGGCGTTCAGGGCAACGCCTTCACCTACGACATGTACTTCCGGCGCCTCGACGAGGCCGGCGAGGCGGACCTCGTCCAGCACGGCGACGACCTCTCGCTGGTGGTCCCCGAGGAGCACGCGGACAACATCCGCGGCTCCACGCTGGACCTCTCGGGCGGCGGGCTCCTCCTCCAGAACCCGAACAGCCCGTCCCAGCAGCTCCCGAGCGCGGCCGCCGCCGAGCTCGACCTGTCGGACCCGGTCGTGGCGAAGGTCGTCGAGGTCCTCGACACCCAGATCAACCCGCAGATCGCCGCGCACGGCGGGTACGCCGAGCTGGTCGCCATCGAGGCGCCCGATCGCCTACCTCCGCATGGGCGGCGGCTGCCAGGGTTGCGGCATGGCCGCGGTCACGCTGTCGCAGGGCATCGAGGTCGCGCTGCTCGAGTCCGTGCCCGAGATCACCGAGGTCGTGGACGTGACGGACCACGCATCGGGCTCGAACCCGTACTACGAGGCCGCCAAGAAGTAGCCGCGGCGCTACTTCGTCGGTCGCGAACCGGGTGGCGTCGTCCGCCGCGTAGTGCGCCACCGCCGCGTCGGCGACCGCGTTCTTCTCGATCGCGGTGATCACGTCCTCGACCTTCGACCCCGGGATCGCGCACGTCATCTCCGTCGCGGCCATCCCGGTGCGGACCCGGCTCAACGCGCAACCGACGCTCGCCGCGATCTCGCCCTGCTCCTTGGCGATCGCGACGATGTGGCACTGCGGCTTGCCCTCGATCCGCAGCCCGGGCACCGCGTCGGACACGACCATGAGCTGCTTCGCGTTGAGGCGCAACAGGACGACGTCCGGATCGATCGTCGTCTGGGCGAGCGGCCCGTAGACGACCGCGCCCGGCTTCTCGGTGACGACCGGGATCTGCGGGACGATGTCCATCGTCACCCAGCCGGTGTCGAGCAGCGCGGCGACGTCACTGTTGCCGGCGACCTCGTCGAGCGTCTTGAAGCCGTGGGTCAGGCTGCCGACGCTGCAGTTGCCGTGATCCTCGGCCACGGTGCCGAACGTCGACTCGGCCGCGTGCATCCAGAACACGCAGCCGGCCGGGACCCGTCCGGTGCGACCGTCGGGGAGCGGCTCGGGCATCGGTGCGTCGAATGCCGCGATCCCGTCGACCGGGCCACTGCGAAAGCTGATGGCGATCGGCGGGGCCGCCAGTGCGAGTGAGGCGTGTCAGCCGTCCGGCGAGGTCGTTCCAGTCCTGGCTCATCAGTGCCTTTCGAGGTGGAGGGGCGCGGTCACGAGCGTTCGAAGGGCGCGCAGCGATGCGACGATACCCGGCAGCGCGTCGACGAGCGCAGTGACGTCCGCTTCGGTCGACGACCAGCCCGACGCTGACCCGCATCGAGCGGTCCGCGTCCGCGCCCATCGCCTCGAGCACGGGAGACGGCTCGAGCGCCTCGCTCGAGCACGACGAGCCCGGAGTGCACCGCGACGCCGTGCTGGTCGAGCGCGAGGAGGATCGGCTCGGCCTCCACGCCTTCGATGCCGAGGCAGATGACGTGCGGGACCCGCTCATCCGGGTCGCCGTACTGCGTGACGCCCGGGACCGTCTCGATGATGGTGCGGACCATCTCGTCGGTCAGGCGCACGCGCGGTCGTCGCTTCGTCCGCCAGCCGGTCATCCGAGGCCAGCTCGGCTGCCGCGGCGCCGAAGCCGATGATCGCGGGCACGTTCTCCAACCCACCGCGACGTTCGCGTTCTTGCGCACCACCGATGATGAGTGGCGGGATGCGGAGGCCCCGGCGGATGAAGAGCGCGCCGACGCCTTTCGGTCCGCCGAGCTTGTGCGCGGTGACGCTCAGGAAGTCTGCGCCGAGCGCGGCGAAGTCGACCGGCACGTGTCCGGCCGCGGCGCACGCGTCGACGTGGACGAAGACGTCGCGCGCGCGTGCCGCCGCGCACACCTCGGCCACCGGCTGCAGGGTGCCGACCTCGTGGTTCGCCAGCTGGACGGAGACGAGTGTGGTGTCGTCGGTGATCGCCGCGGCGACCTCGTCGGCGTCGAAGCGGCCGAGTCGGTCCACACCGACGAGGGTGAGCTCACCTGGCTCGCGCCGTGATGCGTCCAGGACGCTCGAATGCTCGACCGCGGTGCTCACGATCCCGCCCCCGAGGCCCGCGCGGCGCACCGCACCCCAGATCGCGTGGTTGATCGCCTCGGTACCGCTCGCGGTGAACACGACTTCGCGCGGCCGGGCGCCGAAGAGCGCCGCGACCTGCTCCCGGGCGTCTTCGACCGCGACCCGGGTGACCCGACCTTCGGCGTGCAGGCGTGCCGGGTCGCCGTGATGCTCGCGGAGGAAGGGGAGCATCGCCTCGAGTGCGGCCGGACGCAGCGGTGACGACGACGCGTGGTCGAGGTACGCGCGGGTCGACACCGTCGCAGCGTACCGAGTGCCGCAGGACTAGACGCGTGCGACGCAGTGGTCGTCGCCGTCGGGGCGACTGGCCTCGAAGATCGGCTGGGTGTCGCCGTAGAGGCCCGACATCAGGCCCCGGATGAGGCCGCGGTCCACCGCGCAGATCACGTGGGGGTACTGCTGGGCCGCCTCGCCGAAGGGGCAGTGCTCGGACACGATCGTGAGCGCGCTGCCCTGCGACTCCGCGTGCGCCTGGAACCCGTGAGCCGTCAGTGCCTCGGCGACCGTGGCGAGCGCGGCCTTCACCGAACGGTGTCCTTCGCTCGGCGCCATGCGTTCGGCGAGGGTGCGGCCGTACTCGAAGCCCACTTCCTCGGCCATGGCTTCGGCCTGATCCGGCGGGAGCACGTCGAGCGCACGAGCGAGCAGGGTGGCGAGCAGGTCGTCGCGGCGGGGTGGGAAGGTGAGCGTGCTGTCGTGCTCGGAGATGCGGTAGCGCTTCGACGGACGACCCGCCGCTCGCGCACCGTCCACCCGGGCGACGTCCACGGTCACGTAGCCGCCGGCCGACAGCTTCTCGAGGTGGTGGCGGGCCACGTTGGGGTGCAGCGCGAACCGCTCCGCGACGTCGGCGGCGGTCACGCCGTCCGGGGTCTCGCGGATCGCCAGGTAGATGTCACGCCGCGTGGGATCGCCGAACGCGCTGGTGACGGCGCTGACTGCGGCACTGAATTCGTCGGCGTCGAGCGCAGGCTCTGCAGGCATGTCCGGTATTCTACCTACGTCCGTAGTGGAAATACTCCAGGGGCTCACCCTGGGAAGGCCGGAGGGCCGATGCCCGGAGAGAACCCGTTCCTGCACGCCTCGACGAGGATCCTGGCGATCGCCTCGGGCAAGGGTGGCGTGGGGAAGTCGTCGGTGACGACGAACCTGGCGATCGCGCTGGCCCAGCGGGGCAAGGACGTCGCCGCGCTCGACGCGGACGTCTGGGGTTTCTCGATGCCCCGGATGCTCGGGATCGCCGCCCCGCCGGAGCTGGACGAGGACAAGGCGATCATCCCGCCCGAGTCCCACGGGGTCCGGTTGATCTCGATGGGGTTCTTCGTGCCCGAGGACCAGGCCGTGATCTGGCGCGGGCCCGATGCTCCACAAGGCGCTCGAGCAGTTCATCACCGACGTGAAGTGGGGCGAGCCCGACTACCTCCTGATCGACATGCCGCCGGGGACGGGTGACGTCTCGATCTCGATGTCGCAGTTCCTGCCCCGAGCCGAGGTGATCGTGGTGACCACCCCGCAGATCGCCGCGCAGTCCGTCGCCCAACGCGCGGCGGCGATGGCGGAGAAGGTGGAGCTGGATCTCATCGGTGTCATCGAGAACATGAGCTGGTTCCGCGGCGACGACGGCAAGGCCTACGACATCTTCGGGTCGGGCGGCGGCCAGGAGCTGGCGAACCACCTGAACGTGCCGCTGCTCGGTCAGGTGCCGCTCCTCACGGATCTCCGCAAGGGTGGCGACATCGGTGCGCCGGTCGTCGTCACGCAACCGGAATCGGAAGCCGCGCAGGTCTTTGCCGGCATCGCCGAGCAGATCGAGGCGATCGCGCCGCGCAAGATCTACAAGAAGGAGCTCCGGCTCAGCTGAGCGTGCGCACGTAGCCGAGCCGCGGGCTGATGTCCGCGGTCACCTGCTGGCCCTGCCGCACCGACTGGTACCGGTCCTCTGAAACTCGGAACGCGGCGATGCGGTCGCGGGTGCCGTCGTCGATGGCGACGTAGTACCAGTACTTCGGCTCGTTGCGCGACGCGAACATCCGTTGGCGGGTTCGGCAGCGCAGCACGGTCCCGGTGATGGTCCGGGTGCTGAACAGGTCCGGCACCGCGTGAAGGAGCACCCAGACGCTCCAGAGCAACGGCAGCGGCGAGCACCGCGCTGACGAGCACCGAGCCGTTGCTGTCGACGCCCCCGAGCCGCACGAGGAGGAAGGCGGCGATGGCGCCGTAGATCAGGGCGATCAGCCCGGCGAGTGCCGGGTGGCGGCCCCAGGCCGGGGGACGGATGCGGGGATACCGGACGCGGACGCGGCGCCAGCGACCGCCCTGCGGGCTCCACGCGAGGTGGTCGTCCTCCTCGCCGAACGGCAGCGCGGCGACCGCGAGGTCGGCGAGCCCGAAGCCGGCGGCGTACGCGAGGTGACGGCCGTAGAGCTTGACCGCGGCGGGCGGAAGCTCCTGCAGGTGCTCGTTCTCGGAGAGGTGCGCGCGCACGCCGAGCCACGCGGCTTCGGCGGTCGACCCGGCTGGGGTCGGGCGTTGCGCGAGCGAGCGCTTCATCCGCGCCGCGATCGTGCTGAGCAGCACCGCGCCGCCGACGCGCCGCGACGAGCGCGACTGCTGCGACGCGACGGATGGTCCTCGGCGTCGCCGCCGAGCTGCGCGGAGAGCAGGAGGAGCGCGACCACGACGAGGACGCCCGCGCCGACCATTCGAATGATCGCCTGGGACCACCGTTCCAGCGTGAGGCCGCGATGCTGCGCGTCGGCCACGACGAGCTGCGCGAGCTGACGATGCCAGCGCGCGGACACGTCGGCGGTGCCGGTCGTGAGCGCGGTGGCCGGGATCACCCCGTCGATCGCCTTGGTGCGCAGCGCGGCGAGGACGTGTTGCTCGAACGGCGCGACGGCGGCGGAGGAATCGGTGGGAACCCGGCAGATCGTCTCGCCGGGTCGGATCTCGTCGATGGCGATCACGTCGCGGGCGGCGAGATCGAGCAACGTGGCCGGCGCCGTCTCGGTGCGGACCTCGTATTCGCCGCAGAGCAGGGCTGCGATGGCGGGCGGTTCGGAGCCGAGCTCCATCGTCGTCGGCCCCGCGTCGGCATCCGGCGGCCGGCGGGCGACCCAGACCGCACCGGCTGCGCCCAGCCAGGCCAGGGCGACGGCGCCGGCGGCGACGAGCACGGGCAGCGAGAACCCGTCCGAGCTCGAAGACGCCACGATGCCGGGCACGGCGCATGTTCGCGCGGTCGGCCGGAGGGGTCTTCCGGGTATCACGCCGGGTACGATGCGCCTGCCCGCCACCGGAGGATGCGCACGAATGGAAGTCAGGATCGGGGTCGTCTACTCACCCAAGGAGCTGACGGTCGACATCGACAGCTCGCCTGAGCAGATCGTGGCGCACGTCGAGAAGGCATTGGCCGAGTCCGCGCACATGCTCTGGATGCATGACGATCGCGGTCGACGCATCGGCGTACCGCTGGACAAGATCGCGTACGTCGAGATCGCGCACGACGACGACGCCCGGCGAGTCGGCTTCGGCCGCTAGCCAGTACATGCGAGCGCCCGATCTACTCGGGCGACGCCTCCTGTTCTTCACGGGCAAGGGTGGCGTCGGGAAAAGCACCATCACCGCGGCCATGGCGCTCCTCGCGGCGGATCACGGCAAGAAGGTCCTCGTCATCGAGGTCGACGCCAAGGGCGACGTCACCGACCGGTTCGAGTCGCGGCCGGTGGGCTTCGAGCCCCGCGAGGTGCATCCCGGAGTGTTCGTTCTGGCGCTCGACACGGAGTCGAGCCTGCGGGAGTACCTGAAGCTCAACCTGAAGGTGCCGATCGTCGGACGTCTCGGCCCGCTGGCCAAGGTGCTCGACTTCGTCGCGACCGCCGCGCCCGGGGTGAAGGAGGTCCTCACGATCGGCAAGGCGTGTTGGGAAGCGCGCGAGGCGATCGAAGGCCGGGCCGACTGGGACCTGGTGCTCGTCGACGCGGCGGCCACCGGCCACGTGATCGCGCAGCTCGGCGCACCCGAGGCGATCCGCGAGCTGGTCGCGGTCGGTCCGGTGCGCTCGCAGACGGAGTGGATGAGCGCGATCCTCGAGGATCCCGCGCTCACCGCGCTGAACATCGTCGCGACTCCCGAAGAGATGCCCGTGTCCGAGACCATCGATCTCGTGGGCCGGGCGCGCGAGGAGCTGGACGTCCCGTTGGGCTGCGTCATCGTGAACCGGGTGCTCCCGGAGCTGTTCACCCACGCCGACGAGGAGGCATTCGATGCGTTGTACGAGGCTCCGGCCGGCGAGATCCTCCGCGAGCGGGCCGGGCCCGGGGTGACCGCGGTGCTGGACGGGGCCCGCCTCGCCGTCTCCCTGCGCCGCACGCGGGCCGTGCACCTCAACCGGCTGCTCAACGAAGTCGACCTTCCGATGCTCTACGTGCCCTACCTCTTCTCTCGCCGCCACGGGTTGCGGGAGACGCGGATGGTGGCGGAGGCCCTGAGCCAGGAGCTCGGACTGTGACGACGTCGAACAGTCTCGAGTCGCTGCTCGCGGCGAAGGAGATCGTGATCTGCTGCGGCTCCGGTGGGGTGGGCAAGACGACGGTCGCGGCATCGGCGGCGCTCGGGCGCGGCGAGCCGGTTGGGCGGCAAGGTGCTGGTGCTGACGATCGACCCGGCCAAGCGGTTGGCCGACGCGCTCGGCCTGGACGGCATCGGCAACGTCGAGCGGCGCGTGCCGGCCGAGGCGTTCAAGGCCGGTGGACTCGAGGTGCGCGGCGAGCTCTGGGCCGCGATGCTCGACACCAAGCAGTCCTGGGACGCACTCGTGTTGCGTCACGCCCCGGACGAGGAGACGGCCTACCGCATCCTCGACAACCGGATGTACGACAACATCACCGCACGCTTCGTGCAGAGCCACGACTACATCGCGATGGAACGCCTCTTCGAGATCCACGAGACCGGCAAGTTCGATCTCATCGTGATCGACACCCCGCCGACGCGCAACGCGCTCGACTTCCTCGACGCGCCGAAGCGGATGGCGGAGTTCTTCGGTGGTCGTCTGCTGCGCTGGCTCACGATGCCGTACCGGGTGGGCGGCAGGCGAGGCGCGCGGATGATCAACGTTGCGAGCCGGCCGTTCTACCAAATGGCGGATCGTCTGCTCGGCAGTCAGTTCCTCCAGGACATCTCGGAGTTCTTCCTCAACTTCCAGTCCATGTACCAAGGATTCGTCGAACGCGCCGAGGCCGTCGAGCGTCTGCTCAAGGACCGCCGGACGACGTTCGCGGTGGTGACGACGCTCGAGTCGGCGCCGTTGCACGAAGCCGAGTTCTTCTGCGAGCAGCTCACGAAGCGGGACTACCACCTGGGTGCGCTGATCCTGAACCGCACGCTGCCGCGCTACCTGCTCTCACCGGACGGTGATCGGGCCGCCGAGGCTCCTCGCGCCGAAGCGGGCCCGCTCGCGGCCGCGCTGGCCGACACCGAGCTCGCCGCCACTCGGAGATCCCGCTCGTGACTCGCGGGTGCTCACGACGATCGGCGCGTCGTTCCAGAACTTCGCGGTCGTCGCCAAGCGTGAGGCGGAGCTGCGAGCCGAGCTGCACGGCGTCCCCGAGGTCGTGGCCGACGTGCCCGCGTTCGAGTCGGACATCGGCGACATCAGCGGCCTCTCCCGCATCGCGGAGCATCTGTTCCCAGGCTCGTGACGGGATTCAGTGGCAGGTACCGGTACCGCTGTCCCGGACGGAGCCGTGTTCGTCGACGAACTGCCACGAGTAGCCATTGCCGGTGAGGTCGAGCTTCAAGATGCCGAACACCGAGATCCGCACGGTGCTGTTGGCCCGCGGCTGGTCGAACCCGAACAAGCTCCGACCGCCCGTCCCCACGATGAACTCGCGGATGCCGTCGGCGCTGGCGGTCCCGTTCGCCAGCTGGGGCGCGAACCGCTCGTAGTTGTGCACGTGACCGGCGAGCGCGATGTCGGCGCCGTACTGCTGGAGCGCGTCCCAGAACGGAGCCACTGCGGTGTCGTCGGGGACGCCGTCCCCCGACGAGAAGCGGGGGTGGTGCCAGGTGGCGAGCACGCACGGCTTCGTGTTCGCGGCGAGGTCCGCTCGTAGCCACTTGACCTGCGTGCCGTTGGTCGAGCACGACACCGGGCCACAGTTGGAGTTCAGGGTTACGACGTGCCAGGCGCTGCCGATGTCGTAGCTGTACCAGCCCTTCGCGGGGTCCCCGGCCGCGGCGCCGAAGTAGTTGAAGTACGCAGATGCACCCGCAGTGCCGTATTCGTGGTTCCCGATCGTCGGCATGGTCTTCGACTTGAACCGTCCGTAGCTCGGGCCGTACGCGTTCTGGAAGTCGGCGGCGCTCCCGTTCTCGTAGGCGAGGTCGCCGAGGGCGAGGAAGTGCTCGATGCCCGGATCGTTCACCACGAGATTCGACACCGCGAGCTGCCGGCACTCCGATCCCGTCACCTTGCTGCCCGTCGTGCAGGTCGTGTCCCCGGCGGCGGCGATCCGTATGGCGGTCTGCGACGGGGGTCTCGTGGTGGTGGTCGTGGTCGTGGTGGGCGGTCGTCGTGGTCGTGGTCGTGGTCGTCGTGGTGGTGGTGGTCGGTCGTCGTGGTGGTCGTCGTGGTGGTGGTCGTCGTGGTGGTCGTGGGCGGCGTCGGCACGGTGGTGACGACCAGCTCGGGTCGGCCCGACCGGGCCTGGCGGCTGTCGTAGAACGCGGCGTTCCGGTTCGCGGTCCGGATGCCGAACGTGACCGGCCGGCCGGGGGTGACCGCGCCGGTCACCGGGATCTCGATCCAGGTGTTCCGGGCGACCGAGCCGATCGTCGCCACGGGATTGCTCCACCGAGTGGGTCGGGTGTCATAGGTGAGTGCGGCTTCGGTCCAGCTGTTGTCGTCGACGGCGAAGACGGTGCCGCCGCTCGGGCTGGGCGCGGCCGCGACGTCGGCGACGTGGAGTCGCAGGCGAGCGTCCTGGACGGTGCCGCTCAGAGCCTTGAGGTTGAAGCGTAGGTACGCCTCTTGATTCGGTACCGCATCGACTTTGAGCAGCGCAGCGCTGGCCATAGCTCGTGGTCGGCTGGTTGCTGTTCACGAACCCGTCCGCCAGCGGGGCGAGGGTGTTCGTCGTGCTCGACGTGTTTGCGACCGTGACGATGAGCTGCGGCGGCGTCGCACCGTTCTCGCGACTGTCGTAGTACGCACCGTCGTCACTCGGTGGCGCTGGATGCCCAGCGTCAGCATTCTTCCGGCGATGACGACGCTCGTCACGGGGACCTCGACCCACCGGTCGCGCTTGGCGGTCCCGATCGTGGCCGCCGTGCCTCCCCAGCTCGTCGGCCGGTTGTTGTAGGTGATGCCGGTCTCGGTCCAGGTGTTGTCCTCGACCGCGCCGACGATGCCGCCGCTGGGGCTCTCCGCGTCGGTGAGCGTCGGCGACGTGCATCCGCAGCCGGGCCTCCTGAACCGAACCGGTCAGGCCGGCGAGGTTGAATCGGAGGAAGGTCTGGCGTTCCGGCGTGCCATCGACGACGAGCTGGGAGCTGGTGCCGTAGTTCGTCGTCGGGCTCGTGGCCTGGACGTACGCAGTCCGCGACCGGGTTGAGGGTCGTGACCGCCACGTCGGAGACCGCCCGATCGGCGCCCGGGACGAAGAGTGCGGAGACCACGACCGCCAGGGCCAACAGCAGTGGGAGCGCGGGCCGGCGTCGGGGTCGCTGTACCTTTACTCCCATTTGCACCAAAATAGAAGACTCGAAGCGGCGACCCAATAGTTCGCTCGACCCATGCGCGCAGTGGCGCATCCGGTCGAGGGCCGCCACCTCGGGGATTCCTCCGGCCGGGGCCGGCACCGTGGGGCAGGCTCTGCCCTTGGAGAACGACCGGTCGCCGCTCGCGGATACGGAGGTGCACTACCTGCGCTCGGAGCACGTCGGTGACGAGTTCAAGATCTTCGTCGGCCACTGCGGCGACGTCGGGACCCGGTGATCCGCTTCCCGTCCTCTACGTCACCGACGCCAACGGCTACTTCGGCACGGCGGTCGACATCATCCGTGGCATGCAGCTGGCTGCGCATCTGCCGCCCATGCTCGTGGTGGGGATCGGATACCGGCGTCGGCGCGTCTCGGCGAGACGGTCGTCATCCGGACCCGTGACCTCACGGCATCGGCGGACGCGGACTACGCGGGGCTGTACCCGGACCAGCAGGTGATGGGCGGTGCAGCCGCCTTCCTCGAGTTCATCCGTACGGAGCTGAAGCCGTGGGTCGGCACGCGGTACGCGGCCGACGCGACCGACGCCACGTTCTTCGGCCATTCGCTCGGTGGTCTCTTCGGCGCGTACGCGCTGGTGTCCGAACCAGCCGCGTTCCGGCGCTACATCATCGGCAGCCCGTCACTGTGGTGGAACTACGGCGATCTCTTCGAGTGCGAGGCGAAGTACGCGCGGACGCACGACGACCTCGCCGCGCGTGTGTTCCTCGGGGTCGGCGCGGTGGAGACGCAGGACGGCCGGGCCCGTTCGCTCGTCAACCTGTCGGCGGAGGAACAGGCGTTGGGGACCTCGCGCTTCATCGACATGGTCGCCGACACGGAGCGCTTCGCCGACGTGCTCGCGAGTCGCCACTACGCAAGTCTCGAGATCACGAACGAGGTGTACGCAGACGAGATGCACGTCACCGTGGCGCCGCTGATCCTGTCGCGAGGGTTGCGCTGGTTGTTCGACGCCCCGCGCTGACCGGAGGGCGGGCAACCTGGAGGGCGCCGAGCGCGTCATACGGTTGTGCGAGGAGCAGGAGTGGACGCCGAACCGTTCGATGACTTCTACCGGGACGGGTACGCGCGCCTGGTCGGTGCCGTCGGCCTGATCACCGGAAGCCGCGCCGAGGCGGAGGACGCGGTGGATGAGGCGATCGCTCGGGCGTGGGAGCAGACGCGTCGTCACCGGCCGATCAACTCGCTCCCGGCTTGGATCCGGACCGTGTCGCTGAACCTGGCCCGGGGCGGGATCCGGCACCGAGCCGTCGAGCGCCGGGCCCGAGCGCGGTTGCTGAGCGCGGAGGACCACGGCGCGTCGCTGGAGCGGCACGGCGCGGCGATGGACGCGCGACTGGCGTTGGCCGCGCTTGCCTCGCCGCCAACGCGAGATCACGGTGCTCTTCTACTTCTGCGACCTCTCGGTGCAGGAGATCGCCACCGACCTGCAGATCGACCCGGGCACCGTGAAGTCGACGCTGCACAAGGCCCGCGCCGCACTCGCCCAGGTGTTGGGCGACGACACGACTGAGGAGGAACACGATGCCGTCGACGCTTGACGACGCCGATCTCGACGCCCGCTGGCGCGCCGGCCTGGAAGCCGCGAGCGAGCTCGGCCAAGTGGCAACGATCGAGACGCGCGTGGCACACCACGTGACGAAGCGCCGTCGCACGCGCGTCGGAGCCGCGGCGGCCTGCGCTCGTCGTGTGGTCGGCGTCCTGCTCGCCGGCATGATCGTGTCGGTCAGCGGCGAGCGACACGACGCGCGTCGACACCGTCGGACGGCCGGCCGCCGGATCGGTCGTCGGAAGGGTGATCGAGGGCCACGCACCGGACGTCGCGATGACGCTTCGGACGCCGTCGTGGAGTTTCAGGTGCCCGATCTCGTGCGCGGAGCAGTCGTCGGGCGCCGCATCGCGGTCGGGCTCGAGGCACTGGGACCCGGGTCATGGACGCTGCAGATCGACGACGTCCCGGATCTCGCGATACCGGTCCATGGTGAGAATCAGCTCAATGCCGCGAGCACGTTGTTCTTCGATCTGAGCCCCGGCGTGCACCCGATCACCGTTGTCGGGCGCAGCGCACCGGCGGCCGGAGCAGACGCTCCGTCACGGAGCTCGACGTGGTCGCGCCGCCGGCCGAGCCAGCAGGTGACGCCGGTCGCCACGGTCGGCGTGGTGTCCGCACCCGACGCTGACTCTGACGGCGTCGCCGCAGACCGTTCCGGCCGGGATCATCGAGATCCAGTACTCGACTGCCGGGGGGACCCACGCCCTCGTGATCGACGGCGTGCCGGGCTTCAGATGCGGTGCACCAACGGCGACAGCGCGACAGCAGATGCCTGAAGGTGGACTCGGCTCCGGGCCAGTACACCTGTTGCACTGCTCGCTTCCCGGGCACGAGGAGGCCGGGGAGCGAGTGACGCTGACCGTCACCTGAGCCGCCGCCGCACGCCATGTCAGGATCTCGGCGTGAGCGCCGAGACGCTACGGATCGCGCGGTTCCGACGGCGAGGACCAGGATGCGGTCCGGGACCTGATCCTCGCGGGGCTGGAGGAGCGTTGGGGGGCCGTCGATCCGTCGCTCAACGCGGACCTGGACGACATCGCGTCGACCTATTCCGACGGCGTCGTGCTCGTCGCGTGGTCGGGCGACGAGGTCGTGGGTACCGGGACGGTGATGCCGCACGGGTGACGACAGAGCAGGAGATCATGCGCATGTCGGTCGCGGCCCGGCACCGCCGGCGGGGGATCGGCCGGCAGGTGCTGGCCGAGCTGGTGGCGACCGCCGAACGGGCCGGAGCGCGGCGGGTCGTGCTTGGAGACCACCGCCACCTGGCATGAGGCGATCGCCCTGTACACCGCGTTCGGCTTCCAGCTCTCCCACGAAGCGGTCGGCACCTTCGGTCGCGACGCCTATTTCTTCCTCGATCTGCCGCTCCGCGCCGTCGTATCTTCCGGCAATGACTGACGACGAGCAGGAGCTGGCGAAGGCGACCAATCGCGAGACCTGGGCGCTGCTCGAACGCAGCGACCGGAACCAGGCCGACGACGAGCAGATGGTGCACACCGCGCACGCGTCGGCGTATCACTGGGAGCAGGGAGGTGGAGTGCTGGAGTCGGCGCGAGCGGCTTGGCTGCTCTCGCACGTGTACTCCGTCCTCGGCCGGTCCGAGGAAGCAGCCCGGTACGCGCGTCAGTCATTGGCCACGTGTGAACGCAACGGCTTCGGGGACTTCGACCTGGCGTACGCCTATGAGGCGGTGGCCCGCAGCGCGGCCGCCGGGGGAGACGGCGAAGCGGCCCGGGCCTGGCGGGCGCGCGGCCGAGGAAGCGGCCGGGGCGATCGCCGACGCCCAAGACCGCGAGCTCTTCCTGACCGACCTCGCGGCTGAACCCTGGTTCAGCTGCTGACGGGAGGACCGGCCGCGGCGCGGGCTGCGGCGATGGTGCGGTTGTTGATCGCCGGGACCATCGCGAGGGCGAGCACGATCGGGATGACGCCGCCGATGACGAACGGCGCCCGCAGGCCGAACGCGTCGGCGAGCAGTCCGCCGAGCAGCGCTCCGATCGGCATCGTGCCCCACCCGAGCAACCGGTACGCGCTGTTCACCCGACCGAGCAGCTCGTCCGGGACGATCGCCTGTCGGAGAGAGACCGTGACGACGTTCCACGCGACTGCCGCCGCGCCGACGACCGCGAGCGACGCGCCGACCACGATCGGATTGGCGACCAACGCCGGCACCCCCGTCGCGACCCCGATGAGGAGCACGGACACGATGAGTGTCGTGCCGGGACCGATCCATGAGATGAGGCGCCGAGCCAGCAGGCTTCCGAACAGGGCGCCGATTCCGGCCGCAGTGAGCAGGATCCCGTATCCGGCCTTCGAGAGATCGAGGACCTCGAGGGCGTAGAGCACCAACACCGCCATGACGCCGGCCTCGAGGAGGTTCAGCACGCCGAGCAGGAGGGCGAGCGTGCGGAGGAGGCGGTGCCGGCGGAGCCAGCGCAAGCCTTCGGCGATGTCGGCTCGGATCGACGGACGCGCTTCGGCCCCGGCGAAGTCGCGGACGGGCCGGAACGAGCCGCGCAGCCCGAGCACGACGAGCGCGGCGATCCCGAACGAGCCGGCGTCCAGGATGAACGGGGCGGCCGCGGCGGCCGTGAAGAGGAACGCACCGAGCGGCGGACCTGCGAACTGGTTCGTGACGACTTCCGCGGCGTAGAGCCGACCGTTCGCCATCTCGAGGGCGTCTCGCGGCACGACGTTGGGGAGAATCGCCTGCGCCGCGTTGTCGAACAGCGTCTCCGCGCTGCCGAGCACGAACGCCACGGCCCCGATGAGGACAATCGTCGTGGAGTCAGTGAGGACGAGCAGCGCGAGGGTCCCGATCGCGAGCATCCGGAACCCGTCGACCGCCGCCATCGTGCGCTTGCGGTCGAGCCGGTCGGCGAGGGCACCGCCCAGCAGCGCGAAGAAGAGCCACGGCAGTGTCCCCGCGAACGACACCGCGGCCACGCTCGTGGGCGACCGGGTCAGGGAGGCAGCGAGCAGCGGGAGGGCCGCGAGCGTCACCCCGTCGCCGAGATTGGACACGGTGGCCGCGATCCAGAGGCGTAGGTAGTTCGCGCCGAGCCGGACCCGCGTCATGGTTCGGGTGGTAGCCGGATCAAGGCGTCGAGCCTACGAGGACACCCCGATACCCTGGGCTCGAATGGCCACGCTCGAGGAGCTCGCGCTGCTCCACACCACGGTGCACGGGGAAGCCCTCGCCCACCTGCAGCGCTTGTCACTCTCGTGGCGACTGCTCGCAGACCTCTCGTTCGCGGACCTGCTCCTCCTCGCTCCGATCGCCAACGAGGATGGCCACCGGTTCGTGGTGCTGGCCCAGGTGCGACCCACGACGGGGCAGACGCTCTACGTCACGGACCTGGTCGGTCACGTCGTGGACGAGATCGAGCGGCCGCTCGTCACCCGGGCGTGGCGCACCGCGGAAGAGGTGGATGGCGAGACCAATGTGCTCGGAGGAAAGGAGCGGGTGCGTCTGCAGTGCATCCCGGTGCGCCACCGCGGCCGGGTGATCGCGGTGTTGACGCGCGAGGCGCCGACCACCTCGGGTCGAAGACCCGGTGAGCTCGAGCGGTACTACCTCGAGGCGTTCGACGGTCTGGCGCGCATGGTGGCGGAAGGAACGTTCCCGTTCGCGCGCGAGGAGATCGAGCTCGAGGGCGCGCCGCGCGTCGGTGACGGGGTGATCCTGCTCGGGGCCGATGCCCGGATCCGGTACGCCAGTCCGAACGCGGTCAGCTCGCTGCACCGGATGGGAATCCACGCGTACACGTCGGGTGCCCATCTCGCCGAGGTCGGATTCGACGAAGGGGCCGTCGACACGGCGGTCCGGGCCCGGATGCCGGTGATCGAAGAGGTCGAGCGGGACGAAGCGTCGATCCTGCTGCGGGTCATCCCGCTCCTGAGGGACCGCAAGCCGGCCGGCGCCCTGATCCTGCTGCGCGACGTCACCGACCTGCGCCGCCGGGACCGGATGCTCATGTCCAAGGACGCGACCATCCGCGAGATCCACCACCGGGTGAAGAACAACCTGCAGACGATCGCCGCGTTGCTGCGCCTGCAGGGTCGCCGGCTCGATTCCGCCGAAGCGCGTCAGGCGATCGCGGAGTCCGAGCGGCGGATCCGCTCGATCGCGATCGTGCACGAGACGCTCTCGCGGGAGGCGTCGGAAGCAGGTCCAGTTCAGCGACATCATGAAGCCGTTGCTGCGCGTGGTCGAAGAGACGGTGTCCACCGAGGACGGCGGGGTTCGCTTCGAGGTCATCGGTGACGCGGGTGCGCTGCCGGGCGAGGTCGCGACGTCGCTCGCGGTCGTGCTCAACGAGCTGATGCAGAACGCGGTCGACCACGCGTTTCCCCACGACGACGACGACCCCGACGCGCATGCCCGCGGCACGGTGACGGTGCGGCTCGCCCGCAGCGACGAGGACATCGTGATCGAGGTCATCGACGACGGGGCCGGTCTCCCCGAGGACTTCTCGCTCGAAGGGGCGAAGGGCCTCGGACTGTCGATCGTCCAGGCGCTGGTGACGGGCGAGCTCGGCGGCACCATCGAGATGCACCGCGAAAAGGGCACGCGCATCGAGGTGCGCGTGCCCCTGGCGGCTACCGCCGCGACGAAGGTGGTGGAACCCCCGAGCTGAGGGTGCGGTCGGCGCCGGGCGCTCAGATCTCGAGGGTTCAGATCTCGGGGCTCAGCTCGCCCGTTGCTTGGCCAGCCAGCCCTTGCGGAGCTTGCGGCGCTCCTCCTCGGTGGTGCCACCCCAGACGCCGGCTTCCTGGTTCGTGGCGAGGGCGAACTCGAGGCATTCGGGGTTCACGGGGCACACCGCACAGATCTCCTTGGCCGCGTCGATCTGGTCCAAGGCGATGCCGGTGGCGCCGATGGGGAAGAAGAGCTCGGGGTTCGAGTCGCGACAGAGCGACTTGTTCCGCCAGGCGTCGGCGTCCCAGTCGTGGGTTCGGATCCAGGTGAGGGCCACCCGAGCTCCCTTTCGTCGGACGTGCGGCTCCGGGCCCCGCAGGTGCTCATGCGCACGTTCATAAGCGTCCCCGGGCTTTCCCCCGACGCACGACCGCTCAGAAACCGTTGCAGTAGGGCGTCGGGTTCGTCGTGCCTCGAGGCAACGCACGTACCCTACGAGGGAACTAGAACGTGTTGCAAGGGGTCTGACCTGCACTTTCATGCCGGCGGAACGTCCGATACGTAACCGCTCGATCCTCCTGGGTCGCTCCGGCATCCGCACTGCGTGCCCGCTCCTGCCTACGCTCCGCCCGTGACCGCCGTGAATCGCGCACCCTCGTGCTCGGCCATCGCGGGGCACCGCGGGCCGCGGTCGAGAACACGCTGGCGGCGTTCGCGGCGGCCCGGGCGCAGGGCGCGGACGGCGTCGAGCTCGATGTCCACCGCAGCGCCGACGGAGCCCTCGTCGTCCACCACGATGCGATCGTCGAGGGCTTCGGGCTGCTGGCCGACCACAGCCGGGCCGAGATCGCGTCCGCCCGCCCGGGCATCCCCACCCTGGAGGAGGTCTTCGAGCTCTGTGCCGGGATGCTCGTGAACGTCGAGATCAAGAACTCGCCCCACGACCCGGACTTCGATCCACAGCACCGGGCGGCGTCGGCCGTGGTGGAGCTGGTGGCGAGCCGGAACCTCTACGACTCGGTGATCGTCTCGTCCTTCCATCTGCCCACGGTCGATCAGGTCCATGCCCTCGATCCGCGGATCCCGACCGGCTACCTCGTGGTCGTGGATCCGTTGCCGCTCGACGCGCTCGAGATCGCCCATGACCACGGGCACCGGGCGCTCCACCCGCATCTCGCCGCGCTCGGCGAGGCGTTCGCGCCGGCGGTCGCGGACCGGGCCCGGGAGCTTGGGGCTCGCGCTCAACGTCTGGACGGTCAACGATCCGCAGGAGATCGTCCGGCTCGCCCGCCTGGGCATCGACGCGGTCATCACCGATACGCCACGCGTCGCGATCGACGCGTTGGCCGGCGCGTGACGCGCGCCGGCTCAGGGAAGGACGATGGTGAGCACGTCCGGCTCGTACGCGAAGTCGAGCCGGTTCACCTCGCCGAGATAGTCACCGTCGACCTGATAGGGGAACGGCTCCGCGCCGGTGATCGTCAGCCCGGTCACTCCGTCGCGGTGCTCGACGTTGGGATGACGGTGGAGCATCTGCGGCGACAGCAGTGCCGCCGCGCCGAGGCTCAGCATCGAGCCGGCGCGACGCACCTTCACGACGGTGACGCTCAGCGGCGTGTCGAGACCGGCCTCGGGTGCGACGAGCAGCGGACGATGGCCGAGGTAGGTGTACGGGCTCGTCTTCGAGACGATGGCCAGGGTGCCGCCGTCGATCACCTCCCCCGAGTCCAGCGCCACCTCGAACCGACCGTGCGAATGGTCGTAGGTGCGCAGCCAGGTGTCGAACGAGGCGAGCACGAACAGGGGATGGCCGGCGTAGCGCTTGATGTACCCGTGCCGCTCGACCTGGGCGACCACCGCGGCGTCGAAGCCGGCGCCACAGTGGAACAGGAAGTACCGGCCGTTGACCCGACCCATGCCGACCCGGCGGAAGGAGTGGCGGGCGAGCGAGCCGATCAGCTGGGTCGTCGCGTCGACCGGGTCGTACGGGATCCCGAGCGTCCGGGCGTACACGTTCGTCGAGCCGCCCGGCAGCGGCGCGAGCGCGGTCTCGGTCCCGACCAGGCCGTCGGCGGCTTCGTTCAGCGTCCCGTCACCACCGAGCACGGCGACGACCTCGATGCCCCGCCGGGCCGCGCCCCGGGCCAGCCTCGCCGCGTGCCCGCGGCGCGAAGTCTCCGCCACCTCGAGGTCGTGATCGGCGCCGAGCGCCTTCTGGATCATCACCCGCTTGCGCGCCGTGACGGACGACGCCGTCGTGTTCACGATGAGCAAGACACGCACGACGAGGCAGGCTAGCGGGGTGGCCTCCGACTCCTTCGCTCGACTCAACGCGGAGATCACGTCGTGTCGCGCCTGCCCGCGACTCGTCGCGTGGCGCGAAGAGGTCGCGGCCACCAAGCGAGCCGCGTTCCGCGACGACGACTACTGGGGTCGGCCCGTGCCCGGGTTCGGGGATGCCACGGCCCGGCTCCTGATCGTCGGCCTCGCGCCCGCGGCGCACGGCGCGAACCGGACCGGACGGATGTTCACCGGCGACCGTTCCGGTGACTGGCTCTACGCGTCGCTGTACCGCACCGGGTACGCGAACCAACCGACCTCGGTGTCACGCGACGACGGGCTGGAGCTGACCGACGCGTACATCAGCGCCGCGGTCCGGTGCGCGCCGCCGCAGAACAAGCCCACGCCGGCCGAGCGCGACCGCTGCCGTCCGTACCTCGATCGGGAGCTCGACGCTCCTCGACCGGGTCGAAGTCATCGTGACGCTCGGCGCGTTCGGCTACGAAGCGCTGTGGTCCGCGCTGCGCGACGCGGGCACAGACCTCCCGAAGCCGCGGCCGCGGTTCGGTCATCTGGTCGAGGTCCCGACGCCCCGGGCCACGATCCTCGGCTGCTTTCATCCGAGCCAGCAGAACACGTTCACCGGCAAGCTCACGGAGCCGATGATCGACGCGGTGTTCACCCGCGCCCGGGAGGTCACACGAGCGCCGCGATCTCCCCGACCGCGTAGACGACCGCAATAGTCCCGAGCACGATCGCGACCGAGAGACGCAGCGCCCGATCGGATGACCGGATCGCCAGGTGCGCGCCGACGCGCGCGCCGGGAATCACCGCGACGCACAGCGGGAGCGCGAACGCCCAGTCGATGTGGCCGAGCAGGGTATGGGTGATCGTCCCCGGCACGGCGAGGATCCCCACGCACGCGAGCGAGCAGCCGACCGCCTCCTTGATCGGGAGCCGGACCCAGCCGACGAACGCCGGGACCATCAGGATGCCGCCGCCGACACCGAGCAACCCACTGAGGAGCCCGGCGGCGAGGCCGATCGTGCCGAGTCGCCACCACTCCATGCGTGCGTCGCGAGTCGGTGGCTCCACGTCGGCGAAGTCCGGGTCCTCGCTCGGAGGCAGCTCCTCGGCATCCGCCGGGTCGGGCCGCTTGGGCGACTGGCCGGTCCGGTAGGCGGTGAACGCGAGCAGCAACGCCGTCAGGATCATGAGCAGGTGCCCGTTGCCGGGGACCAGGTCGACGAGGAGCGCGCCCGCGACGGCCGCCGAGCACCCGACGAGTGCCGTCCAGAGCACCACCCGGAGGTGGATCAGGCCCTCCCGGTGGTAGCGCAGCGACCCGCTGATCGCGGACGGGATGATCGACGGCAGGGTGCTGCCGATCGCTTCGACCGGCGTCGCCCCGAGCGCGCGGATCGCCGGCGTCGAGACCACCGCGCCACCGACCCCGAACATGCCGGAGAGCACGCCCGTGAAGAACCCGGCGATCAGGACCAGGATGGTCTGGAGGGGTTCCGACAAGAACACCGACACTACCCAAGGCCCTCCCGGTACCCTGTCGTCATGGCGAGCGACGCTCCAGCTCCGCGGGGTCTACATCCCGCTCATCACTCCGTTTGCAGCCGATGGATCCGTGGCCCTCGACGCGGTCACGCTGCTCTGTCACGAGTACCTCGATGCCGGCGCCGCCGGGATCGTGGCCCTCGGCACGACCGGCGAGTCCACCTCGCTCAGCGCGGACGAGAAGCGCGCGGTCATCGATACGTGCGCCACGGTCTGCACCGAACGAGCCGCGCAGCTGATCGTGGGCGCCGGCACCAACAGCACCGCCACGACGGTGAGCGCGGTGCAGGAGCTCGAGGGGACGCCCTCCCTCGCCGCGGCGCTGATCGTCGTGCCGTACTACGTGCGCCCGTCCGAAGCGGGCATGGTGGCGCACTTCCAGGCCGTGGCCGACGCCAGCCCGGTGCCCCTCGTGCTCTACAACATCGCGATCCGCACGGGCCGGAACCTCAGTGCGGCCGGGGTGCTCGAGGTCGCGCAGCACCCGAACGTCGCGGGGATCAAGCAGGCCGCGACCGGTCTCGACCTCGACACGCTGCAGCTGCTCGCCGGTGCGCCCGAAGACTTCGCGGTGCTCGGCGGCGAGGACCCGTTCCTCTTTCCCATCGTGCTGATGGGTGGGACCGGCGCGATCTGCGCTTCCGCGCATGTCTGCACCGAGCGCTTCGTCGCGATGATCGAGTGCGGGCTCGCGGGCAAGGTCGACGACGGTCGGGCGCATGCCGAAGCGCTGCTCCCCGTCGTGCAGTCGTTGTTCGTGGAGCCGAACCCGGCGGTGTTCAAGGGTGTGCTGCACGCGCAGGGCCGCATCCCGACGCCCGACGTCCGCCTCCCGCTCGTCAACGCAAGCCAGGCCGCGGTCGAAGCTTCCGTGCTCGCGGTCCACGCCGCGTCGTAGCGGCGCGTTCGCTCGCGCGAACGCGGCGACGGCGTCCGCCCTCACGCGCCCGCGGTCAGCCCGCTCGGCCGGCGCAGATCTCGAGGAAGGCGTGGTGGCGTTCGTCACCTTTCGAAACGACACGGTTGCGTTTCGGAATGTCCCGGTGTAGAAAGCCGGACCCACGACCGCCACGAAAGGTCTCGCCATGAGTCTCTCGGAGCGAGTGCAGGAACACGCGTACGCGCGGCGCTGGCTGATCCTCGGGGTCCTGTGCTTCAGCCTGCTGGTGATCGTCCTCGACAACACGATCCTCAATGTCGCGATCCCGACGCTGTCGCGCGAGCTCGATCCCACGAACAGCCAGCTGCAGTGGATGGTCGACTCCTACACGCTGGTCTTCGCCGGCCTGCTGCTCACGGCGGGCAGCCTGGGTGACCGCTTCGGTCGCCGCGGCGCCCTCCAGGTCGGGCTGATCGTCTTCGGACTCGGCTCACTGCTCTCCGCGCTCGCCACGACGTCGGGGCAGCTCATCGCGACCCGAGCCTTCATGGGCATCGGTGGCGCGTTCATCATGCCGGCGACGCTCTCGATCATCACCAACGTCTTCCCCGCGAACGAACGCGGCAAGGCGATCGGGGTGTGGGCCGGTACCGCCGGCATCGGCATCGCACTCGGGCCCCTGACCGGCGGCTTCCTGCTCGAGCACTTCTACTGGGGCTCGATCTTCCTGGTGAACATCCCCATCGTGGCCGTCGGCCTCATCGCCGGCGTCTTCCTGATCCCGACGTCGAAGGACCCGAACGCCTCCCGACTCGATCCGCTCGGCGCGGTGCTGTCGATCACCGGTCTGACCGCGCTGCTGTACGGAATCATCGAGGCGCCATCGGACGGGTGGACCGCCCCGGTGATCCTCGCCTCGTTCGGTGCCGCCATCGTGCTGCTCGGCGCCTTCGTCTGGTGGCAGCGAACCACCGACCACCCGATGCTCGACATCCGCTTCTTCAAGAATCCGCGGTTCAGTGCCGCGAGCACCGGCATCACGATGACGTTCTTCGCGATGTTCGGCGCCACGTTCCTGCTGACCCAGTACATGCAGTTCGTGCTCGGCTACTCGCCGCTCGAAGCCGGGATCCGCCTGCTTCCGTTCGCCGGGATCATCCTGGTGGTGTCGCCGCTCAGCGCCAAGATCGTCGAGCGGCTCGGCACGAAGGTGACCGTCGCGAGTGGTCTCGCCATCGCGGGAACGGCGCTCGCGCTCATGACCCAGCTCCAGGTCGACAGCTCCTACGGCGACCTCGTCTGGCGGATGATGCTCATGGCGTTCGGCCAGGCCCTGGTCATGGCGCCGGCGACCGAGTCGATCATGGGCTCGCTCCCGCTCGCGCGCGCCGGTGTCGGGTTCCGCGGTGAACGACACCACGCGCCAGATCGGTGGTGCGCTCGGCGTCGCGATCGTCGGCAGCGTGATGTCGTCGACCTACGCATCGAAGATCTCTGATCTGTTCGCAGGAACACCGAGTGCGGGCTCGGCCGCAGAGCAGGCGGCCAAGGATTCGCTCGGTGGCGCGCTCGCGGTTGCCGCGAAGGCGCCGCCGGTGCTGGGCCAGACGCTCAGTAGCGTGGCGAAGTCCGCCTTCGTCGACGGCATGCACAGCGGCGTGCTCGTCGCCGCGGGTGCGGCGTTCCTCGGTGCGGTCGTCGCCGCGGTGTGGCTGCCCGCTCGGGCCCGGGAGGACAACCTGGAGTCGCAGGCGGCCGAGTTCGCAGAAGAGCACGTGACGCAGGTGGATCTCACCGCGAACGAGCTCAAGGACACTCCGGCGGAGATCTGATGACGCCGTCACCGCTCGTCGCGCCCGAACGGCGTCCCGGTCGGCCGCGCAGTGCTGAGGCCGACGAGGCGATCCTCGCCGCCGCGACCGATGCGTTCATCGAGCTGGGGTGGGACGGGCTGACCATCGAAGGCGTCGCGACGCGTGCCGGCGTGGGCAAGACGACGATCTACCGGCGCTACCCGTGCCGTCTCGATCTGCTGCTGGCGGCGGCGCGGCGCCTCTCGCAGGAGAAGGACCAGGCGCCGGATACCGGCTCGCTGCGGGGCGACCTGATCGCGCTGGTCGAGAGCTTCCTGCGGATGCTCACGGGATCGAGCTCGGGTCGGGCGATTCCGGTGATGGTCGCGGCGACGGCCCGCAACCCGGAGCTCGCGGCGGCGTACACCGAGTTCATCGCGGAACGCCGGGCGTCGTCGGCGGTGCCCATCGAACGGGCGATACGGCGCGGCGAGCTCCCGCTCGACCTCGACATCCCGCTGATGCTGGACCTGCTCGTCGCGCCGGTCTTCTACCGCGCGTTCGTGAGCCGTGAGCCGGTCGACGACGCGTTCGTCACGAAGCTCGTCGACACGGTGCTGCGGGCGTTCGCCTGACGGGGTCTCGCGGCCGGCCCAGCGTTCCCTGGTCACGGCCCAGACGCAGTTGACGCCGGTCTCGGCCGGCGCCGTGGCCGGCAACCGCCTTCTTGGTGACGTACTCGTAACCGAGCGTGCGCGGCACGCCCTGACTCGCCACGTTTGCCTGGTCGTGGTGGATCTCGACGCGGGTGATGCCGTCGACCGTGAACGCGAGGTCCGTCAGCGCGGCCGCGACTTCCGTGGCGTAGCCCTGCCGGGTGTGGTCGGCGTGGATCCAGTAGCCGATCTCCAGCCCGTCGGGACCGATCCGGCGGTGCAGGCCGGTGCCGCCGATGGGGGTTCCGTCGAGGAACACGCCGAGGACGACATCGCCGCCCGCCTCCCACTCCTGGTCCCACCGGGTGATGAGCGCACGCCGTTCTTCGATCGGTAGCGGTTCGAATGCGGCCCACGGCATCCACGGCCGGAGGTGTTCGAGGCTCTCGGTGATTGCCGTCGCGAGCGCCTCCGCGTCGTCCACGGTCCAGCACCGGAGGACGAGGCGCTTCGTCTCGACGGAGCTCGGCAACGGCTGCATCGGACCAGCGAAGCACGTCCCGCCGGCCACGCCCTCGCCTTTACTCGGTGACGGCGCCGCCGCTGCGCCAGTACTCACCCCCGGCACGGTCGAGGAATCCGTCGTCGACGAGGTAGCGACGCAGCGTGGCGAAGTCCGGGTAGACCGCGCGGAGTGCGTCGTTCACTTCGAGCTCGGTGTAGTGCCGGCCCGGCACGAATGCCTGGGCCAGGGCATTCAGCAGGATCAGCCGTTTGCCCCGTTTCCGGGGCATCGTGACGAGCCTGCCGTCGCGAATGAAGGGTTGAAGCTCTTCGATCTCATCCAGGTTCATTGAATTGCCGCCATCGTCGAATGAGGATCCCAGGTCGCGCCACAGAGTCGGTGTAAACAACCTGTCAGGCGGAGTCCCAAGCAGGGGGGTACTCCAATGGAAGTCCGATCCGGTTGGTGGACGTTTGCCGGCATCATGGTGCTGGTAGGCGGCTTTCTCAACGCGTTTGACGGGCTGGTGGCAATAACCCAAGCGCGCTACATCGAGCGCAACATCGGTGGCGAGCTGCCGATCACGAACAACGTGAAGACTTGGGGTTGGGTGGCGCTGATCATCGGCATCATCATGATCCTGGCGGGATTGGGGATTCTCTCCGGTGCGAACTGGGCCCGGGCCGTCGGGATCCTGGTCGCGAGCGTGAACCTGATCTTCCAGTTCGCGTATCTCGGCCATTACCCGTTCTGGTCCTTCACGATGATCGTCATCGACATCCTCATCATCTACGGCCTCGCGGGTCACCCGCGGACGAGCGACTCGAAGAAATCTGAGTGGTCGGTCGGGGGTGCGGCGCCGGCTGCACCCCCGACCGCTCCACCGGGCTACGCACCGAGCGGCACGGAGCACTGCCGCCCGACGAGGTCGCTGGCGTACCCGGCGTGCAGCTGGCCCCGCTCGAACGGTCCGGGGGTGAGGGACGAGAACGCCGCGGCATCGTCCACAGTCGCGAGCCGCATGCGGCCCACCGCGAGGTTCTCGCGCACCCTCGTGAGCTCGGACTGGATGCGGCGCGGGAAGTGCGGGATCCCGTTGACGAGCGCGGCGTCCAGCTGCTGCGCGGCACCGTCGACCTCCGCTTCGATCACCGGCCAGGCCGGAGCCTGCGGGGTAGGTCGTCAGCGTGCGTCGGAGTCGTCGCCGGTGCCGGTTTCCAGAGCTCTCGCCACGTCTTCGCATCCATGCCGAGCCGCGCGGCCAGGTACGTCTGGGAGAACGCGTCGAGCTGCGCGTGGATGGCTTCGACATCGCCGCACGCCTGCGCCCGCGCGATCGGGATCTGGCGGAGGTGGCGCCGCCCGATCGAGAAGTTGAACGAGGGGAACGGTGGGATGAGCGTCAATGCGTAGACCGCACCGGCGAAGAGTGCGACGCAGACCGAGGCCGTGAGCGCGATCCGTCGGCGCGAGGGCGGTGGCCGGTAGTACACGTTCCTCGGACCTCCCCCCGCCCGACGGCGTTACGCCCACCTTCTCGGCACGCTGAGGGGGCCCGCAGCCTCCTGACGATGTCGAACACCAGATTCGCGGTGCAGGACGATCCTGGTGCCGATGCATCTGCGGAACATCGCGTACTCTCAGTGATCGAGTGTTGTTCCCCTCCCCTTGACTCCCAACGAAGGGCCTGCGTTCCGGTGGCGTTTCGACACGCTGGGACGTGCTCAATCGACACCGAAAGGTCAGAACCGTGGGCCAGGCACCGGGGATGTCGCGAGGAGGGTCTAGTCGAGGTCGGCGAAGGCGCTGGAGAGGAGGTGCTCCTGCTCGCGCTCGTGCACGGTGAGGCTGCCGGTGGCGGGGCTCGGCGTGGTCGGGCGGGCGAGGTGCTTGAGCTCGGCACGGTCCCGCAGGATCCGGTGCAGCCGGCCGTGCACGAAGTTCCAGGCGCCCATGTTCGCCGGCTCCTCCTGCACCCACCACACCTGACTCGCCGCGGGGTACCCGTCGAGGATCGCCAGGATCTGCTCCTCGGGCCACGGGTAGAGCTGCTCGACCCGAACCACCGCGACCGGGGCACCGAGCTCGTCGCGCCGGGCGATCAGCTCGTGCCCGAGCTTGCCGGTGCACAGCAGCACGCGCTTCACCGTCGCCGCGTCCACGGCGGACGGTGACTCGTTCAGCGTCTCGCGGAACGCGCCGGTCGTGAGCTCGTCGACCGACGATCGGGTCGCGGGCATGCGCAGGTAGCGCTTCGGCGTGAAGCAGATGAGCGGCTTGCGCGTCCCGGCGCGTGACTGGCGTCGCAAGACGTGGAAGTACTGGGCGGCAGTCGTCGGGTAGACGACGCGGAGGTTGTCTTCCGCGCACAGCGCGAGGAACCGTTCGATGCGCGCGCTCGAGTGCTCAGGTCCCTGACCTTCGAAGCCGTGGGGGAGCAGCAGCGTGAGGCTGGAGCTCTGTCCCCACTTGTCCTCGGCGGCGACGATGAACTGGTCGATGATGATCTGCGCGCCGTTCATGAAGTCACCGAACTGCGCTTCCCAGCCGACCCAGGCCTGCGGGTCCGCCACCGAGTAGCCGTACTCGAAGCCGAGCGCGGCGTATTCGGAGAGCACGGTGTCGTAGAGCATGAACGAGGCCTGATTCGGCGCGACGTGTGCGAGCGGGCAGTACTCGTTCTCGGTGTTCGTGTCGACGAGCACACCGTGGCGCTGGCTGAACGTGCCCCGCCGCGTGTCCTGGCCGGCGAGTCGTACCGGAGTGCCTTCGAGCACCAGCGACCCGTGCGCGAGCGCTTCGGCGAGGGCCCAGTCGACGGTGCCGGCATCGAACTCGGTACGCCGCGAGCGCACGATCCGCTCGAGCTTCGGGTTCACCGAGAAGTCGGCCGGCCAGGTGACGAGCGCCTGCACGACCTGGTCGAGCACCTCGCGCTCCACCCCGGTGGGGGGTGAGGTCTCGACCATCTCCGGCAGCTCGGGGTTCACCCGTGGCTCGGGCGCGGCGCTCGCGTGGGTCTCTTCGAACGCTCGCGTCAGGCGGGACCGGAAGTCGTCGAGCGCGGCTTCGGCCTCGGGGAGCGAGAGGTCGCCGCGGTTCACGAGCGTCTCGGTGTAGAGCTTGCGCACGCTGCGGTGGTTCTTGATCAGCGCGTACATCTTCGGTTGCGTGAACGCCGGCTCGTCGGCTTCGTTGTGGCCGAAGCGCCGGTAGCAGACCATGTCGACGACGACGTCCTTGTGGAACTGCTGGCGGAACGCGAACGCGAGCTCGATGACGCGCACGCACGCCTCGGGGTCATCACCGTTCACGTGGAAGATCGGCGCCTGCACCATCTTGGCTACGTCGGTTGCGTAGACGCTGGAGCGTCCGAGGTCAGGCGCGGTCGTGAACCCGAGCTGGTTGTTCACGACGACGTGGATCGTGCCGCCGACCTCGTAGCCCGGGACCTCCGAGAGGTTCAGCGTCTCCGCCACGACGCCCTGGCCGGCGAACGCAGCGTCGCCGTGGACCAACACCGGGAGCACCTGGGACCGGTTCTCGGTGTCGCCCCGCCGGTCGCCCTTCGCCCGCGCCATGCCTTCGACCACCGGGTCGACGGCCTCGAGGTGGCTCGGGTTCGACGCGAGCGTCACCACGATCTTGTGGCCCGGACGCGGCGGTGTGCGTGCCGGCCGAGCCGACGTGGTACTTCACGTCGCCCGAACCCTGCACCGACGCGGGGTCGAGCGCGCCTTCGAACTCGAGGAAGATCTGGCCGTAGCTCTTGCCGATCGTGTTGACGAGCACATTGAGCCGGCCGCGGTGCGCGGTGCCGAGCACGGCTTCGGCCATGCCCGAGTCGGCGGCGGAGCTGAGCAGCGCGTCGAGCATCGGGATCAGGCTCTCGGCTCCCTCGAGGCTGAAGCGCTTCTGACCGAGGTACTTCGTGTGGACGAAGCCCTCGAACGCTTCGGCCGCGTTCAGGCAGTCGAGGATGCGTCGCTGCTGCTCCGGCTTGAGCGGGGTCGCCGGCGTCTCGACGCGCGCCTGCACCCACTCCTTCTGCTCCGGTTCCTGGATGTGCATGTACTCGACGCCGATGGTGCGGGAGTACGCGTCGCGCAGGATGCCGAGGATGTCGCGCAGCGGCAGGGACTTGCGGTCGAGGCTGCCCGAGCCGAGGCCGCCGAGGGGGAACTCGCGGTCGAGGTCCCAGATCGTGAGGCCGTAGTGGTTCACGTCCAGCTCGGGGTGTGTGCGCGGCTCGCGTCGACCGAGCGGGTCGAGGTTCGCGATGAGGTGGCCGCGCACCCGGTACATGTTGACCAGGCTGTGGACGTGGACGACCTTCTCGAACGCGGTCGTCTCGTCGTCGAGCGGGCTGATGTCGGTGCTCCACCGGGCCGGCTCGTACGGCACGTCGAAGCTGCGGAAGATCTCGTCGTAGAACTCGTCCTGGCCCTGGAGGAGCTGGTGCATCGCCCGCAGGTACTCGCCGCTCTCGGCGCCGCCGATGATGCGGTGGTCGTACGTGCTGGTGAGCGTGAACACCTTGCTCACCGCGAGCCGGGCGATCGCCTGCGGATCGGCGCCTTCGTACTCGGCCGGGTACGAGATCGTCCCGACGCCGATGATGAAGCCCTGACCGGGCATCAGGCGCGGCACCGAGTGGACCGTGCCGATCATCCCCGGGTTGGTGATCGTCGCGGTCGTCCCGGCGAAGTCTTCCGGTGCGAGCTTGTTCGTCCGCACCTTGCGGATCAGATCTTCATACGCGGCGAAGAACGCGGCGAAGTCGAGCTCGTCCGCATGCTTGATGTTCGGCACGAGCAGCGAGCGGGTCCCGTCGGGCCGCTCGACGTCCACTGCGAGCCCGAGGTTGAGGTGGTCGTGGTGCACGACGACGGGTTTGCCGTCCTGCAGCCCGAAGCCGGAGTTCATCGCGGGGACCTTGGCGACGGCCTTGGTCATCGCGTACGCGATCAGGTGCGTGAAGCTGACCTTCCCGTGCCCGACCCGGTTCAAGTGGTTGTTCAGGATCTGGCGGTTGACCTCGAGCAGCTTCGCCGCGACGGTCCGCACCGACGTCGCCGTCGGGACGCCGAGGCTCGCTTCCATGTTCTCGACGATGCGCGCCGCGGAGCCGCGCAGGGGCGCGGCGACTTCGCCGTCCATGACCGGAGCGCCGGACGAGCTCACCGCGGCCTGGGCGGGCGGCGTGGCCGGAGCTGCGGATGCCGGAGTGGGGGAGGTGGGCGCGGGGACAGCCGGCGGGGCCGGTACCGCGGCCGCGGCCCCCGCGGCGCGTAGTCAGCGAAGAAGTCCCGCCAGGACTCGGACACCGACGCGGGGTTGTCCAGGAATTGGCGGTACATCTCTTCGACGAGCCCGGAGTTCGGGCCCAGACTCTCGAAATCGTCGGTCAGGGCCATGGGGCTGGCCCTCCTTCTCGGGTTAGCGGCGCAGGAGCTCGGCGGTCTGGAACGCGAGATCGAGCGACTGGCGTGCATTGAGCCGCGGGTCGCACATTGTCTCGTACCGCTGCTCGAGGTGCGTGCCGAGGACTTCCTCGGTCCCACCCAGGCATTCGGTGACGTTCTCCCCAGTGAGCTCGACGTGCACCCCACCGGGCCACACATCGGCGCTGCGGCAGACGGCGAAGAAGCCGCGAAGCTCGGCCATCACGTCGTCGAAATGCCGTGTCTTGTAACCACTCGCGTGGCTGAACGTGTTCCCGTGCATCGGGTCGCACGCCCAGACGACCGGATGGTCGTGGTCCTTGACCGCCCGCAGCAGGGGCGGGAGTCGCTTCGTGACGAGGTCCTTGCCCATGCGGCTGATGAAGGTGAGCCGGCCCGGCACGCGGTCCGGGTTGAGCCGTTCGCAGAGCGCCACCGCGTCGTCCGGCTCGGCCGTCGGCCCGAGCTTCACGCCGAGCGGGTTCTGCACCCCGGCCAGGAACTCCACGTGCGCCCCGTCGAGCTGACGGGTGCGGTCGCCGAGCCAGAGCAGATGGGCCGAGCAGTCGTACCAACCGCTGCCCAGGCTGTCCTCGCGGGTGAGCGCGGCCTCGTAGCCGAGCAGCAGCGCCTCGTGGGAGGTGTAGCAGTCGACCTGGTGGAGCGCGAGCTCCTTGTTCAGGTCGATGCCGCACGCCTCCATGAAGCGCAAGGCTCGCTCGATCTCGGCGGCCACCGCCTCGTACCGGCGACCTTCGGGGCTCGCGGTGACGAAGTCCTGGTTCCAGGCGTGCACCCGGCTGAGATCGGCGTACCCACCCTTGGTGAACGCCCGCAGCAGGTTCAGCGTCGACGCGGACTGGTGGTAGCCGCGCAGCAGGCGAGCGGGGTCCGGCCGCCGGGCCGCAGCCTCGAACGCGAGGTCGTTGACCATGTCGCCGCGGAAGCTCGGGAGCTCGTCGCCGTCGCGTGACTCGGTGTTGGCGGAGCGCGGCTTGGCGAACTGGCCCGCGATGCGGCCGACCTTCACCGTCGGGACGCCGGCGCCGTACGTCAGCAGCACCGACATCTGCAGGATGATCTTGAGCTTGTCGCGGATGCCGTCCGCGGAGAACGCGTTGAACGACTCCGCGCAGTCACCGGCCTGCAGCAGGAACGCCTTGCCTTCCGCGACGCGTGCCAGCGACTCGGTGAGCGAGCGGGCCTCGCCGGCGAACACGAGCGGCGGCAACCCACTGAGCTCGGCCAGCGCCGCGTCGAGCGAACCGTCCTGCGGCCAGTCGGGTTGCTGCGCGGCCGGACGCGAGCGCCACGAGTCGGGTGACCACGGCGCGTCGAGCGGGGAAGCGGCGGTGCTCATCAGGTCCGGCCTAGAGGTAGGCGCCGGGCGGTCGCGGCTCCGCCGCGCCCGGTTCGATCGCACGCCGCGGGCCGATCTCGCTCAGCTGCTGCTGCGCGAGGGCCTGCTGCGTGAAGAGGGTGGCCTGGATGCCGTGGAACAGGCCTTCGAGCCAGCCGACGAGCTGCGCCTGCGCGATGCGGAGCTCCGACTCGCTCGGGGTCTCCGAGTTGAAGGGCAGGACGACGTCCTCGAGCTCCTTCTGCAGCTCGGGCGAGAGGACGCCTTCGAGCTCGCGCAGCGACTTCTCGTGGATCTCCCGCAGGGCTCGGCGGCCGGCGTCGTCGAGCGGAGCCCGGCGAACCTCCTCGAGCATTCCCCGCACCATGGAGGCGATGCGGATGAGCTTGGTCGGCCGCTTGACCTGCTCCGCCGCCTCGTCGGTCGCGGCATCGGAACCGTCGGCGGTCGGGGCCAGGCCGGACGGCGGACCCTCGACGACTTCGGGCACCACGGGGGAGGCGCTCGGGTCAGTCACGCGCGCCAGGCTACCGGGGTGCTCAACCCGTCCCCCAGTTGGCCACCTCGGGCGGGCGCCGACCCTCCGCACCGGCGGTGCGAGGACCGGGGACGTTGTGGAAACGGTACGGCTCGGGATCGCGTCCCGGCTGGCAGACCCAGCACTCGCCGGTGCGCCCGGTGGTCACGATCGTGAACACCGCGTCGGCGATGTCGGTAGCGGCCATCAGGGGGAAGTCCGCCGCGGCGAAGAACGACTTCGCCTCCTCGGTGAGGATGTTCGTGTCCGTCATCCCCGGGTTCACGGTGTTGGCGGTGATGCCCATCGGCGCGAGGGTCGGCGCGGCGCTGCGGATGAACCCCACGACTGCGTGCTTGCTCAGGTCGTACACCGGATCCGGTGGAAACGGGATCAGACCCGCGAGCGAGCTCGTGGCGACGATCGATCCCCCACCGCGCCGCTGCATGCTGCGAATGGCGGCGCGGGTGCCGTAGACGACACCGTCGACGTTGACGCGCATGATCCGTGTGTACACGTCGTCGGTGAGCGCGGTGAGGTCCGGTTGGCCGATCGCGATCCCCGCGTTCAGGTACGCGATGTCGACGCCGCCGAGCTCCTGCTCGCAGGTCGCGAACGCCCGGTCCACATCGCCGGACTCGCCCGCGTCGGCGTGGACGAAGATGCCGTCGACGGATTCCGCCACGGCCTCGCCGCGGGGGTCGAAGTCGACACAGCAGATGCGCGCGCCCTCGGCGGCGAATCGCTCGACGGTCGCGCGACCGATTCCCGACGCCGCGCCGGTGATGAGCGCGATCTTCCCGTCCAGCTGGCCCATGGATCCCCCGAGTTCGACGACAGCCGCAGGCTACGCGCAATCCCCTCGTTCTCGGCCCGCTGCACCGGATCTGATGCGGTCGAGCGGGCCGAGAAGCGTCAGAGCTGGATGACGACGAGTCGCTCCTCGGTCATCTCGCGCACCGCGTAGTGCGGACCTTCCTTCGTGTTGCCGCTGTCCTTGACCCCGCCGTACGGCATCTGGTCCGTGCGGTACGTGGGCATCTCGTTCACCGTGACGCCACCGAAGTCCAGCTCGTGTGCGGCCTTCAGTGCCGCGTTGAGGTCACGCGTGAAGACGGCAGCCTGGAGCCCGTATCGACTGTCGTTCGCGAGCGCGAGGGCCTCGTCGAGCGAGTCGTAGCCCTGCACCCCGATCAGCGGGCCGAACACCTCTTGGGAGCAGACCTTCATGTCCGGCGTGACGTTGGTGAGGATGGTCGGCGTGAGCACGTCGTCGCGGACCTGGCCGCCCGTCGCGACCTTCGCCCCGGCTCCGGTCGCCTCGTCGATCCAGCCGACGATGCGGTCGCGCTCGGACGGAGAGATGAGCGCCGAGACGTCGGTCGCGTCGTCCAGCGGATCGCCGACCTTCAGCGCCTCGACGAGCGGGACCACCTGGTCGACGAGCTCGTCGCGCACGGAGTGATGGACGTAGACGCGCTGAACAGAGATGCACGTCTGGCCGGAGTAGGCGTACCCGCCGGCGACGATCTTCGCCGCGGCGAGTGCGAGGTCCGCGTCGGGTTCGACGATCACCGGCGCGTTGTTGCCGAGCTCCAGCCCGACCTTCTTGCGCGGGGCCCGGCCCTTGATGCCCCAACCGACCTCCGGCGAGCCGGTGAACGTGATCATCGCGACGTCGGGGTGATCCACCAGCGCGTTGCCGACGGTGCCACCGCCACCCGTGACGACGTTGAGCCAACCCGGCGGGAGACCGCACTCGTCGAGCAGGATCTCCGCGAGGAGCAGCGCGGTGAGCGGAGTCTGCGACGCGGGCTTCAGCACGATCGGGCAACCCGCGGCGATGGCCGGAGCAACCTTGTGGCTCACCAGGTTCAACGGGAAGTTGAACGGGCTGATCGCACCGACGACGCCGATCGGCACCCGCAAGGTGAAGCCGAGCTTGCCGGCCCCGGCGACGTTGCCTTCCATGTTGATCATGTCGCCGGTGAGCGTGCGCGCCTCGACGGCCGCAAACGCGAACGTCCCCACCGCTCGAGCCGCCTCGACGCGAGCGGTCTTGATCGGCTTCGCGGCCTCGGACGCGATGCTCCGGGCCAGCTCCTCGTTGCGCTCGCCGATCCGCCGCGCGGCCGCGTCGAGGATGTCCGCCCGCTGCCAGGCGGCGAGCTGCCCGCCTGCCCGCGCGGTCTTCGCCGCCTGCACCGCGGCCTCGATCTCCGCCGGACCGCCCTTGGGCACCCGGCCGAGCTCCTTCCCGTCGTACGGCGCCCGGACGACCACCTCCTCGTCCGTCGTGACCCGCGCCGAACCGATGGGGAGAGGATGCAGTGTCGTCATGCCTCCATGGAACCACGCGGGGCGAGGCGGTGCAGACGCGGTGCCGATGCGGAGCATCGGGCTTCGGGAGCGCCCTCGGGAGGACTCGAACCTCCGCACACGGCTCGGCTGGGGCGAGGCGGTGCCGAGCGGACATCGGTTTCTGGAGCGCCCTCGGGAGGACTCGAACCTCCGCACACGGCTCCGGAGGCCGATGCTCTATCCGCTGAGCTACGAGGGCGGGCGTCGTCGAGCGAGCCGACGGCGAGGGTCCAGCGTAGTGGAGGTGCTCGCCGCCTGACGGGCCCGAGCGGCCGGCGGACCAGCCGGTACCAACAAGTCCCGGCGACCGCAGCATCGCCATCCGGGCGGTCCGCGCTGCGAGACTGCCGACGTGACGCGAGAAGCGGTGGTGGTGGGGGCGGGGCCGAACGGACTGGTGAGTGCGATCACGCTCGCCCGTGCGGGTTGGAAGGTCCAGGTGCTCGAAGCCGCCGACGAGCCCGGCGGCGGCGTCCGCACCGAGGCGCTCACCCTCCCGGGCTTCGCGCACGACGTCTGCTCGGCCGTCCATCCGATGGCCCTGGCCTCGACTGCGCTCGCCGACCTCGAGGTCGACTGGGTCCAGCCGTCCGCGCCGCTCGCGCATCCGCTCGACGGCGGGCGCGCGGTGATCGTCGAGCGCAGTGTCGATGCCACCGCGGCGAACCTCGGCGCGGACGGCGCGGCCTACCGGAAGCTGATGACTCGGATTGTGGAGGGTCACAGCTCGATCACGGACGCGGTGCTCTCGCCGCGGCGCGTGCCGCGACCGTCCGCGGCCTTGGTCGACTACGGCGCCGTGGGCATCCGATCCGCGACGTCGCTCGCGCGGCGAGGTTCGAGACCGACGCGGCCCAGGCGGTGATGGGCGGGCTGGCCGCGCACTCGGTGCTGCCGCTCGACGCGCCCCTCACCGCCGGGGTCGGCCTGCTCCTCGGTCTGCTCGCGCACGCGGTGGGCTGGCCGATCGCGCGGGGCGGTTCGCAGGCGATCGCCGATGCCCTCGTCGCGCAGCTCGAAGCGGCCGGTGGCGAGGTGCGGACCGGGATGCGCGTGCGCTCGCTCGACGAGCTCGGCGATCCGGACGCGGTCGTGCTCGACCTCACCCCGGCGCAGGTGCTCGCCGTCGCCGGCGACAAGCTACCGGCGCGCTACCGGCGGTCACTGACCGGCTACCGGTACGGACCGGGCGTCTGCAAGGTCGACTGGGCACTCGACGGTCCGATCCCCTGGACCGCACCCGAGATCGGCCGGGCGGTCACGGTGCACGTCGGCGGGACGCTGGCGGAGATCACCGCGGCCGAAGCCGATCCGCACGCCGGGCGTCACGCCGCGCGACCGTTCGTGCTCCTCGCCCAGGCGACCGTCGCCGACCCGACCCGGGCGCCAGCCGGGCAGCACACGGGTTGGGCGTACTGCCACGTGCCGTCCGGGTCGACCGAAGATCGCAGCGCGGCGATCGAAGCGCAGGTCGAGCGGTTCGCCCCCGGATTTCGCGATCGGATCATCGGTCGGAGCGTGCTCACCGCGGCGGCGATCGAGAAGCTCGACCCGAGCCGGGTCGGTGGGGACATCGGTGGTGGCGTTGCCGACTGGCGCCAGCTGCTCAAGCGGCCGACCGTCTCCGAACGGCCCTGGGTCACGCCGTTGCGCGGCCTGTACCTCTGCTCGTCGGCGACTCCACCCGGTGGTGGAGTGCACGGCATGTGCGGCTGGCATGCGGCGCACGCGGTGCTGCGCCGCCACCGCTGACGAGCGAAACCGTCAGTCGGTGTCCGCGCCGACCGTGGGGGACGCTGCGGAGGCGTCCTCAACCTCGTCGCCAAGCAGCTCGGACATCGAGCGGTTCAGTGCGTGCAGCGTGGCGCGGGCCGCGGCCTCGATCGCACTCGCGCCGGCGGCGAGGCCGAGCCGCCGCGACTCGTCTGCGGCGATGAGCTCGCACGCGACGATGTGTGAGCCCTCACCGCGTTCGTCGTCCACGACGCGGGCCCACGAAGGGGTCACGTCGAGCTTCGGGGCGAACACCTTCAACCCGTCGACCATCGCTTCGACGACCGCGAGGATCCCGTTGCTCGCCACCGACCGACCGATGATCCGTCGACCCTCGAAGGTGAGGTGCACCTCGAGCTCATCGGTGTCGGGGAACGTCAGCACCGCGAGGAGACGGACCCGACCCCGGGCATCTTCTTCTTGCGGTGATGCCGCGGGTGCGTGGATCACCACCGGTTCGATCGGTACGCCGGCCGGGTCCACCGCGCCGCGGAGATCAGTGCGCGGCTCGTCGGTCGCGGTCGCGGTCGCGGTCGCGGGCTCGGCCTCGCCGGGTGCGGGCTCGACCCCGGCCATGGCTTCGAGGACGTTCGCCGAACTGCTGCGTCTCCGCCGGGACCATGTCGCGCGCCGCGGGAATGACCCGCCACCGCACGACTTCCAGCGCGACCGGCTTATCCGAGTGGCGGTACGCGATGCGCGTGGCCTGGAGGGGGAGGTTGGACGGCGAGTTGTCCCCACTCACCTGCAGCTGGATCAAGAGCACGTCGTCGCGCTCGGTGAAGCCCGCGGCGCGGACGCCCGGCAGCTTGCGCAGCTCGAGCTCGAGGTCGTTGACGTTCATCTCGTCCGCTCCGGGTGCGGCGGGCTGGGACGCTCGGAACCCGGTCCGCGGGTCACGCGGCCGAAGCTGGGCGCGGTCGTCGCGGCGCTCATCGACGCGCGTTCTTGGCTTCGTACAGGCGAGAGTCGGCGAGCTTGAACAAGCTCTCCATGTCGTCTGCCTCGGAAGGGCACTGCGCGACGCCGTACGAGAACGCGGGACAGGGCCGGTCCCCGAGCTGGCTGGAGCCGATGCGCTCGAGCAGGGCGGGGACGTCGTCCGGTTCGGTGTTGGGCAGGATGATGGCGAACTCGTCGCCACCGATGCGGGCCGCGTTGTCACCGAATCGCAGGACCCGGCGGAAGCGTTCGCCGAGAGCCTGCAGTGCGGAGTCGCCGGCCGCGTGTCCTTGCTCGTCGTTGATCGTCTTGAGCCCGTCGAGGTCGATGACCACGAGGCTGAACGGCCAGTGGTAGCGAAGGCTGCGGGCGACGGCCATCTCGAGCAGCCGGTCGAAGCTGCGGCGCTCGAAGAGCCCGGTGAGCGGGTCGTGCCACGAGTCGTAGCGCAGGACCTCCATGCGCAGGGCGACGACGCACAGGCTGGTGACGAGCGACGCGTCGACCGCCGCGGCCTCCAACGGAGGGTCGGTGTAGAGACCGGGGCTCGCGTCGAGCAACGCTTCGCCGCCGGGGTCGTCGAGCGGCTTGCGCCCGGCCCGGAACACCTGCCGCCCGAGTCCCGGTTCCTCGATCACGATCGCCGCGTCGTGAAGGGCATAGCTCTCGACGAGCCCGTCGAGGGCCCGATAGATGATTCCCAGGCCGGACTGGTTGGTGGCCAGCTCGGCGACGAGCTCAGTCCCCAGGTCCGGCACGTTGGTCTCCTCGTCGCCCGGCACCTCGGTGCCGGACGGCGCCCTGCCCCTCGCGGCATCGCTCTCCAAGGCCAGCTCCTCGGCCGGACGGGGTGGAAAGAGGTGCTCGACCGGGTGCTTCTCCTGGTCGTGGCCATCCGGGAGGAGCGCCGCCAGGCCGCGGCCGAGTCCCCCTGATCGCCTCACGTGCTTCCTCCATCAACCGTGACTCGAGCTTCACGCCCCGGTGCCCCATATGTCCGACAAGTCGGCGGAACCGCCCGGTTCTGCACATTAGTGGCCACTGAGCGTGCGCGCGCCGGAACCCCGGTGAAAGGGCCCGGAGACCCAGAGGGTCTGTGCGATGCTGACCGGTCCGCGAGGGCGTGATCACCACGCACCGTGACTCGCAGTCTCCGCCTCGAGCCAGGTTCCCGATCCCCCCGTGAGCAGCCCGTGATCGCCGAGCAGATTGCCGCCGCGCTGCGCGCCGCGCTCGACGCCGCCGGGCTCCCCCAGCCGGACCGGCTCGAGGTCACGCCCACGGCCCAACGCGAGCACGGCGACCTCCAGTCCAACGTCGCGCTCACGCTGCAGAAGGCCGTCGGCGCGCCTCCACGCGAGATCGCGGATCGGATCGTCGTCGCACTCGAAGCGGCTTCGCCGCGCCACGTCGAGCGGATCGAAGTTGCCGGTCCGGGCTTCATCAACTTCTTCCTGGCCCCGACGTGGCTCCACGTGGTGCTGACGGATGTCGTCGCCGCGGGCGACGCCTATGGGAGAGGTGCTTCCTACGCAGGGCTGCGCGTCAACCTCGAGTTCGTGTCCGTGAACCCGACCGGTCCGCTGCACGCGGGCGGCGGGCGTTGGGTCGCGGTCGGCGATGCCATCGCGAACCTGCTCGCCGCGCAGGGAGCGATCGTCCACCGCGAGTACTACCTGAACGACGCGGGAAACCAGCTCGACACGTTCGGCGCGTCGCTCTTCGCGCGGTACCTCGGCAACCAGCCGCCCGAGGACGGGTATCAGGGCGCGTACATGATCGACATGGCCGAGCGGATGCGCGCCGAGCTCGGCGACAACGTCACCGAAGACGAAGCGAGGGAGTGGGGGCTGCGCGATGCCGTCGCGCAGCTGCAGGACGACCTCGGCCGCATCGGCGTGCACTTCGACACCTGGTTCTCGGAGCGGACGCTCCACGAGACGGGCAAGGTCGGCGCGGTGCTCGCGCGGCTGCAGGACGGCGGGTTCACCTACGAGCGCGAGGGCGCGACCTGGCTCCGGAGCGAGGACCTCGGTGACCAGCGGGACCGGGTACTGGTCCGCTCGGACGGCAGCACCACCTATCTCTGCAACGACTTCGCCTACCACCTCGACAAGGTCGAGCGCGGCTGGGAGCACCTCATCGACATCTGGGGCTCGGACCATCACGGCCAGGTGAAGTCGCTCCAGGTCGGGATGCGCGCGCTCGGCGTCGGGACGGAGGAAGAGCCGGAGCCGGAGATCATCCTCGGGCAGTTCGTGTCACTCGTGCGTGACGGCCAGACCGTGAAGCTCTCGAAGCGCACCGGCACGATCATCTCGCTCGCCGACATCCTCGACGAGGTCGACCCCGACGTCGCCCGGCTGACGTTCCTGCTCCAGGGCATCGACACGACGCAGACGTTCGACCTCGACCTCGTCACCTCACAGTCGCGCGAGAACCCCGTGTACTACGTGCAGTACGCCCACGCTCGCGTCGCGTCGATCGCGCGCAAGGCCGCCGAGCGTGGCGTCGTGCGTGGTCCGCTCGACGACACCGACTTGTCGTTGCTCGTGCACGAGCGCGAGCTCGATCTCCTCCGCGCACTCGCCGAGTATCCCGAGACGCTGCAGCGCGCCGCGGTGTTGCGCGCTCCGCATCGAGTCGCGACATGGATGCGCGACTTCGCGGCCCGGTTCCACGGCTTCTACCGGGACTGCCGCGTCATCACGGACGACGTGGCGTTGACCCAGGCCCGGCTGTGGCTGACCGAGGCGTGCCGAATCGGGCTCGCCGACGCCCTCGGCATCCTCGGGGTCAGCGCGCCCGACGTGATGGAGCGGCTCGACGACGACGACGAGGACGAACCCGAGTGACCGGGGATTCGGATGCCCCCTTCGACCAGTCGCTCGTGCCGTCCGGTTTGCTGCAGGTCGATCTCGACGAGCTCGCCGCGACGTACGGCACCCCGCTGTTCGTCTACGACGAGGACTTCCTCCGGGCTCGGTGCCAGGAGTTCGCCGCGCAGTTCGGCGCAGCCAACGTGGCGTACGCGGGCAAGGCGTTCCTGTGCCTGGCGATGGCGCGGCTCGTGCACGAAGAAGGACTCAGCCTCGACGTCGCGACCGGCGGCGAGCTCCACGTTGCGCTGAGCGCAGGGTTTCCGGCCGAGCGCATCGTGTTCCACGGCAACAACAAGAGCGAGGCCGAGATCATCGCGGCCGTCACGGCCGGTGTGGGCATCGTCGTCGCGGACTCGTTCATGGAGATCGAACGGCTCGAGCGCCTCGGGTTCCCCGGACGTGTCTTCATCCGGGCCACGCCCGGAGTCGAGGCGCACACGCACGAGTACATCGAGACCGGAACCGATCGGTCAAAGTTCGGCTTCTCGGTGTCGCAGGGCGATGCGCTCGCCGCGGTGCGCAGGGTCGTGGACTCGCCCACGCTGAACTTCGGCGGGAGTCCACTGCCACATCGGGTCCCAGGTGTTCCGACTCGACTCGTGCGCCAAGGCTGCCGCGGTCGTGGTTGCGTTCGCCGACGAGTGCGAGCGCGAGACCGGCACGACGGTCTCGGTGCTCAACCTCGGCGGCGGACTCGGAGCGCGGTACATCCCGTCGGACCCGGTGATGGACGTCGCCGACTACGCGCGGGTCCTGCACGACGCGGCCGGCGAGCGGACCGTCATGGTCGAACCGGGACGTGCGATCGCCGGCGCGGCGGGCATCACCGTCTACCGGGTCGGCACCGTGAAGCAGAGCGGCGATCGCGCGACCTACGTCGCGGTCGATGGCGGGATGAGCGACAACCCGCGACCGGTGCTGTACGGCGCGGGGTACGACGCATACCTCCCGGCGCAGATCGAGGCGGCGCGACCGCTCGTGGCGTCGATCGCGGGCAAGCACTGCGAGCAGGGTGACGTGATCGTCGTGGACGCGCACCTGCCGGCCTCGGTCGCCGCGGGCGACCTCCTCGTCACCCCGGTGACGGGTGCGTACGGCTATTCGATGGCCAGCAACTACAACAAGGTGCCGCGCCCGGCGACGGTGTTCGTGCGGGGCGGTCAAGCGCGGGTCGTCATCGCCCGAGAGACTCTGGACGATCTGTTGCGGCTGGACCGGTCGTGAAGGTTGCGCTCGCCGTGGCGCGCCTGGGCCAGACTGGAGCGCGTGAGGACAGGGGAGAGCATGAGCGCAGACCGGAGCGGAAGACATGAGTGAAGACGTGGTGCGGGTCGGGCTGCTCGGCTGCGGGCACGTCGGCTCCGCGTTGGTGCGCCTCATCACGGAGAACGGGGACTCGATCGAGTCCCGGTCCGGCGTGCGGCTGGAGGTGGCCAAGGTCGCGGTCCGGAACCTCTCCCGTGAGCGTGACGTCGCGCTGCCGGCGAGCGTCTTCACCAACGACAGCAGCTCGGTCGTCGGCGATCCGGACGTCGACATCGTGGTCGAGGTCATGGGTGGGATCGAGCCGGCCCGCGAGCTGATCGTCGAGGCGCTGAAGACCGGCAAGCCGGTCGTCACGGCCAACAAGGAGCTCATCGCGAACGTCGGCAAGGAGCTGTTCGAAGCCGCCGAAGGTGCCGGTGTCGACCTCTTGTTCGAAGCGTCCGTCGCCGGCGGGGTCCCGTTGATCCGGCCGCTGCGCGAGTCGCTGGCCGGCGACCGGATCCATCGGGTCATGGGGATCGTGAACGGCACGACCAACTACATCCTCACCCGGATGTCCGAGTCCGGCGCGTCCTTCGCCGACGCACTCGCCGAAGCCCAGAGCCTCGGCTACGCCGAGCGCGACCCGACCGCGGACGTCGAAGGCTTCGATGCCGCGGCGAAGGCCGCGATCATCGCCACGATCGCGTTCGGCGCGCGGGTGGTCGCCGGAGACGTGTACAGCGAAGGAATCAGCGAGCTCACCGATGCCGACATCGCATCGGCGCGCGACCTCGGGTACACCGTGAAGCTGCTCGCCATCGCGGAGGAAGACGCGACCGGGGTCGCCGTACGCGTGCACCCGACGATGATCCCGATCCACCACCCGCTGGCCTCCGTGCGTGAATCGTTCAACGCGGTGTTCATCGAAGCCGAGGCCGTAGGTGAGCTCATGTTCTACGGCCGTGGCGCGGGCGGTGAGCCGACGGCGAGCGCGGTGCTCGGCGACCTGATCGACGCGGCCAAGAACCTCGTGAGCGGCGGTCGGGGCGCGACCATCGGCACGCTCGTGCGCAAGCCGATCCGGCCGATCGACGCGGTCGAGACGCAGTTCTACCTGCAGCTCGAGGTGGCCGATCAGCCCGGGGTCCTGGCGGAGATCGCCACCCAGTTCGGTCAGCACTCGGTGTCCATCAAGTCCATGACCCAGGCCGGCATCGGCGCCGATGCCCGCCTGATCTTCATCACCCACCGGGCCCGGGAGCGGGACCTGCGCGACACGGTGCACGCGCTGCGCGACGTCGGCGCGGTCCACCGCGTCGGCTCGGTCCTGCGGGTCATGGGGGACGAACCGGCATGAGCCCCGGCCAGTCCGAGGGGCTTGCCCACGCCGTGGCCGGGACTGATCAACGCCTACCGCGAGCACCTTCCGGTCAGCGACGCGACGCCGGTCATCACGCTGCTCGAAGGCGGCACGCCGTTGCTGCACGCGGATCGGCTGTCCGACGAATTCAACCTGGACGTGTACCTGAAGATCGAAGGCGCGAACCCGACCGGTTCGTTCAAGGACCGCGGCATGACGATGGCGATCTCGAAGGCCGTCGAGGCGGGGGTGAAGGTCGTGGTGTGCGCGTCGACGGGGAACACGTCCGCGTCGGCCGCGGCGTACGCGGCGCGGGCCGGACTCACGTGTGGCGTCGTCATCCCGCAGGGCCAGATCGCGCTGGGCAAGCTCGCGCAGGCGCTCATCCACGGCGCGAAGGTCGTACCGATCACGGGCAACTTCGACGAGGCGCTCGACATCGTCCGGGAGCTGGACCGCTTCGGTGAGGTCACCGTCGTGAACTCGATCAACCCGCACCGGATCGAAGGGCAGAAGACCGCGTCGTTCGAGATCGTCGACGTGCTCGGCGACGCGCCCGACGTGCACTGCATCCCGGTGGGCAACGCGGGCAACATCACCGCGTACTGGCGGGGATACCTCGAGTACGAGCGGCTCGGGCACGCGAGCCGGACGCCGCGGATGCTGGGGTGGCAGGCCCAAGGTGCTGCGCCGCTCGTCCGGGGCGAGCCGGTGCTGCACCCCGAGACGATCGCGACCGCCATCCGCATCGGGAACCCGGCGAGCTGGGACGGCGCGATCGCGGCCCGCGACGAGTCCGGCGGCGCGATCGACGCGGTGTCACGGACGCGGAGATCCTCGCCGCGTACCGGCATGCTCGCCGCGACCGAAGGCGTGTTCGTCGAGCCGGCCTCGGCCGTCGTCGGTGGCCGGCCTGCGCAAGGCCGTGGATCTCGGTCTGGTCGAGCCCGGCGAACGTGTGGTCTGCACGGTCACCGGTCACGGTCTCAAGGATCCGCAGCGCGCGATCGACGAGGTGGAGCTCGTGGAGCCGGTCGTCGCGAACCTCGATGCGGTTGCCGCCGAGCTCGGCCTGCACTAACACTGCGCGACGTCCCCAGGGAGGTTGCCCATGAGCTCCACCAGCCGTCCGGTCGCGCTCGTCACCGGTGCATCGTCCGGCATCGGACACGCGTTCGCGTTGGCCCTCGCCGATCGCGGGCACGATCTGGTGCTCGTCGCGCGTGACACGGCTCGCCTCGAGGCGTTGGCCAAGGAGCTGGGTGACGCGTACGGCGCCAGTGCCGAGGTGCTGAGCGCGGATCTCTCCGATCCCGTCGGCGCTGGCGACGGTCGAAGCCCGAGTCAACGACGCCGCCCGCCCGCTGGATCTCGTCGTGAACAACGCGGGCTTCGGCACGTCGGGTCATCTGGCCGAGCTCGACCTCGAACGCGAGCAGCAGGAGATCCAGCTCAACGTGCTGGCCCTCGTGCGGCTCACGCACGCCGCGATCAGCGGGTTCGTCGAGCGGGACCGCGGCGGCGTGATCAACGTCGTCGTCGATCGCCGCGTACCAGCCCACCCCCGGGCAACGCGACCTACGGCGCGACCAAGGCGTTCGTCAGCAGCTTCACCCAGGCCGTGCACGAGGAGCTTCAGGGGCACCGGTGTGAAGTGCATGGTGCTGGCGCCGGGCTTCACCCGCACCGAGTTCCAGGTCCGGGGCGGGTTCGACTCGAGCGCGGTCCCGGGCTTCCTGTGGCAGGACGCGGCGACGGTCGTCCAGCACGCGCTCCGCGCCTACGACAAGGGTCGGGCCGTCTGCGTGCCGGGTCCGCTCAACGCGACGACCGCGGCGTTCACCGCGGTGACGCCGCAGTCGATCACCCGGCGGATCGCCGGCGGTGGTGGTGCGCCAGAGCGAGCAGTGACGCGGGCTCAGGCGGGATCGACGCGGTAGACGTCACCCTCGTCCGAGAGGACGTACAGCTCGCCGGCCGCGTCCTGGCCGAAGCTCGTGATCGCGGGCGATCGCACCGGCAGGATCCGTTCCTGGACCACCTTGCCGCCCGACGCGACGAGCGTGCGGAGCTCGCCGGCGCAGTAGTCCGCGAAGAGGTACACGCCCTGCATCGCGGGGATCGGCCGAACCGCGGTACACGTAGCCACCGGTGACCGCGCAGTTTCCGTCGTCGTGCGAGTACTCGAACACCGGCGGTACCGCGCCCGGCGCGCTGCCGTCGCGGTAGGGGTGCGTGGCCTCGAAGACGTTCCACCCGAAGTTCACGCCCTTGCCGCCGCCGGCCGACTTCGCCTGCAGGTCGACCTCTTCCCACAGCGTTCTGGCCGACGTCGCCGATCCAGAGGTCACCCGTCTCCTTGTCCCACGAGAAGCGCCACGGGTTGCGCAGGCCGTACGACCAGATCTCGGGTCGTGCCCCGGCGGTGTTCACGAACGGATTGTCCGGCGGGATCGTGTACGCCTTGCCGCCGCTCGGCGTGGGGTCGATGCGCAGGATCTTGCCGAGCAGCGTGCCGAGCGACTGGCCGTTGCCGCCCGCCACGTGGCCCGAACCGGCGTCGCCCGCGTTCCCGCCGTCGCCCAGACCGAGGTACAGCAATCCGTCGGGCCCGAACGCGAGCTCTCCGCCGTTGTGGTTGGACTGCGGCTGGGGCTGGGTCAGCACCTGGCGCCGTGACGCGGTGTTCACCGTGCCGTTCGCGCTGACCGCGTACTCGTCGACGTGGGTCTCGCCGGCGCTGCCCGAGTAGTGGACGTACATCTTCGACCCGTCGGGGGAGAAGGCCAGGCCGAGGAAACCCTGCTCGTTGCCGCCGCTGTTGACCATCGAGTCGATGTCGAGCACCGGCTTCGGGTCGAGCTTCCCGTCGCGGATCGCGCGGACGCGTCCCGCCTTCTCGACGACGTAGAGCGTGGCGTCGCCGGTGCGGGTGGTCAGCACCGTCGGGCGGTCGAGCTGCGCGATCTTGGTGAGCTTGACGTTGATGTTGTTGACGTCCGGCGAGCTGGTCGACGTCGGCGGCTTCGGGACGACGTCGAGCCAGCTCGGCTTCGTAGTCGTCGACGCTGCGCGCGCTGCTCGGAGTCGTCGTCACCCGAGCATCCGGCCAGCGACGCAGCGCCGAGACCGGTGACGACGGGTACCACGAACGAACGGAGCAGGCGCGAGCGCATGCCCGGCACCGTATCCGACCCGGACCGCCCGATCGGTCGTCGCGTACCCTGAGCCGCATGAAATATGTCGTGCTCGTGCCCGATGGTTGCGCCGACGAGCCGGTCGATGCTCTCGGTGGTCAGACCCCGCTCCAGGTCGCGGCCATGCCGCACCTGCAAGGGCTCGCCGAGCGCAGCGAGGTCGGCAGCGCGACGGTGATCCCCGGTGGCCTGCCCCCGGGCAGCGACGTCGGCAACCTCTCGATCCTCGGCTACGACCCGCTCGAGTTCCACACCGGTCGCGCCCCGATCGAAGCCGCGGCCATGGGGGTGGACCTCGCGCCGGACGAGGTCGCGTACCGCTGCAACCTCGTCACCCTCGGTGCCGACGGCACGATGGTCGACTTCGCGGCCGGCCATCTCTCGAGCGAGCAGAGCCACCCGATCGTCGACGCGCTCGACGCGGAGCTCGGCGGTGGGCGCGACGGGGTGCGGTTCCACGCCGGTGTCGAGTACCGCCACCTCGTCGTGGTCCCGCGTGACTGGGCCGACGCGGAGTGCGTGCCGCCGCACGACCTCACCGGCAAGCCGGCGATCTGGCCGACCGGCGCGGCGGCCGAGAAGCTCGACGCGCTGATGAACGCCTCGCGTCCCGTGGTCGCGGAGGTCGCGGCGCGCGTCGACTCGATCGCGACCCAGATCTGGCTCTGGGGTCAGGGCGTGCGACCGACGCTGCCGCGCGTTCGTCGGACCGCTTCGGCGTCGAAGGTCGGCTGACCTCCGCGGTCGACCTGGTCCGCGGGCTCGGGGTTCTGGCTGAGATCGAAGTGCTCGACGTGCCCGGCGCGTCGGCGGGGTTCGACAACGACTACGTCGCGCAGCGCGACGCGTGCCTCGCGTCACTCACCGATCGCGACTTCTTCCTGCTGCACGTCGAAGCCACCGACGAAGCCGGCCATCAGCAGAACGTGGAAGAGAAGGTGGCCGCGCTCGAAGCGTGGGACCGCGACATCATCGGCCCGCTGCTGGAGGCGCTGCCGGAGTTCGGTGCGCACCGGGTGCTGCTCCTCCCGGATCACGCGACACCGCTCCGCCTCGGTACCCACACCTCGGAGCCGGTGCCGTACCTGTTCTACGACTCGAGCGTCCCCGTGGAGGGCCGGCCGTACACCGAGCACGCGACCGCGGGCCTCGCGCCGGTCCCGGCCCACGGCCTGATGGGCCGGATGACCACGGGAGCCCGGGCCATCGCCTAAGGTGGGCATCGGTGCGCACCGCCAGAACCGGCGGGTGCGAGCCCCGACCCCTCCAGGGGGGTCCCACCCGAAATCCGGAGGAGGCTCCGCGATCCCGGGTGCCGCTTCGCAATCGCGTGCGGCTCTTCGCCGCATGCATCGTCCGACCGGACTCCCGGCTGGCGGCTTCGACGCCGATCGGCCCGGTCGATTCCAAGGAGCAACTGATGGCCTCCGAGCAGCAACTCGAACGGTCGATGCTCGACGGGAAGGATCGCGAGGAGCTCCACGCGATCGCCGGCGCAATGGGCGTCAAGGGCATCACCCGCCTGCGCAAGGCCGACCTCGTCGACGCGATCCTCGCCGCCGCCGCCGGTCGGGCCGGCGGCAATGGTGGGGGAGCCACGAAGACGGCGACCAAGACCGGCGCGAAGGCCGCGGCGAACGGTGCCGCTGACGCCAAGCCGAAGCGTGCCGTCCGGTCGAAGAAGGCATCGGAGCTGGTGGCCGGCGACGCGAGCCTCGCGGCGCTGGCCGCCGAGGAAGAGGCGCTGGCGAAGGACAGTGCCGAGCCCGAGGTGGAGCCGCGGCCGTTGCGCCGCGGCTCGGAGACCGGCGAGTCGACCCAACCGGCCGACGCCACGCAGGTCAAGACCGACGCGGGGAGCGGCAACGGCAGTGAGCCGCGCATCGAATCGGACGACGAACGCGCGTCGTACGGCGAAGGCAATCGCACCGGATCGCGCCGCCGCCGCCGCCGTGGTCGCGACCGCGGCGACCGTCCGGCAGGCGAGCGCCAGCCCGATGGCGGCGGCGAGCCGCGCGAGCGGGAGTTCAGCGGTGAGCCGATCGACATCGAAGGACTCCTCGATCTGCGCGACGAGGGCTACGGCTTCCTGCGCACGAGCGGCTACCTCCCCGGTCGCAACGACGTGTACGTGTCGGCGTCGCAGGTACGTCGCTTCGCGCTCCGCAAGGGCGACTACGTCAAGGGCGCGACCCGTCCGCCGGCGAGCAACGAGAAGTACCCGGCGTTGCTGCGGGTCGACGAGATCAACGGGCTCGGCCCCGACGACGCGCGCACCCGCGCCCGCTTCGAGGACCTGACCCCGCTGTTCCCGGACGAGCGACTGCGGCTCGAGCTGCTCGATGAGCCGACCCAGCTCACCGGGCGGATCATCGATTTCCTCTCGCCGGTCGGCAAGGGCCAGCGGGGGCTCATCGTGTCGCCGCCCAAGGCGGGCAAGACCACGATCCTCAAGCAGATCGTCTACGCGATCGAGCGCAACAACCCCGAGGTGCACCTCATGGTGCTGCTCGTGGACGAGCGGCCCGAAGAAGTCACCGACATGCGCCGCCACGTGCTCAAGGGTGACGTCGTCGCGAGCACCTTCGACCGCCCGTCGGACGAGCACACCCAGGTGGCCGAGCTCACGATCGAGCGGGCGAAGCGCCTGGTCGAGCTGGGCAAGGACGTCGTGATCGTCCTCGACGGCATCACCCGCCTCGCCCGGGCCTACAACCTCTCCGCCCCGGCGTCCGGCCGGATCCTCTCCGGTGGTGTCGACTCCACGGCTCTGTACCCGCCGAAGAAGTTCTTCGGCGCGGCGCGCAACATCGAAGAGGGTGGCTCACTGACGATCGTCGCCACGGCGCTGATCGAGACGGGCAGCCGGATGGACGAGGTCATCTTCGAGGAGTTCAAGGGCACCGGCAACATGGAGCTGCGCCTCGATCGTCGGCTGGCCGAGCGCCGCCTGTACCCGGCGATCGACGTCAACGCGAGCTCGACCCGCCACGAAGAGCTCCTGTTCGAGCGCAACCAGCTCAACCAGGTCTGGAAGCTGCGGCGGGTGCTCAACGCCCTGGCGGCGGACGGGAACAGCGCGCCCGGTCTCGAGCTCCTCATCGACAAGCTGAAGACGACCCGCAGCAACGACGGAGTTCCTCGCCGAGATCGCCAAGGCCCCCTCGCCCGGCGGCTGATCCGGCCGGCACTCCGGCGGGAATCTCTGGGCCCGCTGGCTGGTTGCACGCCCTACTCCGTAGACTGGAAGCCTGATGAAGACTGACATCCACCCCAAGTACATCGAATGCCGCGTGCACTGCTCCTGCGGCAACGAGTTCCTGACCCGCTCGACCGTTTCCGAGCTGCGGGTCGAGCTCTGCTCCGAGTGCCACCCCTTCTACACGGGGAAGCAGAAGCTCGTGGACACCGGTGGTCGTGTGGAGCGCTTCGAGCGCCGCTACGCCAAGTCCACCAAGGCCGCCAAGAAGAAGGCCTAGCTCCACTCGTAGCCGGCGACCCGGAGGAGACGCCGCATGGCCGACGAGCCGCGGTACATGGGGGGGCAGGCCGTCGTCGAAGGCGTCATGATGCGCGGCGAGTCCTCGTGGGCTGTCGCCGTGCGCACCGAGGACGGCGGCATCGACGTGGAGGTCCACGACGCGCCGCGCTGGGCCGAGCGCTACAAGAGCGTCCCGATCGTGCGTGGCATCACGAGCCTCGCGGAATCGCTGACCCTCGGCATGCGCGCGCTCACCTGGTCCGCGAACCGTCAGGTTCCTGAAGAGGAGCGCCTCTCCGGGAAGGCCATGGGCATCACCATGACGGTCGCGATGGTCGTTCGCCGCCGGACTGTTCATCGTGCTCCCCGCCCTGGGTGCACGCGGCCTCTCGGGCCTGCTCGGCATCGACGGCTTTCTCTTCCACGTGCTCGAGGGTGTGTTCATCCTCGGGATCTTCCTCGGCTACCTCGCGCTGGTCGGCCTGATGCCGGACATCAAGCGCGTGTTCATGTACCACGGGGCCGAGCACAAGGCGATCGCCGCGTACGAGAACGGTGTACCGCTCACTCCCGAGTCCGCGCAGCGCTTCACGACCCAACATGTCCGGTGCGGCACGAACTTCCTGCTCACCGTGTTGGTCTGCGCGATCGTCGTCTACTCGTTCATCGGTCGACCGGCGCTGCCGATCCTCGTGCTCTCGCGGATCATCCTGATCCCGATCATCGCCGGGCTCGCCTACGAGGTCATCCGCTTCGCGGCGAAGCACATGGACAAGGGCTGGGTCCGCGTGGCGATGAAGCCCGGACTCACGTTGCAGCGCATGACGACCCGGGAGCCGACGATCGATCAGCTCGAAGTGGCGATCGCGTCGCTGCGAGCCGTGATGACCCACGAGCAGCTCGTCGAAGTCGAAGCTCGGGCTGCTGCCTGAACCCATGGCGAGGTTCGCGGGCGAAGTGGTCGCGATCCACATCGCGACGCAAGGAGGCCGGCGCGATGCAAGCGCGGGACGCCGTGCGCGCCGTGGCCGGGCAGGGGCTCGAGGGGGACCGGTACTACGACGGCACCGGAACGTTCTCGGAACGCGAGGGCCCGGGTCGCCAGCTGACGCTGATCGAGGCTGAAGCGATCGAAGCGATCGCCCACGAGCAGGGCATCACGCTCGCACCGGGAGAGTCGCGTCGCAACGTGACCACCCGGGGGGTGCCACTCAACCACCTCGTGGGTCGCGAGTTCCGGGTCGGCGAGGTCACGCTGCGGGGCGTCAAGCTGTGCGAGCCGTGCGGGTACCTCCAGCGCACGCTCGGGATCGACCACCTGGTCCAGGCCTTCGCGCACCGGTGCGGGCTCAATGCCGAGATCATCAGCGACGGCGAGATCCGGATTGGTGACAAGGTAGAGCCGATCGCCACCACTGATCCGTAGGGCGGAGCACATCGATGAGCATCACGCAGACGGTCTGGACCGAGGATGAGCTGCTCGCGACCGACCCCGGAATCGAGCCGCTGATCGTCGCAGGCTTCCGGTGTCACGGCGGCTTTGACGACGCCGGGCGGTACCACTCTCCCCGCACCCGCTTCCGGGTGCCGGCGATCGAGGCGTGGCAGGCCCAGCACCGGGCCCAGTTCGGGACCGAGCTTCTCGACGTCCCGCTCGCGACCTGGCCGGCCACGTATCCGAACGTCGCGCAGTCCCGCTACCTGCTCGAGGAAGGCGTGCGAGACCCCGCGATCTCGACGCTGACTCGCATCGGCACGGTCGAAGGCTTCGGCGCCATGATCCGGCACACGAACGTTCCCGATCGGCAGCGCTTCTTCGTCGAGAGCATCGCGGGAACGGCGATCGAGCATCTGGACCGCGGGTTGTTCGAGGCGCACGCCCGCGATGAAGCGGGTTGGGAGGAGGAGTACGGGCACCAGCACATGTGGTTCGCGGCGCGCGACGTGGCCTTCGAGCATCCGGTGACCGAGGATCAGACTGCGCTCATGCTCGAACGCATGGGGATCTCGAGCGGCGGTGGCACCCCGGACCCGGCCGCGATTCGGGAGCGCATGCTCGCGGCGCGCGTGCTCGACGACGTCGACCTCGGTCTCGAGATGCTGATCCGGAGGATGATCGGGATCCTGCTCATCGAAATCTCGGCGTTTCACGTCTTCGCCTGGGCCGAGGAGCTGTTGTCGGACGCCGATCTCGTTGCCGGTGACGGGACGGCGGCGCAGCTGGTCTCGTACATCCGCCAGGACGAAGCACCCCACGTCGCGTACCTGGCGACGACGCTCACCGAGATGCGGGACCGGACGTTCATCGGCGAGTCGGGCGCAAAGATCCCCGGTTCCGAGGTCGTCGGACGGTTGTGGGACCTCGGGCTGGCCGAGTCCCTGGGTGAACGGCGCGACGCGAACCTTCGGGTCACGCGGCGCGAAGTCGAGATCGCACTGGAAGGCAACCCGCGGCGGGACGAGATTCTCGAGCAGTTCCACACCCTCGGTACCGCGCCGGACGCACCGGCGAACCCATGAGGGAGCAGGCGTGAAGTTCGGAGTGTTCTACGAGCACCAGCTGCCCCGGCCGTGGGAAGCGGACAGCGAGTACCGGCTCATCCAGGACGCGCTCGAGCAGATCGAGCTCGCGGACGCGCTCGGTATCGAGTACGTCTGGGAGGTCGAGCACCACTTCCTCGAGGAGTACTCGCACAGCAGCGCTCCGGAGGTGTTCCTCGCGGCCGCGTCGCAGCGTACGAAGAACATTCGTCTCGGCCACGGCATCGTCCAGACTCCTCCGCCCTTCAACCACCCCGCCCGCGTGGCCGAGCGTCTCGCCATGCTCGACCTCGTCTCCGGCGGAAGGGTCGACTTCGGGACCGGCGAATCGTCTTCGGAAGCCGAGCTCGGAGCGTTCCTCGTCGACCCGATGGCGAAGCGCGAGATGTGGGAGGAGGGACTGCGCGTCGCGGTGCGCTGCATGACCGAAGCACCCTTCACCGGCCACGCCGGCAAGTACGTCACGATGCCGCCGCGCAACGTCGTCCCGAAGCCGCGCCAGAAGCCGCACCCTCCGCTGTGGGTGGCCTGCAGCCGGCGCGACACGATTCACCTCGCGGCCCAGAAGGCGATCGGTGCCCTGGCGTTCGCGTTCGTGGATCCCGAGGAAGCGCGGGTGTGGGTCGAGGATTACTACACGACCCTCGAGACCGAAGGTGTCCCGATCGGCGACGCGGTCAACGCGCAGATCGCGTGCGTCACCACGTTCATGTGTCACGAGGACGAGGACACCGCGATCGCCCGTGGGCTCGAAGGCGCGAACTTCTTCGGGTACTCACTCGCGCATTACTACGTGTTCGGCCGGCACGCGCCGGGCATCACGGACGTATGGGCCGAGTACCAGCAGCGCCGCGCCGAACACGGATACGACCCGGACGCGGTTGCCGCGGCGGGTGCGAATGACGACCGCCTCGGCGCCAAGGTGGTCCAGGACGGGATCGGCGGACTGCGCGGTGCCGTCGGCACCCCGGACCAGGTGCGTGACTACCTGCTTCGGTACGAGGAATGCGGTGTCGACCAGGTGATCTTCACGTCGCAGGCCGGCAAGAACCGCCACGAGCACATCATGGAGAGCCTCGAGCTCTTCGGGCGCGAGGTGCTGCCCGAGTTCAAGGACCGCGACGAGAAGGCCACCCGCGACAAGGCCCAACGGCTCGAGCCGGTCATCGAGGCCGTCATGGCCCGCAAGCCCGAGTCCGATCATCCGCCGCTCCCGACCGCCGACTACACCTTCCCGGCGATCCCACGAGCGATCGCCGACCGGTCGGGTTCGGACGACTTCCACGCCTGGCTCGACAAGTTCGCCGACGAATCGGTCACCGGCAACAGCGAGATGCAGAACCTGCTCGGCTGAGCCCGGGCGAACTGCATACCCTCCGAGGTCCGGGCGACCGGACGCGTAGCCTGGCCTCCGTGTTTGAACGTCTGGTCGACCTCGAGGCCGAGCTGGAGAAGCTCGAGTCGCAACTCTCCGAGCTGTATGCGTCGGGGGACCAGACCGCGGCCGCGGCGGCCGGACGCCGCATCGCCCAGCTCCGGCCCGTCGTCGACGGGTACCGCGAGTACCGGAGCACCGAGAGCGATCTGGCCGAAGCGAACGAGATGCTCGCCGCCGAGACCGACACGGACATGCGGGAGTACCTCCGCGGCGAGCTGGAGGAGAAGGAGCGACGGCGCCTCGAGCTCGAAACGGAGCTGAAGGAGCTCCTGATCCCCAAGGATCTCAACGACGGCAAGAACGTCATCGTCGAGATCCGCGGCGCCGAGGGCGGTGAGGAAGCCAACATCTGGGCCGGCGACCTCTACCGGATGTACGAGTACTACAGCGAGCAGCACCGCTGGAAGACCGAGCAGCTGTCGGGCCAGCCGTCGGACATGGGTGGCTTTCGCGAAGTCACGTTCGTGGTCAAGGGAAAGGACGCGTGGTCGCACCTCAAGCACGAAGCGGGGCCGCACCGGGTGCAGCGCGTGCCGGTCACCGAGAGTCAGGGGCGCGTGCATACGAGCGTCGCGACGGTCGCCGTGCTTCCCGAAGCCGAAGAGGTCGACATCGCGATCGACCCGAACGACCTCGAGATCGACGTCTACCGCTCCACGGGTCCCGGCGGGCAGTCCGTGAACACGACCGACTCCGCGGTGCGAATGACCCACAAGCCCACCGGGATGGTCGTCACCTGCCAGGACGAGAAGAGCCAGCTCCAGAACAAGGAGAAGGCGTTGCGCATCCTGCGGTCGCGGTTGCTGCAGGTCGAGCAGGAGCGGCTGGCTCAGGAGCAGTCCGACGCCCGCCGGAGCCAGGTGCGCGGCGGTGGCCGCTCGGAGAAGATCCGGACCTACAACTACAAGGAGAACCGGGTCACCGATCACCGCATCGGGCTCACGGTGCACAACCTCGACCAGGTGCTCGCGGGTCAGCTGGACGAGATCGTGGACGGTCTCATGGCGGACGAGCGCCGGCGCCAGCTCGAGGAGGGGTCCTGAGCTCGCCGGTCACCTGGAGCGAGATCCGGCGAGGGGCCGAGGAGCAGCTCCGGGCGGCCGGGGTGGAGCAACCCGGCGTCGAGGTGCGCTGGATGCTCGAAGAGGTGTCCGGGCTCGACGCCGCGGAGCAGGTCGCAGAGGCGAACGCCCCGGCGACGACGCGCGCCGCCGCGGCGCTGGAAGCGCTCGTCGCGCGCCGGCTCGCCGGCGAGCCACTGCAGTACGTGCTCGGGTCCTGGAGCTTCTGCGGGATCGATCTGCTCGTTGATCGCCGGGTGCTGATACCTCGGCCGGAGACCGAGGTCGTCGCCCAGATCGCGATCGCCGAAGTCGCCCGGACCGGCGAGCGCGTCGGTGCCACCGATCCCTGGGGTGGCGCGCTCACCGCGTACGCGGTCGCGGATCTGGGTACCGGCTCCGGAGCGTTGGCGCTCGCCCTCGCGTTCGCGCTGCCCGAGGCCGAGGTCTGGGCGACCGAGGTGGATTCCGATGCGCTCGCGGTGGCACGGGCGAACGTCGCGGGCGCCGGAACCCCGGCGGTGCGGGTGCGCGTGGCCGAAGGGTCGTGGTTCGCCGCGCTCCCCGCGGAGCTCAAGGGGAATCTGCGGGTCGTCGTCACGAACCCGCCGTACATCTCGGAGCCGGAGCTCGACGGGCTGCCACCGGAGGTCGCCGGCTGGGAACCGGTGGGCGCGCTCATCAGCGGGCCGACCGGGCGTGAGGCCATCGACGTGATCATCCCGGAGGCGTTGGAGTGGCTGGAGCCCTCGGGCGCGCTGGTCCTCGAGCTGGCGCCGCACCAGGCCGCCGATGCCGCCGACCTCGCCCGGCGCGTCGGGTTCGAGTCGGTCGAGGTGCGCCAAGATCTCGTGGGCCGCGACCGGGCGATCGTCGCGCGACGGTCAGCAGCAGATAGGTAGGGTGCAACCGTGGCTGATGAGCTGGACGTCGACGCGATGCTGACCCGCTTCCGGGACCGGGCGACCCGGGTGAAGGAGCGCGGCATGCCGCCCGTCGCCGGTCCCGAACGAGAGAAGTTCCTCGAGCAGGCCGCGCTCGACTTCCAGGACTACGCGATCGTCGGCGACGCGACCTGGACGTTCGAAGATGGCATCCTCACCCTGCGCGTCGACCTCTCGAGCTAGTGCGGTGGACTTCCTCACTCGCGCCGATCTGACCGGCCGCATCCGTGGGCTCGTGATCATGTTGGACGACAAGATCACGATCGAGCAGTCCCGTGCTGCGGACGAGCTGATTGACGAGGACGAGTTCGGTCCGGCGCTCGAACAGCTGGCGGGTGTGCTCGCCGACACGCGGGCGACCCTGCCCGACGATCTCCGCACCGATTTCGAGCGGCTCTCGAGCCAGGTCGGGAACCAGGCCCGGGTGATGGAGCTCCTCGGCGCCTGCCCACCGGACGGTTAGCCGTCCGTGGTCAGTCGATGATCTCGTTCGGGTCGAGCCGCTGCAGGAACGCGCGGTCGACCGCGACCCACACGGTCTTCGAGAACGGGTAGTAGATGATCGGCCCGAACAGCATGATCGGGACGAGCACGACGAGCAGCTCGACGACGGGGACGTCCGGGATCGTGGCGGCGAGCAGCGCGACGAACATCACGGCGAACAAGCCGCCCACCGCAATGATGTTGATCGCGAGCGCGCCGGCGAAGTAGCCGGGCTCACGCTCGAAGTGGAGCCCACAGCGCGGGCAGTCCGGCACCATCGTGAGGTAGTGATGGAACAAGTGTCCCGAGCCGCAGCGGGCGCAGCGCTTCGAGGCGCCCCACCACAGGATCTTCGAGCGGCTCGGGGCGGGGTTCGACACGATGAGCCAACATAGCGGCCATCGGGGCGAGGACCCTGACTCCAAGGGGGATCTGTGACGGCATTCGATCGAGCGACGGTGGACCATCTGCTCACCACGACGCGCGCGGTGCGCAAGCGTCTCGACCTCACGCGGCCCGTGGAACCCGAGGTGATCGAGGAGTGTCTGCGTCTGGCGGTGCAGGCGCCGACGGGTGGGAATTCGCAGGGATGGCGATGGCTCGTCGTCACCGATCCCGACAAGCGCCTCGCGCTCGCGGACCTGTATCGCGAGATCTGGGGGCCGTACATCGCGGCCAGTCAGAACGCGCGACCTGAAGCCGATGCCCAGCAGCAGCGCGTCGTCGACTCCTCGAGCTATCTCGCGGACCATCTGCACGAGGTGCCGGTCCTCGTGATCCCCTGCATCTACGGTCGCGGCATCGGGGGCGGCGAGCTGGTCGAGTCGGCCGGACTCTTCGGGTCGATCTATCCCGCAGTGTGGAGCTTCCAGCTCGCGCTCCGCAGCCGCGGTCTGGGTTCCGTGTTCACCACGTTGCATCTCCCGAAGTGGCGCGAGGCCGCGGAGCTGCTCGACATCCCGGACGGCGTCATCCAGACCGCGCTCATCCCGGTGGCGTACTACACCGGCGACGACTTCAAGCCTGCGGTGCGCCGTCCGCTCGAGAAGATGACGTACTGGAACGGCTGGAAGCAGCCCCGCAGCTGAGCGTCAGACGGCGAGCGCGTTGGCGGAGCCGTCGTTCGTGAGCTCGACGGTGGTGCCTTCCCACGGCTGGTCGCACATCGCGTCCATCGCGCTCGTCGATCTCGCGTCGTGGCCAGCGCCCGGCGGCCGTCGGCGGTCAACGCGCTCAGGAGGGCGAGGCTCGGGATCCCCTCACGCTCGAAGATCACCGAGGTGGCCTCGACGACCGCCGGTCCGGCAATCAGGCCCGCCGGTTCGCGGCGGGGGAGCGCATCGACGCTCCGTTGCGTCTCCGCCGGATCGACCGCGACGAACCCGGCGCTGGGAGGCGCGGTGGAGTACAAGCCCACCGAGTGCTTCGTGGCGTACCAACCGAGCGCGGTGACCAGACCGAGCGACCCGGGGTCGCGGCGGCACGCGTCGACCATCGCCGCGATGGAGTGGGTGGAGTAGTTGTTGCCCGGCCCGCCGGCGAAGCCGAGCCCGCCGGTGACCGTGAGCGGGCGGTCATCACGGCCCGCACCCGGCTCGAGGCCCAGGGACCTCGCCGCCAGCTCGACCGCCGCGGGGAAGCACGAATAGAGGTCGAAGCGCGCGACGTCGTGCAGCCCTCGCCCGCGGCCGCGAGCGCGGCGCGCGGCGGCGATCCCGATCGCCGGCGCCTCGGCCAGCGTGGCGCGCTCGGTGAAGAAGTAGTGATCGTGCGCGTCGGCCCCGGACCGGGGGAACACGAGCAGCTCCTCCGGCACGCCGGCCGCGCAGGCCGAGTCGTACGAGCACAGCAGCAGCGCGGCGGCCTGGTCGACGTCGATGTTGGCGCACATCAGCTTCGTGTACGGGAACGTCACCATGCGGTTCGTGGCCGACGGCGTGCGGATCTCCGTTGCGGTGTACGCGGTGCTCGACCACGCGTGCGGGTTCTCCGCCGCAACCGCGGCGAAGCCGGACCAGAGGTCACCGACGTATTGCTGATGCGCCTCGATGCCGCGACCCGAGGCGGCGCGCAGCGCGGTCTCGAACAACGGGTACACCTGGGTCGGGGCAATCGCGAGGTGCGCCATCTCGTAGGGACTCGAGCCCGGGCGGTCATCGCCCCACACGTCCGGGCACGGCGGATCGTCCGGCTGGGTCCAGTCGAGCCAGACCTTGGGCTCGGCCCGCCGGGCCCGCCAGCGGGTGTAGACGCACTCCGCCCCGCCGAGCAGCACGACGTCGTGCTCGCCCCGGCTGATGCCGGCCGCCAGCCGGTTCATCATCATCTGGGGCGAGTTGCCACCGACCGTCGTCGTGATCGTCCGGCGCGGCGTGGTCCCGAGCCGGCGGGCGAGGAGCGCGCCCGGGTCCGGGTAGTTCCAGCTGAGCATGTCGGGGACGGCGATCGTGTCGATCGACGAGAGCAGGGAGCGCCGGGCTCGACTGTCGATGTCCGCGGCGTGGACCGCGTCCGCGAGCAGATCGATCGGCTCGAGCGCGGCCGTGGGGTCGGTGGCCCGTTGCTGGGTCTGCCCCACGCCGACGAGCACCGGGGTCCGGGGATCGAGAGGCATCGGCGTGGAGCCTACGAGCCGGTGGGGGAGGGGCTCGTCCATGGGGTCGGCGTCGGGTGGTGTCGGCCACGTCGGCACGCCGGGTGCGGCGCTCTCGGGGCAGATCGAGCGGTAGCGGCAGGTGGCGCAGACCTCCCGCTCGGCGACCCCGATGAACGAGTGCGCGTCGGCTGCCGCCCGGATCTCGGCGACGACGGTGCGCAGCTCCTCGCCGATCGCGTCCAGGTCGTCCTCGTCGGGTTCGAAGGACTCGGGATCGTCGACGATCTCCGGCGCGAGGTGCTCGTACCGGATCCGGAGCTTGAGCCCGAGGCGGTGGGCGATCGGCGCGGCGAGCCACGCCTGGAGCCGCGCGCGCGGATCGTCTGCGACGCGGTCGGTCACCACCGAACCGGTCTTGTAGTCCCGGACCTCGAGCAGCCCGTTGTGCTGCCAGACCGCGTCGAGGCGGCCGGTGGCCATGAACGACGGCGGCGGCCGCTGGTGGAAGCGCGCCCGCTCGAGCTCATGCTTCTCGTGCTCCGCGGGTGACGGGCATCGTTGCGCGTGGCGTGCGACCAGCCCGGTGAGCGCACCGTCCGCGTCGATGCCATGGAGCGCGAGCACCTCTTCGACGTGCAGGGTGTCGCGACACGAGCCGTCGCGGTGGATCCGCTCGAGCATCGTGTGCACGAGGTTGCCGTAGTCGGGAGCACGGCCCGCGTCGCTCTCGGGAAGCCCGAGCACGTGCGCGTCGTAGTACTCGCGGGGACAGCGGCGCCAGGTCTCGAGTGAGCTCGCGCTGATGCCGAGGATCTCGGGCAGCACCCGCTCCGGGCTCAACGGTGCGCCTTGCAGCCCGCGATGAACGGACACCATCCGCACTCGAGGCCGGCTACCGGAACCGGGTCGGCGACGCGCGCCCGGATCACCTCGATGCGGAGCGCGAGCCAGTCCTCGATCTCGGACCGCACCGCGCCCACGTCGACGACCGCCTCCGCCAGCGAGCCGAGCACGAGGTCGGCGACGCACACGCGAACGGTCTTCCCCAACCAGTCGGGCCGGCGCAGCAAGGCGAAGCGCACCGCGGGCGACTCGGTGAGGACCGGCGGGGGACCGGTGCGGCTGCCGAACGCGAGAATCCGGATCTCGGGCGCGCCGGCCGCATCGGTGAAACCGATGCCCGCGGGCCCAACGAGCCGCAGATCGGTGGTGAGGTCGGTTCCCCAGGGATCCTCGTCGATCACCCGCACGGGCCGCTCGCCGAAGAGCGTGACGTACCAGCTGGCCGCAAGGTCGTAGACCGCCCGCTGCTCGGCGCTCAGGTCCGGGGTCGCCACGAACCGGTCGGCCCGAGGAGTCGCCAGATCCGTGTGGGACAGCCGGACGTCCGCGGTGACCTGGTTCGAGACCCGCCACCGGCTCGCGCCGCCACGGTTGCCGCTGGTGTTCGCGTGCTCCTTGGCCAGGCGCCGGGGACAGATGCGCTCGGCCCGGGCGAGGTGGGACCAGGTCACCTTCGCCGGCTGATCGACCTGTTCGTCCCGCATCCTCACCGACCGTAGTGACCGGCTGGGACAGCAACCCGCTTCTCCGTCGCACCGGGGGGCCCGCGGCCTGGAGTCGGCGGTCCAGCCCGTAGAATTGACCGCTCATGTCTGATTCCCCCGCGCCACCGGAGGCGCCGCCGTCACCGCGGCCCGGGCGGCCCCGGCGGCGGCGCCGCCGGCTCATCTGGCTCGGGGTCGCGCTCGTGGTCGTCGTCTGGTGCGCGGTGGCGGGGTTGCAGCTCGTCCAGGCGCGGCGGCACGCGCAGCAGGGTCTCGACCACCTTTCCTCGGTGCAGGACGACCTCGGGCCGGCCCAGCTGATCCGGGGTCAGGGTCTCGGGCGGATGCGTGCGGCGCGAGCAAGAGTTCGATCAGGCGGCCGAGCGCCGGTGACTCGTTCCTGTTGAAGCCGTTCGTCATCCTGCCGGTGATCGGCCGCCAGATCCGTTCGGTCAACGCGCTCACCAGCTCGGCGGCGCAGGTCGTGCGCGTGGGTACTGAAGCGATGGAGGAGTCGACGAAGAAGCTCGATCGCCCGACCACCGCGGGTCCGGACCGCGTCGCGCTGGTGCGGGAGCTGGGCCGCGTCGCCGCGAAGGCGCGGGCGAATTGCAGGATGTGGATCTCGGGCCGGGCCAAGCGTTGCTCGGACCGTTGCGCGATGCCCGGCGCAAGTTCTCGAACAAGCTCGGAAAGATCCGCCAGTCGATGATCGATGTCGACGAAGCGTCGAAGGGCGTCGCGGCGATGGCGCAGGGACCGTCCAAGTACCTCGTGCTCGCGTCCAACAACTCCGAGATGCGGGCCGGGTCGGGGATGCTCCTGAGCGCGGGCGTGATGACCATCCAGGACGGCCAGTTCGAGCTCGGGCCGATGACCGACACCGGCGACCTGAAGCTGCCGCCGGGCGCAGTGCCGCTCGCGGACGACGACTTCGCCAAGCGCTGGGGATGGGCGGACCCGAGCCAGGAGTGGCGCAACCTCGCGATGTCGCCCAACTTCCCGGCCAGCGCGTCGCTCGCCGCGCAGATGTGGAAGGCCAAGACGGGGGAGCAGGTCGACGGCGTGTTTGCGATCGACCCGCTCGGGCTCCGGTCGCTCATCGAGGTGTCGGGACCGGTGACCGTGCGCGGGAAGGTGATCACGAAGGACAACGTGGTCCACGAGACGCTGCTCCAGTCGTACCTCGACTACGAGGGCGACGACAGCGCGCGAGCAGCGCGAGCACCAGTGCCCGCCGCGAGCAGTCGAGCGACATCGCCCGCGCGGTCATCGACCAGCTGGACCAGCAGGGCTGGGACGTCGCCAAGCTGGTCGAGGACCTGCAGACCGCGGCGCAGGGCCGCCACATCATGGCGTGGTCCTCGATCCCCCAGCAGCAGCGCGGGTGGCAGGGCGCGGGGATCTCCGGACGCCTCAAGGCCGACTCGCTCCTCGTCGCGTTGCAGAACCGCGGCGGCAACAAGCTCGACCAGTTCCTCGGTGTCATCGCCTCGATCGAGCACCGGCCGGTGAAGAACGCCACGCAGGTCACGGTCCGGATCAACGTCCGCAACGACACCCCGACCGAAGGGCTGAACACCTTCGTCCAGGGCCCGTTCGGAGGGTTGGGCTTCGTCGCCGGGCAGTACCACGGGATCCTGTCGGTGAACGTCCCCGGGGTGGCGGGCGACGTGAAGCTCGACGGCGGGACCAAGCTCGTGACTGCCGGTCGCGACGGGAAGACCTGGGTCGTCGCGACCGAGATGGACCTGCTGCGGGGCGAGCAGAAGCAGTTCGTGCTGCGGTTCCAGCTGCCGGAGGGCTACGACCACCTGTCGATCGAGCCCTCGGCCCGCTACCCGGCGATCACCTGGACGGCCGGCGGGAAGCCCTGGATGGACAACAGCGCCCGGCCCCTGCGCTGGTAGCCGGCGAGAAAACCTGGCGCAATATGGGCCAAACGCCCCTTGCCGCCCCGGAAACCGTGTGACTACACTGCGTGAACACTCGCCACCGGCGTGGTGGGCAACAGGGTTTCTGGGAGGTCAGTCGTGAAGAAGCAGTCAATCACCGGGCGGGCGCTGAGGGTTGCCGCGGCCAGCGGGATCGTGCTCGGCGTGCTTGCGCCGACTGCGGCCTTCGCGGCGGACTACCCGGCAGGGGGCACTGGGTCCAACGTCGACCCGTCGTCGCAGGTCTCGGGCAACACGGCCAGCAACTCGAGCACCTTGCCGTTCACGGGCTCGGATGCAGCCGGGATGGCGGTCATCGGTGCCGGCGCCGCGCTGGCCGGTGTGGTCATGGTGCGGCACTCGCGCCGCGGTCGCGCCATCGCCTGATCTCACCTTCGTTCAAGAACTCACACGTCGCGGTCGGCCAGTGCCGGCCGCGACGTCGCGTCTGCACAAGATTGGAGCTCGAGCAGTTGGGGCACGCTGAACGAGCTCGCGTGCAGTAGGCGAGATGGGGGCGAGTAGGTGGACCCGGGCCGGGTGTTGTTCGTCAACGAGAACCTGGGCGGGCATGCCTCGATGCATCTCTTCCTGCGCGACGCGCTTGCCGACGTGCATCCCGGTCTCGACGCGGAGTTCGTTGACGTCCCCGGGGCCGGATTGATGCGCCGGGCGCTCGCGCTCCAGGTGCCGGTGCTCGGTCCACTCGATCTCGATCTTCACCCGCTCCGCCTGCAGCTCGGGCAGAGCGAGGTCGCGCGCAGGATTCTCCGGCGCTCGTTCGCGTCGAGCGGCCCGCCCGACGTCCTGCACGTGTACACGCAGAGCATCGCGCTCCGCAGCGCGGGATTGCTTCGGGCTGTTCCCTCCGTCGTCTCGACGGACGCGACCTCGTTGCAGGGTGCGTACCACCTCCCGCACCGGCGCCCCACCCGCTTCACGTCCTCGGCGGTTCGCGCGGCCCAGCTGTTCGAGCGCCGCGTGTACGCGGCGGCGACGCTCGTCGTCGCGCAGTCCGAGTGGGTCGCGACGTCGTTGCGCGACGCCTATGGGATCGCCGCGGACCGGGTGCGGATGATCCCCTTCGGATTGACGCTCGGGCCCGAGCCGGTCCGGCAGGTCCCCGACGGGCTGCCCGAGGTGACGTTCATCGGTGCGACGCTGGACCGGAAGGGCGGCTGGCGGTTGCTGCGCGTGTTCCGCGAGCACCTACGCGGGCGTTGCGTCCTCAACCTCGTCACGCGCGAGGCGCTGGAGCCGGAGCCCGGCGTGCGGGTTCTGAACGACTTCGAGCCGGGTGATCCGCGCCTGCCCGAGCTGCTCGCCCGCACGTCCGTGTTCGCGTTCCCGACCGAGATGGACAACTCCCCGTACTCGGTGCTCGAAGCCATGCGCGCTGGTGTGCCGGTCGTGGCGACCCGCGTCGGTGCGTTGCCCGAGATGGTGGAGGACGGGGTGAGCGGCCTGCTCGTCGCGCACGACGACGTCGAGCTGGCGCGAGCAATCGGATCGCTGCTCGACGATCCGGCGCGGGTGGAGGCGATGGGTGCGGCCGGCCGGGAACGCACCGCCCGGTGTTACGACGCCCGTGTGACCACCGGGCAGCTGCTCGACGTCTTCACCGAAGCTCGCGAGCGCTTCCAGGCCACCGCCCCGGTGTAGGACGCGCCCCCTAGCGCAGGGGTCGTCGCGATGGCCGCGTACTCCTGGGGGCCGAACAGCACCTGGTTGAGCTGGTCCAACCGGGCGTTGAGATCGTCCACCCACGCGGGACCGTCCGGGCCCGCGTCGATCGGGGGCAGCTGGTAGTCCTCGGCCGGCGCGTGGAACTCGAGGCGCACGTCCCGGAAGCCGGCGCGCTCGCACAGGAACGTCAGCAGCGACGGATGCAGCGGCCACACGTGGGTCGGGTCGAGGATGTACGAGTTCCCGAGCACGATGAGTGATGCCGGGTTTGGCGTCTCGGCCACGAAGATCCCACCGGGCTCGAGGCGGGTCGCGGCGAGCTCGAGCAGCTCGACCAGCGTCGCGAGCGGCAGGTGCTCCACGACATGGACGCTGATGATCGAGCCCAGCGACTGCTCCGGCGCGGCGCGCAGCCACGCGATGCCGTCGGCGAGATGCACGGGGAGGTCGCGGGACTGCGCCTCCTCGACCATCCCCGCGTCCGGGTCTACGCCCTCCGCTTCGATGCCGTGTGCTCGCAAGGTGGCGACGAGCTCGCCCCGACCGCACCCGAAGTCCAGCACCGGTTGGTGGGCTTCGAGGAGGCGCAGGTACCGTTCCTCCAGCGTGGCGAGCACCGTCGCCGAGTCGCCCCGGAAGCGACCCTCGAAGCCGACGTAGTCGAAGCCGCTCGATGATCCACTGCTCGGCGGCTCGCCCGTCGGGGGTGCGGCCGGCGACCGGGTCGTGGTACCCGCAGGAGGGGCGACGGGGGTGAGCGGCGCGTTGGCCGTCGTGGCCCGGAGCCGACGGTCGAGTGCGTTCACGCGCTCGCGCAGCTCGGCGAACCGTTCGGGTACGCCCACGAAGCCGGCGCCGGGAGCGATCGCCATGCCGAGCTGCTCGAGCGCGTCGTCGAAGGCCTGGAGCTCGCCTTTCATCAGCTCGAGGTTGATCTCGAGCCCCGCGACGCGCGCCAGCGCGTCCCTGGTGAGGCGGCCCAGCTCCGGCTCGCGCTGGTCGCGCAACGCCGCGACCTCGGCCTGCATCACGCTCTCGCGCACGAGCAGGTCGCTGTACTGGCGATCGAGGCGGTGCTTGAGGAGATCGGCGACGCGATCGGCCAGCCGGTCAAGCGCAGGATCGGCGACGGGTTTCGTCGCCCGCTTCACCGCCTGCTTCCACCGCGGCGGGCGGGCAGGGCGGGAGTCTCCGGCGGGACCGGGATCTGACGGAGGTCCACGCCCGCATCCTGGTCTGACCGGTCGGCGAGCTCCGCGGCGAGTCGGGCGAGCGTGGTGGGGTCCGCGTCCGGGTGACTCATCGCACGGGCTCCTGTGCCATCGGCGTTCGGTTCATCGACGACTTCCGGTCAGGTGCGCGAGATCGACGCCGCCGGCCACGTCCATGCCGTGTCGCAGGGCGCGCCGTGCCGCGGGCGAGCCGGATGGGGTACCGAGATCATCGAGTCGAGCCTGGATGCCGACGAGCGGTGCCGCCGGGGACGCGCGGCCGTTCGATGCCGAGCCGATCGAGCAGCTCGCGAGCCAGGCCGGGCCAGCTGTGCTGTCGCTCGACGAGCCGGCGCGCGGCATTGCCGAGCCGGGCCGCGTGTGGCCAGTCGTCGCCCAGCACCTCGGCTCGACCCGTCGCGCGCGCCGGGTCCTCGACGAGGAGCTCGACTCCATCGCGCGCCCCGAGCCGCTCCGCCTCTGACGCGTCGGTCACCACCGCGGTGCCGAGTGCAAGGGCGAGCAACGTCCACCGCCCGCGCACCGCGGCCGCCGAGCACACGGTGAGCGCGGCGGCGATGGATGCGTCGTCGGTGGGCCAAGGATCGTGGTAGCCGATCCGCGCCACGAGGTTCGTGGGGAGTCCGGTCCGGTGGCGCCAGCGGGCGCGTACGAACGGTGAGAGCGGCGGATGCGCGTCGACGTCGATCAGGTCCGCCGGGATCGAGAGCGTCCGCGCGGCATCGAGCCCGGCTGCGGTCTGCGGGGCGAGGATCACGTGTGCCCGTTCGAGCACGCGGGCCGGCACCCGCAGACGGTCTTCGACGACCACCGCCACGGGGACGGACCGGTCTTCGAGGGCCGCATCGAGCGTCACGGCGTTCACGGACACGGCAATGCGGGCGGCGGGTAGGCCCAACCCCGGATCGGGCGCGTGGGGGTCGGACCACCGGCGCATCGCGACGAGGAGGGGCATGACCGCCTCGACGTGGCGACCGTCGCGGTCGACGAGCAGCTCGATCGTCGGCAGGTTCACGATTCGGTGAGCCGGGCGACGACCGGGGTCCAGCTGAGGGAGGCGACGCGCTCGCGCGCGGCCTCGCCCATCTTCTCGGCCAGTGACCGGTCGGCAGCCAGCCGGTCCACCGCCTCGGCGATCCCCGCGGGGCTGCCGTCGGTCACGAAACCGGTGACGCCGTCCTCGACCCACTCGAGCACGCCGCCCGAGTCGGCCGCGGTGATCACTGGCTTCCCGGCACGGAACGCCTGCAGCGTGACGTAGCCGTAGTCCTCGTCGACCGGGGCGTAGATCACTGCAAGCGCCTCCGAGTAGCGCCGCACCAGCTCGTCGTCGGGCACGAACCCGAGCAGCTCGAGCCGGTCGCCGACACCGAGTCGTTGCGCTGTCGCGGTGAGCGCGTCGTGGCAGCGATCCGCGACCGGCGATCGCGATGCGCGTGCCCGAGGTGCTGTGGGCGAGGGCCTCGACCATCAGCTCGGGGCGCTTGTTGCCTTCGAGTCGGGTCGCGCTGAAGACGGTGTCGCCGAACGGGCCGGGGTGGAGCGCATCGAAGAGCGGCGGGGGGTGGTAGAGCGGCTCGGCGGTCAATCCGTTGAAGCGCGCCAGCCGCGCCGCGACGACGCCGGAGGTCGAGAAGAGCCTCCGTGCCTCGCCCAGCACCCGGGTGTCCCACTCGGTGAGGAGCCGCTGCGCCTCGAGCGAGTCGTCGTCCAGTCCGAAATCGGACCAGGGACCTCCAACACCGTCGTACGCGGCTCGGTGCTGGTGGAAGAGCCACACCACCTTGTTGGGGTGCGACACGAAGTACGACGGGAAGTTCGTCGCGATGACGAGGTCGGCTTCCATCGGCACCATGCGCCAGGCGAGCGCGGCGTCGAAGATCCTCGTCCGGTCCCAGACGGTGGGCAGCCGCACGAGCTCGGCGCGATGCCCGGCCGCCTCGAGGGCACCGACCAGGTTGTCCATGTGCTGCTCCGCGCCGCCCCGCATGAACGGGACCTGCGCGCCGCAGACGCAGATATCCACGATGGACGGCATCGCGACGGATGGTGGGGCGGTAGGGCGGCCTGTAGAGTCGCGCCACCGTGGAACGCAAGGGCCGTCTGGGGTTCGTCCCCGCTCGCTACGGGGATGGCGTGGTAGGCGGAGCCGAAGCCGTGCTCCGAGAGATGGCCCATGGCCTCGCGCAGCGGGGCTGGGACGTCGAGATCCTCACCACGTGCGCCCGGGACCACTTCACGTGGGAGAACGAGTTCGCGCCCGGTACCGAAGAGGTCGCGGACGGTGTCGTCCTCCGCCGCTTTCCCGCGGTCATCTCCACCGCCCGCTCGGAGCGAGCGTCGCTCGGAGCGGCGATCCATGCCGGCGTGGACCTGCGCCTCGCCGAGCAGGAGCGCTGGATCAACGACGACGTCCGGGTCCCCGAGCTGTTCCACTACCTGCTCGACGAAGCCGAGCGCTATCGAGCGCTCGTGTTCGCGCCGTATCTCTTCTGGCCCGCGTTCGCGTGTGGGCAGGTGGCGCCGGACCGCACGATCCTCATGCCGTGCCTCCACGACGAGCCCGAGGCGCAGCTCGAGATCTTCCGGCCGATCTTCTCCGGCTCGCGGCGCCTGTGGTTCCTCTCGGACCCGGAGCGTGACCTCGCCCAGCGGATCTTCCCCCGGCTCGCACCGAACGAGGTGATCGGGTCGGGGCTCGCCGTGCCCGAGCAGTACGACGTCGACGGCTTTCGGGCGCGGCACGGCATCACCGGACGGTTCGTGCTGTTCGCCGGCCGGCGAGAAGGCGGCAAGAACTGGGAGCGCATGCTCGACGCGTTCGCTCACGCGGTGGTGCGCGAGAACCTGCCGTTCTCCCTCGTGACGATGGGCCACGGTGAGATTGACCCGCCGGCGGTCATCGCCGACCGGGTGATCGACCTCGGCTTCCTCCCGGACGACGAGCGCGACGCGGCGTTCGCCGCGGCCGACGCATACATCCAGCCGTCGGCCAACGAGAGCTTCTCCCGCACGATCATGGAAGCGTGGCTCGCGGGAACGCTGGTCATCGCGACCGGGGAGAGCGCGGTCAACCGCTGGCACTGCGACCGTTCGGGAGCGGGGCTCGTCTACGACAACGACGCCGAGTTCGCGCAGGCACTGCGCTTCGTCGCCGAAGCGCCCGAGGCCGCCGCGTCGATTGCCGCGGCGGGTCGTGACTACGTGCTCGAGCACTACACCTGGCCCCCGATCCTCGACACCGTCGAGGCCTCGATCGACGCCTGGCTGCCCCGATGAAGATCCTGATGGTGAGTCCGTATCCGCCGACCCGGGACGGTCTGGCGAACTACGCGGTGCAGGAGGTGAAGCTCCTGCGGGCCGAGGGCCACGACGTGGAGGTGCTCTCGCCGGGCCCGTCGGCCGCGCATCACCACCTCGAGCTCCGCGGCGCCCGGGGCGGCTTGGCGCTGGCCAAGCGGGTGCGCGGCTACGACCGGGTGATCGTCCAGTTCCACCCGGCCATGTTCTTCCCCGAGCCGTCCACCTCGCCGGAGCGCGCCGCGATCTACGGTGCGCTCGCGGTGGCGTGGCGTGCCGCTTCGGACCTCGAGCTCCGGGTCCACGAGTTCCCGCACGAGGGCGCGGCCGGGAGCCGGCTCGAGGCGAAGGCCGCCCGGGCGATGTGGCAAGCCGTCGATCACATCTCCGTCCACACCGAAGTCGAGCGCGAGCTCCTGGCGTCCGCGTACGGCCTGTCCGCCGACCGCATCTCGGTCGTCGACCCGGGCGCGAGCTTCGAACGTCGGACCGAGCTCACCCAAGAAGAAGCTCGCGTGCGGCTCGGGCTGGCGCCGGACGGGTTCATCTTCCTCTCGATCGGGTTCCTGCAACCGCACAAGGGCTTCGACCGCGCGGTGCGAGCGTTCGGCGATCTGGGCGACCGCGGTTGCCGGCTGGAGATCGTCGGCTCGCTGCGCGTCGACGCGCCCGAGTACGTCGTGTACCTCGAAGACCTGCGCGAGCTCGTCGACGAGACGAACGGGGTGACGCTGCACGAGGAGTACGTGAGCGACTCCGAGTTCGACATCTGGATCGTCGCGGCCGACGCGCTCGGTGTTGCCGTACCGACTCATCTGGTCGTCGAGCGTGTGCGAGCGCGCCTCGCTGTACCAGCGCCCGCTCATCGCGTCCCGGGTGGGTGGCCTCGAAGACCAGACACCGTCCGACGCGATCATGGTGGACAGCGACCGTGATCTCGCCGAAGCCATGCAGCGGGTCGCCGGGCTCGAGCCGGTCGCGGCGCCCGCCGGACCGTGGCCCGGTGCCGATCGCGACGCGGTGATGGAGCAGATCCGGTCGCGGGCCGGCGCGCACCACGCCGCGTACGCCCGATCCGTGAGCCGCGACGGGCAGGCCGGCGCCACGCTGCGCCGCCTGCCGCCGCTGCGGATCCCCGGTCCGCGCTCCGTGCGCCCCGGTGTGTCGACCGTGAAGTGGGTCGTGCGGCTGTTGACGGCCTGGGAGCTCGACCCCGTCGTGCACCATGTGAATCGGCTCCAGCAGACCGTGACGGACGCTCTGGCGGCCTCCGGTGGCCCCAAGGACGGCCGGGACGGCCGCGGGGATGGGCCCGGGACACCCCCGCCGCTCTCACCGCCCGGTTCGACCTTCGGCGACGGAGTGTCCTAAAAGTCGGTTTCAGACCGACCGGGCTCGTGTCGAGACCCCTCTGAGGCTTCGTCGACGTACCGAGGATCAGGAGCGCCCCCGTGCGATCACCCATTCAGGGCCAGACCTCTCGTGGCCGGACGCGCCACGGGATCGTGGCCGTGCTGGTCGCCGTCGCCCTCGCCGTCCCCGCCATCGCGATCAGCGTGACGGCGACGGTGCCGCCCGCGGGCGCGGCTCCCACGCTGACGCAGGTCGCGGCGCCGTCGATCCAGTACGGCACCGCGAGCTCGCACTCGCCCGGCTTCTACCCCAGTGGCGGGCCGAGCGTCGCGTTCTCCTCGCCCGCGATCGGTGACGTCACCGGCGACGGCCAGCCCGATGTGGTCACAGGCGGGATGGACGGTTGCGTCCGCGTCTACTCGCTCGCCGGCGCGGTCGAAGGCAACCCGTGCCTCTGGGTCGGTCCGCACGCAGTCCAGGGCAGCCCCGCGCTGGTCGACTGGGACTTGAACGGCGTGCTCGACATCGTCGCGTCCAGCACCGGCGGCGACATCTTCGTGTGGCGCGGCAACGGTGCCGGGCTCCTGCACGTCACCGCGAGCTCCGGATTCTTCGCGACGCCGGCGATCGGCGACATCGACCACGACGGGCTGCCCGACATCGTGGCGTCGAGCTGGGACCAGCACGTGTACGCGTGGAACCACATCGGCGCGATCCTGCCCGGCTGGCCCCGCTTCATCTACGACACGTCGTGGTCGAGCGCTGCGCTGGCCGACCTCGACGGCGACGGTTCACTCGAGATCATCGTCGGCGCGGACATGGATGTCGGCAACGGTGCCAACTACCCGCCGATCAACCTCGCGCCCGGCGGCATCCTGTGGGTGTTCCGCAGCAACGGGGCGGACTTCCCCGGCTGGCCGCGCCACGTCTCGAACGAGGTGCTCTGGTCGAGCCCCGCGGTCGCGGACCTGAACAACGACGGCAGCCTCGACATCGTGATCGGGACGGGCGAGAATTTCGGTGGTCCGAACGCCCGCTTCCTCTACGCGATCGACCGCAACGGCAACGCGCTGCCCGGCTGGCCGGTCGCCATGCCCGGGGCGACGATGGGCTCACCCGCGATCGCCGATCTCGACAACGACGGGCGGCTCGACGTCGCCACCCAGACAAGCGACGGCTCGGTCGTGTTCGTCACCCGGGACGGCGTCCGCCGGGTGCAGGTCTGCACCCGCAGCTTCGGGGGTTGCACGACCAACCTCAACATGGACGGCGGAGTCTCTGTCGCCGACATCGACGGCGACGGCACCCTGGACGTCGTCACGGCCACCGAGGCGCACCTGAAGGTGCTCAATGGGAAGACCGGGGCGTTGGAGTACGAGAACTTCATGCCCAATGCGTGGGCGCCCGGGTCCACCCCGACGGTGGCCAAGGTCGGCAACGACACCTACATCGCCGTGACGCTCACGCAGAACACGAACACCGCGAACGCGGCCGGCAACGGCGACAACCAGACCACGTTCATCTATCGCACCGGCCACGCGCCGGGCGCGATGGCGTGGCCGCAGTTCCGCAACAACAACAAGCGCACGGGCACGTTCGACGACTCCGTCGCGCCAACTGCGGGAGTGGGTGCGCTGAGCACGCACGAAGCTGCGCACCTCGTTCCAAGTCGAGTGGTCCGGGAACGACAGTGGGACGGGGGTGGCCGCCTTCGACGTCGACGTCCAGCAAGGCGGTGGCCCGCGCGTGCGCTGGATCGACGGTGCCGCGCCGGAGGTGCGGAGCGGGCCGAACGCGGGCGGGTCGAAGGTCTTCTACGCGCTCCGCGGCCGGACGTATCGCTTCTGGGTCCGCGCTCGCGACCGGGCCGGCAACATCGGTCTCTTCACCCCGCCCGCGGTCACGACGGTCGCAGGGAACGCCACGCGGATCCAACCGTTCAAGGCGGCGTACGCGGCGTCCGGCTTCGGTCCGATCTCGTCGGTGTCGAGCCCGCCGGTGCGCGGCACCAACTTCCCGAACAACGTGATCCGCGGCATTGCCGCGCTCCCGAACGGCGGCGGCTACGAGGTCGACAGCTCGGGCGGCCTGTGGGCCTTCGGCGGTGCGCCCACGTTGAACTCGTCGGGCTACTGGCGTGGCTGGGACATCGTGCGCGGCATGGCGATGAACCGCGACGGCAAGGGCGGCTACGTGCTCGACGGCTTCGGCGGCCTCTGGCCGTTCGGCAACGCCAAGCGGATCACCGGTCCCTACTGGCCGAACCTGGACATCGCCCGCGGTGTGGCGCTCACGCGCGACTCGACCGGCGGCGAACCCCAAGGGATATGTGGTCGACGCGTACGGCGGTGTGCACCGCTTCGGCGGCGCGCCGGCGGCGACGGGTTCGGGCTACTGGCCCGGCCAGCAGATGGTCCGCGGCATCGCGACCGACCCGGCCGCGCCCGGTGGCTACGTGCTCGACGCCTACGGCGGCATGTGGCCCTTCGGCGGGGCACCCCGGCGCTACGCCGGTGGCTACTGGCCCGGCCGGGACATCGCACGCGGCATCGCGCTCATCGGTGGCGGGGTCCGGGGCCGGGGCTACGTGCTCGATGGCGCCGGGGCGGTCTGGCCCTTCGGCGGAGCGCCGAACGTCCAGATCACCCGCTACTTCGGCCAGATCGTGACCAAGGGCTTCTCGATCGCGCCCTGAGCCGGCGGCCCTGATCCGGCAGCATGTGGCGGCCGCAGAGCCAGTTTTTCCGGGGTCCCCGGCGTAGACTCGCCGGCGGCGCGCTCGACGCGGGCGCGGCCGCCTGCCACCTCGTGTCCAGCCGCTCAGGGACCAGCTTGCCGACCTCGCTCGAGACCGCCGAAGACGACATCTCCTCGCAGCACCTGGACGTCGCGTCCCGACCGGGTCCACTGCAACGGCTCCGGATCGTGTGGACCTACCGCGAGCTCCTGGTGAACTTCACCCGCAAGGAGCTGAAGGTCAAGTACAAGAACAGCGCGCTCGGGTTCTTCTGGTCCCTGCTCAACCCGGCGCTGTACCTCGTGGTGTTCTACGTGGTCTTCCAGATCATCCTGCAGGTCAAGATCCCGTACTTCGCCATCTTCCTGCTCGCCGGCCTCCTGCCGTGGAACCTCTTTGCCGCCGGCCTCGGCGGCGCGACCGGCTCGATCGTCAGCAATGCGGGCCTCGTCGGGAAGGTGTGGTTCCCACGCGAGATCCTGCCGCTCGCGTCGATCGGCGCCGCGGTCGTGCACTTCTTCCTGCAGCTCATCGTGCTGTTCGCGGCACTGCTGGTGTTCCGGTACCAGCCGGGGTGGGGCTTCCTGTGGTTGGTGATCCCCGCGCTCATCACGCTGCTCGTCTTCACCGCCGCGCTCGGCATCGCACTGGCGGCCGTCAACGTGTACATGCGCGACACGTCGCACCTGCTCGAGCTCGTGCTGCTGGCGTGGTTCTGGATGACGCCGATCGTGTACTACTACCAGCAGGTCGCTTCACGCATTCACAGCTCGTTCCCGCTGTTCCTGCTGAACCCGGTGACTCCGATCGTGATCACCTTCCAGCGCGCGATCTACGGCAAGACGACGGTCCCGGTCAGTGGCGTGGAGACGTCCGATTCTGCCTGATGCATCGGAGTGGTGGTACCTGCGCAACCTCGGCGTCGTGCTCGTCGGTCTCGGTCGGGATCGTCTTCTTCGCGTTCTGGCTGTTCGGCCGGCTCGAGGACAACCTCGCTGAGGAGCTCTGAGCCGATCATGGGTGCGGCCATCGAGATCGTCGGCGTCTCCAAGCGCTTCAAGCTGAACCACGAGCGCGCGGACTCCATGAAGGAGCGGTTCGTCCAGCTCCGCAAGCGCTCGACCCACGAGGACTTCTGGGCCCTGCGGGACATCGACCTGCACGTGGACCAGGGCGAGACCGTCGGCCTGCTCGGGCACAACGGCTCGGGGAAGTCCACGCTGCTGAAGTGCGTGGCCGGGATCTTCCGCCCCACGTCGGGGTCGATCCGCCGCCGCGGCCGGATGGCCGCGCTGCTCGAGCTCGGCGCGGGCTTCCACGGCGACCTCACCGGGCGCGAGAACATCTACATGAACGGCTCGATCCTCGGCCTCACGAAGCCCGAGATCGACCGGATCTTCGACGACATCATCGCGTTCGCCGAGATCGGGAAGTTCATCGACAACCAGGTGAAGCACTACTCGTCCGGCATGACCGCCCGGCTCGGCTTCGCGATCGCCGTGAACGTCGAGCCCGAGATCCTGCTGATCGACGAGGTGCTCGCCGTCGGCGACGAGGCGTTCCAGCGCAAGTGCGGCGATCGCATCAAGCAGTTCCAGCGGGAGGGCCGCACGATCCTGCTCGTGACCCACGCCGCCGACATGGTGCGCCAGATCTGCGACCGTGCCGCCGTGCTCGACCACGGCGACCTGGTCGCCGTGGGTCCCCCGGGCGAGGCGGTGCTCGCCTTCCGCGATCACCTGCGCCGCAAGGGTGCGGCGATCCCGGCCGATCTCGAAGATCCGCTGCTCCTGCGCAATCTCGAAGTGGAGATCACCAACGCCAAGGTCGAGTACCAGGACGCCACGCGCAACTACATCAAGCCCGGCGAGCCGGTCAAGGTGCGCGTGATGTACCGCGCGCCCGAGCGGGTCGACGACATCGTGTTCTCGATCGCGATCCACGACCAGAAGGGCAACCTGCTCGTCGGGACGAACACCGATCTCATGGACTGCGACCCCGGGTACGTGCACGGCGAAGGTGAAGTCGTCTTCGAGTTCGCGGACTTCCCGGTGCTCGACGGCGTGTACCTCATCAGCATCGGGCTCCACTCGCACGACGGTGGTGAGATCTACGACCAGCGCGCGGAGAAGGACGTCATCGAGGTGATGAACCCCGGTCGCGAGGTCGGCCTGGTGCACTTCCGGATGCAGGCGCACACCGTGCGGAACCACCCGGCCCCGTCCGCCGGCTGACGAAGGGGCGTCCGATCGCCGACGCCGAAGACACCGGGGGCGAGGACCGGACCCCACGCCGCTCGGGCTCGATGCTCAGTGGCGCCGGGGTCCTGGTGGTGGGGCGCTACGTCGTCGCGGCGCTCGCGTGGATCGCGACGCTCATCGTGGTGCGCGAGCTGTCCAAGGACGCGTTCGGCCGGTACCAGGTCATCTTCTCGCTGCTCGGGATCATCGGCTTCATCGCCGACCTCCGCCTGAGCCGGATCGTCCTGCGCGACCTCATGGCCGTGGACGGCGACGCCGCGGGTGACATCGTCGGCTCGTACCTCGGCATGCGCCTCGTGATCGGGGTCATCTCGTACGCGATCGCGATGGCGTTGATCCTGATCGGTCCGTACCCGAGCGACGTGGTGATCGGGACCGCGGTCGCGGGCCTGAACCTCGTCATCCTCTCGGCCGCGTTCGCGATCATCTTGCTCTTCGAGGCGCGCCTCTGGCTGCGCGACGTGGCGATCTCCAACGTGCTCGGTCAGGTCGTCCAGACCGCGATGACGATCGCGATCTCGGTCTTCGGCATCGCGTCGATCCTCTGGTTCTCCTGGTCCACCGTCGCGAATGCCGTGGCGCTCACGCTCTGGCTCGTGTTCGTCATGGGCCGGACGGTGCGGGTCCGGATCCGGGTCGCAGTGGATGCAGTGGTGGCTCTGGCTGAAGGAGGCGGCACCGCTGGCGCTCGGCGCGGCGCTCGACACCGTCTACTTCCGGATCGACATCGTCATGCTGTCGCTCCTCGACACCTATCGCGCCGTGGGCATCTACAGCGTCGGCTACAAGTTCTCGGACCTGCTCGGCGCGTTGCCGCTCGCCGTGGTCACGCCGGCCCTCACCATGTTGGTCGCGGCGTGGCCGGAGCGGCCCGGCGAGTTCCGCCGCACCTTCCGCCACGCGTTGATCATCCTGACGGTCGGCGCGGTGGGCGCCGTCGTGGGCTTCGTCATCTTCGCGGGGCCGCTCGTCACGCTCTACGGCGGCGAGCGCTACGCGGACGCGACCAACCCGGCCAAGCTGCTCGTCGTCGGGCAGGGCCTGCACTTCTTCACGTTGCTGGCGTTCTCGACCCTGGTCGCCGTCGGCCGCAACCGGCTGTACCCGATTGCGATGCTCGTGGGAGTCGTGCTGAACGTCGGCCTCAACATCATCCTGATCCCGGAGCACTCGTACATGGGCTCCGGTTGGGCGACGGTCGTGACCGAGGCCATCGTGCTCGTGGTCCTGGCGATCGGCGTGTACCGCATCCCGGCCGACCTCCCGTTCCCCATGCAACCGATCGCGAAGTGCGTGGGCGCGGGCCTGCTCGCGGGGGCCGTGGGGTGGGCGTCACTCGGCCGGATCCCGTGGCCCATCGGCGGCGCGCTCACTGCCGTCGTCTACCTCGGCACCGTGCATCTGCTCGCGGTGAACGGTCCCGGCGGTCTGCGGGCGCTCGGTGGGGCACCGCGCGACGACCTCGGCTCGGTCATCGACGAGGGACTCGACCGGCCCGAGCCCGGCGCCGGAATGCCCGGCTAGCGAGAACCCCGGTGAGATCACCGTCGCCTGGTCGGAGGCGCCCTCACTCCTTTCGGAGCGCGTACGCGTCGCTATCACGACGGCTGCGCGCCCCGAAAGGAGTCGAGGTGGCGTCATTGGCGCACACTGGCCTGCGCCCCTGGCCGGTCTCAGGGTCTGAGCGCAACCGTTCGCCGTGTGGCAGCGTTCACCAATGACGCTTGCCTCAACACCAGGATCGACCTCGCCCGCGCCGACGATCTGGGACCTTGTCACACGCGGATCGACCGCGTGGTCGAGTCAAGACCCGGAAGGGATGGCCGCGTGCTACGAGGACACCGCCTCGCTGACGATCAACGGCGGCGCACCGTCGACGGGACGGGTCGAGCTCCGCGGCCACCGCGGCCAGGCTACAAGGAAGCGTTCCCTGACCTACGCGTGAGCGTCGACCAGGTGCTCGTGGCGGGCGACTCAGCGTTCTGGGTATGGACGTTGACGGGTACGAACACCGGACCCGGTGGAACGGGAAACCGCGTGCAGCGCCAGCGGCATCGAGGTATGGACGATCGGCAGCTCGGGTCTGGTCTCGAACTCGGTCGGCTACTACGACGCCGCGACCTATGAGCGTCAGCTCGTTCACGGCACCGAGTGAGGCGTCGCCGCTCGGAGCGGCGCTTTGCTCTGAGGAGCTACGAGTCGTAGTAGTACGACGAGCGCCGCGGTGATGCGGTGCGGTTCACCACCACGCCGACGAGGTTGGCGCCGGCCCGCTCGAGTGCTTCGAGCGTCTGGCGTACCTGGCGGCGTCGGGACGTCTTGACGTCGAGCACGAAGATCGTTGCGTCGCACTGGGAGGCAACCGCCATCGCGTCCGCGAACATCGCCGGCCGGCGGCGTGTCGACCACGACGAGGCGCACGGCCCGCAACGAGTCGAGGACGTGACGGAAGGGACGGGCGCCGAGCACCGCGGACGCGTCCTGCACCGGGGCGCCACTCGTCAGCACCCGGAGGAACGGTGTGTCGGGAAGCTTGCGCAGCATCGTGGCGAGGTCGTTGCCCTGCAGCACCGCGGAGAGGCCCGGGCGCGCGGGGAACACCGAGCCGCTCGTGGACGGACGGCTTGCGCAGGTCCGCATCGACGATGACGACCTTCTCGTCCAGCCCGGCGGCGGACTGCGCGAGATGCACCGCGGTGAAGGTCTTGCCCGCGCTCTGGTTGGAGCTCACCACCGCGAGCGTGCGCGGCTTGCCGGCCCCTTCGAGGACCATGAGGTTGGTACGCAGGACCCGGAACGCCTCGACCAGCTCCAGCCCGGACCCCTTGGGGATCTTGGCCAGGACCGGCAGACCGGTGATCCGGGTGACGTCCGCGGTGTCCTCGGTCTTCGAGAAGCGGTCACCTACGAAGTGCACGAGCACGGTGAGCTCGGCCACGACGATGAGCGACACGATGAACGCGAGCACCGAGTCGCGGAGCGGCTTCGGCGAGATCGGGGTGTCGGAGGCGACGGCGCCGGAGATGACCGTGAGCCGGTCGTCCTTGCGGGCGCGGATGCCGACCTCGGCGTCGTTCAGCGCGTCGATCTGGCCTTGGATGCTCGCGGCGTCACTCGAACCCGGCGGCAGTGCGGCGAGCTGTTGCTGCAAGTTCTGGCGCGACGTCTGGATCGGCAGGAGGTCGGCGAATTTCTGCTGGGTCTGCTGTGAGGTGATGGCGCCGACGAGCGAGGCGCCGGCGAAGCGCGTCAGCCGCTCCGCCTCCGCTTTGCTCGGGCCGGTGCCCTTGATCTCGATGAACCCGAGTCCACCGACCTGGCCGGCCGAGACGCGGCTCGTGGCGTCGTCCAGGCTCAGGTCCAGCTTCGACGACTTGATCGTGTTGCGGATGACGCCGGGCGTGTCGGCGTACTTGGCCCACGTCTGGGCGAGGTAGGCCGAGGCGTTCGCCAACGTCTCACCACCGGTGGTCTGGCCACCCGGAACGACGCCCAGCAGCTCTTTGGCCTGGTACTTCTTGGACTGCACCGTGCTCGCGGCGAAGACGAGGATCGCGATGCCGATGGAGATCAGAAGGATCCGGAGCCAATTTTGTGCAATGACGCGAAAGTGCGCGGCCAGATCCATGAGGGATTCATGATAGGTGGACTGAGGTCCACGCTCCGGGCACGGTAGGATTCCCGGCGCGATGGAGGCTTCTGTTCCCAAGGTCTCCCGCGGCCGATCGTGGAACCCGTTCGACGCCGGGCGGCCGATGGGGGCCGCACTCCGTGATCTCCGGCACCACCGGATCGCCCTGCCGAGCCTGTTCGCCGTCGGCGTCGTGGTCCTCGGGATCGCGATGGTCTTCGGCTACGTGCTGTGGGTGCTCGCACTCGCGATCCTCGTTCCCACGACGCTGGCGGTGTACCAGCGGCCGCAGCGTGGGGTCCTGATCCTGGCGGCGATGCTCCCCTTCGACGGGGTCATCCAGGCCCTGGGCCCGGCCTGGGCCGGCGGGTGGAAGCAGGCGTTCATCGGGCTGCTCTTCGCGATCACCTTCCTCTGCCCGCCCGAGGCGAAGAGTCCCGGGCACCGCAGGCTGCCGGGCTGGGTCTGGGCCTTCGGGGGGTTGCTGGCGCTCGGGCTGCTCTCGGCCACGACGGTGGACCAGACGACGGCCGCCATCGGTCTGCGGATCTCGTACTTCAGCGCGTTCCTGGCCATCGCGATCTGGCGCTGCCCGCTCAACCGGCACGAACGCGACCAGCTCGTCAGCATCTTCATGTTCATGGCGATCTTCACGTCGCTCGTCGGGATGTGGCAGCAGGTCGTCGGCCACGAGTACCTCTACAACCTGGGCTACCTGTATGACGACCAGATCCGCTTCACGGTCGGCAACACGCTCCGCTCCTTCTCGACGTTCGACCTTCCGTTCTCGTTCGGCTTCTACCTGATGCTGGCGATCCTCATCAGTCTGCCGATGGCGATGGCAGAACCGAAGCGGCTGCGCAGCAAGATCTTCTTCATCGCACTGCCGCTCATCGGTGTGGCGATGCTCTACAGCTTCGTGCGTGGCGCAATGCTCGGGCTGGCGGTCGGGCTCCTGTACCTCGCGTTCCACCGGTACAAGATCCTGGTGTTCGGCATTCCACTCGTGCTCGCCGCCGCGCTGTTCATCCCCGCGGGCGCCACGATCACGAGCGCAGTGTTCGGCTCGAGCAGCCTGGGCGACCGGACCACGAACTGGTCGGACCGGCTCGCGGTCATCGCAGACAACCCGTTGGGTACCGGCATCGGTACCACCGGCGCGGCCGCGGACAAGTCCGCGTTGCTCCGAAATCAGAACCCCGACCTGACCTTCCAGCCCGACAACTCGTACCTGAAGGTCACGTTCGAGCTGGGGGTGATCGGGCTCTGGCTGCTCGTGATGATGATCGTCTCGATGATCATCTACTCGCGGTCGGTGGAGCGCAGAGTGTCGGGCATCGACGTCGACTTCGTCGCCGGCTGCACGGCCCAGCTCTTCGCGCTCGCGGCCGGCTCGCTGGTGGCGACGTATCTCGAGCTCGTGCCGATGGACCAGCTGTTCTACATGATGGCGGCGATCGTCGCCACGATGGCGCCCGACTTCGACGCCGGCCCGGCCATCCACGGCGCGACCCGGGAGCTGACCGCGCCCGAATCAGATCTCACGTCGACGCAGTAGCGCGCGGTACAGCCCGACCAGCGTCTCGACGTACTCGTCCCAGGTCGTCGTTCCGGGAGGGAGGCGTGGCTCGCGCCCCGGTGGACGAGGTGCGGACGCAGCACGGGTGATCGCGGCGATCCACACGGCTTCGTCGGTCGGATCGAGATGGGTGACGCCGGCCCGGCCAAGGGCGACCTCGACGAGCGCGGGGTCAGTGCTGGCCAGCACCGGCGCGTGAAACGACAGTGCCTCGAGCACCGGAAAGCCGAAGCCTTCCTCGAGGGTCGGGAACAACACCACCGCCGCGTGCTCGTAGCACCACCGCAGCATCCCGTCGCTCGCGCCGCGCAGCCAGTTGGCCAGTCCCCGTCCCTGCAGCTCGCGGAGCCGGTGCTCGGTCTCGTCGTGGTGCGGTCCAGGGTTCCCGAGCACCACCAGCTGCAGGCCGGGCGCGGCCTGCGCGACGCGTTCCCAGATGTCGATGAGCAGCCGCACGTTCTTCCGCGGCGCGAGGTCTCCCACGACGAGCGCGAACCGGGCGTCGGCCAGCTCCGCGACCGCCTCGGGGCGGGCATCGAGGAGGTGGCGGCTCATGCCGTTCGGAGCGACCACCGTCTTCGCGTCCCATGACGCATCGAGCTCGTGCAGGCGGGCGCAGGTCGCGGCGCTCGCCGCGATGAGCAGGTCCGCCTGCTCGATCGACGTCCGGTACTGGCGCGGCAGGAGCAGCCGCTTGGCCCGGGAAGACTCATGGGCCCGGGTGATCGTCATGACGTCGTGCACGGTCAGGACAGTGGGCCGCGTGCCGCGCGGCACGAGGTGCTTCGTGCCGTGCACGAGCTGCGCGCCGGCCTGCTCGAACTGCCGACCGCTCGCGTACCGCTCCCAGACGGCGGTGGGAAGCTGCCCCGGTCGGGGACGACGAGGTGGGTCTCGAGGTTGTCCGACGCGATCCGCTGCAACAGCTCCGCCGCCGACGCGGGCGCGGCGACGATCAGGCGGATGTCGTCTCGGCGGCCGAGCGCGACGACCAGCTCCGTGGTGTAGCGCCCGATCCCGCCGGCCTGACCGACCATGTCGGCGATGACACCGACGCGCAGGGCCTCGGATGTCAGATGCCCGCCCGCTGCCGTGTCCGCCGTCATGACCTAATCTAAGCCGCTTCGATGCGCATTCTGATGGTCTCCAACCTCTGGCCTCCGGAGGTCGTCGGTGGCGCCGAGCAGTATGCCTCTGCCCTCGCGGCGCGGCTTCGAAGTGCGGGTCACGACGTCCACGTCGTGACGCTCGGCGTCGAGGGTCCCGACGTCGTGCACGCCGTCCGCCCGTGGCCGTATCCCATCCCGGAGGCGCCCAAGCAGCCGGCGCGGCGGCGCATGCTCTTCCATGCTCTGGACGTCTACAACCCGCGGGCGCGCCGCGGCCTGGACCACGTGTTGGACGAGCTGGCGCCGGATGTGGTGCACACCCACGCGGTGCAGGGACTCTCGACCGTCGCGATGACGCGGGCGCATCGCCACGGCATCCCGCACGTCCATACGCTGCACGACTACTGGCTGCTCTGTCAGCGCAACTCGATGGTGCACCGCGACGGGTCGGCCTGCGAGACGCGGTGCCGATCCTGCGTTGCGATCTCCTGGTCGCGCAACGAGGCCATCCGGCGGTCGCCGCCGGACGTGGTGCTGGCCGTGTCGCACGCGATCGCGGACGAGCACGAGGAGCTCGCGTGGATGAGTGACCGCCTCCGGGTGCTCTACAACCCGGTCGAGACGGTCAGGAGTGATCGACCGACTCCACCCGGCTCGGGCCGGCCACTCACGTTCGGTTATCTCGGTCGCCTGGCGGTCGACAAGGGTGTGGCCACGCTGCTCGGCGCGTTCGGGCGAGCGGATGTCGGAAGCGCTCGGCTCGTGGTCGGAGGGCGCGGCCCGCTCGAGACCGAGGTTCGAGCTGGTGGCGAACGGGTATTCCCGGCCGGATGGGTTTCGGGCGATCGCAAGGACGCATTCTTCGATGCGTTGGACTGCCTGATCGTTCCGTCCGAATGGAAGGACCCGGCCCCGGTCGTGGTGAACGAAGCCCGCGGCCGGGGGATCCCGGTGATCGGCGCGGCGATCGGGGGCATTCCGGAGCTCATCGCGGGGGAGTGCCGGCCGCTGCTCTTCCCGCCCGGCGATGCCCACGCGTTGGCGCGCCGGTTCGAGGCATTCGTCGCCGATCCGCCGCGCGTACGTCCCGGCGCCGGCCGCCGCCCCGATCGACTGGGGAGGGCATCTCGAACTAGTGCTCGTCGGCCTATGCGGACGCGGGGGCTGGCCTGCCGGTTCGGTGATACATGGCAACGGGTCGTGGTGCGCACCACGCTGCGTGGCCAACCGGGCCCTTCCCGCCCCTAAGATCACGTGATGGGAGTGGGTTCGGGGGCACTCCGGCGCAGTTCGACCGCGAACCGGTCGCGACGCCGGGGACGACGACAGCACGCGCCGGACGACGTCGAGAGTCAGGGCTCGACGCCCGCACCGCCCGTCGATCCGGAAGCCGTGCGGCGGCCGCGCTTCGACTCCGTGTGGGCGATCCTCATCGTCGCCGGCGTGCTCACGATCGGCATCGCGCTCCGATTCTTCGCCCGCTCGGATCTGTGGGCCGACGAGGTGCTGTCGGTCAACATCTCCCGGCTCTCACTCTCCGATCTCGAGCGCGCGCTGCGACACGACGGTGCGCCGCCGCTCTACTACGCGCTGCTGCACTTCTGGATGCAGGTCTTCGGCAGCGGAAATGAAGCGGTCCGTGCCCTTTCGGGAGTGTTCGGCGTACTCGCACTGATTCCGGCCTGGTATGTCGGGCGGCGCCTCGATCTGCGTCGTGCCGCCGACGGCCTGCAGGCACCCGGCGTCCGCCCGATCGCCTGGACCTTGGTGCTGCTGCTCGCGGCGTCACCGTTCGCCATTCGGTACGCAACCGAAGCGCGGATGTACTCGCTGGTCATCCTGCTCGTGTTCCTCGGCTACCTCGCGCTCGCTCGCGTCTTCGACCGGCCGTCGTGGGGGCGGCTCCTCGGTGTCGCCCTGATCACCGGTCTGCTGCTGTACACGCACTACTGGTCGTTCGCGCTCCTTACCGTCGTGGGCGCGTGGCTCGCGTGGCTCGCGCTGCGCGGTGCGCCGGAGCAACGGCGCGCCGCCGCGTCGGCCATCGCCGCGATGGCAGTCGGCGCGCTGACGTTCGTGCCGTGGCTCCCGGTGTTCCGCTACCAGGCCGCGCACACCGGAACGCCCTGGGGCGGGGTGGTGAGCCCGGTCGCAAGCGTGGCCGAGGCGTTCAAGGCCTTCGGGGGCAACACCCACGCCGTGGGTTGGGCCGTGCTGCTCATGGTGGTGCTCGCGGTCTTCGCTCGAGCTGTCGATCGTCGGCACTTCATCGTGGACCTGTGGACGCAGCGGGGCGTCCGTACCGAAGCCGGCCTCGCGTTGGCGACGCTCGCATTCGGGCTCATCCTCGCCCGGCTCACCGGCACGACCTTCGAAGGTCGCTACGCCTCGATCATGTTCCCGATGTTCCTGGCCGCCGCGGCCTTCGGCATCACCGTGTTCTCGAGCCGCACGTTGCGGTACGTCGTGCTGGCGCTGTTGCTGCTCGGCGGGTTCTGGGGCGGCGCGAGCAACGGCCTGCGCAACCGGACCCAGGCCTACCAGATTGCGAGCCCGATCGAGCGGGATGCCCAGCCGAACGACCTCGTCGTCTACTGCCCCGACTCGATTGGAACCGATGTCAGTCGCCTGCTGCGTGACGACGTGCGCGAGATCGGCCTCCCGGGATTCGCCCCCCCGGGCCGCATCGACTGGGTCGACTACGCCCAGCGCGTGAATGCGATTCGTCCGATCGACGCGATGCGCGAGATCGTGCAGCGCGCCGGCGACATCCACAACATCTGGCTCGTGTACACCTCCGGTTCGCAACCGGTGCAGCAGAAATGTGGTCTGATCGCCGACGCTCTCGTCGTGTACCGGCCGACGCGACTACGGGTCATCGAACCTGATCCCTACTTCTTCGAGCACCAGGGTTTGTACCGCTACCTCCCGGCCCAGGCCCCGTAGTGAGGCCGGCCGTTCACGCATGACGCGCTCCGCCCAGCTGCAACGAGACCGTGGCAACCCCCGGCTGAAGTTCCTGGACCGCTACGTCGGGATTCCGGCGGTCGCGCTCCTCGGGCTGCGCCACCGTCCGCGGCGCGCCGCATCCCGTCCCGCTCCACTGGCGCACCATCGGGTTGATGGTCACCGGTGGCATCGGCGACCTGGTGTTGATCACCGGGGTGATCGACGACATCCGCGCCGCGCGGCCGGACGCCCGCATCGTCCTGTTCGTCACCGCGAACAACGCGTCGTTTGCGCAGCTGCTCGACGTGCCCGACGCGATCATCGAGCTTCCGGTGCGACAGATGGAGCGTGCCGTGCGAGAGGTCCGCGCCGAGCACTGCGACGTGATGATCGACTTTGGCGCGTGGCGGCGCTTCGACGAGGTGCTCTCGGTGCTGTCGGGCGCGCGGTGCACCGTGGGGCGCCGCACCGCCGGCCAGCATCGCCACTTCGCGGCCGACATCGTCGTCGATCACCAGACCGACCACGAGCTCGACAATGATCGACGGCTCGCCGCGGCGGTCGGCATCACGTCGACCAGCCCCCCGTCGGTGCCGTTCGATCCGAGCGTCCCGGCGCCCCAAGACCGGCCGTATGTCGCCCTCCACCTCTGGCCCGGCGGCGCGAACTTCGAGCAGCGCTCCTGGCCCACCGATCGTTGGTTCGAGCTCGCCCAGGGTCTCGCGGCTCGGGGCCTGGACGTCGTGCTCACCGGCGGACCCGAGGATGTCGACGCCACCGTCGCCCTCGCCGCGGACTGGCAGGCGCGGGGCCTGGCAGCTCGGAGCGTCGCGGGGTGCTCGTGGGCCGAGACCGTCACCTGGCTGCGCCACTCGGCCGGGCACGATCAGCGTCAACACCGGGGTGATGCACGTCGCCGCCGGTCTCTCGGTCCCGACCGTCGCGCTCAACGGGCCGACCAGTGGCAGACGATGGGGGCCGATCGGATCATTTGCGCGCTGCGTCGCGTCACCGCTCGTGCCCGACGGATACCTGAATTTGGGCTTTGAAGAAGATCCGAAGTTTCACGACGCCATGTTGGGTATTACCGTCCCCATGGTGCTGGGAGCATGGGACGAGCTGGGTGATGAGGTCGCGTCCGCGGCGCGATCCGACGCGGGCAACCCACGCCCGAGTGACTCGCGGAGTGGGTCTTGACGCTCTCCGTGGTCAACGCGTATCGTGCAGCCCGGCGGCCTCGAATGAAAGTCGAGGCGGGGGGCAACGACGTGAACGCTCAACGTGAGATCGTGGCGGAAGCCGCGGTCGTGGCTCGGCCATCCCTCTTGGGCGACGCGTGCCGGCGCGCGATCGATGTCGTGGGGGCCGGCGCGCTGCTCGTGGTCGTCTCCCCGGTGCTCGCGGCGGCGGCGATCGCGATCTGGATCACCTCGCGCGGCCCGATCCTCTTCTGGCAGGAGCGGGTGGGCAAGGACGAGCGGATCTTCATGGTCGTGAAGCTGCGGACCATGGTCGTGAACCACGCCAAGGTCATCGACATCGCCCGGGTCGCGGAGCTCGAGAAGGACGGCATCCTCTCGAAGTCCGAGGACGACCCGCGCATCACCCGGATCGGAAGGTTCCTGCGCCGGACGAGCATCGACGAGCTGCCCCAGCTCTGGAACGTTCTCACCGGTGACATGAGTCTCATCGGGCCCCGCCCGCTGATCCCGTTCATGCTCGCGCCGTACCCCGAGCTGCGCCGGGTGCGCTGCACCGTGCGCCCGGGGCTGACGGGGCTCTGGCAGGTGAGCACGCGCAGTGACAACACCACGGCGCTGGCCATGGCCGACGCGGACCTCGAGTACATCGCGACCCGGAGCCTGCGTGGCGACCTGTCGATCCTCTTGCGTACTGTTCCCGCGATCCTCAAGGGCTCGGGAGCAATGTGACCACGGAAACCTTGATCGTCGGCGGTGGTCTCGCCGGTCTGAGTGCGGCGTACCACTCGAACGGCGACTACCTGGTGCTCGAACGCGAGTCACGGGTCGGTGGCCTGTGCCGCACCAACTGGTACGACGGCTTCGGCTTCGATCTCTCGATCCACATCCTCTTCACCAAGCGGCCCGACCTCGCCGAGCTGATCTGCGGCGAGCTGCTCGGTGGTCGGTACCACGACCACACGCGCAGCTCGTGGGTCTACAGCCACGGGGTGTTCACGGGGTATCCGTTCCAGGCGAGCCTCCACGGCCTCCCGGTCGACGTCGCGACCGACTGCCTGCTCGGCCTCGTGGAGGCGAACCACGCACCGCCGTCCGAGACACCGGCGAACTTCGCCGAGTGGGCGCGCCAGACCTTCGGCGACGGGATCGCGAACCACTTCTTCCTTCCGTACAACGAGAAGGTATGGGCGATCCCGCCCGAGCAGATGGACTTCCGCTGGATCGCCGATCGCGTGCCGGTCCCGGACCTGGCCGAGGTCATCCGGGGCGCGCTGGAAGCCCCGACGGTGCGGCACGGTCCCAACGCATCGTTCTGGTACCCGAAGGAGGGCGGCATCGAGTCGCTCTCCAAGGCGCTCCTCGAGCGGCTGGAGCCGGAGAAGGTGAAGGTCGAGACCGAGGTCTCGGCGATCGATCCGGCGCGCCGGGAGGTCACCACGACCGCCGGGGAGACGATCGGCTACGAGAACCTCATCACGTCGCTCCCGCTTCCCACGTTGGTCCGGGTCACTGCCGGGACACCGCCGGAGGTGCAGGACGGCGGCGGACCAGCTCGAGTCGAACACGGTCTTCACGGTCCTGCTCGGGATCGGCCGTGAGAACATCTCGGATCACCACTGGGTGTACACGCACGAGGACGAGTTCCTGTTCCACCGCATCAGCTACCCCATGAACTTCTCGGATTCGCTGGTGCCGCCGGGGTGCTCGTCGGTGATGGCGGAGATCTCGCACTCGCCGCACCGGGACCTCACCGGTCGGGATCTCGTCGCCGAGACGATCGACGGTCTCCAGCGGATGGGAGTGCTGCGGCCCGACGACGAGATCCTCGTGTCGCGGATCGTGAAGATCTCACCGGCGTACGTGATCTACACCCTCGACCACGAAGCCGCGGTGTCGACGATCCTCGAATGGATGGGCGACCAGGGGATCCACTCCGTTGGTCGCTTCGGTGAGTGGGCGTACTTCAACATGGACGACGCGATCGCGAGCGGTCGGGACGCGGTCCGTTCGCTGCAGTCGGGCGGCGAGGAGACCATCATCGATCTCGTCGCGGCCGAGCGGGGCTTGCCGACGGCCCCGTGGCGCACCCGCAAGCGCCCCGTTGCCGCGAAGGCGAAGCGCACCACCCGTCCGTAGCGTCTGCCCGCAAGACGGAGCGCAGGCGGGAGCGGGAACGAAGTGCGGACGCCGGAGCGACCCGGAGTCAAGCGGCGGTGACGTACGGCGTCTGGAGCTCGGCCGCGAGGTGACGGGCGCGCCGGAGCGTCCGCCAGTACACGTCCTCCATGAGGATGTGGGCGAACTCGCCGTTGCGTCCCACGCTCAGCAGGCGGTCCACGCCAACGGTTGTTGCCAGTCGCTGCCGATCAGCCTCATAGTCGAGCAGGAACACCGGGTACACGTTCGGCGTCCGTGAGACGCGACACCCGAGGTAGTCGCGGCGGGCGCTCGGAACGAGCTCGGTGAGTGCAGCGATGCAGAGCTCGCCGAGCTCGGCGTCGTCCATCGTCCAGTGCCGGTCGCCGATCTCCGCACCGATGTCCGCGGTGATCAACGTCGAGCCGTCCGGAGCGAGCCACGGCATGGACTGGGGTGTCTCGGTGAGTCGGAAGAAGGGGAGGTCCGACTCGGGCGTCCAGGTCACGGTGCGCGGGAGCAGGTGCCCGCCGCGCAAGCGCAGGTTCACGAAGACCATGGGACGGAAGCGGAACCGCTCGTAGGGCTCGAGGGCGTTGGTGCCTTCGACCAGCCGGGGGAGGACGTTGATCGGTGCGGTGCTGATGACGGCCGCGGCGGGGACGTCGCGCCCGGCGACGCGGACTCCGACCGCGCGACCGTCGCTGACGTTGATGGCCTCGACCGGACTCTGGAGTCGCACCGAGTCCGTGACGTCTTCGGCCAATCGCTCGCAGATCGTCGCGACGCCGCGCTCCGGGTAGACGTGCCACACGTTCGCGCTCTGCGGCGCCTCGCGGCAGTAGCCGATGGCGACGGCCCGGTGGGTCAGCCGCGCCGCGAGGGTGAGGCCGATCGTGCTCGCGATGCTCCCGGGGATCTTGTCGGCTACGGCGGGGGAGAGCTCGTCCGGCGGCGCGCCGGACCACGCCGCGACGAGCGGTCCGGCGATCTCGTGGGCGAGCGCCGCGCCGTACTCGCGGCGGAACCAGTCTGTGGCCGTGACGGGCGGGTCGAGACGGCGCCGGCTCCGTTCGACCAGGGCCGAGCGGAGGAACCGCGGGACCCGCAGCAGGCCGCCGGGGTAGTCGTAGCTCCGGCCGCCGAGCCACACGGTCTCGCCGTAGCGCTCGACGTCACGGCACTGGTCGGCGACGCGGGTCGCCGTCGCGAGTCGGTTGGTGATGAAGTGCGCGCCGGTGTCGAAGGTGAAGCCATCTGGATCGTGATGCGTGTCCGCCATGCCGCCAACCGAGCTGCCCGCCTCGTAGAGCACCGCATCGATCCCGTTTCGGAGCAGCTCGCGCGTCGCCGACAGCCCCGCGATGCCGCCGCCCACGACGACGACCGGCGCGTTGTGGATCTCGGGATGCGCCGAGCTCAAGGTGTGGGCTCGTCCGCGCGGCGCAGCACTGCGCGCAGCAGCGCGGCGCGGCCGGCTCGTTGGTGCAACCAGTCGAAGGCGGTGAAGGCGGCGAGTGGGATCGGGGACTCCAACGAGAGCCACTCGACCACCGATCGCGGGGCGGCCCAGTCGTCGAGTGCGTTGCGCACCGAGTACACCCAGTTGACCGGGCTCACCATCGTGTCGAGCTCTTCCACCTCGAACCCCGTGTGGGTGGCGAGACGGCGCAGCGACGGCTCGTCGAAGAGGTACCAGTGACGCGGGAAGTGGTACCCGCCCCAGTGGCGGCGCTTGGAGATCGTGAAGTCGAGTGAGCCGGTGTTGTCCGTGACGACGAGCACCCGCCCGCCCGGGCGCAGCACGCGGAAGATCGCGCGCAGCACCGCGGCCGGGTCGCCGACGTGCTCGATGGTCTGGATCAGGATGGCCAAGTCGTAGTGGTCCGGCGCGAGGTCGAGCTCTTCGATCGAGCCTCGATGCACGACGATCCCGCGTGCGGCAGCCGCGTCGGCGGCGCGCGGGTCGAGGTCGACTCCCTCGAGCTGCCATCCCGGCGCGCCGAATTCGGCCAGGAGGTCGAGGTGAAAGCCGTCGCCGCACCCGACGTCGAGAATCCGCGCGCCGGCCGGAGTGTCCCGGCCGCGGCGAGGAGGCGGCGCGCTTCGAGCCGTCGGCGCACCTTGTAGACGAAGCCGAAGCGATCCTCGGTGAAGGTGAACGCGTGATAGTGGTTCGGGTAGATCGTGGTCAGCTCGGCACGCACGGGTCGCGGGTCGAGGTACACGACACCGCACAGCTCGCAGCGCACCGTGAGGAAGCTGTCGGGAGACGTCCGGTACTCGAAGTCCTCACCGACGCCGATGGGCTCCGCTTCGCGGGTTCCGCAGATGCAGCAGCGCGCGGACTCGAGCTTCAGCGGTCGAGTGCCCGGTGTCGGGCGTTCCGGTCGGGCGACCTTCTCCGGCGACTGTATTTGGGAATCGTGCGGAAACGTGCCGATGCGTCCGCATGCTAGGCCCGGTTCGGTCTCAGGTGGTGGGTGGAAAGCCGGCGATTGCCGCGGCGATGCGCTCGCCCGCGCGACCGTCACCGTACGGAGTCGGTGTGGTCAAGAGCCGCTGATGCATCGCATCGACGTCGGCGACCCAGGCGCGTGATCGTTCGCCGATGTCCGGACCCGCGGCCACGAGCTCGGCGAAGGTCCCCAGCACCTCCGGTCGTTCGGTCGACACGCGCACGACGAGCACCGGCCGCTTCACGACGCTGGCCTCTTCCTGCACCCCGCCGGAGTCCGAGACGAGGAACGCGCACTCCCGTGCGAGCCCGAGGAACTCGCGGTACCCGACCGGAGCGATGATCCGCACCGAACCCGGAAGGTCGAGCAGTCCCGCGGCCTCGGCGCGGGTCACGCCCCGCGGGTGGAGCGGCAGGACGACCGGGAGTGGGAGGGCCGAGAGCTCCGAGAGGATGCTGGCGAAGACGCGGGGGTCGTCGACGTTCTCGGGTCGGTGGAAGGTCGAGAGCACGAAGCCGTTACGCGTAAGGCCATGGTGTTCGAGCAGGTTTGTCCGTTGTGTCTCGTCCGGGAGCATGCGCAGCGCCGCGTCCACGACGGTGTTCCCCGTGACGACGACGCGCGCGCCGGAGATCCCCTCGGCGGAGAGCTGTGCCCGACTCGTCTCGGTCGGCGCACAGCACAGGTCCGCGAGATGGTCGGCGACGACGCGGTTGTGCTCCTCGGGCATCGCCCGGTCGTAGCTGCGCAGCCCGGCCTCGACATGGACCAGCGGGATCCGGTGGGCGTTGGCGGCGAGCGCGCCGGCCAGCGTCGTATTCGTGTCCCCCTGCACGACGACCAGGTCCGGTGGCGTCTCGGTGAACGCCTGATCGAGCAGGTCCAGGGCTCGCTCGATCTGCCCTGCGCGCGACGTCCCACCGATCTGGAGCTGGAGGTCGGGCGGATCGAGGCCGACCTCGTCCAGCAGGTCGGCGGCCAACGCCGGGTCGTAGTGCTGGCCGGTGTGGATCGTCCGGGCCGCGGAGCCGAGTGCCGCCACGACGGGGGCGAGCTTGACCGCCTCGGGCCGGGTCCCGAAGACCACGGCGACACTGCGTTCACGCATGGACGGCTCGCCCTTCGAAAATCGTTGATGGTGCGAACGATGGAACAGAAGGCCCGGGTGGGTACAGTACGTGCGCGGACGGCAGGACGGGCATAAGGGCACACTGCCGTAAGGGCGTTTGGGAGAGGACTCGATGGTTCAGGTGCGATCCACAGATCTTGGGCGCGCGCTCCCGAATGATCAGGACGCCACTGGCCGCAGCCTCGGCGACGCGGAGATCGCGCGTCTCACGGAAGTGATCCGCAGCGGCACGCTGACGAGCACGAAGGGCACGCAGGTTCCCGAGCTCGAGCAGCGGTTCGCGGCGCTGCTCGGCGTGCACTCGGCCACCGCGTGCTCCTCGGGAACTGCCGCCGTGCACGCGGCAATCGTCGCAGTCGACCCCGAACCCGGGTCCGAAGTCATCACGACGTCGATCACCGACATGGGTGCCCTTGCGCCGATTCTGTACCAAGGGGCGATCCCGGTGTTCGCCGACGCCGACGCGCGCACGGGCAACGTCACCGCCGCGTCGATCGCGGATCGGATCACCGACCGCACAGCCGCGATCGTGGTGACGCACCTGTTCGGCAACCCGTGTGACCTCGACGCGATCAGTGCGGTGGCAGCCGCTCGCGGGATCCCGTTGATCGAAGATTGCGCGCAGGCGTTCCTCGCCCGCAGCGCGGGTCGCCTCACCGGCACCGTCGGCACCGTGGGCTGCTTCAGCTTGCAGCAGGGCAAGCAGATGACGGCCGGCGAAGGTGGGCTCGTCGTCTCGGACGATGCCGAGCGGGCCCGGCGCATCCGGCTCTTTGTGAACAAGGCCTGGCCGTACGGTGAATCCGATCCCGACCACGAGTTCCTGGCCCTCAACTCCCGGATGAACGAGCTGGCCGGCGCCGTGGCCAACGCGCAGCTCGACAAGCTCGAGGCCGGCATCGCCCAGCGCATCGCGATGGCCGACCTCCTCACCGCCGACCTCGCGGGCGTGCCGGGCATCGCGCCACCGGTCGTGCGCGAGAACGATGTCGCGACGTGGTGGAAGTACGCAGTGCATGTCGACGCGGACATCATTCCCGGTGGTCCGTCCGCGATCGCCGCTGAGCTGCGCGTCGGCGGGATCGCCTCGGCGCCGCGCTACATCCAGAAGCCGGCGTTCGCGTGCAAGGTGTTCACCGAGCAGCGCACCTTTGGTGACAGTCGTTGGCCGTTCACCCTCGCGCACCCCGACGCGTTGGACTACACACCCGAACGGTTCCTCGGCACGTATGCGTTCCTCGACTCCGTGCTCGTGCTGCCGTGGAACGAGCGCTACGAGGCGCAGCACGTCGAGATGCTGAGCGGGGCGATACGCGACGCGTGCACCAAGCTCGGGGGAACCCGATGACGGAGCTGAAGGTCGGGCTCGTCGGCGCCGGTGGCATAGCGCAGTCCTATCTCCGGGTGTTCCAGGAGATCACCGGCGCGCGCATCACCGCGGTCGCAGACACTCGGCCCCGGGCTGCGAACACAATGGCCGAAGCCGTGCGCGGGACCGCGTACCCGTCGTACCGGGCGCTCCTCGAGGACTCGGACGTCGACGCGATCCTCGTGTGCACGCCCCCGTCCACGCACCCCGAGATCGTGTTGGAGGGCATCGAGTCCGGCCGGCACGTGCTGTGCGAGAAGCCGTTGGCCATCGATGTGGCGAGTGCCCGCGCCATGGTGTCCGCCGCCGATGCCGCGGGAGTGGTCTTCACCATGGCGGCGAAGTTCCGCTTCGTGAAGGACGTCATTCGGGCCCGCCAGATCGTCGCGTCGGGGATCCTGGGCGAGCTCATCGTGGTCGAGAACCTCTTTGCTTCGCGGGTGGACATGACCCGGCGTTGGAACTCCGATCCAGCGATCTCGGGAGGCGGCGTGCTGATCGACAACGGCACGCACTCGGTGGACGTCGTCCGCTACTTCCTGGGTCCCGTCGTCGAGGTCATGGCCGTGGAGGCGAAGCGGATCCAGAACCTCGCGGTCGAGGACACCGCCACGATGTTGTTGCGCACCGCAGATGGCGTGCTCGGCACGGTGGACCTCTCCTGGAGCGTCGAGAAGGCCACCGACGCGTATCTCACGCTCTACGGCTCCCAGGGCACGATCAGTGTCGGGTGGCAGGGTGCCCGGTACCGCCAGATCTCGAGCCCCGAATGGGTGGAGTTCGGCGACGGCTACGACAAGGTGTCGTGCATGGTCAGCCAGGTCGAGAACTTCTGCGGCGCGATCCGCGGCGACGAGCCGCTCGCGATCACCGCGGAGGACGCGATCGCATCGGTAGCCGTGATCGAAGCGGCCTACGCATCGATGGGTCAGAGCGACTGGATCGCGCGTGCGGGATCTCGGGGGCGGCGGCGCCGCTGCGGGTGAGCAGGTGGCATGACGCCTCCGCATTCCGGAGCGCGCATCCATCCGACCGCCGAGATCGAAACCGGCGTGGAGATCGGCGCCGGGACCGCGATCTGGTCCGGGGTCCACATTCGCGGCCCGGGGACGCGCGTCGGGGTCGATTGCATCGTCGGTGAGCGCACCCACATTGCCTACGGAGTGCAGATCGGTGATCGGGTCAAGCTCAACGCGTTCGTGTACGTGTGCACCGGCGTGACGATCGAGACGGGCGTGATGATCGGCGCGGGAACCGTGTTCACCAACGACCGCTACCCGCGAGCCACGACTCCCGATCTCGCGACACTCTCGCCGTCCGAGCCCGACGAACGGACGCTCCCCACCCTGGTGGCGGAAGGCGCGTCGATCGGTGCGGGCTGTGTGATCGGCTGCGACCTCGACATCGGCCGATTTGCCATGGTCGGCATGGGCTCGGTCGTGACGCGCCGTGCGCCGCCGTTCCATCTCGTCGTCGGTCAGCCGGCCCGCTCGGTCGCCGTGGTGTCGCGGGTCGGCGAACCGATCGTCCGCTTCTCGGGGGCCCAGCCTCCCGATCGGGACGAGGTCACCTGCCCCGTGAGCGGCCTGCGCTATTCGATTCGCGCCGGCGAGGTCATCGAGCTCGATCCCCCGTCCTGAGATGACGCCGGCGGGGAAGGCGACGCCCAGCTGGGCAATTGTCGGGGGCGGGATGCTCGGGCTGACGCTCGCACTCCGGCTGCGGGAACAGGGCAAGGACGTCACGGTGTACGAGCGCGCGGCGCAGGTCGGTGGGCTCACCAGTGCGTGGTCGATCCAGACACCGGACGGCGATGTCACCTGGGATCGGCACTACCACGTCACCTTGCTGTCCGACTCCTCGTTGCGCGCCGTGCTGGCCGACCTCGACCTTGAATCCTCTATGACCTGGGTCGAGACCAAGACGGGGTACTACGACGCCGGTCGGCTCTCATCGGTGTCGAGCTCGATGGACTTCCTCCGGCTCCCGGGGCTCCCACTGGTGTCGAAGCTGCGACTCGCCGGCACGATCCTGCACGGCTCGCGCGTGAAGGACTGGAAGCGGCTCGAACAGGAGACCGTCGAGACCTGGCTCACGCGCTGGTCCGGCCGGTCGACGTTCGGACGCTTCTGGTTGCCGCTGCTGCGGGCGAAGCTCGGTGAGAGCTGGCGTGATGCAAACGCCGCGTTCATCTGGGCGACGATCCAGCGGCTCTACGCGGCACGGCGCACCGGGCTGAAGAAGGAGATGTTCGGCTACGTCCCGGGTGGCTACGCGCGGATCCTCGATCGGTTCGCCACCGTGCTGCGCGATCGAGGAGTCGTGATCCGCTGCGCGGCCAGCGTCGACCGCATCGAGTCGACCGCCGCCGGCGGGCTGCGGGTCGTCGTCGACCGCGAGACCGGGGACGAGTTCGACCATGTCGTCGTCACGAGCGACGCGCCGACCGCGGCCCGTTTGTGCCCGGGGCTCTCTGCCGCCGAGCGCGCCCGGCTGGAGGGCATCGGCTACCAGGGAATCGTGTGTGCGTCGTTCGTCCTGCGCTCCTCCCTTAGCGGCTACTACCTGACCTACCTGTTCGACGACCTGCCGTTCACCGCGATCGTCGAGATGAGCGCGCTGGTCGACCGCCGCCAGCTCGGCGGGCACGCGCTCGGTGTTCCTGCCGAAGTACGTCGCGCCCGACGACCCGCTCTTCGACGTGAGCGATCAGGAGATCGAGGCGCGCTTCCTGAAGGGCCTGCAGGCCGTGCATCCCGGCGTTGATCAGTCCGAGGTCGTCGGCGCCCGGATCTCGCGCGTGCGGCGCGTCTTCCCGATCCCGACGATCGGCTACTCCGAGCGGGTCCCGTCGATCGACACGACGGTTCCCGGGCTGCATCTCGTGACCTCGGCGCAGATCGTGAACGGGACGCTCAACGTCAACGAGACCGTAGAGCTGGCGGAGCGCGCGGCCCGGACGCTCGCCGGATGTGCGTGAGTACGATGCGCGGCGGGGGGTGAGCCGGACATGAATCCGCGGGCGAGCTTGTCGCTGGATGCGGACAACCAGTGGTCGTACATGAAGATTCATGGCGACGACGGCTGGGAGTCGCTTCCGTCGTATCTGGACGTCCTCGCGGCGCGCGCCCTGGACCTCTTGGCACGACACGACCTGCAGATCACCTTCTTCCTGGTGGGTCAGGATGCCGCGCTCGCCGAGAACCAGGAGTCGCTCGGCGCGCTCGCCGCGGCCGGCCATGAGATCGGAAACCACTCGTTCCGCCACGAGCCCTGGCTGCACCGCTACTCGGACGCAGAGCTGGACGAGGAGCTCGCCCGGGCCGAAGCGGCGATCGAAAGCGCGACCGGCGTCCACCCGGTGGGGTTCCGGGGTCCGGGGTACAGCCTCTCGGAGACGACGCTGCGGGTGCTGGTACGCCGGGGCTACGCGTATGACGCGTCGACTCTGCCCACCTACATCGGACCGCTCGCGCGGGCGTACTACTTCCGCACCGCGGAGCTGACGCCGGAGCAACGGACCGAGCGGGAGCTGCTCTACGGCACGTGGTCCGACGGGCGGCGTGCGGTGCGGCCGTACCGGTGGCTCGTGGACGACCGCACGATCATCGAGCTCCCTGTCACGACGCTGCCCGCGCTCAAGGTGCCGATCCACGTCAGCTACCTGCTCATGCTGAGCGAGTACTCCGCGGCCGCGGCGCGCCGGTACTTCGATGCTGCGCTGCGGATCTGTCGCGCGACCGGGGTCGGACCGTCGATCCTGCTGCACCCGCTGGACCTCATCTCCGGTGACGACGTGAAAGCGCTCGCGTTCTTTCCGGGCATGAGCATCCCCGTCGACGAGAAGATCTCTCGCGTCGACTCGTACCTCTCCCTCCTCCAACGTCACTTCGACGTCGGAACGGTGGGGGAGCACGCCGCGGCACTCGGTCGGCAGGCGCTGCCGGTCCGGCTCCCGGACTTTCCCGCCGAGCTCGTCGGGTGACCGGGCCCGAGCCGGCGGTGCCGATCCGCCAGAGCTTGCCGCTGGTGTCGGTGATCGTGCCCGCGTACAACGAGTCCGCGATCCTCGTCGACTCGCTGACCAGGCTCACCGAGCACCTCGCCGGGCTCGAAGACCGGTACCGGTGGGAGCTCGTCGTGGTCAACGATGGAAGCACCGACGAGACCGGCGCGCTGGCCGACGCCTTCGCGTTGAGCCACCCGAACGTCCGGACGCTCCACCACCGGGTGAACTTCCACCTGGGCCAGGCGCTGCGGTACGCGTTCAATTCGACCCACGGCGACTACGTCGCGGTGATCGACTGCGACCTCAGCTATGACCCCGAGCACCTCACGCGGATGCTCTTCACGATCGAGGACTCGCGGGCCCGGATCGTGATCGCCTCGCCGTACGCGAAAGGTGGCAAGACCACGAACATCCCGTTCGTCCGCCACGCGATGAGCCGGGGCGCGAACTGGATCCTGTCCCGCGCCGCGGGTGGTGGGCTGACCACCGTCACGGGCATGGTGCGCGTCTACGACGGCAAGTTCCTGCGCAGCCTCGACCTGCGGTCCATGGACACCGAGATCAATACGGAGATCGTCTACAAGGCGCAGATCCTGCACGCGCGCATCGTCGAGATCCCGGCGCACCTCGACTGGTCGTTCGCCTCGACCGGCGGCAAGCGCCGAGCGGCCACCAACTTCCGGTTCACCCGCACGACCCTCTCGTCGCTCTTCTCGTCGTTCCTGTTCCGCCCGTTCATGTTCTTCATGCTCCCCGGGCTGATCCTGCTCGCCATCGCCGGGTACTCGTTCGCCTGGTGCGTATGGCACGTGCTCCAGGTCTACGGGGACCCGTCGCCGTTCGGGAACTCCGGCCTGACCGGGGCGCTCCAGAACGCGTACGAGCGCGCGCCGCACACCTTCCTGCTCACCGGCATCACCTTCGTGATCTCGATCCAGCTGATCAGCCTCGGTGTCATCGCGGCCCAGGGAAAGCGGTACTTCGAGGAGCTGTTCCACCTCGGCACGTCGATCTACCGCCGGACCCTGCCCGCCGAGGGCGAGGACCAGGATCCGGACCCGGAACCGGGCGGGGATCGCTTCCGGCGCTAAGAGCGGAGGCGGGAGCGGGTACGGAGTGCGGACGCGGGAGCGACCCGGTAGGTAGAGTCGAGGCGTTGCGGGCCCGCCCCGCTGCCCCTTTTCCGCCTTGGTCACGCCGGATGCGCCCGCGCCGGCCGCCCGGCCCGAGTCCCAGGAGCGAGCATGGTCGACGGGTTCGCCGCGCTGGAAGCGTCCGATCCGACAATCGCAGAGATCGTGACGCGCGAGCAGGAGCGCGAGAACACCACGATCCAGCTGATCGCGTCGGAGAACTTCACGTCCCCCGCGGTCATGGCCGCGCAAGGCACCGTGCTCACCAACAAGTACTCCGAGGGCTACCCGGGGAAGCGGTACTACGGCGGGAACCTCGTGGTCGACGAGGCCGAGGTGCTGGCCCGGGATCGGGCGTGCGCGCTGTTCGGTGCGGAGCACGCCAACGTCCAGCCGCACTCGGGGGCGAACGCCAACATGGCCGCCTACCTCGGCCTGTTCTCGCCTGGCGACAAGCTCATGGGCATGCGCCTGGATCAGGGCGGGCACCTGACCCACGGTTCGCCGGTGAACTTCAGTGGTCGCATCTACGACTTCGTCGCCTACGGCGTCGACGACGAGACCGAGATCCTGGACTACGACGAGATCCGCAGCCTCGCCCAGGCCGAGCGACCGAAGGCGATCATCGCCGGGGCCACTGCGTATTCCCGCATCATCGACTTCGCGGCATTCCGTTCGATCGCCGACGAGGTGGACGCACTCCTGATCGTCGACGCGGCCCACATCGCCGGCCTGATCGCCGGGGGCGCGCACCCCAGCCCGGTTCCGTACGCAGACGTCGTCACGTTCACGACCCACAAGACCCTGCGGGGCCCGCGAGCCGGCGCGATCCTCTGCCGCGAGGAGTACGCCGCCGCGATCGACAAGGCCGTGTTCCCCGGGCTGCAGGGCGGGCCGCTGATGCACGTGATCGCGGCGAAGGCGGTCGCTTTCCACCTGGCCGCCCAGCCGGACTTCCGTGAGTACGCCGCGCAGATCGTGCGCAACGCCGCCGCGCTGGCCGGCGGGCTCGCCGACGAGGGCTTCCGCATCGTCTCCGGCGGCACGGACAACCACCTGATGCTCGTCGACGTCCAGCCGTTCGGCGTCACCGGGAAGGTCGCGCAGGAGGCACTGGACCGAGCCGGCATCACCTGCAACAAGAACGCGATCCCGAACGATCCCGAGAAGCCGTTCGTCACGAGTGGGTTGCGCCTCGGCACCGCGTCCGTCACCACCGCCGGGATGGGCGAGCCCGAGATGGCGGAGATCGCCGCCCTCATCGCAGCGGTGCTGCGCGCGCCGACGGACGACGACGTCGCCCGGGACGTGCGCGACGCGGCGAACCGACTCTGCGCCAAGTACACGCCGTACCCCGAGCTCGCCGCCGGCCGGTAGAAGGCGACGGTCGGTGGAGGGCTACGCGATCGTCTTCGCGGTCGCAGCGCTGACGACCCTCGTCCTGACCCCGCTCGTCCGCCGGCTCGCGCTCCGCACCGGCGCAATCGTCCCGCCGAGCGCCCGTGGGGTGCACACGAAGGCCATCCCGACGCTCGGCGGCGCGGCGATGTTCGTCGGCTTCCTCTTCGCGATGGCGATCGCCTCGCAGATGGGCCAGTTCAGCGAGATGTTCGACGGCTCGTCGGAGCCCGCGGGACTCATGCTCGGGGCCGGCATCATGTTCGCAGTCGGCGCGCTCGACGACCTCCGCGACGTGTCGCCCCCGGCCAAGATCGCCGGCATGGTGCTGGCCGGGAGCCTGCTGTCCCTGTTCGGCGTCTCGATGCTCTTCTTCCGGGTGCCGTTCGCGGGCCAGGACACGATCGTGCTCTCCGCGGATCTCGCGCCGCTCGTCACCGTGATCGTCGTCGTCGTCTTCGCCAACGCGATCAACCTCATCGACGGGTTGGACGGGCTGGCCGCGGGGATCGTGATCATCGCCGGCACCGCGTTGTTCCTCTACTCGGACCGGCTGTTCAAGGACGGCTTCCTCGAGGGCTCGAACATCGCGCCGCTGGTCGCGGTGATCGCGGTCGGCATCTGCATCGGGTTCCTGCCCTACAACTTCAACCCGGCCCGGATCTTCATGGGCGATGCCGGCGCGCTGTTCCTCGGGTTGTTGCTCGCCGTCACGACGATCACCGTCGGCGGGCGCGCGGACTACCAGTACAGCGCCAACACCTACTTCTTCTACGCGCCGCTCTTCATCCCGATCGTGATCCTCGGAGTGCCGATCATCGACACCGCGTTCTCGGTAGTCCGAAGAGTGGCGCGCGGCCGCTCGTTCGCAGTCGCGGACAAGGACCACCTGCATCACCGCCTCATGCGGCTCGGCCACGGCCCCCGCCGCACCGTCGTGATCCTCTGGTTGTGGACCGCGTTGCTGTCCGGCCTGGCCCTCGTCCCCGCGTACACGAACGAAGGCAACGCGCTCGTCCCGTTCGGGGTGATGGCCCTCGCTCTGCTGCTCTACGCCCTGTTCGTCCCCGGCCGTCACGACGTCCCGGTCGAGCTCGACCGCGGCTCCGGGGACCGGGCGGACGCTGACCGTGGAGACCCGCCGCCCGAGGAGCCCGCGGCCGTGGTGGACCTCGAGAGCCGGCGCCGGGGCGCGGGATGACCGGACCGCCCTCGGCCACCCATCCGCCCGCGGTGGTACGCCCGGCCGAGGGAGATCCTGGCGAGCCGGCCCTCGGCCACCCATCCGCCCGCGGTAGTACGCCCGGCCGAGGGAGATCCTGGCGAGCCGGCCCTCGGCCACCGGTCTTCGGTTTGACCCTGGTGGAGTCGCCGGGTAGTTTGCGAATACATTCACAAGCAGGCCGTGGCCGAGTCGCGGGGACCTGAGATTCGGCCAAGCCGGTGGGGGTAATCGGGGTTGGAACTCCGAAGCAAGTGGGCACGGCCCAAGGGTGGCTTCAACGACGGGATCAGCCAGGCGCTGAGCCTCGTCGCCGGCCCCGTGCTCTTCGGATTCCTCGGCTACCTCCTCGACCAGGCGCTCGGAACCAGCCCGCTCTTCCTCGTGACGTTCGGGTTGCTGGCCTTCCTCGGCGCGGTGCTTGCCCTCTACTTCCGGTACCAGGCCGCGATGGCCAAGGAAGAGGCTGACAAACCATGGAACCGGCGACAGTGGTAGCCGCATCCGGGATGCCCGTGGCGCACGAGAGCCGGATCGCCGACCACATGGCGCGCCACGCGCTGCTGATCTCCCCGGTGGTGATCCTCGCCTGCGGGTTGTTGCGCGGAGTCGACGGTGCGATCAGCGCCGCGATCGGCCTGGTGCTCGTCGCCCTCAACTTCCTCGTCTCCGCCCGGCTCATCAGCTGGGCCTCCGAGCGGTCGCTGGCCCTGCTGCAGGGCATGGTGCTCGGCGGGTTCGTCGTCCGGCTCTTCGCCCTCACGTTGATCGTGCTCGGCCTGGAGCAGTTCTCGTTCATCGATCTTCCCGTGCTCGTGCTCACGATCGCCGTCACTCACATCGCGTTGCTGATCTGGGAGACCCGGTACGTGAGCCTCACGCTCGCCGCCCCCGGCTTGAAGCCGGGCGTTGCCGACCGTGAATCCAAGGAGCGCGAGCAAACGGCATCACACCGAGCTGGAGACGTGTCAATGTCCGAAGTGCGCGAGCCCAAGGTGAAGGAGTAGCTGGCGTGAGTCTCGGGGTCTTCACCTTCCCGCCGATCGACGAGCTCTTCCGTTGGAAGGACATCGTCTTCGAGGGGCAGTTCTACGCGATCAACAAGACGAGCCTGCTCGTCATGGTGTCGTCGCTGATCATCCTGCTGCTGTTCGTCGGGGGCAGCCGCAAGATGAAGCTGGTGCCGAAGGGCCTCCAGAACGTGCTGGAGATGACCTACGAGTTCGTCGACCGCGGCATCACGCGTGACGTGATCGGGCAGGACGCCACCCGGTTCACACCGTTCCTCGGCACGCTCTTCCTCTTCATCCTGTTCCTGAACTTCTGGGAAGTCGTCCCGTTCATCCAGTTCCCGCCGACCTCGCGCTTCGGGATCCCGCTCTTCCTCGCGCTGATGGTCTACGTCCTCTACTGGTTCCTCGGCTTCAAGCACCAGGGGATCAAGTACCTCACCGGCCACCTCTTCCCCGCCGGCGTCCCGATCTTCCTCTACATCCTCGTGACGCCCATCGAGCTCGTGCAGATCCTGCTCGTGCGGCCCTTCTCGCTGGCGGTTCGACTTCTCGCCAACATGATGGCGGGGCACATCCTGCTCACCGCCCTGGCGCTGCTCACCGCCTACACGATCACCAACGCGCCGATCATCGCCATCGGACCGTTCGCCCTCAACGTCGGCGTCACCGCGTTCGAGGTGCTGGTGGGCTTCCTGCAGGCATACATCTTCACCCTGCTGACCGCCGTCTACATCGCCGATTCACTACACGCCGAGCACTAGGAGAGACTGACATGCACGACCTCGCACTAGCCGTCCAACAGGCCGGAGAGCTGAAAGACGGCCTCCAGTCGATTGGTGCCGGCATCGTCTACGGCGCCGCCGCCATCGGCCCGGGCATCGGCATCGGCATCGTGGTGGGTAACGCCATCACCGCCATGGCCCGCCAGCCCGAGATGGCCGGACCGGTCCGCACGACGATGTTCCTCGGCATCGCGTTCACCGAGGCGCTCGCCCTGTTCGGGTTCGTCCTCTTCTTCCTCGCCAAGGGCTAGGGGCACCGACATGCTTGCTGCAGTGCTGCTCGCGGCCGACGGAACGTGAAGGCGAAGAGCCCGATCCTCCCCGAAGGCAAAGAGGTCTTCTGGGCGGTCATCTGCTTCGCCATCGTCTTCGCGCTGCTGGCGTGGAAGGCCTGGCCGGCGATCAAGAAGGCCATCCAGGACCGCGAGAACAAGATCCGCGCGGACCTCGAGGGTGCGGAGTCCGCCAAGGCCCAGGCCGAGACGGAGCTCGCCGACTACCAGCGCCAGCTGGCGGAAGCCCGCAACGAGGCCGGCAAGATCATCGAGGAGGCTCGACTCGCCGCGGACCAGGTGCGCAAGGACCTGATCGCCCGGGCCGAGACCGACGCGCAGGAGCTGCGGGGCCGGGCCCAGGACGACATCCGGCTCGCAACCGAGCGCGCGTTGGCCGACCTCCAGAGTCGGGTCGCCGAGCTCTCGATCGAGCTGGCCGAGAAGGTCGTCGAGCGCAACCTGGATCACGACACCCAGATCGCGCTCATCGAGAGCTACATCAACCAGGTGGGGAGCCGGTAAGCAATGGCCGAGACCATCAGCGACCGGATCGAGGCGTACGCCAAGGCGCTCCTCGAGGTGGCGCGCGCCGAAGGGATGCTCGGGGAGGTGGAAGACGACCTCTTCCGCTTCGCGCGCGTCTTCGAGGGCAACGACGATCTGCGGATGGCGCTCACCGACCCCTCACTGCCGACGGACCGGCGGATGGCCGTGGTCGAAGAGCTCATGGGCGGCAAGGCGCTCAACGTGTCAGCAGCGCTCGCGTCGTTCGTCGTCGGCATCGGCCGGGCGCACGAGCTCCCGGCGATCGTCAGCCGCTTCGTCGAGCTGGCCGCGGCGGAACGTCAGCACGAAGTGGCCGAGGTCCGCAGCGCGGTACCGCTGGACGAGAGCCAGCGTGCTCGCCTCGCCGAAGCGTTGTCGCAGGCGACGGGCAAGCGGGTCGAGGTCAAGGTCATCGTCGACGAGAAGGTGCTCGGCGGCATCGTTGCTCGCGTTGGCGACACCGTGATCGACGGCACGATCCGTCACCGGCTCGAACAGCTGAAGGAAACGATCTGATGCCACTCACGGGAACTCTTGGGAGCACGCAACATGGCTGAGCTGACCATCAACGCCGACGAGATCGCCGCCGCGCTGCGCAAGCACGTCGGCACGTTCACGCCCGCGCTGTCGAAGGACCAGGTCGGGCGCATCCTCGAGGTCGGCGACGGCATCGCGCGGGTCTCCGGCCTGCCGGACACCGCCGTCAACGAGCTGCTCGAGTTCGAGGGTGGGACCCTCGGCCTGGCGCTGAACCTCGACGAGGACTCGATCGGTGCCGTGGTCCTCGGCCAGTCGGACCAGGTCGAAGAGGGCCACTCGGCGAAGAACACCGGCCGCATCCTCTCGGTGCCCGTCGGCGACGGCCTGATCGGTCGGGTCGTGAACGCGCTCGGTCAGGCGATCGACGGCAAGGGCCCGATCGCGAGCACCGAGGTGCGCCGCCTCGAGGTCCAGGCGCCCGGCATCGTGGCCCGCAAGCCGGTGCACGAGCCGCTCCAGACCGGCATCAAGGCCATCGACTCGATGACCCCGATCGGCCGGGGCCAGCGCGAGCTGATCATCGGCGACCGCAAGACCGGCAAGACCACCATCGGGATCGACACGATCCTGAACCAGCGGGGCCAGGGCGTGAAGTGCATCTACGTCGCGGTCGGCCAGAAGGGCTCCACGGTTGCGCAGACCGTCGCCACCCTCGAAGAGCACGGCGCGATGGAGTACACGGTCGTCGTCAACGCTCCCGCCGCGGACGAAGCGGTGTTCAAGTACATCGCTCCCTACACCGGTTGCGCCATCGGGCAGCACTGGATGGACAACGGTGAGGCCGCGCTCGTCGTGTACGACGACCTCTCGAAGCAAGCCGAGGCGTACCGCCAGCTGTCGCTGCTGCTGCGGCGCCCGCCGGGCCGCGAGGCGTACCCGGGTGACGTCTTCTACCTGCACAGCCGCTTGCTCGAGCGCGCCGCCAAGCTGGGCGATGCGCTCGGTGGCGGTTCACTGACCGCGCTGCCGGTCATCGAGACGAAGGCGGGTGACGTCTCGGCGTACATCCCGACCAACGTGATCTCGATCACGGACGGGCAGATCTACCTCCAGGACGACCTCTTCAAGTCGGGTGTCCGCCCGGCGGTCGACGTGGGCATCTCGGTCTCCCGAGTCGGTGGATCCGCGCAGATCAAGGCGATGCGGGCCGTGGCCGGAACGCTGAAGCTCGACCTCGCCCAGTTCCGTGAGCTCGAGGCGTTCGCGACCTTCGGCTCCGAGCTCGACGACGTGTCCGCGGCCCAGCTCGGTCGTGGGTACCGCCTGGTGGAGCTGCTGAAGCAGAACCTGAACTCGCCGATGCCGGTCGAGGAGCAGGTGGTCTCGATCTTCTGCGGCACGAAGGGCATCCTCGACGACCTTCCCGCCGAGCAGGTTCGCCGCTTCGAGGCGGATCTGCTCGAGGACTTCCGCACCCGTCACGTGGACATCCTCGACACGATCAAGTCCACGGGCCAGCTGCCCGAGGGCGACAAGCTCGAAGTCGCGATCGCCGACTTCAAGGCTCGGTTCGTCACCACCGTGGACGGCGAGATCGCAGCGGACCAGGCCGCCCAGGCGGCCGAGCGCCCGGAGGACTTCGTCGAGGGTTCGGCCTAACCATGGCCGGCGGTCAGGAGCGGGTCCTCAAGCGGAGGATCCGCACGGTCCAGAGCACCAAGAAGATCACGCGCGCGATGGAGCTCATCGCCGCGAGCCGGATCGTCAAGGCGCAGGCGCGAGTCAAGGGCGCCCGCCCGTACAGCGATCAGGTCACCGAGGTGATCCATCACCTCGCGGAAGGTGGCGCGGGGGTCAGCAGCCCGCTGCTCAAGCCTCGCGACGAGATCCGCAAGGTCGCGTACGTGGTCCTCACCGCCGACCGTGGCTTGTGCGGCGCGTACAACTCGACCGTGATCCGCCAGGCCGAGCGCTCGCTCAAGGCGCAGCAGGACCTGGGCCGGGACTACTCGTTGATCCTCGTGGGCAAGAAGGCGGACGGGTACTTCCGGTTCCGCAAGTACCGCATCGACGCGACCTTCACCGGCATGAGCGACCAGCCCACGTACGAGGATGCGCGCAACGTCGCGCACGCGGTGGTCGAACCGTTCGAGGCGGGCGACATCGACCAGGTGCAGCTCGTCTTCACCCGCTTCCTCTCGGCCGGCACCCAGCAGGTCGAGGAAGTCACGCTGATGCCGCTCGACCCCGGTGGGCTCGGCATCACCGCCACTCCCGCGGACGTCGTCGGCGACGCGGCCGAGTCCGCGGCCCACGACGGACCCTCCGCGAGCTACGAGTTCGAGCCGGGCGCCGACGAGATCCTCACGCGCCTGCTGCCGCGCTACGTCGAGGCCCGCATCTTCGCGGCGCAGCTCGACGCGGCTGCGTCAGAGCACGCGGCGCGCCAACGGGCCATGAAGGCCGCCACCGATAACGCCGACGACCTCATCACCAAGCTCTCCCGAGTGATGAACCGGGCGCGGCAGGAGCAGATCACCACCGAGATCATGGAGATCGTCGGTGGCGCCGAGGCGCTGCGCGGCGGCGGTGCGCTCGTCAACACCGACCTCCTTTCCGACACCATCGAAGCCCGTCACGAGGATCTCTTCCCGTCTCGTAGCGACGGCTGAGCCAGGAGCAACCATGACTGCCACTGCCAACCCGGAGAGCAAGCCGAAGGACGGCGAGCTCAAGGAGGGTCGCGTCGTCGCCATCGCCGGCCCCGTCGTCGACGTGGAGTTCCCGCCCGACGCGCTGCCGGAGATCAACTTCGCGCTCGAGATGGACGTCGAGCTCGAGGGCGAGACGATCACGATCACCTCCGAGGTCGCCCAGCAGATCGGTGACAACCGGGTGCGGGTCGTCTGCCTCAAGCAGACCGACGGCTTGCGCCGCGGCACCGTCGTGCGCAACCTCGGTCACGGCATCCAGATGCCGGTCGGCGACGGCGTGCTCGGTCACGTGTTCAACGTGATCGGCGAGCCGCTCGACACCGGTGGGGAGCCCATCACCGAGGGCATCGACGACCACTGGGACATTCACCGCCCGGCGCCGAACTTCGACCAGCTCGAGCCCCGCGCGCTGATGTTCGAGACCGGGATCAAGGTCATCGACCTGCTCGAGCCGTACGTGCAGGGCGGCAAGATCGGTCTGTTCGGTGGTGCCGGCGTCGGCAAGACGATCCTCATCATGGAGATGATCAACCGGGTCGCCACCCAGCACGGTGGTGTGTCGGTGTTCGCCGGGGTGGGGGAGCGGACCCGTGAGGGCACCGACCTCTGGATCGAGATGCAGGAGACGGGCGTCATCGAGAAGGCCGCGCTGGTGTACGGCCAGATGGACGAGCCGCCGGGTGTCCGGCTGCGCGTCGCGCTCTCGGCGCTGACCGTCGCGGAGTACTTCCGTGACGTGAAGAACCAGGACGTGCTGCTCTTCGTCGACAACATCTTCCGGTTCGTGCAGGCCGGTTCCGAGGTCTCCACGCTGCTCGGCCGCATGCCGTCCGCGGTGGGTTACCAGCCGACCCTGGCCGACGAGATGGGCGAGCTGCAGGAGCGGATCACCTCGACCAAGGGTCGTTCGATCACCTCGCTCCAGGCCGTGTACGTCCCGGCCGACGACTACACCGACCCCGCGCCGTTCACCACCTTCACCCACCTCGACGCCACCACCGAGCTCTCCCGTGACATCGCGGCGCTCGGCATCTACCCGGCCGTGGACCCGCTCTCCTCGACGTCGAACATCCTGGCGCCGGAGATCGTGGGCCAGCGCCACTACGACTGCGCCCGCCGGGTCCAGGAGGTCCTCCAGCGGTACAAGGAGCTCCAGGACATCATCGCCATCCTCGGTCTCGACGAGCTGTCGGAAGAGGACCGCGTGATCGTGGCCCGGGCCCGCAAGATCCAGCGGTTCCTCTCGCAGCCCTTCTTCGTCGGGAAGACCTTCACCGGTCTCGACGGCATCTACGTGCCGATCGCCGACACCATCGAGAGCTTCGAGAAGCTGGTCGACGGTGAGCTCGACGACATCCCGGAGCAGGCGTTCTTCAACGTCGGTGGGGTGGAGAGCGTGCTCGAGAAGGCCAAGTCACTGCAGGCCGAGGCGTAGGTCGTCGTGCCGCTGCACGTCGAGGTCGTCTCCCCGGAGACCATTCTGTACGAGGGTGAGGCGGACCAGGTCGTCTGCCGCCCGACCGGTGGGGAGATCGCGTTCCTGCCCGGGCACCAGCCGTTCGTCGGCGCGCTCGAGACGTATCCGGTGCGCGTCCTGCTCCCGGGATCGGGCGAGGTCGTCATCGCGGTGCACGGCGGCTTCGTCGAAGTGCGCGACGACCGGGTGACCGTCCTCTCGGACGTCGCCGAGCTCCCGGACCAGATCGACGTCGTGCGAGCGCAGACGGCGAAGGAGTCGGCGGCTGCGGCAGTGGCGAGCAACCCGGACGACGGAGAAGCTGCGGCCGCGCTGGCTCGCGCCGAGCTGCGGTTGCAGGTCGCGGGCAGCACTGCTGCTGCGGGTCGCGGCGCCTGAGCGCGCTCCGCCCGCTCCCCATCCCGCGAGGGTGTCGTGATGCGGAGGCGAGCACGCGCGATCCGGATCGGCTCGCTTGCAGCCGTCGTCGCGCTGGCGCTGCTCGCCGACGGGAGTGCAAGCGGACGCCGCGCGCCCGACGGCGACGCGCCCCGGCGTCGCCGCGTTCCGTGGGCTGGGGACGTGGGTCGACGTCTACGACTACGGCCCGAATTTCCAAGGGTCTCCGAACGGCCCGCCCGCGGTCACCGAGGAGTCGGTGGACGACATGGCCAAGCTCGGCGTGAAGACGATCTACCTCCAGGCTTCACAGGACGACACGCGCTCCGAGGGGACGATCGTCGACCGAAGGCTCGTCGGCGACATCCTGCGGCGGGCGCACCGGCGTGGCGTCCGGGTCGTCGCGTGGTACCTCCCGCACTTCGAAGATGTAAGCCGGGACCTGCGCCACATCGAGGCCATGCACGACTTCCGGGCCGGTGGCCAGCGCTTCGACGGCATCGCGTTGGACGTCGAGTGGACGAACGACGTGAAGGACCCGGTGAAGCGCAATCGGGCGTTGCTCACACTGGCCAAGCGGACGCGCCGGGCGGTGACCGACGTCCCGGTCGGGGCGATCGTCCTCGAGCCGGTGCTGCTCGAGGACATCAACACGAGCTACTGGCCGGACTTCCCGTGGAAGAAGCTGCGTCCCTTCGTCGACGTCTGGCTCCCCATGGCCTACTGGACGAACCGCACGGACGCGTCAGGCTGGAACAACGGCTTCCGCTACACGAGCGAGAACATCCGCCGCGTGCGCAGGAACGTCGGAGACCGCAACGCGCGGCGTCCATGTCATCGGCGGGATCGCCAACCAGACCGAGGTGGTCGACACGGCGGGGTTCGTCCGCGCCGCGAAGCGCCGGCGGGCGATCGGTTGGTCGGTGTACGACTACGTCACGACGTCCAGCAGCGCCTGGCCGAGACTCCGCGGCTGACATCTCCCGTTCTCGGCACGCTGAGTGGGCTCAGGGCCCCTTGAACGTGCCGAGAAGGTCAGATGGTGGGTCGGGTGCGTCCCAGGGCATCGACGCGGAGATCCAATGGGTGATCACCTCGGCCTGATCGTTGCGGTGGAGGTGACGCGGAGGCTGCGCGAACGTCTCGTACGGCCGGCACCGCAGCACGACCCGTTCCTCCTGTTCCGCCATCGACGCGACGACCGGTCGTGCATCTTCGGCCAAGCGGCTCCCCGGACATTCGCCCGGCGACCCCCATCATCACGTCGATGACGAGATCCGGTTCGGTGCTCACCACGGCGTCGCAGTACACCTGGAGGTAGCTCGTCGGCCACGACTCGTCGAGCACGCAGAGGCTGACCTTGCCACTCCGGGTCACGGCTTTCGCCTTGGCCCGTCCGCCCATCGTCGAGACGAGCAGCTCGTCGTCGACGGTCGGCACGTAGTACACGATCGACATCGCAGGTCCGTCGGCGCGGCGGTGGTGGCCGAAGACGGCGGTGCGGTGGGTACGGACGAACTCCCGCCGCTCCGACGGGAGCATGTCCCGATCGGTCGGCGGGACGAAGGGCTCGGCGGCCAGGGGGAGCAGCTCGGGAGGCAACGCTCGATCAGTCGAACTTGACGGCGGAGTAGCGCATCAGCTTCTGCCAGCGGTGCGTGGCCTGGATCTTGCGGATCGTCCCGGTCTTCGAGCGCATGACCAGGCTCTCGGTGCTGGCCCCGTCACCCCAGTAACGCACGCCCCTGAGCAGGTCACCGTTGCTGATGCCGGTCGCGGCGAAGAACACCTCGTCGCCCGAGACGAGATCGTCGGTGGTGAGGATCCGGTCGAGGTCGTAGCCCGCGTCGAGCGCAGCACGCTTCTCGTCCTCGTTGCGCGGGTAGAGCCGGCCGAGGATCGCACCGCCCATGCACTGGATCGCGCACGCCGCGATCACACCTTCAGGCGTGCCGCCGATGCCGAAGAGGATGTCGGTGCCGGATCCGGGAGTGGCCACCGAGATCGCGCCGGCCACGTCACCGTCGGGGATGAGTGCGATGCGGGCGCCGGCTTCCCGGCACTGGCGGATGATGTCGGCGTGCCGTTCGCGGTCGAGGATCACGGCGGTGACGTCGGTGACCTTCTCACCCTTGGCCTTCGCGACCGCTTCGAGGTTCGCCAGGATCGGTGCGTCGATGTCGATCACGTCGGCGGCTTCGGGGCTCACCGCGATCTTGTCCATGTAGACGCACGGGCCCGGGTCGAACATCGTGCCCCGCTCGGCCATCGCGATGACGGAGATGGCGTTGTCGCGGCCTAGTGACGTGAGCGTGGTGCCGTCAATCGGGTCCACGGCGATGTCGCACGCGGGGCCACCGCTGCCGATCTCCTCACCGTTGAACAGCATCGGCGCTTCGTCTTTCTCGCCTTCGCCGATGACGACGACGCCGTCCATCGGGACGCTGTTGAGGACGAGGCGCATCGCATCGACGGCTGCACCGTCGGCGCCGTTCTTGTCGCCCCGCCCGAACCAGCGGCCGGCCGCGAGCGCGGCGGCCTCGGTGGCCCGGGCCAGATCCATTGCCAGGTTGCGGTCAGGTGCCTGCGGGTGAGTTTCCATCGCTGGAGGTTACCGGCCCGTCCGGCGGCTCACTTGAGCGCAGGAATGACGTGCTCGCCCAGCAGCTCGATGGACTTCATCACCGATGCGTGCGGAATTTTGTACGGATTGAGCAAGCAGAGCAGGAGGTCGCAGTCGGCGGCCTGGTAGCGCGTCGCGATCTCGAGGCAACGCTCCGGGTCACCGACCACACACGCTCCGGAATCAACCAGATATTCGAAGGTCAGCAGATTGAGGTCGAGATCCTTCAACACCTCTGCGTAGTCGTAGGTGCCGAGCGGCTTGCCCTCCCGCCACGTCGCGACCGTGCCGATGTGCCAGAGCGCGGTGCGGACGTACCACTCGAACGACTCGCGGGCTTCCTCGTACGCCTGCTCGGTGGTCTCGGCACAGTGCACCATCGTGAACGTCGCCGCGCGCTTGTTCGCGAACTTCCCGATCGGCACGGCGCGGGTCTGCGCGTCGCGGTACACCTTGATGCGCTCACCCAGCTCCTCGGGCGGGACGCCGATGGTGAAGGAGAGCAGCCCCAGCCCGAGCTCGCCGGCCAGCAGGTGGCTGGGCGGGCTGCTCGTCGCAACCCATAGCGGCGGGTGGGGTTGCTGGAGCGGCTTGGGGTGGACGTCGCGCGGGGGGATCTCCCACGTCTCGCCGTGCCACTCGAACGGCGACTCGGTCCAGGCTCCCACGACCATGCGCAAGCCCTCTTCCCACTGGGCGCGGGTCAGGTCGGGATCGGCTCCGAAGCCTTCGAGCTCGGCGCGGGTGGAGGACCGGCCGGTACCGAACTCGAGCCGGCCGTCGCTGATGATGTCCACGACCGCGGCGGCCTCGGCGGCGCGGATCGGGTGGTTGTACGGCTTCGGCAGCAGGCGCACACCGTGACCGATCCGCAGCGAGGTCGTCTGCGCGGCGATTGCGCCGTACAGCGCGTCGGGTGCGGAGCAGTGCGAGTACTCGTCGAGGAAGTGGTGCTCCACGGTCCAGAAGGAATGGAATCCGGCCTGCTCACCGAGCACCGCTTCCTCGATGACGTTCTTGTACGCCTGGTGCTCGCTGTCCGCGGTCCACGGCTTGGGTACCGGGATCTCGTAGAAGAGCGCGAATTCCATGGTGGTCCGGTCCTTCCCTCTCTTGCGGCCGTCTTACCTGGGCGGGTCCGGGGCGAGGCCCCGGACGACGAACTGCTGCACGTACCCCCGTACCGCGTCGGGATCATCGAGATCGACGACGGTCGAGGGCATGATCACGAGCGAAAGCAGCAGGCGAACGATCCATTCGGCCGCGGCGCGCCGGTCGAGGCCCGCGCGGATCTCACCCCGCGCCTCGGCGTCGGCGAGGAACGGCTGCCAGAACTCGACCCACCGCGCGACGAGCCCGTCGATCCGCGCGGTGAGCAGTGAAGCGATCAGCGAGTCGTCACCCGCGGTCAGTACGAGGAGGGGATCGTCCTGGTGCGTTCGGATGAACGCGGCCGCCTCACCGATCTGCGCGGCGAGTGTCCGCCGGCGCCGCACCGATGCCTCACTGCCGGCGACGAAGCGGTCCGAGGTGCGCTCCAGGACTGCGTCGATGAGCGTCTCGCGATCCTGGAAGTGGTTGTAGACCGAGCCCCGGGAGAGCCCCGCGGCCTGGGCGACGTCGCCCATGGACACCCGGCGCAGGCCGTAGCGGCGGATGCACAGCTCCGCGGCGTCGAGGATGCGGGTGGCGGTGCCGGGGCCGCGTTCGCGGACCGGAGTCGAGGTAGACATCTGAACAGAGTCTATGTAATTGTTCAGAGCACTGGTCAAGCGCACGGAACCGCCAACTGAGGGGGAGAACGAGATGGGCCGGCTCGAGGGCAAGGTCGCGGTGGTCACCGGCGCGGCGTCCGGCATCGGTGCCGCGACCGCCAAGCGGTTCGAGGCCGAGGGCGCGACGACAGTGCGGATGGACGTGACTGCCGGGCCCGGCATCGTCGCGTTGGACGTGCGCGACGAAGCAGCGGTCGCGAATGCGTTCGCGTCGGCCTTCGCGTCCCACGGCCGCATCGACATCCTCATGAACGCCGCCGGTGTAGCCGGTGGTGGCCCGGTCCACTCGATGGAGTCAACCGAATGGGATCGCGTCGTCGACATCAACCTCAAGGGAACGTTCATCACGAACAAGTGCGCGCTCGCGCTGATGCTCGAGCAGTCGCCGAACGACATCGGCCAGCGTGGCTCGATCGTGAACGTCGCGAGCATCGAAGGCATCGAGGGGACCGAGGGCGGGAGCGCGTACAACGCGTCCAAGGGCGGCGTCGTGATCCTGACGAAGAACCTGGCGCTCGACTATGGCCGACGCGGCATCCGGGCGAACTGCATCTGTCCCGGCTTCATCGACACCCCGATGATGTCGGCGGTGTTCGACATGGAGGGGATGGAACACGTGCGGAAGTCCTTCGTGGATGCGCACGCGCTGGGTCGTTGTGGCGAGCCGCACGAGATCGCCGCAGCCGCGCTGTTCCTCGCGTCGGACGACGCGTCGTTCGTCACCGGCAGCGCCATGGTCGTCGACGGTGGCTACACCGCCGGCCACCAGCACGGCATCGCCGCGATGCTCGGCCTCGGCTAGACCCCCACGTTCGATTTCGGCGTCGCCTAGGCCCCGGATAGGTGCCAAGGCGACGCCAAAAGGCGGGCTGCGATCGTTCGCGTGGGAGAATGGCGGGATGCCGGAGCGGGACTTCACCACGTACTCGGGAATCGAGGTCGATCCGGTCTACGGGCCGGCCGACGCCGAGCGCCCGGGCGAGTATCCGTACACCCGCGGCCCCTATGCCGAGATGTACCGCTCGAAGCTCTGGACGATGCGGATGTTCGCCGGGTTCGGGACCCCGGTGGACACCAACCTGCGCTTCAAGGATCTGCTGGCGGCCGGCGGGGGTGGCCTCTCGACGGCGTTCGACCTCCCGACGCTGATGGGTTGCGACTCGGACGACCCGCTCGCGCTGGGCGAGGTCGGGAAGTGCGGCGTGGCGATCGACACGCTGGCCGACGTCGAGGATCTCTTCCGTGACATCGATCTCGGGTCGATCACCACGTCGATGACGATCAACTCGCCCGCGCCGGTGCTGCTCGCGATGTACGTGGTCGCGGCCGAGCGATCCGGAGTCGAGCGGAGCCAGCTCGGCGGGACGCTGCAGAACGACATGTTGAAGGAGTACCAGGCGCAGAAGGAGTACGTGTTCCCGCCGCGCCCGAGCATGCGGTTGGTGAGCGACGTCATGCGGTTCTGCCAGGCCGAGATGCCGCGTTGGCATCCCGTCTCGATCTCCGGGTACCACATCCGCGAAGCCGGCTCGACGGCCGCGCAGGAGCTCGCGTTCACGGTGGGTAACGGGTTCGCGTACGTCGAGGCCGCGCTCGCAGCGGGGCTCGAGATCGACGAGTTCGCGCCGCGCCTCTCGTTCTTCTTCAACGCGCACATCGACTTCTTCGAAGAGATCGCCAAGTACCACGCGGCGCGGCGCATCTGGGCGCGATGGATGCGCGAGCGGTACGGCGCGCAGCTCGAGCGTTCCTTGCAGCTGCGGTTCCACACCCAGACCGCCGGAGTGTCGCTCACCGCACAGCAGCCGGAGGTCAACCTCGTCCGCACTGCGATCGAGGCGTTGGCGGGCGTGCTCGGCGGGACGCAGAGCCTGCACACCAACTCATTCGACGAAGCGCTCGCGCTCCCGTCGGACAAGGCCGCACGCCTGGCGCTCCGCACCCAGCAGGTCGTGGCCTACGAGACCCGCGCGACCAACGTCGCCGATCCGCTGGGCGGCTCCTGGTACGTCGAGGAGCTCACCGACGAGATGGAGCGGCAGGCGGAGGCGATCTTCGCCTACGTCGAGCAGCTCGGGAACGGCTCGATGCTCGAAGGTGCACTCGTGGGCATCGAACAGGGCTGGTACCAGGGCGAGATCTCGCGGGCCGCCTACGACCTGGAACGCAAGCTCAACGACGGTCGCCACACGATGGTCGGCGTCACCGACTTCTTCGAGGGCAACGACGAACCGCCGCCGGACATCTTGCAGATCAGCCGCGAGTGCGAAGAAGAGCAGCTGAAGCGGCTCGCCGCAGTGAAGGCGGATCGGAACGCCGCCGCCGTCGACGCCGCCCTCGCCCGCCTGCGCGCCGACGCCGCCGAACCCACCGTGAACCTGATGCCCGCGATCCTGGAAGCGGTCGAGGCGTACGCGACGGTCGGCGAGATCATGAATGCGATGAGCGACGTGTTCGGTCGGCACCGTGAGGTCCCCGTCATCTAGTGGTGACTGTCGGTCTGCTCCACCCCGGGGCGATGGGGGCCGCACTCGGTGCTGCGCTGGTCGGGAACGGTCATGAGGTCCTGTGGGCTTCCGCGGGCCGGAGCGACGCGACTCGTGCGCGCGCGGAGGCCGACGCGATGGTCGACGTCGAAACGGTTGACGCGATCGCGGCCCGCAGCGACACCATCATCTCGATCTGCCCACCGGAATACGCCGCCGATGTCGCGGCCGCGGTCGGGGCCGCCGGGTTCGACGGGGTGCTCGTCGATGCCAATGCGATCTCGCCGGCGCGCGCCGTGGAGATCGCGCCGACCGTCGACGGTGGTGTGATCGGCGGGCCACCGCGCCGAGGCCGGTACCACTCGTTTGTACCTGTCGGGAGCTCGCGCCGGTGAGGTCGCGGCACTGTTCGCCGGCTCGGTGCTCGACGCGCGGGTCGTGGGCGACCGGATCGGGACCGCCTCGGCGCTGAAGATGACGTACGCCGCATATACGAAAGGAATGACGGCCTTGCTCCTCGCCCTGCGCGAGACCTCGCGCTTCCACGGCGTCGACGACGCGTTGCTCGCGGAATGGGAGATCTCCCAGCCCCAGCTCGCCGGGATGTACGACTTTGCTGCCGCGAGCGCCGGACCGAAGGCGTGGCGATTCATCGCCGAGATGGAGGAGATCGCGGCGACGTTTGCCGCCGCGGGCCAGCCGGACGGGTTCCATCGGGCCGCGGCCGAGGTCTACCGATCGGTGGCGGCGCAATGACGATGTCCGGGCGTCAGCTCGAAGTCGCGCGGTCGACGAAGGGCTTCATGCCCGAGGACGAAGGTCGCGCCCTGCACGACGCCGGGCTGGACGGTGGACGCGTCGGTCCGCTGCTCGAGATCGGCTCGTATTGCGGGAAGTCCGCCGTCTACCTGGGGAGCGCTGCGGCCGAGCGGGCGACGGTGCTGTTCACCATTGATCATCACCATGGCTCGGAGGAGAACCAGGCCGGCTGGGATCATCACGACACTGAGGTCGTCGACCCGCGTACCGGTCGCATGGACACGCTGCCGTTCTTCCGCCGCACGATCGAGGACGCCGGGTTGGAGGATGCCGTCGTCGCGATCGTGGGCGACTCACCGACCGTCGGCCGCTTCTGGTCGAGTCCCGTCGGCCTGCTCTTCATCGACGGTGGCCACGCCGAAGATGTCGCGATGGCGGACTACGACGGCTGGGCCCGGTTCGTCGCCCCCGGCGGCGTGCTCGCGATCCACGATGTGTTCGAACGCCCCGAGGACGGTGGCCAGGCCCCGTTCCGGGTCTGGCAACTCGCGCTCGACGAAGGCTTCACCCCGATCGCCACCACCGGCAGCCTCCGCACCCTCCGTCGCTAGCCCAGACCGTCGCCCGTCTGTGCCGTGATGCCTCAGCGAACCTGACGGCACGAACAGTGGGTGGCGAGGGCGGGGGTCAGTCGAGGTTGGAGCGGGTGTTGCGCTGGTCGCGGTCGGCGCGGGCGCCGCGCTCGCGGCGGCGGTCGGCCTCGATCGCCACCCCGGCCTGCAACAGCTCCTCACGGCTCAACCCGCCCGGCAGCGCCTCGCCCCGGAACAGGCCCGCGGTCGGGCCGTCGTCACCGAGCGCGTGGGCGGCCAGCACCACGGCGGCGGAGTTCCACGTCGGGTGGTCGTCGGTGAAGTGCTCGCCCACGACATGGAACTGCTCGTCGGGGAAGTTCATCCCGCACCAGTAGGCGCCGTCGTCGTGACGGAGGAACTGCACCCAGCGGAAGAGATCCCGCGCTTTGTCGGACTCGCCGATCGCGTCGAGCGACATCACCAGCTCGCACGTCTCTGCGGCCGTGACCCACGGCTGGTCGGAGACGCAGCGCACGCCGCGGCCTTCGACCACGAACGTGTCCCAGTAGTGAGCGATGCGGAGCTGGGCGGCCTGCCCGCGCAGGACGCCGCCGAGGATCGGGTAGTACCAGTCCATCGCCCAGCGCTGCTTGTCGAGGAAGCGTTCGGGCCGGTGCGCGATCGAGATCGCCAGGGCGCCGAGTGAGAGCTCCCAGTCGGGGCGCTCGTGGCCGAGCCGCTCGGCCGCGGCGATCGCGCACCGCAGGCTCAGGTGGATGCTCGAGGAGCCGGTGAGCAGCGCACCGTCCGCCGGGTCGTCGGCCCGCCACGCGATCTCGCCGGTGCCGGTCTGGTAGGCGAGCGCGTAGTCGACGGTCCGCTCGACCATCGGCCACAGCTCCCGCAGGAACGCGGTGTCGCCGGTGCAGAGATAGTGATGCCACACCCCGGTGGCCACGTAGCAGGCGACGTTGGTGTCGAGGGTCGGGTCCTTGACCTCGTTGCCGACGTAGTAGGCGTGGAACGATGCGTCGGGGTTCTGCATGCGCCGCAGCCACTCGTATGCACGCTCGGCGGCAGCATGGTTCCCGCCGAGGTCCAGTGCCATCGCCGCTTCGACCAGGTTCCACGGGTCGGTGTGACCGCCCGGGGTCCAGGGGATGTTGCCGTCCGCCAGCTGCGTCGCCGCGATCGCGTCGACGGTGTCGGCCAGCTGCGCGCCGGTGAGGATTCCTTCGACCCCGTTCATGCCGTCACCCGGTCGCGCTCTGCGTACACGATCAGGCTCTTGCCGATCAGCGGGTTCAGCACCCGGTCGATCGCGGCGAGCCAGCGCGGGTTGTCCGTGATCTGCTTCACCAGGAGGTTGTGGTACTTGGTGGCGAGGAAGCGGTCGGGGTTGTTCACACCACCCGCGCAGCGGATCCACCAGTAGGGCGAGTGCAGGCCGTGCTGGTGATCGCGGCCGGTGAGCGTGAGCCCGGAACGTACGAGGCGGGCTTCGAGGTCGGGGCGCTTGAAGATGCGCACGTGACCACCCGGGACGTCGTGGTAGTCGCTGTCGAGCGCCCAGCAGATGCGCTCGGGGAGCTCGGTCGGCACCGTCACCGCGATGCGACCACCCGGACGCAGCACGCGCACGAGCTCGGACATCGCCCACTCGGTGGCCCAGAGGTGCTCGAGCACCTCCGACGCCACGATCACGTCGAACGAGCTGTCGGGGAACGGCAGGTTCAGCGCGTCACCGTTCACCGTGCCCCACTCGGTTGCGGCCGGGATCTCGCCGCCTTCGAGCATCGCCCCGACGACGCCGCGCACGTCCTTCAGCTCACCCTCGCTGTAGTCGAACGCGATGACCGTCGCGCCGCGGCGCAAGCCGGCAAATGCGTGACGCCCGCCCCCGCAGCCCATGTCGAGCAGGCGGTCGCCGGGTTGCAGGCCCAACCGGTCGAAGTCGACGGTCAGCATCAGGCCCGGCCCTGCGCATCGAGCAGGGCGTACCAGTTCTCGATCATCCCTTCGGCGGACCGCCGCCAGGTGAAGCGGTCGAGCACGCGCTCCCGGCCGGCCTGGCCGATGCGGGCCCGCAGCTCGGGGTCGTCGAGCATCCGGCCGATCGCGATCGCCAGCTCCGACGGGTCGTTCGGCGGCACGGTGAGGGCGGCGATGCCGTCCGGCCCCACGACTTCGGGCAGCGCGCCCCCGGTCGTGGCGACGAGCGGGACGCCGCACGCCATGGCCTCGATGGCGGGCAGGGAGAAGCCCTCGTAGAGCGACGGCACGACGGCGATCTCCGCCTCGGCGTACAACTCGATGATCCGCTCCTGCGCGACACCCGAGACGAACTCGACGTTGTGCTCGAGGCCGAGCCGGTCGAGCACCGCGGGGATCTTGCTCTTGTCCTTCTGCTTGCCGATGACGACGAGGTGCACGTCGTCACGTTCGACCCGCAGCTTCGCGATCGCTTCGAGCAGCGGGACGAGTCCCTTCATCGGAACATCCGCGCTCGCGGTCGTCATGATGCGCCCGGGACGCGCGCGACATGCGGGAGTGGACGGAACGTCTGTTGATCGACGCCCACCGGCACGATGTGCAGCCGGTCCTCCGGCACCCCCATCTGCGCCACGATGTCGCGACGGGAGTTCTCGCTCACGGTCACCAGGCGCGGGATCTGCTTCGCCACCTTCATCTGCATGTCGAGGAACGCGTACCAGCGCCGCAGCGTCGCCCGCTTCCACGGTGAGGTCGCGTGCTCCATGTCCAGGTCGCGGTCCACGGTGATCGGGTGGTGCAGGGTCGCGACGACCGGCCACCCGTCGTCCATCATCCCGAGCAGGCCGGTGCCCAAGCACTGGTTGTCGTGGATGAGGTCGAAGTCGTGGCGCCGGGTCCGGAGCAGGTCCCGCGCCCTCAGGCTGAACGTGTACGGCTCGGGGAAGCCCGCCGCGCACATGATGGCGAACTCCTGGAGGTCGATCCGGTCCCGGAACTCCCACGGCCAGGGCACCCGAAACGGGTTGCCGGGACGGTAGAGATCGAGGCTGGGGATCTTCACCAGCTGGGAGGGGTCGTCGAGCTCGGGCCAGGGCTGGCCGGAGAGGACTTCGACGTGGTGGCCGAGCTCCGCGACCTCACGCGCGAGGTACCGGGTGTAGACGCCCTGCCCCCCGCAATGCGGGTTCCCGCGATAGATCAACCAGGCGATTCTCAGGGGGCGTCTTGTGCTCGGCATGAAGGAGGGCAGCCTAGATCAACCGGCCCGCATCGCTCCTGGTCGGACCGGTAGCGTGCCGCCCGTGGATCCCCTGATCACGGCCCTGGCGGTCGGCCGGACCCGGACCGTGGCCGAGCCCCGCTGGTCGCCCGCGGGGGAGCAGCTCGGCGTGGATCGACTCGTTCGCCGGACGGGCCGATCTGGTCGTCGCTCCTGCCGATGGCGCCCGACCACCCGCCGTGGTCACACCGGACATCGCCGTGACGGGCGTGGGGGCCTACGGGGGCGGCGCCTGGTGCTTCGGCTCCGAGACCGAGATCGTCTACACGGCGGCGGACGGCCGGCTCGTCGTGGTGCCCGTCGAGGGTGGCGAGCCCCGGGTCCTCTCGTCGGAGGGGCACGCGTCCGCGCCCTGTGGCGCGCGACGGCATGGTCCACTTCGCGCTGGATCGGGATGACGCATGTCACATCGCCCGGGTCCCGCTCGACGGCGGCAGCTGGCCCGAGCGGATGTCCGTCGGCGGCGACTTCGCCTGGGACCCGACCGTCGCCGCCGCGGGCCTGGCCTGGCTCGAGTGGGACCTCCCGGCGATGCCGTTCTCGGACTCGCGCATCGTGCTCACCGACGCGGAGCACGACGCGCGCCCGGTCGCCGGCGGTGGTGGGATCTCGGTCGGCCAGCCCCGCTTCTCGCCGGACGGATCGCGCCTCGCGTACGTGTGCGACGCGAGCGGTTGGTGGAACGTCTGGATCGCCGCAGCCGACGGGTCCGACGCGACGCCCTTGCTCGACGAACCGCACGATCACGCCGCGCCGACCTGGTCGCCGGGGCAACGTTCGTTCGCGTGGTCGCCCGATGGATCGGAGATCGCGTTCACGCGCAACGAGGACGGGTTCGCGCGGCTCATCGTCGCCAACGCCACCCCCGGCTCCCGGTTCGGCACCGCACGCGAGATCGCCAAGGCATGGCATCACTCACTCGACTGGGGGCCGCACGGCATCGTCGCCGTACGCTCCGGCGCGCGCACACCGCCCACGATCACGATCATCGATCCGCACGACGCGTCACGCCGCGACGTCGCTCGCGGCGCCCCGGCCGGCATCGAGCGCGGCTCGGTCGAGCCCGAAGCCGTGACCTGGCGCAGTGCCAACGCAACGGTGCACGGTCTGCTCTACCGCCCCGCACACTCGGCGATGGGTGAGGACACGAAGCCGCCGCTGCTCGTCCTGGTGCACGGAGGCCCGACCGATCAGGCGACCGTTGCCTGGCAGCCGCGGGTGAGCTACTTCGTCGAACGCGGTTGGGCGGTGCTGCGGCCCGACCACCGCGGCTCCACCGGCTTCGGCCGGCCGTATTGGGAAGCGCTCGACGGCCACTGGGGCGAGTACGACGTCATCGATACCGCCGACGGGATCCGGGCGGCGGGCAAGCGCGGGTGGTGCGATCCGGATCGCGTCGCGGTCATGGGCGGGAGCGCGGGCGGGCTCACCACGTTGCTCGTGTGCGCGCGGCACGGAGCGTCGGTGTGTGCGGGCGTGAGCCTCTTCGGCGTCACGGATCTCTTCGATCTCGCCGAGACCACGCACCGGTTGGAGTCCCGCTATCTCGACCTGCTCGTCGGCGAGCTACCACGTGATGCCGAGCGCTACCGCGACCGTTCACCCGTCAACCACGCCGCCGAGATCAAGGTGCCGCTGCTCCTGCTCCAGGGTGACGCCGATCCCGTGGTGCCGATCGCGCAGGCCGAGCAGCTGGTGGAGACGGTGCGCCGGGCTGGTGGGACGGTCGAATACCACGTGTACGAGGGCGAGGGGCACGGGTGGCGCCGGCCGGAGACGATGACCGACGAGCTCGAGCGGGTCCACGCCTTCCTGACCCGGTGGGTGCTCGTTCGAGGCAGGAGCAGGAGCGGAGCGGGAGTGGGCACGAAGTGCGGACGCCGGAGCGACCCGGAGGGCCGGTCGCATGACCCTCGACTACGAGTACCAGGGTCCGAAGCGAGGCATGGACCGCGCGGTGCTCCTCGCGCACGGCGCCGGCGCCGACATGCACGCCGCCGCGCTGACGGTCGTGGCCGACGCGCTGGCGGCGGCCAAGATCCCCTCGTTGCGGTTCAACTACCCGTACAAGTCGGCGGGCAAGAAGGCGCCCGACCGCCCGGCGGTGCTCGACACCTCGACCGCGCGAAGCCGCGGCGGAGCTCGCCCGTCTGACGAAGCTCCCGCCGTCGAGGCTCGTGCTCGGCGGCCGGTCGATGGGTGGGCGGTACTGCTCGATGGTCGTGGCCGATCCCGACGATCCGGTGCCGTGCCTCGGCCTCCTGTTGCTCGGGTACCCGCTGCACGCGGCCGGCAAGCCGGAGAAGCAGCGCGTCGAGCACCTGCCGCGTCTCACGATGCCGGTGGCGTTCGTGAGCGGCACTCGCGACTCCCTCGCCGGGAAGCCCGCGCTCACGAAGGCGGCGAAGCGGGTGAAGGGTCCCGTCACCTTCCACTGGCTCGACACTGCCGATCACGGCTTCCGACCGTTGAAGGCCAGCGGGCACACGATCGGGGACACGCTGGCGGACGTCGCTGCGTTCTCGGTTGACTGGGTTCGCGCGCTGCCCGGGTAATCTCGACGCGCGGAGCGGTGAGGCTACGGAAAGGGAGCGCGATGAGCGAGTCCGACGCCACCGACGACGCCAGAGCAGCAGCCGTCAAGCGCATCAAGCGCAAGCGCCAGTTCCAACAGCAGCTCATCGTCTTCGTCGGGATCAACGTCTTCCTCTGGGCCATCTGGGCGTTCACCGGCGCCGGGTTCCCGTGGCCGATCTTCGTCACGGTGTTCTGGGGTCTGGGGATCGCCACGCAGGGATGGATGGTGTACCGGGGTTCGAAACCGATCACGGAAGCTGAGATCCAGCGCGAGATGGGCCAGGACGGGGGTACCGCATGAGTCCCGACACCACGACCGCGCCTGCACCGGTGCAGGCGCCCGTCGAGACTCCGGTCGAGACGCCGTCGCGTCCGGTCACCGACGACGGTGATCACGACCGGTTCGCGCACTACGCCCGCAAGGACGACGTCGCCCGGGCGTACGTGACCGGCGAGGCGATCGTCGCGCTCTGCGGCAAGAAGTGGGTCCCGACGCGTGACCCGAAGAACTATCCCGTCTGCCCCACTTGCAAGGAACGCAAAGCCGCCGGCTGGAACATCTGACCCGAGGTGCTCGTCCTGACGTTCCGGGGCGCGCCGCCGTCGCTCCTGCGACGCGCACGCGCCCCGAAAGGAGTGGGGGTCAGTCGCCGGTGCGCCCGTCGAGCTGCTCGGCGATGAGGTCGAGGTGGCCGGCGTGGCGCGCGGTCTCTTCGATCATGTGATTGAGGATCCAGCGGATGCTCACCGTGCGTGCCGTGGTCCAGACCCGTGTCGTCGAGTGAGCGCGTCGACCAGATCGCGTCCGCGGCTTGCCACTCGGCGCGATAGAACGCGATCACCGAGTCGACCGTCTCGTCGTCCTCGATGCGCAGGTCTGCGTCAGGGTCGGCGTCGTTCCACGGCACCTCGTACTCCTCGCCGAGCACCGCCCGCCGTGACCAGTTGCGCTCGACCCAACCGAGATGCTTCACGACGCCGAGCGCACTCAGGATCCCGGGTGGCATCGGTCGAATCGCCAGGTCCCGGGGGAGACCTTCGACCTTGCGCACCACCACGACGCGGTACCAGTGCAGGTAGCCCTCCAGCATCTCCCGTTCCGGAAGCTCGCCGGATGGGAACGGGGGAAGCTCAAGGCCCATCCGGCCATCGTCGCGCGCCAGACTGTCGGCATGCGTGTCCCGAGAACCTTCGCTTTCGTCGACCTGTCCGGCTTCACCCGCTTCACCGACTTGCACGGCGACGACGAAGCGGTCGCAGTGCTCACGCAATTCCGCTACGCCGTGCGGTCGATCGCATCGGACGTCGGGGTGCGGATCGCGAAGTGGCTCGGCGACGGAGCGATGCTCGTCGCGGTCGAGGGGCCGGCGCTCGTGCGCGCGGTCGTGGAGCTCGAGCGGACGTTCAACGACGACGGTCTCCTGCCGGTGCGCGCCGGGCCTGGCGTGGGGTGAGGTCATCCTGTTCGAAGGTGACGACTACACGGGTGGCGCGGTCAACCTCGCGTCGCGGCTGTGCGATCTCGCGCAGCCGTTCGAGGTGCTCGCGACCGCGGAGGTCGCGTTGGAGCTTCCCGACGGTGTGGTCGCGTTCCCGGTGGGGCCGAAGCAGGTGCCCGGCTTCGGCGCGCCGGTCTCGGTGTGCCGGCTGACATGCGTTCCCGAAGCCGACCCGGCGGCCGACGCGTTAGCGTCCGACTCATGAACACACTTCGTCTGGAACGCGACGGTCACGTCGGTCGACTCGTCCTCAACCGGCCGGACAAGCTCAACAGCTTCACCGCTGAGATGTGGGACGAGCTCCGCACGCTGGGCCAGGAGCTGGTGGCCGACCCCGGCGACCTTCGTGCCCTCATCGTGATGGGGGAGGGGCGGGCGTTCTCCAGCGGCATCGACACCTCCGTCTTCACCACCGGCTCCGGCCTCAACGTGCCCGACGCGGGCGCCCGGGACGAGAACCCGATGATCGACATGGTGCTGCGCACGCAGGAGTCGTACTCGTGGCTGGCGGAAGCCCCCTTCGCGACGATCGCAGCAGTGCACGGCTACGCGCTCGGTGCCGGGCTGCAGATCGCGCTGGCCTGCGACATTCGCATCTTTGCCCGCGGCACGAGTGTCGGCCTGCTCGAGTTCAAGTACGGGATCATTCCCGACCTCGGCGGGACGCAACGACTGCCGCGCCTCGTCGGACCGGGCAAGGCCAAGGAGCTGATCTTCACGTCGGCTCGAATCGACGCGGACGAGTCGTACCGCATCGGTCTCTGCGAGCAGCTGGTCTCGGACGAGGAGCTCGCCGAGACCGCGGAGAAGCTCGCGGAGACGATTGCCGGCCAACCGCCACTCGCGATCAGGGCCGCGAAGCGCGCGGTGAACGCCGCGCTCGACGAGCCGATCGCCGACGGGCTGCGCGTCGAAGCGGCGGGCCAAGCGGAATGCCTGCCGTCGGACGACATGAAGGAAGCGATCGCGGCGTTCGTGGAGCAACGCCCGCCGAAGTATGAGAACCACTGACGTGGAGAACCGGGGTATCACGGGGCTCGACCGCTAGCCTGAGTGGCCCATGGATGCCGTAGTCGTACGGCCCGGACCACCGCTCTCGGGTGCGCTGAAGATCTCCGGGGCCACGAAGAACTCCGGGCTCAAGCAGCTCGCGGCGGCACTGCTCGCGTCCGGAGTGACCGTCGTGCGCAACCTGCCGCCCGTCGCCGACCTCGACGTGATGATCGCGGTGCTGCGCGCCGTCGGGGCCGAGGTCGAGTGGGCCGGGCCCGAGGAGCTGCACATCGACACGTCGGCCCGGCTGGTGCCAGAGGCGCCGTACGAGCTGGTCAGCAAGATGCGGGCGTCGATCAACGTGCTCGGTCCGCTGCTCGCGCGCTGCGGCGAAGCACGTGTCGCGCTTCCCGGCGGCGACAACATCGGGAGCCGCAAGCTCGACATGCACTTCCGCGGGTTGCACGCGATGGGCGCCGAGCTCGAGGTCTCCCACGGATTCGTCGAGGCGCGTTGTCACAAGCTCAAAGGCGCGCGCATCGTGCTCGAGTTCCCGAGCGTCGGCGCGACCGAGAACCTGGTGACCGCGGCCGTGCTCGCGAAGGGTGAGACGGTCATCGAGAACGCGGCGCGCGAACCGGAGATCACCGACCTCACCGCGTTCCTCAATCGCATGGGCGCCCACATCCTCGGCGCGGGGACGAGCACGATCCGCGTCGAGGGTGTCGAGGGACTCGTGCCGTGCGAGACCGAGATCATGGGTGACCGCATCGAAGCGGGCACGTTCCTCATGGCGTGCGGCATCGCGGGTGGTGAGATCGAGCTCGAGGGCGTGCGGCTCGAGCATCTCGAGATGGTCGTCATGAAGCTCGGCGAGATGGGGATGCGCGTCTCACCGACGCCGGACGGGATCTGGGCGTCCGCGCCGGAACGGCTGCACGCGGTGGACATCGCGACGCTGCCGTACCCCGGGTTCGCCACGGACTTCATGCCGATGGCCATCGCGTTGCTCGCGGTCTCCGAAGGGACGGGGATCGTCACGGAGAACGTCTTCGACAACCGCTTCTCGTTCGTCGACGAGCTCGTCCGCATGGGCGCCGACGTCCGCACGGAGGGCCGCTACGCCGTGGTCCGGGGGGTCTCGCGCCTGTCGGGGGCGCCGGTACGGGCGCTGGATGTGCGGGCGGGCGCCGCCCTGGCCCTGGCCGGCCTGCGGGCCGAGGGCAGCACCGTCGTGCACGACTGGCACCACGTCGAGCGGGCCTACCCGGACTTCGTGGGTGCCCTCGCCGGCCTCGGCGCGGACATTCACCGCATCTAGCGGCACTCGCGGAAAGTAGGGAAGACGTGCGGTAGTTTGGGGGTTGGACGGTTCTGGAGGTGATCCCCGATGTCCACCGACACCATGGAAACCGGCATTCTCGAGGCGATCGACGCGATCCGGCCTGCCCTGCAGGCGGACGGCGGCGACATCGTCTTCAAGGAAGTTGACGGTGACGGCGTGGTGCACGTGGAGCTCGTGGGCGCGTGCGGTACCTGCCCGGTGTCCACGATGACGCTGAAGGCGGGGGTCCAGCGGATCATCATGGACCGCGTACCGGGCGTCACCGAAGTCGTCGCCGACTGACGCTGACGCACGCGTGGCGATTGATCCGGGCCCGCTCGTCGCGCGGGCGCTGACCGGCGACCGGGCTGCAGTCGCCAAGCTCATCTCGTTGGTGGAAGCCGGCGGTCCGCCGGCGATCGCCGCGTCGGCCCTGCTGTTCCCGCACACCGGTGGCGCCTACACGGTCGGGCTGACCGGCGCGCCGGGATCCGGGAAGTCGAGCCTGACCGACGCGCTCATCCGGAAGGTGCGGACCGAGGACACCGAGATCGGCGTGCTCGCGATCGATCCGACGAGCCCCTTCAGCGGTGGCGCGATCCTCGGAGACCGCGTCCGCATGCAGGATCACGCGATCGACCCCGGTGTGTACATCCGCTCGATGGCGACGCGCGGCCACCTCGGTGGTCTGGCGCTGGCGACTCCGCTCGCGGCTCGCGTGCTCGACGCGTCCGGCAAGCCGTGGGTGCTGATCGAGACGGTGGGCGTGGGGCAGGTCGAGGTCGAGATCGCCGGCGCAGCCGACACGACGATCGTGGTGGTGAATCCCGGTTGGGGTGACGGGGTGCAGGCGAACAAGGCCGGCTTGCTCGAGATCGCCGATCTGTTCGTGGTGAACAAGGCCGATCGCGACGGAGTCGCCGACACCGTGCGGGACCTCGAGCTGATGCTCGACCTCAGTGGGATGATGGAGTGGCGCCCGCCGATCGTGAAGACGATCGCGACGCGAAGGAGAAGGCGTTGACGAGCTGTGGTGCGCGATCGGTGAGCACCGCGGCATTCCAGGAACGCACCGGCCGACTCGCGCGTCGACGGGAAGATCGCTTGCGCGACGAGCTCCGGGCGATCGTGTTATGCGCTTGCGGGCCCAGGTCGACGAGACGCTGACCGGCGACCAGTTCGAGAAGCTCGTCGGTCAGGTCGCGGCCCGTGAGCTCGATCCGTACGCCGCCGCCCAGGAGCTGCTCGGCGCCTGAGCCGGTAGCAGTCGTGCTTCGGTAACCTCCGGCCCATGACCGACGAGCTGGTGCTGACGGATGTTCGGGCCGACGGGGTGGCGACGCTGCGCCTCAACCGGCCACCGATGAACGCGCTGTCCGAGGCGCTGCTCGGTGAGATCGCCGCCGCGGCCGAGGCGTTCGCAAGTGACGATGCTGTGAAGGCGGTCGTGGTGTTCGGCGGCGAGAAGGTCTTCGCGGCCGGCGCGGACATCACCGAGTTCGGTGACCAGGCCGCGGCGAAGCGGATGGGGCGGGCATTCCGGGTGGCGTTCGACGGGATCGCGGCGATCCCACGGCCGGTGATCGCGGCGGTGAACGGCTTCGCGCTCGGCGGCGGCCTGGAGCTGGCGATGAGCTGCGACTTGCGGATCGTCGGAGAGAAGGCGCGGGTCGGTCAGCCCGAGATCCTGCTGGGCATCATTCCCGGGGCGGGCGGTACGCAACGCCTCACCCGGCTGGTCGGTCCGGCGCGAGCCAAGGAGCTGGTCTGGAGCGGACGCCAGGTCAAAGCAGACGAGGCGTTGGCGATCGGTCTGGTCGACCGGGTCGTGCCGCCGGACGAGCTCGAGGACCAGGCGCTCGCGTGGGCTACGGAGCTGGCCTCCGGTGCCGTCGTCGCGATGGGGCTGGCGAAGCAGGCGATCGACGGCGGGCTCGACGGCTCACTCGCGCGCGGGCTCGATGTCGAAGCCGAGGCGTTCATCGAGGTGTTCGGCACCGACGATGCGCAGGTCGGCGTGGCCAGCTTCCTCGAGCACGGGCCCGGCCAGGCCAAGTTCTCCGGCCACTAACGGTCGGGTCTGGTTCGGCGCCGAGAGTTCGCCTCGGCGGTGAGCTCTCGACGCCAAACGTTCGCTAGAGGTGCTCGGCCTTGGCGCGGAGACGGTCGAGGTTGCCGCGCCAGATGTGGGTGAGCACGGGCCTGCTCGCAATCTCGCCCGCGGGCCCGCCCATCCACCACGGGTAGCGGAGCTCTTCGTCCCAGCACAGCTCGGTCAGCTCGCTGCCGACCGCGTGCAGCGTGAACGAGCCGCGTCCGGTCACGACGCCGCGGTGCTCGATGCCCATCTCGACCCCCGGCCGCCACTGCGTGACCGTCATGATGTCGGTCGTCGTGAACGGACCCACGCGTGTGAGGCACTCGAACTCGGTGCCGACACCACTGCGTTGCTCGGTCCGGAATGTGATGGCCACTGCATCGGCCATCCACTCGGTGTGCGTCTCGATGTCTTCCATCGCGGACCATACCGTCGCCGGGGGCGCGCCGATCGTCGTGCAGAGCCGCACTCCGATGCTCATCGTCCGCCAGCCTCGCGCAGCTGCCCGGCGGCTTGCTCCGGTGGTGTGACGTTCACGAGGATGCCGGTGCCCTGCTCGAATCCGGCGACGACGCCGATGCGGGGGAGGATGTCGAGGTACCAGTGGAACTCGCCGGCGGGCCGATCCGGCGGCGCGGTGCGCAGGACCACGTTGTAGGCGGGTTCGCCGAGCAACGAGTGGAGCGCGGCGAGTGCGTCACGCAGTGCGAGGGCGACGACGCGAACCTCCGGGTCGGTGGCCTCGTCGAACCGGGCCCGGGTGGAGCGGTGCGCGACGCGCATCGCGTACGGCGAGCCCGCCGCGAACGGGCTCCAGGCCAGCGCCGGACCGTCGACGACCACGAGTCCGTCGCGCCGGGCATCCGACAGCTCACGGGCCAGGAGATCTGCGCGGGCCGCGATGAACCGCTCCACGCCGGACTCCACTGCCGGCGGCACGAGATCCAACGCGACGATCTGGGCGTGCGGGTGCGCGATCGACGCACCTGCCGCCCGACCCTGGTTCACGAACGCCTGCACGTACGAGTGACCATCGGCGAGATGGTGGCGCACCCGGTCGCGGATCACGATGAGCACCTCCGTCGCGCCGTCGTCGTCCAGCCGGCCGAATGAGGCGTGATGATCCGGCGAGAGGATGACGACCTCGTGCGCGCCCGTCGCCGGCGTGACCATCCCACTGTGCGGGTGATCAGCGGCGGGAGAGGTCGCGTCGGCTGGTGGGGCGGGAGCAACGATCGGGTAGAGGTTGGGCACGACCCGGACGCGCCAACCCGGGGAGTCGGGTTCGCCGTCGCCGACGCGATGGACCTCGGGCGGGGTCATCGTCTCGCGCTCCGCGCAGAACGGACAGTCTGACGGGACGCTGAGCGAATCGTCGGCCGGGGCAACCGTGAACGGTCGCGCCGCTCGCTCGACGGCGACGATCACTGCTTGCCCACTGATCGCGTCGTAGCGGAGCTCGGGCATCCGAGGGACGTTACTGAACAGTGGGTCACGTAGCCTGGGTCGATGCCCGTACGCCTCGTCATCATTGGTGGTGGCCCCGGTGGGAACACCGCCGCGACGGTCGCCGCCACGCTCGGCGCCGAGGTCACGCTCGTCGAACGCGACATCGTCGGTGGCGCGGCGCACCTCTGGGACTGCATCCCCTCGAAGGCGATGATCGCGACCGGCGGGGAGCTGTCCGAGCTCACCCGGGCGCGCCAGATGGGGCTGGTCGCCGAGGGTCGACTCGACGTCGACGCGCTCCGCGAGCGGGTCGCGTCGATCGAAGGTCATCTCAACCGATCGGTGTGCAGCCTTTTGGAGTCGCAGGGCGTTCGCCTCGTGCGCGGGACCGGCGAGCTCAAGAGCCCGCACGAGGTGATCGCCACCACCGAGTCGGGGACCGAGGTGCTCGACGCGGACTTCGTCGTGCTCGCGACCGGGTCGCGGCCGCGCATCCCCGAATGGGCTGTGATCGACGGGGAGCGGATCCTCACCACCCGCGAGGCGTACCCACCGGACGAGATTCCCGAGCACCTGTGCGTGATCGGCTCGGGTGTCACGGGCGTCGAGTTCACGCACATGTTCAGTGCACTCGGATCGCAGGTGTCGCTGGTCGTGTCCCGCCAGCAGGTGCTGCCGTTGAAGGACGCCGAGGTGGCCGCGGTGCTCGAGGACGAGTTCCTGTCGCGTGGCGTCAAGCTCCTGAAGGGCGCCCGGGCGAGATCCGCGACGCGAGTCGACGACCGGGTGCTCGTGGCATGCGACGACGGGCGCAGCGTCGACGCGTCGCACGTCGTCCTGGCGATCGGATCGGTGCCGAACTCCGAAGGGCTGGGGCTGGACGGCGTGGGCGTCGAGGTCGACGGCTCCGGATACGTCGTGGTGAACCACAATTGCCTGACGACCGTGCCGAACATCTATGCCGCCGGCGATCTCTCGGGCAAGCTCCCGCTCTCGTCGGTGGCCGCGATGCAGGGCCGCAAGATCGCGGAGCACCTCATGGGCGTGCACGCACGGGCGCACCGTCATCTCGACTACGAGAAGGCTTCCTCGGCGATCTTCACCGAACCCGAGATCGCCGACGTCGGGTTGGCCGAAGCCGAGGGCTTCGCGTCGGGTCGCAAGATCCGGGTCACCAAGGTGCCGTTCTCGGCCAACGCGAAGGCGCTGATCGTGGGCGACGCGCGCGGCTTCGTGAAGATCATCTCGGATCCGGCCACGGGCGTGGTGCTCGGCGGCTCGATCGTCGGTCGCAACGCCGCGGAGCTCATCTCGGTGATCGCGATCGCGGTGACGAATGGGCTCAAGGTGGTCGACATCGTCGACTCACTCCTCGTGCACCCGGCGATGGCAGAATCGCTCGCGGAAGCCGCGTGGTAGCCCGGTACGCTGCTGCGACATCCGAATGAAGGGTTGAGCATGGACCGGACGCGACGCACGCGGTACGGGAAGCGACTCGCGTTCGGAGCGGCGGTGCTCACCCCGCTGCTCGTCGCGGCGCCGGTCGGCGCGGCGGAGCGGCACCACGGTCCGGTCCGCGTCCTGACCCGCGGGAACGAGCTGCGCCACGCCTCGGTCACCGCACTGACCGCCGACATCCCGTACATCATCAAGGACGTCAACTGCGGTTCCGGCGGGCTCGAGGTTGTGCGCGCACCCAGCCTCACGCTCTACGCGTACGGCGCCGACGGCGGTGAGAACGCCGTCGGCCGCACCGGTGGCGCCGGTTCGGTGGCAGTCGCGTCCTACGTGTTGCCGCTCGGGACGCGGATCCAGCCGCTGGTCGGTTGCAAGGGCGAGAGTGCGCGTGCAGATCGCAACACCGTGACGGCCGGCGGCGCGACGTCGAATGGCTGGCCGGGCGGCAACGGTGGCTCGGGTGTCGTCAACGGCGAGAGCGGCGGCGCCGGCGGTGGGATGAGTGCCTGGTGGTTCAACGGCCAGCCGTTGATCGAGGCGGCCGGTGGCGGCGGTGCGGGTGGTGGGGCCGTCGGCGGGCCCGGCGGCGACGGCGATCGCAACGGGATGAACGCCAAGACCGGGACTGCGACCGGTGGGAAGAAGGGCACCTTCGACGCGCGTGGCGCGGCGGGAACACCCGGCGGCCAGCAGGGCGCCGTCGCCAACAGCGGCGGGTCGGGTGCGCTCGGCAACGGCCGGATCGGCGGTGGCGGCGGTGGTGCCGGAGTGCTCGGCGGTGGCGGTGGTGGCGGCGGGAACCACGCGACGCTCGCGTCGGGCGCCGGTGGCGGTGGTGGCGGCAGCGCGTTCTACACGGACGCCGGCTACGTCGCGTTCTTCGGTGGCGCGGGCCACGGCACCCAGCTCGACGGGCTGAGCCAGATCGTGCGCGTCCGCCCGGTCGTGAGCGGCCCGTACTGGCCCGGCTGGGACATCGTGCGCGGTGTCGCGCAGCACGGGACGAAGAGCGGCGGCTACGTCGTCGACGCGTTCGGCGGTCTGCACCGGTTCTCGCAGGGCACGAACCCACCGGCGCCGAGTGGCGGGCCGTACTGGCCGGGTTGGGACATCGTGCGTGGCATCGCGGTGATGCCCGACGGGACGGGCGGGTACGTCCTCGACGGGTTCGGCGGTCTCCACTCGTTCAAGATCGGCAACAATCCGCGGCCTCCGGCGGTGACGAACGGCCCGTACTGGCTCGGCCAGGATCTCGCCCGTGGCGTGACCATCCTGCCGGACGGCACCGGGGGCTACGTGCTCGACGCGTTCGGCGGCTTGCACCCGTTCTCGATCGGCGCGACCCCGAAGCCGCCCGCAGCCCGGAACGGTCCGTACTGGCCCGGCTTCGACCTCGCCCGGGGTGTGTCGTCGCCGTTCGAGCTCGATCGCGCGCGTCGCCGGGGGTTGGATCGCCGACAGCTTCGGCACCCTGCACCCCTGGGGGAGCCTGCTCGGAGCACCGACTCCGGACGCCGCGGGGGCGCCGAAGTTCACCAGCCCGCTGGTGCGGGGCATGACGAGCTTCTTCGTGGGGGCGGGTGGTCTCGAGGTCGACGCGTACGGCGGCCTCCACCCCTTCTCGAGCCCCGGTCTCCCCTAACCGGTCGCGAGCAGCTCGCCGCGGGTGACCGTGACCGCGTAGCCGCCGACCACGACCCGGTCACCGGCCACCCGGCACTGCACGGTGCCCCCGCGCGCCGAGGCCTGGTACCCCACGAGCTCATTGCGTCCGAGACGCGCGGCCCAGAACGGGGCGAGAGCGCAATGGGCGGCCCCGGTCACCGGGTCTTCGTCGATCCCTACGGCGGGCGCGAAGTAGCGGGAGACGAAGTCGGTCCCGGGTTCATCCGCCGGCGCGGTGACGATGACGCCGACGGCATCCAGCTGCTCGATCAACCCGAAGTCCGGCTGCAACGCGCGCACCGTTGCCGCATCCGTGACCGCGACGATCTTGCCGACCGTGTTCTGGGCCGCCTCCACGATCTGGGTTGCGTCGACGCCGAGGGCCGCGGCCAGGGAGTCCGGCACCGCGATGGGTTCCGGCACATCCGCCGGGAGGTCCATCTCGATCAGGTCACCGGCGCGGGTGCACGTCAGCACACCACTCGCGGTCTCGAACCGGGCCGGAACGTCGAGCGGCAGCCAGCCGTCCCACAGAACATGCGCGCTGGCCAGCGTCGCGTGCCCGCAGAGGGGGACCTCCACCTTCGGTGTGAACCACCGCAGGCCGAACGCGGCGCCGGCCGGCACGACGAAGGCGGTCTCGGCGAGGTTCATCTCGGCCGCGACGGCCTGCATCCACTCCGGGTCGGCCGGCGCGTCGAGCAGGCAGACCGCGGCGGGATTGCCGGCGAACGGGGCGGACGTGAACGCGTCGACCACGAACAGGGGAGCGCCCACGCCGGAGAACCGACTACTCGATGATGACGAGCACGTCGCCGGTGGAGACGCTCTCGCCGGCGCTGACCCGCACCTCGGCGACGGTTCCGCCGGACTCGGTGCTGATCTGGTTCTCCATCTTCATCGCTTCGAGCACCAGCAGGGCTTGCCCGGCCTCGACCTCGTCACCGACGTTGACCATCACCTTGACGATGGTGCCCTGCATCGGTGCGTTGACGGTGCCGTTCCCACCGCTGCCGCTCGATGCCGCGGCCTTCGGCTTCGGCGCGCGCTTCGCGCCGGCGCCACTGCTCCCGCTACTGGAGCTCACCGGTGCGTCGGGGAGCCAGAGCCGGACGTTGAACCGCTTGCCGTCGACCTCGACGGGGACCGTCCGCTCGACCAATGCCTCGCCGTCGACGGTGTCCGCCAGCGCCTTCCCGGCATCCGAGGTGAGCCCGGAGAGATCGACTTCGTTCTCGAGCCAGTTGGTCGAGTGGTTGCCGGCGGCGAAGTCGGGATGCGAGAGGACGAGCTCGTGCGCGGGAACCGTCGTGTGGATCCCGTTGACGACCAGCTCCTGCAACGCCCGGAGCATCCGGTGCCGGGCGCGGTCCCGGTCGGGAGCCCACACGATGAGCTTGGCCAGCAGGTTGTCGTAGTACTGCGAGATCGTGTCGCCCTCGTCGTAGCCGCCGTCCCAGCGGACGCCGGGACCGGTGGGGATCCGGAGCTTGGTGACCGTCCCGGGCGACGGCAGGAAGCCCTTGGCGGCGTTCTCGGCGTTGATCCGGACCTCGATCGCGTGGCCCCGTCGCTCGACCGACTCCTGGGTGAACGAGAGCGGCTCGCCGCTGGCCACCCGGATCTGCTCGGCGACGAGGTCCAGCGCCGTCACCATCTCGGTGACGCAGTGCTCGACCTGGAGCCGGGTGTTCATCTCGAGGAAGTAGAACTCGCCTTCCTCGGAACCCTCGCCCCCCTCGACCGGCTGGTAGAGCATCTCGACCGTGCCGGCGTTCACGTAGCCGCAGGCCTTCGCCACCTTCACCGCGGCCTCGCCCATCGCCGTCCGCGTCTTCTCGCTGAGACCCGCGGCGGGAGATTCCTCGACCAGCTTCTGGTGCCGGCGTTGCACCGAGCAGTCGCGCTCGCCGAGCCACACGGCGTTGCCGTGCGTGTCGGCGAAGACCTGCATCTCGATGTGGCGCGGGCGCGGCAGGTACTTCTCGAGGTACGCCTCGGAGCGCCCGAAGTACGCCTGCGCCTCCCGCTGCGCGGAGTCGAGCGCCGATTGCGCGTGCTCCGCGTCCTCGACGACCTTCATGCCCCGGCCGCCTCCGCCGTACGCGGCCTTGATCGCGACCGGCCAGCCGACCTTCTCCCCGAACGCGATGACGTCGTCGACGCTCTCGATCGCGTCGAGGGTCCCCGGGACGCTGGCGACCCCACCCCGGTCCGCGGCGCGACGAGCGGAGATCTTGTCGCCCATGATGTCGATGGCCTCGGGCGGTGGGCCGATCCAGGTGACCCCGCGGTCGCCGATCACGCGGGCGAACTCCGCGTTCTCGGCGTAGAAGCCGTAGCCGGGATGAACGCCGTCGGCGCCGGACCGCTCGATCACGCCGAGGATGGCGTCGGTGTTCAGGTAGCTCTCTGCCGCGGTCTGGCCGCCGAGCGCGTAGGCCTCGTCGGCGTACCGCACGTGGAGCGCGTCACGGTCCAGCTCGGAATAGACCGCGACCGTGGGGATTCCCAGCTCACGGCACGTCCGCATCACACGGACGGCAATCTCACCGCGGTTGGCGATCAGGATCTTCTGGAGCACGAGCACCTCTGCCAGGGGGACGGGGTCGCCGTATCCTACGGGTCGTGCCGGATCCCGAGGCCAGTCCGACGCGCTTCGGCGAGCTTCGTTGGCTCGTCGAGACGGACTCGACGAACCGGTACCTGCTCGATGCGGCCCGGGCGGGTGCACCCGACGGGCTGGTGGTCGTCGCCGACCACCAGCGGGCGGGCCGGGGCCGACTCGGGCGCACCTGGAGCGCGCCGCCGGGGGCCTCGCTGCTGGTCTCGGTGCTGCTCCGCCCCGGGCTCCCGCCCGACGAGCGGCACGTCGTGGTGGTGGCGGCCGCGGTCGCGATGGCCGAAGCCGTGGCGGTGACCACCGGTGTCCTCGCCGACCTGAAGTGGCCCAACGACCTGCTCGTCGGCGACCGCAAGCTCGCGGGGATCCTGGCCGAGTCGGTGGGCGACGCCGTCGTCGTGGGCATCGGCGTGAACCTCGACTGGCCCGAGATTCCGCCCGAGCTCGAGGGGATCGCCACCGCCTGCAACCTCGAGGGTGGCGATCCGGTGGCGCGGGAGGAGCTGCTGGCGGCGTTCCTCGCCCGGTACGAGGAGCACCTTGGCGATCTGGAGGAGACCCGGCGCCGGTACCGCGATCGCCTCGTGACGCTCGGGCGTGAGGTGCGCGTCGAACGTGCCGCCGACATCGTGGTAGGGACCGCGGTCGACGTGGACGCGACGGGCCGGCTCCTCGTCGACGTGGAGGGCACGATCGAGACCGTCACCGCCGGCGACGTCATCCACCTCCGCCCGACCTAACCGAAGACCTCTGGCGGCCGAGAGGGGTGAAGGAACGCTCGGCGGCTGGGAAGGCCGACGGCGGCTCCCCTCGTCCGCCGGCCGAGGATTGGAATCAGGGGTCTTGGTTCGTCGCTACCAGCTCGGTGAAGGCGGCGGCGAGGCGGGTGGTGACGGGACCGGGCCCGACGGGGAGGGTCTGACCGTCGACGCGTCCGATGGCCTGCACCTCGCGCGTGGTGGACGAGAGGAACGCTTCGTCTGCTCGGTGCAGCGCGTCGAGGGGGAGCGCGGCCTCTTCGATCGCGATGCCCATGCCCGTCGCGAGCTCCAGCACCAGCGCCCGGGTCACTCCGAGCAGGCAGCCCGCCTCGCCGGGCGGGGTGTGCAGCACGCCGGCGAACACCAGGAAGACGTTCGATCCGGTGGCTTCGCACAGCTCGCCGCGGGTGTTGGGGAACACCGCCTCGCCGGCGCCGTGCTCCCGCGCGTAGGCGAGCGCCCGGACGTTCTCCGCATACGAGATCGTCTTCAGTCCCGAGATGGCCCCACGCTCGTTGCGAGCCCAGGGGACGGTCACGACGTCGGCCACGTCGAGGCGCGGGGCGAGCTCGCTGGCGGCCACGATCACGGTGGGGGCAGCCTCACCGCGCTCGGAGCCGAGCGGGGCCTCGCCGCCGGTCACGGTGATGCGCAAGCGGGCTTCCCGGAGCTGGTTCGCGTCGAGCACCGCGTCGGCCGCCGCCCGCAGCTCGGCGGACGCCGGTGTCGGGAGGCCGATGCCGTGGGCGCTGTGCACCAGCCGCTCGTAGTGCCGGCGCCAGGCGAACGGGGTCCCGTCGTAGACCCGCAGCGTCTCGAACACCCCGTCGCCGACCAGCAGGCCGTGGTCCAGCGGTGAGATCCGCAGCCGCGAGAGATCGTCGAGCTTCCCGTTGAGCCAGATCTTCACGACCGCACCAGCGTCACTGGCCGGCCAGTGACACGACTTCGCGCGTACCGGTTCCCGCGACCGTCAGGAGCCGCGCCGCCTTGAGCTCCGTCTCCTGCCACTCGGCCGCCGGGTCCGAGTCCGCGGTGATGCCACCTCCGACGCCGAGCTGCGTCTCGCCGGCTGTGACGACGAACGTGCGAATTGCGACCGACAGGTCGGCGCGGTCGGCGATCGTGTCGATCCAGCCGACGGCACCGCAATAGATGCCGCGCCGGACCGGTTCGAGATCCTCGATCTCCTGCAGGACGCGCGGCTTCGGCGCGCCGGTGACGGAGGCGGGCGGGAAGGTCGCCGCGGAGCAGGCCGCCGAGACCCACCTCATCGCGCAGTGAGCCGCGCACGGTGCTGACGAGATGCACGAGTCCGGGGTGTGTCTCGATCTCACAGAGGCCCGGCACCTCCACCGAGCCGGGGACGCAGACGCGACCGAGATCGTTGCGGGCGAGGTCGACGATCATCACGTTCTCGGCCCGGTCCTTCTCGCTGGCGCGCAGGCGCGCCGGTGATGTTCCCGTTCCCTTGATGGGCCGGGTCTCGACCGCGCGCCCATTCAGCGCGAGGAAGCGCTCGGGCGAGGCAGACACCACGGCGAGATCGATGCCGGTGTCGTGGCCCGTCCGCAGGAACGCACCGTGCGGCGCGGGGTTGCCACTCTCGAGTGCGCTCCAGAGGTCGACCGGATCGGCCGGCCGGGCGCACGTGAGGCGGCGGGTCAGGTTCACCTGGTAGCAGTCGCCCGCCTCGATGTGGTCGACGATCGTTCGCACGCCGGCCTCGAACCGGGGCCGGTCGAGGCTCGACGTCCAAGGCCCGAGGGCGACGGGAGCGCTGGGCGCGGGCGCGTCGAGCGCGGCCTCGAGGTACCGGCGGGCGGCGCCGTGGCCGACGAGCTCGATGCGGTGGCCGGTCCGCCGGTCGATCCGTGCGTATGCGGCAAACCGGATGAAAAAGGCATCCGGTACGAAAGACGCGGCGGCGGTGCCGGGCGTGACGTGCTCGACGCTGCGTCCGAGGTCGTAGGCGAGGAACCCGGCCCACCAACCCGGCCCCAGCCGATCGAGGCGGGCGAAGGTCTCCGGACCGTCGACCGACACGACCGCTTCGGCGCCGCAGGCCACGACCACGCTCGCCCCGTCGAGACCCACTGCGGCGGGCAGCGCAGCCGGAAGTGCCGCGAGGATCGGCCCGACCTCCATTGACTGCAGGGTACTGGTCCGGGTGCCCGCCTTCCCGGTCGTTTCGGCGCCGGCGCACCGGGACCACTCCCGTCTGCACTTCCCCGTCCCGGTCGTTGCCTGCCGTCACTTTTCGGGGGCATTTCACTACGATTGACGCACCGTGGCTCTCTCTCCGTCGTCCTGGCGCGCCTTCGGGCGTCGATACGTGATCGCCCTCGGGGTGACGTTCGTCCTCGTGACGGGCGGCATCGTCGGGGCGAACCAGGTCATCGCCAGCCGCCTCGACGACATCCCTCGGATCGGTGGCCTCCAGCTCCCCGAGGGGCCGGGCAAGGCCGGCAACTACCTCGTGATCGGCTCCGACACCCGCGACTTCGTCGAGAGCGCGGGTGAGCAGCAGGCGTTCGGAACCTCGGCGGAGACCGGGCCACCGAAGTCGGACACCTTGATGGTCGTCCATATCGACCCCGACGCGAAGACGAGCCTGCTCGTGTCGTTCCCCCGCGACCTGCTCGTCAACATCCCCGGTCACGGACGGGAGAAGATCAACGCCGCGTTCAACGACGGGCCGCAGAAGGTCATCGACACGCTGAAGTCCAACTTCGACATCGACATCAACCACTACGTCGAGGTCAACTTCAAGGCGTTCGTCGGCATCGTTGACGCGATCGGGAAGATCCCCGTCTTCTTCCCGGCGCCCGCGCGCGACGACTACTCCGGCCTGGACATCGCGACCGCCGGTTGCGTGCCGCTCGACGGCAACCAGGCGCTCGAATACGTGCGGGCCCGCCACCTCGAGTACTACGACGCGCAGGCCGGCAAGTGGACGGATGCCAGCCCCCGCGCCGACCTCGACCGCATCACGCGCCAGCAGACGTTCATCCGTCGCCTCGCGGCCGCGGCAGCATCGAAGGGCGCATCCAACCCGCTCACCGCGTACGAGGTGGCTGACGCCACGATCCCGAAGCTGAAGATCGACGCACAGCTCGGCAAGGCGGACATCTTCCGCCTGGTGAACACGTTCCGGAAGGTCAACCCCGAGGACAGCAGCGCGGTCGAGATGATCACGTTGCCGGTCGTGGGTGCATCGGACGGGGCCAGCGTCGTGGCGAAGCAACCCGATGCCAACCAGGTGCTCGCCCGGCTGCGCACGTTCGGCGCGCCCAGCAGCGACGAGATCGACCCCAAGCTCCTGCCGTCCCAGGTGCGGGTCCGGGTGCTCAACGCCTCCGGCGTCGAGGGTGCGGCCGGCCAGGCGATCGCCGGCCTGCAGCGGTACAGCTTCGCCCCGGCGGGCATCGGGAACACCGGGCGCCTCACGGTCACCGAGATCCACTACCGCCCGGGCAACGAGGACAAGGCCAAGCTGGTCGCCCGCTACCTCGGTGGGGTCGGCAAGCTGAGCTCCGACGCGAAGATCTCGGATGCCGATGTCGTCGTGATGATCGCCCAGGACTACCAGGGCGTGACCGCGCCGGCGGGAGCGAAGACCACCACGACGACGACGAAGAAGAGCTCCTCGGGGTCGACCGCAACCACCAAGACCACGGCACCCGCGGCCGAGTCCTGCTGAGTTTCCCCCTCACGGCTTGCTTCCGGGCCGCTGCAGGCCGGGTTCTCTGGTCGCGGCCTCCGCTCCTGGGCCCTAGAATTCCCTGATGCCCACGTTGCTCGTGACCGGCGCGGCCGGCTTCATCGGGTCGAACTTCGTGCGCTACTGGACCGAGGCGCACCCCGCTGATGGACTCGTGGCCCTCGATCTCCTGACCTACGCGGGCAACCGGGAGAACCTCGCCGACGTCGAGGACCGGATCACCTTCGTCCAGGCGGACATCGCCGACCTCCCGACGCTGGAGTCGCTGCTGGCCGACCGGGCCGTGGACGTGGTCGTGAACTTCGCCGCCGAGTCCCACAACAGCCTGGCGGTGCTCGATCCCGGCCGCTTCGTCCGGACCAACGTGCTCGGGACCCAGTGCCTGCTCGAGGCGGCCCGGCGGGTCGGTGTGCGCCGGTTCCACCACGTCTCGACCTGCGAGGTCTACGGCGACCTGGCGCTCGACGACCCGGGTGCGTTCACCGAGGACTCGCCGTACCGGCCCCGCACGCCCTACAACGCGTCGAAGGCGGCGGCGGACCACATCGTGCGCGCCTACCACGAGACGTTCGGGCTCCCGATCTCGATCTCGAACTGCGCCAACAACTACGGGCCGTACCAGTTCCCCGAGAAGGTGATCCCGCTCTTCACGTCACGGGCGCTCGACGATCACCCGCTGCCGCTCTACGCGTCGACCGAGAACCGGCGCGAGTGGCTCCACGCGCTCGACCACTGCTCGGCGATCGACCTGATCCTCGCCAACGGTCGGGAGGGCGAGACCTACAACGTGGGCAGTGGCGTCGAGGCGAGCATCGAGCAGATCGCCGATCTGGTGCTCGACGTGCTCGGCAAGCCGTCGTCGTTGAAGACGATCGTGCCGGACCGACCGGGTCACGACCGGCGGTACCTGCTCGACAGCACGAAGATCCGTCGCGAGCTCGGTTGGTCGCCGGCGGTGGAGTTCGACGCCGGCGTCCGGGCGACGGTGGAGTGGTACGCCGGGAACCGCCCGTGGTGGGAACCGCTCAGGGATCGGGCTCCCGTCGTCGAGGATGCCTGGACCGAGAGCGCACGCCGGTGATCTCGAAGGCAAGAGGGAGCAAGCATGAGTGGAGCGGGACGCGGGCATCGCGTCAGCGCCGTGAGAGCAGCGGAACGGGGCCCGAGCGGCCCGGGCGCAGGACCGAGAGCGGGAATCATGAGTGAAGTCGCGGTCATCGGGGCCGGATACGTCGGATTGACCACCGCCACCTGCCTGGCCCACATGGGCCACCGGGTGACGTGTGCGGACATCAACGTCGAGCGGGTCAACTCGCTGCTGAAGGGCGAGGTCCCGATCCTCGAGGACGGCCTGCCCGAGCTGCTGAACGAGGGGCTCACGTCGAGGCGGCTGAATTTCGTCGTCGGGGCCTCGAACGCGGCGTCGATCGCCGAGTTCGTCTTCCTGTGCGTACCGACACCGCAAGGTGACGACGGCGCGGCCGACCTGTCGTTCGTCGAGGACGTGACGCGCGAGATCGCGCCCGGCCTGCGCCGCAACGCGGTCGTGATCAACAAGTCGACGATGCCGGTCGGGTCGACCCGGCTAGTGCAGCGGATCCTCGCGGCCTCTGGTGCCACCGAGGAGATCGGGGTCGCGTCGAACCCCGAGTTCCTCCGTGAAGGATCCTCGGTGCGTGACTTCCTCCACCCGAACCGGGTGGTCATCGGCTGCGACGACCCATCGGTCGCGGTCCGGGTGAGCCAGCTGTACCGCTCGCTGAACGCGCCGATCCTCGTGACCGACCCCGCGTCGGCCGAGATGATCAAATACGCGTCCAACGCGTTCCTGGCGACCAAGATCTCGTTCGTGAACGCGATCGCGAACCTCTGCGAGTCGGTCGACGCGGACGTCCGCGAGGTCGCGCTCGGCATGGGCTACGACCAGCGGATCGGGTTCGAGTTCCTGCACCCGGGTCCCGGGTACGGCGGCTCGTGCTTCCCGAAGGACACCGCGGCGCTGCTGCACCAGGCCCGGATCGCCGGTTACGACTTCTCGCTGCTCGAGGGCGTGGTCGAGGTGAACGGCCGCCAGCACGAGCGCATGGTCGACAAGGTGCGCGGGTTGGCCGGCGGGTCACTCGACGGGGCTGCCGTCGCGCTGTGGGGGCTCACGTTCAAGGCGAACACGGACGACCTCCGGGACTCACCGGCACTGGTCATCGCCCGGCGACTGTTGGAGGAGGGCGCGACGGTGCGGGCCTACGACCCCGAGGCCGGGGAACGGGCCTCCGCGCTGGTGCCCGGCCTCGAAGTTGTGCCTGACCCCTACGACGCGTGCGATGGTGCGGCGGTGCTCGCCGTGCTGACCGAATGGGACGAGTTCCGCTGGCTCGACTTCGACCGCGTGCTCGCGGCGCTGGCGCAGCCCCGGGTGCTCGACGCCCGCAATCTGCTCGACCCGGTAGCGCTCCGGCGGCGGGGATTCACCTACGAGGGTGTCGGCCGCTAGTGAGCACAGGCCAGAGCGGGAACGAAGGGCGGAGGTCGGAGCGACCCAGTTCAATGGATCGGCAGCCTCGGCGACGCGCGACCGATCATCCGCGGCCGCGCGCCGTGGTCACCGGCGCGGCGGGTTTCCTGGCCTCGCACCTCACCGAACGCCTCATCGACTCCGGTTGGGACGTCGTCGGGCTCGACAACCTGCTGACCGGGCGAATGGAGAACCTCTCGGATCTGCTCGGGCGACCCGAGTTCACGTTCGAGCGGCTGGACGTGACGAACTTCATCCACGTGACCGGAGCCGTCGACGCGGTGTTGCACTTCGCGAGCCCGGCGAGCCCCGAGGACTACCTCGAGCACCCGATCAAGACGATGAAGGTCGGCGCGCTCGGTACGCACAACACCCTCGGGCTCGCGCTGGCCAAGAACGCGCGGTACCTGCTCGCGTCGACGAGCGAGGTGTACGGCGACCCGCTGGTGCACCCGCAACCGGAGTCGTACTGGGGAAACGTCAATCCGATCGGGCCGCGCGGGGTCTACGACGAGGCCAAGCGCTTCGGAGAGGCGCTCACGCTCGCGTACCACCGGGCCCACGGGCTCGACGTGCGCATCGTCCGGATCTTCAACACCTACGGCCCGCGACTGCGCCCGGCCGACGGTCGGGTGGTGTCGAACTTCCTCGTGCAGGCGATGGAGGGCAAGCCGCTCACCGTCTACGGCCAGGGGGACCAGACGCGGTCCTTCTGCTACGTCGACGATCTGGTCCGCGGGATCCTCGGTCTGCTCGAGTCGGATCACGTCGGTCCGATGAACATCGGCAACCCGAATGAGTTCACGATCCTCGAGCTGGCGCGCACGGTGCTCGAAGTCACCGGCTCGTCGTCCGAGATCGCGTTCGAGCCGTTGCCCGAGGACGATCCGACGCAGCGCCAACCGGACATCAGCCTGGCCCGCGAGGTGCTGGGCTGGGAGCCCGACGTCCAGCTCCACGAGGGCTTGACCCGCACCTACGAGTGGTACCGGAAGGAGCGCGAGCAGTGACGGCGAGCGGCACAGAAGGATCAACCCCGCCGGTGCGCGGACCGCACGACCCGGTCCCGTACCGGAAGCTCTCGGTCATTGTCCCCGTGTACAACGAGCGGAACACGGTGGTCGAGATCCTGCGACGGATGCGGCACGTGGAGCTCCCGCTCGACCGCGAGTTCATCGTGGTGAACGACGGCAGCGACGACGGCACGCACTCGGTGCTCACCCAGCTCGGGGACAGCACCGTCAAGATCGTCACGCATCCGGAGAACCGCGGGAAGGGTGCCGCGATCCGCACCGGGCTCGAGCACGTCACCGGTGATCTGGTGCTGATCCAGGACGCCGACCTCGAGTACGACCCCGAGGACTGGCCGCGCCTGATCGCGCCGATGCTCAAGGGCCGGGCCAAGGTCGTCTACGGGTCGCGGATCACCGGCGAGCGGCGCAACATGCTCTACCTGCACTGGGTCGGCAACAAGGTGCTCTCGCTCACCACGAACCTGCTCTACAACACGACGCTCTCGGACATGGAGACTTGTTACAAGCTGTTCGACCGCGAGGTGCTGCGCGGGATCACGGTGAAGTCCGACCGATTCGACTTCGAGCCCGAGATCACCGCCAAGGTGCTGCGCCAGGGGATCCGCATCTACGAGGTGCCGATCTCGTACGCCGGTCGTGAGTTCGACGAGGGCAAGAAGATCACCTGGCGCGACGGGTTCGCCGCGATGTACGCCCTCGTCAAATATCGCGTGGTGAAATAGCACTCGTGACCGCACCCACCGAGGTCGCGCCGAGCTGGGCGGCGGTGGTCGTCAACTACGAGGCCGGCGCCTCGCTCACGACGTGCGTCGAAACACTGTTGGCCGACGACTCGGCGGGCGCGCCCGAGGTCGTCGTCGTCGACAACGGCTCCGCGGACGGCTCGGTCGACCAGCTCGAAGCGACCTTCCCGCAGGTGACGGTCATCCGCCCGGGCGCGAACCTCGGATACGGCCGCGCCGCGAATCTCGGCGCGGCCGCGACCCGGGCCCCGATCGTCGCGGTGCTCAACCCGGACACCGAGGTCGAGGCCGGGACCGCCGCCGCACTCGTGCGACCGGTTCGCGGCGGACGACCGGCTCGGGGCGGTTGGCCCGCAGCTACGCAATTCCGACGGGTCGGTGTACCCGTCCGCACGATCGGCTCCGTCACTGCGCGACGCGATCGGGCATGCGCTCCTCGGCGTCGTCGCGCCGAACAACCGGTTCACGCGCTCGTACCGCCAGCTCGGTGCCGATCCGGAGGTCGGTCGGCGGGTCGAATGGATCTCCGGCGCGGCGGTCTGGCTCCGGCGCGCCGCACTCGATCGGGTCGGCGGTTGGGACGAGCAGTTCTTCCTGTTCTTCGAAGACGTGGACCTCTGCCGGCGGCTCGAGGCGCGACGGATGGCAGATCGCCTACGAGCCCGGCGGCCACGTGATCCACACGGTCGGGGGCAGCCGGGCCCGGCGCCCGCTGCGGTCGATCGTCGATCACCATCTCGCCGCGTACCGCTACGCCGCCAAGTGGTGGCACGGCCCGCGCCGCCTGTTGCTGCCCCTGGTGGCGGTGTTCCTCACTGCCCGTGGGGCCGTCGTCGGCGCCGCTCGCGGCGACCCGGACGCGTCCCGAAAATCCGGTGGTCACCGAGTAACCTGACCCCCGCCATGGCCAAAGCAAGCAAGTACAACCGCGCCCGAATCCGCTCCCGGGTCCGCCGTCCGAAGCGTCGGAGCGGGTCCATGATCTGGACCGTCATGACGGTGGCGGTGATCCTCGTCGGGGTGCTGCTCGTCGTGGCCACCAAGATCGGAAACGACGACAAGGCGCAGGCTGCGCCGGCCATCGGCGACCACTGGCATGCCTTCCTGGGTGTCAACGTCTGCGGAACCTGGCTGCCGAACGCGCCGGCCTTCGAGCCCCGCGCCAGCGAGCCGGGTGTCCGGGCCGGGCTGCACTCCCACGGCGACGGCCTCATGCACATCCACCCGTTCTCGAGCGACGAGGCCGGCAGCGCCGCGACCGTCGGCCGCTTCATCGGCTACGGGGGCTGGAACCTGTCCGACAGCTCGATGAGGCTCTGGGACGGGGCCGAGCACCAGAACGGCCAGAGCTGCGGCAAGGGGGCCAACGCCAAGAAGGCCGAGATCCAATGGGCGGTCGGCGAGTACGGGAAGCCGTGGACCGGCAAGCCGCGCACCGGCAACCCGGCGGACTTCCACCCGAAGAACGGCGAGATCGTGGCGGTCTACTACCTGCCCAAGGGCCAGAAGCTGGAAGAGCCGCCGACGGCACAAGAGGCGCTCGCCAACATCAACGACCTCGGTGGCCAGCCGGCGACGGGTACCGCGACCACGGCACCGGCCGGCACCGGGGCGACGGGTGGGACCGGGGCGACGGGTGGCCAGGGCGACGGGCGCAGCCGGCGACACGTCGACGACGGTTCCCGGGAGCACCGCCCCGTGAAAGCGGTCGTGCTCGTCGGTGGCGAAGGGACCCGTCTTCGCCCGCTCACGCTCACGACTCCCAAGCCGCTGCTGCCCATCGCCAATCTCCCGTTCATCGAGCGCCAGCTCACCTGGCTCGGCGCGCACGGTGTCGACGAGGTGGTGCTGTCGCTCGGCTATCTCCCGCATGCGTTCACCGAGCACTTCTCGGATGACCGTTTCGGTGACATGAAGCTCCGATTCGTCGTCGAGCACGAGCCGCTCGGTACCGCCGGCGGCATCCGATTCGCCGCGGAGGGCATCGACGAGCGGGTCGTCGTCTGCAACGGCGACGTGCTCACCGACCTCGATCTGGATCAGCTGCTCGCGTTCCACGCCGAGCGCAGCGCCCAGGCGACGATCGCGCTGACCAAGGTCGCGGACCCGTCGGCATTCGGGGTCGTGCCGACCCGGGCGGACGGCGAGGTCGTCGCCTTCGTCGAGAAGCCGCCGAAGGGTCAGGCGCCGACCAGCTGGATCAACGCCGGGACCTACGTGCTCGAGCCCGAGGTCTTCGATCGCATCCCGCCGCGCTTCACCGTGTCGATCGAGCGGGAGACGTTCCCCCGGATGCTCGACGCACCGGGCTTGCTCTACGCGATGCAGTCCGACGCCTACTGGCTCGACATCGGCACTCCGCAGAAGTACCTCGAGGCCCAGATCGACGTGGCGTCCGGTCGCCTCGGCACCCCGCCCATGCCGGGGGCAGTCGAGCGCACCGCCGACGTATGGGTGCAGCCCGGCGCCGAGATCGACGACACCGCGACCGTCCTCGGACCCTCCGTCATCGCGTCGGGTGCCCGCATCGAAGCCGGTGCGCACGTCGAGGCGTCGATGCTCGGACACCGGACGGTGGTCGGTCGGGACGCTACGGTTCTCCGCTCGGTCCTGTTGTCGGGGGCCGCAGTCGCCGCCGGCCACGCGGTGAAGGACGAAGCGATCACTCCCGAGGCTGTGCTGCCCTGCGGGTAGGAGAGAATTGTGAAGGCGCTTGTAACTGGGGGAGCCGGGTTCATCGGTTCCACGCTCGCAGACCGGCTGCTGGCCGAGGGCTGGGAAGTCGACGTCGTTGACGACCTCTCGACCGGGTCGCTCGCCAACCTGGCCGACGCCCGCTCGCTCGGCAGCCGCAAGTTCTCGTTTCATCGCCTGGACGTCCGCTCGCCGGCGGTCACGGACTTCATCACCCACCGCAAGCCCGACGTCGTGTTCCACCTCGCGGCGCAGGCCGACGTGCGGGTGTCCGTCGCGCGGCCGGTCTTCGACGCCGAGGTCAACATCCTCGGCACCCTGAACATCTGCCAAGGTGCGGTCGCGGCCGGCACGAGCAAGGTCGTGTTCGCCGCGTCGGGCGGCACGCTCTACGGCACTCCCGAGCACCTCCCGGTGCGGGAAGACCACCCGCAGCGACCGGAGTCGCCGTACGGCGTCGCGAAGAAGGCGTCGGTCGACTACCTCCACTACTACCGGGAGATCCACGGGCTGGAGTACAGCGCGCTCGGCGTTCGCGAACGTCTACGGACCGCGCCAGGACCCGCACGGTGAAGCCGGAGTGGTCTCGATCTTCACCGGCCTCATGCTCGACCGGACCCGGCCCACCATCTTCGGTGACGGCAAGCAGACCCGGGACTTCGTGTTCGTCGATGACGTCGTGGACGCGCTCGTGCGCGCGTCGGACAAGGGCGGCGGGCTCATCATGAACATCGGCACCGGGGTCGAGACCAGCGTGCAGGAGCTCTACGACGCGATCGCGCGCGGCGTCGGCTTCACCGACGATCCGAACCATGCGCCGGCTCGACCGGGCGAGGTCGAGCGCTCGTCGCTGGATCCGAGCCGGGCCGAGGCGCAGCTGGGTTGGAAGCCGTGGACCGACCTGGACGACGGCGTCGGCCGGACTCTGGACTGGTTCCGGATCCAACGCGGCATCAAGTAGCGCGGCCGCCCTAGCGGAACTGGCGCAGCTGGTCGAGCGGGATCGGCGGGCGGGCGCGCCCGACGTAGCTCGGATCGGGATGGCCGATCAGCACCAACGCGTGCGGCAGCCATTCCTCGGGGAGTGCGAGCGCGTCGCGCGCCGCTTCGGGGCAGAAGATCGGCGCGGCGACCCAGCACGACGCGAGATCGCTCGCCGCCGCGGCCAGCATGAGGTTCTCGACTGCCGCGCCGAGGGACAGCAGGGCCATGCCCCACTCGGCCCGCTGCCGCGTGGCGTCCGGGTAGCGGTCGAGGCCGTCCCAGGTCAGGCAGCCGAGCACCAGCGCCGGAGCGTCCGCGAGCTTGCGGTGGGACGCGTCGACCAGCTCGTCGATGCGCGCCGGGTCGACCCCGTCGGCGGCGAGATCGGCGCGCCAACGGTCGCCCATGCCCGTGGCCAGCTGCTGCTTCGCCGCGTCGGTGTCGACCACGACGAACCGCCAGGGACGCGAGTGGTGCGGTGCGGGCGCGACGCATGCCGCTTCCACGAGCGTGTCGAGCGTCTCGCGCGCGACCGGTCTGCGGTGAACGCCCGGATCGACCGCCGCGCGTCGAGAAACGCCGGCAAGCTCACGACTCCACGCCCCACCACGTCCCCCGTCTGTGCCGTCAACGTTCCTGGAGAACTCTGACGGCACAAACGGAAGGTGGGTTCGGCGGCGGGTCATCGGAAGAGGTCGTCCTGGGGGGCGCGGATGAGCTCGCTTGACCGAGCCGTCGCGGAACCAGTCGGCGTCGAGCCCGCGCACGATCGCCGCCGGGATCGCCGGCGGCCTTGCCCATCACCAGCTCGGCCGCGCCGGCGACCTCGTCCGCGAGCGCGACCTCGGTGACGTGCAGCTCGCGGCCCCTGGCATCCGTCTCGCCGCGCAGGTCGACGACCGCGGCCAGCCCGGAGACTCCGATCGCCACGTCGGTCAGCCCGTGCCGCCACGCGCGGCCGAACGTGTCCGAGATCACCACGGCGACGTCGATGCCGGCGGCCGCGCGGATGGCACTGCGGATCCGGTGCGCGGAGCGGTCACTGTCCACCGGGAGCAACGCGGCGACCCCGGCGTCGACATTCGACAGGTCCACGCCGGCGTTCGCGCAGACGAACCCGTGGCGGGTCTCGCTGATGATGAGATCGCCGCGGCGGCGGATGATGCGCACCGACTCCTGCTCGACCAGCGCGGTCCGCGCCGCGAGGTCGTCGTGGTCGAGCGGCACGAGCCGGCCCTCGGTCTTCGACACCACCTTCTGGGTGACCACGATGCAGTCGCGCTCGGCCAACGGTGTGTCCTGCGCGGCCGCGGCCTCGCCGGATGAGGTCTCCGAGTCCGTCACCCGGTCGCACTTCGGGGATCCCGGCGAGCGGGATGATCGTGAGCGCGCTCACCGAGTGCCCCGACCGGTCACGTTCGCCGCGTTCGCCACCGGTACCGGACGGAGCACTTCAGGCGACGGCGTCGAGCGTGTGGCGGGCCAGCGCGGCCGCCACCCGGGCGTCGGTCATGAGCGTGTCGGCCACCACCGCGCGCACCCCGGCGGCCTCGACCTCCCGCGCGCGATGGGCGTCGCCGGAGTCGATCACGAGCGTGCCGCAGAAGTCGGCGTAGGCGCGGGCGACTCCCACGCAGCTGACCTCGATGCCGAGCGGGCCCATCAGTCGGTCCGCCGGACCCTTCACCGGGGCGCCGGCGATGATCGGGCTGACGCCCACCACCCGGTCGCGGCGCCGGGTCAGCACGTCGCGGATGCCGGGCACGGCCAGGATCGGGCCGATCGAGATCACCGGATTCGACGGGCACACGAGGATCGTCTCGGCGGCCTCGAGCGCCTCGAGCACGCCCGGGGCAGGACGGGAGTCCTCCGCGCCGGCGAAGTCCACGGCGACGACCGGCGACGCGGACCGCTCGCGCACGAACCACTCCTGCATCGCGAGCTCCTCGCGCTCGCCGCCGTCGCGGGCGACGGTGACGCGCGTGGCGATCCGGTCGTCGGACATCGGGAGCAGCCGCGGCACCACGCCCCACGCCGCCGCGATCTCGGTCGCGACCTCGGTCAGCGTGGCGCCTTCGGCGAGGCGCTCGGTGCGGTAGAGGTGCGTGGCGAGGTCACGGTCGCCGAGGCGGAACCAGGTGTCCTGCCCGTAGCGGTCCAGTGCGTCCATGACCCCGAACGTCTCGCCCGCGAGACCCCAGCCCTGCTCGGGGTGCTCGGCTCCGGCGAGGGTGTACGTGACGGTGTCGAGGTCCGGGCAGACCCAGAGGCCGTGGAACCGGTCGTCATCGGCCGTGTTGACCACGACGGTCACGTCGGCGGGGGAGACGACCCGCACGAGCCCGCGTAGGAAGCGGGCCGCTCCGACTCCACCCGCCAGCGCTACCAGCATGATCGGAGCCTAAGCCCTCCCACGCCTCCGAGATCGGCTCGGACGACGGGTCGAGTCGGGAAGCCCGAGTCCGGACGCGAGAAGGCCCCCTCCGAAGAGGGGGCCTTCTGCCAGCACTCGTGACGCGGCGGGGGGACACCGCGCCTCGAGGTGATTACATCAAGCGTTGCCGTTCGCGGCGGTCGGCGCGGGGATCGTGCCTTCGCCGGCGCCACCGAAGCGGCCCTGCACCCGGTTCCGTCCGACCTCGATCACCTTCGACACCTGGTCGGGGAGCGCGGAGACCGTACCCGGCAGCGTGATCGTGCGGAGCTGCTCGACGACCGGCTCGACCCGCACGCGGATGTCACCGACGACCGGGTCCACCCAGCCTCGGGGGTCGGCGGCACCCATGAGGTCGGCACCGGCCTTGACCTGGGTGCCGACGACGTCGACGCCCGTCTTCACCTGCGAGCCGACCGCGTCCGCTCCGGCCTTGACCTGGGTCCCGACGATGTCGGCGCTCGCCTTGACCTGCGTGCTGACTGCGTCCGCCCCGGCCTTGACCTGGGTCCCGACGCGGTCCACTCCGGCCTTCACCTGGCTGCCGACGGCGCCCACGGTGTTGGTGACGGTGCCGCCGACGGTCCCGCTCACGCTCGAGCCGAGCGAGGAGCCGAGGCCGGCGAGGTTCGCGGCGCAGCCTTCGCCGCGGGTCTTGAACTTGTCCGTCTGCCCCTTCAGCGTCTCGCGGGCGTCGCGGCGGATCGTGGTGGCGCGGGCGATGGCGTCGCGCCGGCGGACCTGGGCCTGCTGGAAGCCGAGGACACCGACCCCGACGACGATGTAGGCCGTGTCCGTGGCGGTCTTGCGGAGGTTGACGTCCATGGGAAGTGCGCTCTCTTTCGTGTCGCGTGCTGGAGATTCACCCGGCGGCCGGCGGTCCGGCCGTGCCAGTGCATGCACCATAACGCAGAGTGCTAACTCCAGCAAGCACTCGGGTGGCCCTGGTGACGAGAGTCACCCGGCCTGCATCCGCCGGTCCGACGCCCCGCCGGGTGGGGACCGGGCCGATCAGAAAGCGGCCGCAGCGGGGCCCGGCCAGTAGCCTGATCCGGCCCATGGACAGCGTCCCGCCCCCCTCCGACGGGCCGATACTCGACTCGGAGTCCCCCGGGGAGGTGTCGGAGCCGGTTGCCGTGCCCCCGGTCGTCGCGGTCGTCGTCACCAAGGACCCCGGACCATGGCTCGAGGAGACCCTCCGGTCGATCGGCGACTCCGACTACCCCGAGCTGACGGTGCTCGTGCTCGACGCCGGCTCGGCGGTCGATCCCACCGCCCGGGTCGCCGGCGCGGTCCCCGGAGCGTTCGTCCGCCGCCTCCGCGAGGAGCAGGGATTCGCGGCGGTGGCGAACGACGTGCTCGAGGTCGTCGAGGGCGCGACCTTCCTGCTGTTCTGCCACGACGACGTGGTGCTCGATCCGTCCGCGGTGCGGCTCCTGGTCGAGGAGGGCTACCGGTCCAACGCGGCGATCCTCGGGCCGAAGCTGGTCGAGTACGACCGGCCGGAGGTCCTGCTCGAGGTCGGGCTCGCGGTGGACCGGCTCGGTGTGCCGCACTCGGGCATCGAGCCCGGTGAGCTCGACCAGGAGCAGCACGACGCGGTGCGTGACGTCTTCTTCGTGTCGAGCACCGTGATGCTGGTGCGCGCCGACCTGTTCGCCGAGCTCGGCGGGTTCGACCCGCGCACGTATCCCGGCGCCGAGGACCTGGACCTGTGTTGGCGCGCGCGCATCGCCGGCGCGCGGGTGCTCGTGGTGCCCGACGCACGCGTCCGGCACCGGCGTGAAGACACGATGCACGACGCGGCCGGCGCGGTGTCGCCCGCCGCGGCACAACGCAGCCGCCTGCGCGCGTTGCTGAAGTCAGCGTCCGGCTGGTCGCTGCTCTATCTCGTTCCGATCGCGCTCATCCTCGCGGTCGTCGAGGTCATCGCGTTCGTGCTCACCCGCCGACGCGATCGCGCGAGTGCGTTGATCGGCGCGTGGACCGTGGAACCTGCGCAACCTCGGCGAGCTGCGGAAGTCGCGCCGCGCCGCGCAGGCGCTCCGGCGCGTTCCGGACATCGACCTCCGCTCGCTCCAGGTGCGGGGCAGCGCACGCGTCAGTGGCTACCTCGTCGGCTCGCTGCGGGCCGAGGACCGGATGCGGTCGCTCTCCGAACGCAGCCGCTCGGCCACCAGCAACGCCTCCACCCGGCTGCGGGCGCCGGCCGCGATTGCGCGCCCTGGTCATTCATCTTCCTGGTGCTGGTGGGTTCCCGTTCGCTCGATCTTCGGGCGGGTGGCCGCGGTCGGCCAGCTCTCGAGCTGGCCCGGGGTCGGTGACCTGCTCGAGTCGTTCACCTCGGCGTGGCGCTACGTGGACCTCGGCTCGTCGGCACAGGCGCCCGCGCAGCTCGGCGTGTTCTCGATCCTGGGCACGATCCTGCTCGGCGCAACGGGCATGGCCCGCACGATCGTCGTCGTCGGCGCGCTGCCGTTCGGTGTCTTCGGCGCGTGGCGTCTCGGCCGGCGGATCACCGGGCCCGGGAGTGCGGCCGTCGTCGCCGCGCTCGCGTACGGCATCAATCCGGTCCCGCGCAACGCGCTCGCCGCCGGTCGCTTCGGCGCGCTCGTGCTCTACGCGCTGACGCCGATGATCGTCACCGGACTGCTGCGGCTGGGTGGTTACCTTCCGGACTCGCCGATCAGGCGCTGGTGGCGCACCGTCATCGGCACCGAGCGCGTTGGTCGCGCTCGCGACCGCCGCGTGGCCGCCCGCGCTGCTGCTGCCGGTCGATCGTGGCGATCGCGCTGGCGCTCGCGCAGCTCATCGCCCGCGCGGACGGGGAGCTGCGCCGGTTGTGGATCGCCACGCTCGCGGTGACCGGTGTCGGGTTCGCGTTGCTCCTGCCGTGGCCGGTCGGATACCTGCGCGCCGGTGACCGGCTCGCCGCGCTCGGGTTCGCGTTCCGCACGGACCTCGGCTTCTCCAACATCCTGCGCTTCCAGACCGGTCCGAACGGCGCCGGCGCCGGCGGTTGGGTCATCGCCGGCGCGGCCTTGCTCGTGCTCTTCCTGGCTACCGGTCCGCGTCTCGTCTGGGCGACCCGTGCCTGGGTGCTGGCCCTCGTATCGTTCGCGTTCGTATGGGTGCCCTCGCGTTTCTTCCCCGACGCGCCGATGCCCGCAGTCGAGGGTCTGCTCGTTCCGGCGGCGCTCGGGGTGTCGCTGGCGGTCGGGCTCGGCGTCGCCGCGTTCATCGAAGACGTGCGCCAGCTGCACTTCGGGTGGCGCCAGGTCGCAGCGATCGGCGGGGCCATCGCGTTGTCGTTCCCGGTCCTGGCGTTCGCGGTCGACGCCACCGGAGGTCGCTGGCACATGCCGGCGGCGGACTGGAACCAGAACCTGTCGTGGATGCGATCCGAGGAAGCGAGCGGGCAGTTCCGCGTGCTCTGGCTGGGTGATCCCGACGTCCTCCCGGTCGACCCGGTCGTGCACGGTGACGTCGGCTACGGGATCACGAACGACGGGCCGGGCGACGTCCGGACGAACCTGCCGCCGCCGTCGGGCGGCGCGTCGGCGCGCGTCGGCGCCGCCGTCGACCTGTTGCGTCGAGCGCGGCAGCAACCGCGTCGGTGCGCTGCTCGGCACCATGGGTGTTCGGTACCTCGCGGTGCCGGAGCGGCCCGGTCCGGGAGTCGTGCGCAGCGATCCGGCGCCCGCGGCGCTGCTCGTCGCGCTGGCCGAGCAGCTCGACCTGGTGCGGCTCGAAGGTCCGCCGGGCTTGGAGCTGTACGAGAACCGGGCGTGGATTCCCGGCGCGGCGCGCCTGCCGAAGACCGCGGTCACCGATTCCGTCGCTGACCCGCTCGGCGCGATCGCCGCGCCGGACGTCGCCGACTCCCGTGCTCGGGGGCGCGACGGTGAAGGCGGGGACGATCGTGTGGAGCCAGGCGTACGACGGCGCGTGGGAGGCGTCGTCCGGCGCCGGGACGCTGACGCACCGCCGCGTGTTCGGTTGGGCCAACGGATACGAGCTGAACCGGCCTGGCACCGTTTCGTTCGCGTACACGAACCAGTGGCTGCGCTATCCCCTCGTGCTGTTGGAGCTCGTCCTGATCGTGGGTGCGTGGCTGCTGTGGCGGGGAAGCGCGCGCTTCAACTGGCGCTCGCGCCATCGGGGCGAGGAGTCCGAGCCCGCGGTCGAGCCGGGGCCCACGCCCGGACCTCCGCCCGCACCCGCGGTCGATGGCGGATCCCGAGGTGACCGCGTGAGCATGAGTCGCGGTCGGCGCAGCCGGATCATCGTGATCATCGTCGTGCTCGGCTGCCTGCTCCTCGCGGCCGTCCTGGATCAGAGCGGCTCGAGCAGCACGGATCGCACCGCGGCGTTCGTCGCGCTCGGCCCACGCGTCCCGGCCGCGGACTCTGCCGAGACCGCGTGGTATTGCGCCGAAGGAACTTCGAATCCCGGCGGTCGGGCTGACGAGCGCCTCTTCATCGCGAACGTCGGGCACGCGCCTCGCGCATGCCCGGGTGAGCGTGATGTCGGGCCCGGATCAACCCCCGGTGGTGCGGCCGCTCGAGGTCCCGGCCGGCTCGCTCGTCACCATCCGGCGTCGTGGACATCGTGGCGCTGCCCGAGCCCGGGGTGCTCGTCGAGGTCACCGGCTCACCGACGGTCGTCACGCACTCGATCATCGGGAACGGCGAAGCCGCGATCGGTCCGTGTGCGCGTGACGCCGCCCCCGAGTGGCACTTCGCCGCGGGCACCACCGTGCGCGGCGCGTCGCTCTGGCTCGCGCTGTTCAACCCCTTCGCCGATGACGCGATCGTCGACATCGCGCTTCCTGACCAACACCGGGCCGCTCGCGCCCGGTGAGCTCCAGGGCTTCGTCGTCCCCGGCCACAGCCGCGTCACGGTCCCGGTCCACGATCAGGCTCGACGCGACGCGCTCGTCGGGACCGAGGTGACGGCGCGCCGCGGGTCGCGTGGTCGCGGAGCAGTCGCAGGTGCTGGACGGCACCGACGGCCGGCGCGGGCTCGCCCTCTCGCTCGGCGCGCCGAGCACCTCGCGCATCTGGCAGTTCCCGAACGGCTCGATCGCGGCCGGGCGCACCGAGACGCTGGTCATCGCGAACCCGCACGACTCGCCGGCCGTGGCGACGGTGCACACCGGCCTCGACGGTGGTGCGCTCGAGCCGGAGACCGTGAACGTTCCCGCCCGATCGACCGTCGCGGTGGACCTCGGTCGCCGCGTCCCGCCCGGGGTCGGCTTCTCGGCGTCGGTCGATTCGCCGACGCCCATCGTGGCCGAGACGCTCACCTCGCTGGTCTCGCCGATCCCGGCGAACGCCCGCGGCATCGCGACGACGGTGGGCGAGAGTCGCGGCGCGCGCCGCTGGGTCGTCGCGCCGGCCCGGGTGTCGGCGACGTCGATCGATCTCATCGCGGTGCTTGAATCCCGGGCGGTCGGCGTTGACCTTCCGCCTGCGCTCACTGCGCGCCGGGGAGGAGTTCGTGCCCGCCGACACCCGCCGGGTTCGGGTCGAGCCGGGCAAGCGGGTGCTGCTGGACCTCGGTCGGCGTCAGGTTCCGCCGGACGGGTTGGCGATCGTCGACGCGACCCGACCCGTGGTCGTCTCCCGCGAGTCGTCGGCGATCCCCGGCATCTCGGTGTCGTCCGCGATCCCCGACCTGGAACGGTGACATCGCCGTGATGCTCCGGATCGCGATCGGTGTCGCGCTGCTCGCGGTGGCGCTCATCATTGCGATCGGGTTGGAACGCCGCCGACACGTCGGAGCGCCGATCCGCGATGCCCACCCGGTGCCCGCGCCAGCTCTTCCGAGCGGACTTCCCCCAACCCGATGCGCCGTGGCTCGTGGCCTTGTTCTCGTCGAGCACGTGCGACTCGTGCGGCGCGATGCGGGAGCGGGTACGGGCGCTCGGCTCGACCGACGTCGCCGTCTGCGACCTCGAGTTCAGCGAGGAGCGCGCGCTGCACGAGCGCTACGAGATCTCCGGCGTCCCGATGGTGCTGATCGCGGATGCCGAAGGCGTCGTGCGCGAGTCATTCGTCGGCCCCGCCACCGCCCAAACCCTCCGCGACGCCCTCCAGCGCGCCCGCGCCACCACCTGAGCCGAGTCCACACCCGGCCTGACCCACGGTTCTCACGTTTCGGTGTCGATCTGAACGACGTCAGGGCGTGTCCAGATGACACCGAAACGAGTCGTGCCGTCGAGCGGTGGCTCAGATGGCTTGGAGGGGGTGGCCGTCTTCGTCGATCGGCTGGCCCTCGTCGTCCACCGTCTCGACGGTGCCGTCGGCGAGCACCACCTTGCGGGGACCACCGGCGCGGTAGCCCATCGCGTCGTCGACCAGTCGCTCGACCTCGAGCCCGTCGAGCGTCTCGTGCTCGAGCAGTGCCGTGGCCACGGCTTCGAGGCCGGGCCGGTACCGCGTGAGCATCTCGAGCGTGCGCTCCTCCTGCGAACGGAGGATGCGCTCGACCTCTTCGTCGATGACCCGGGCGGTCTCGTCGGAGTAGTCGCGCGTGTGCACGAGGTCCTCGCCGAGGAACACCGCACCTTGGGAGCCCCACGCCATCGGACCGATGCGATCGGACATGCCCCACTCGCGGACCATCCGCCGCGCGATCTCGGTGCCGCGCACCAGGTCGTTCTGCGCGCCGGTGGACTGCGACTGGAAGATCAGCTGCTCCGCGACACGCCCGCCGAGGAGCACGGAGAGCATGTCGTCGAGGAAGTCCTTGTCGTGGCTGTACTTCTCTTCCTCGGGCAGCTGCTGGGTCATGCCGAGCGCCATGCCGGTCGGGAGGATCGTCACCTTGTGCACCGGGTCCGCGTGCTCGAGGACGTAGGCCGCGACCGCGTGCCCACCCTCGTGGTACGCCGTGTGCTCCTTCTCTTCCTCGTTCATCACGACGGTCGGCCGCTTGAGGCCCATGAGCACGCGGTCACGCGCGTCCTCGAAGTCCTCACGGTGCACGGACGTCTCGCCCCGCCGGACCGCGAACAGCGCGGACTTCGTTGACGAGGTTGGCCAGGTCGGCGCCGGACATGCCCGGCGTGCCGCGGGCGACGACCGCGATGTCCACGTCGTCGGAGATCTTCTTGTCCCGGAAGTGCACCTTCAGGATGTCGATCCGCTCTTCCTGGGTGGGGAGCGGCACCATGATCTGGCGGTCGAAACGGCCCGGGCGCAGCAGCGCGGAGTCGAGGATGTCGGGACGGTTGGTCGCCGCGATCATCACGATCCCGACGCTCGTCTCGAACCCGTCCATCTCGGCGAGCATCTGGTTCAGCGTCTGCTCGCGCTCGTCGTGGCCGCCACCGAGCCCCGCGCCGCGCTTGCGACCGATGGAGTCGATCTCGTCGATGAAGATGATCGCGGGCGCCTGCTTGCGCGCGGTCTGGAAGAGGTCACGCACGCGCGCCGCACCGACACCGACGAACATCTCCATGAAGTCCGAACCGGTGATCGCGACGAACGGCACGCCGGCCTCACCCGCAACCGCGCGGGCGAGCAGCGTCTTGCCGGTTCCCGGCGGGCCGACCAGGAGCACGCCGCGCGGGATGCGCGCGCCGATCTCCTTGAACTTGCCCGGGTTCTTCAGGAAGTCGACGACCTCGGTGATCTCCTGCTTCACCGGCTCGTAGCCCGCGACGTCGGAGAACGTGGTCTTCGGCTTCTCCGCGTCGTAGACCTTGGCGCGGCTCCGCCCGATGTTCATCACCGCGCCCATCTGTCCCTGCGCGCGTCGGTTCATCCAGACGAAGAAACCGATGATGAGGACGAGCGGCAACACCCACAGCAGGATGCCGACGAGCGGGCTGGATCCCTCGCGCACGTACTTGACGTCCACGCCGTTCTTGGCCAGGTTCTTGAGCTGGTTCTCCTGCAGGTCGTTGTTCGGACCGGAGGACGTGAACTCGGTCTTGCCGTCCTGCGCGGTCTTGAACTCACCGCTGAGCTTGCCGTTCGACGGGTCGTAGTTGACGCTCTTGATCTCGCCCTGCGCGACCGCCTCGGTGAACTGGCTGTAGGTGAGCGACGCCTTGTCCGTGTTGCTCGTGCGGACGCTCGTGAAGAGGAAGATCGCGACCACGATCCCGAGCACGACCAGCGGGAGCCAGCGCGGCCAGGGACGTGGGGACGACGGGGGGGAGCCGGCCGGCTTGCCGGGCCCGGGGGGACGATCGGGTGGGCGACTGCTCACGTGGAGTCGGGCTCCTCGTTCATGCGGGCTCGACGCCCGGTTGGGGCACCATCGTAGAGCCGGTCGGCCCGGATGGCGGTCTCAGGTACTGGAACGACGGTCACACCGACAAGATTCCCGTAGCGTGCGCTTCGTGGGGACAGCCTCGAATCCGACCCGGCGGGCGGTGCGCTGGGGACTCGGCGACGTCGTCTGGGTCTGGTTCGCCGGCCTGGTCGCCGGCGGCGATCGCGGTCTCGATCTCGGCCTCGGTACGGGGTCGCCCGAGCGGCGCCACGACGGACGGCATCGACCTGGCCATCGGCCTGTTCGCCCAGAACGGGGCGATCCTCCTCGCTCTCCTGGTGGTGAGCCGGCTCAAGGGCCAGCGGTCGCTCCACCGGGACTTCGGCCTGGTGCTGGCGCCCGGGACTGGTCCTGGCTGGCGGTGGGGGTCCTGCTCCAGGTGGTCTCCCTCGGCCTCGTGGGCCTGCTCGACCGGGTCGGCGGGCCATCTCGACCAGCAGCAGGCGGTCGAGACCCTGGAGAAGAGCCACGGACCGGAGCTGGTGCTTCGTCGTGCTCGGGCGTCGCGCTCTTCGCCCCGCTGGTCGAGGAGCTCCTGTTCCGGGGACTCCTGCTGCGGGCCCTGCTGCGGCGGACGACGCCGGTCGTGGCGGTGCTGGTCTCGTCCGTGCTCTTCGCCGGCGTCCACCTGCTGGACCCGAGCACGTTGCCGCTGATGGCCCCGTTGCTCCTGCTCGCGGTGATCAGCGCGATACGGGCGGTTCGTACCGGTGAGCTCTCGCAGTCGATCCTGCTGCACGTCGGCTTCAACCTGCTCTCCGCCGTCGTCCTCGTGCTGTCCTGATTCGCGGCAGCCGCGGTGCTCGGCGCGCAGGCCTCTGACCTGCGAAGACGGCGCGTCTCATCCTCGCGATCATCCCTCTCATCCCCGGATCATCCTCCAGGAAATTCGGGCGAATCGTCGACACCAGAAGCACAAGAGCAACTCCAGCAGAGGAGCGATCGAATGCAGTGCAACCGGTGTGCGAACGGCGGAATCGTCGAGATCAAGATGAAGATCGCCGGTGAGGACGTCATGTTCCGCCAGTGCGGTCGCTGCGAGGCCAAGAGCTGGTTGTCGATCGACGGAGCCCTCTCGCTGACCCGAGTCCTCGAGATGGCGCAGGGTCGCCCGCTGACCCACCACGGGGCCGGAGCGCACCGACGCGACCGCGCCGTGCGCTCCGGCGAGCTGGGCCCGCAGACGGCCACCCCGGCTGCCATGCTGAGGGAATGTCGGTGCGCACGCTTCCGCCGCCCGCGGTCGCGCCCGAACCGGAGCCGCTCCGTGAGGTCCCGGCCCGCTCCGACACGACGCTTCCCCCGCCGGACCGGGACCTGAGCCTGGTCTGGCGGATCCTCGGGATCCTGGTCGTCCTGAGCTGCTGCTCCATCGTCCTCTGGCAGCTCAACCCCCGGCTGCTCCTGCGCAACACCACCGCCAACGGTGGCGACATGGGCGCCCACGTGTGGTTCCCGGCGTACCTGCGGGACCACCTCCTGCCCTCGTTCCGGGTCGCGGGTTGGTCGCCGGACTGGTTCGCCGGGTTCCCGGCCGGCCAGTTCTACTTCCCGGTCCCGGCCCTGCTCGTCGTGCTGGCCGACCTGGTCCTGCCGTACAACATCGCGTTCAAGCTCGTCACCGCGCTCGGGCCGGTGCTGCTCCCCGCCAGCGCGTACTTCCTCGGCCGGGGCCTGCGCGTCCGCCGGCCGGGTCCGGAGCTGTTCGCGATCGGCACGACGCTGTTCCTCTTCTTCAAGGGTGTCGCCGCGACGCCGGGCAGCCACGACGCGACGATCCAGTTCAACCAGCGCATCATGGGCGGGCCGATCGTGAGCTCGCTGGCGGGGGAGTACTCGTTCACGCTGGCGCTCGCGTTCGGTGTCGCGTTCCTCGGGGCGCTCGCGTTCTCGTTGCGCACGCGCCGGCGGTTGTGGCTGCCGGCGCGTGTTGCTCGCGGTGACGATCCTGTGCCACGTCGTCGTCGGCATCTTCGTGGTCGTCGGCGCGCTCGTCGTGTGGTTGTTCCAACGACCGGTGCGCACACTCCCGGTCGCGGCGGCGATCGGCGCGGTCGGCGCGCTCCTCACCGCGTTCTGGACCGTGCCGCTGATCGCGACGTTCGGCTACACGGCGAACATGCGGTACGAGAAGCTGACCTGGTACATCGACTACCTCTTCCCGACCGAGCTGTGGTGGGTCATCGCGCTGGCTGCGATCGGCGCGATCGTCGGACTCGTGCGGCGCGACCGCGCCACGCTCACGATCCTCACGCTGACGCTCATCTTCGCCCTGGTGTTCCGCGTGTGGCCCGAGCTGCACGCCTGGAACCTGCGCTTCCTGCCGTTCTGGTACCTCGGGCTCTTCCTGCTCGCCGCGATCGGTGTGGCCGAGATCACCCGCGGCGCGTCACAGCAGCTCGCGCTGGTCTGGCTCGGTCCGCCGCCGGGCCCGAACGAGGACTGGGATCTCGATCCGGTGATCGACGGCCGTCGCTTCCGGCTCGTGAAGTCCGTGACCGCCGTCGACGCTCGTCGTGCTGCTGGGCGGGGGCGCGCTCTGGTCTGCGCACCACTACAACGGGTTCCTCGACTTCTGGGCCGAGTGGAACTACTCCGGCTACCAGGACACCTCGCCGTCGAGCACCAAGCCGAAGCCGTACGCCGAGTACAAGCAGCTGATGGACACGATGGGCGCGCTGCCGCCCGGCCGCGCGATGTGGGAGGGCGGGCAGGCGCTCGACACGTACGGCACGTCACTCGCGCTGATGCTCCTGCCGTACTGGACGAACGGTCGCATCGGGTCGATGGAAGGCCTCTACTACGAGTCCGCGGCCACGACGCCGTACCACTTCATGGCAGTCGCGCCGCTGTCCGGTCCGGGCAACGCGTCGAACCCCGTGCGCGGCCTGGACTACCGCTCGCTCGAAGACTTCGACCTCGGCGTGCGCTACCTGCGTCTGCTCGGCGTCCGCTACTACATGGCGTACTCGGCCGAGGCGAAGGCGAGGGCCGCGGACAACCCGGGCCTCCGACTCGTCGACCAGGTTCCGGATCGCGACGGCGCGGCACCGAGCGGCTGGGACATCTACGAGGTGCGCGGGAGCAAGACGGTGTCGCCGCTGCGGTACGAGCCGGTCGTCGTCGAGCCCGAAGTCCGGGACGCAGTCGGAGTGCTTCGGCCGCAAGCCGGTGACAGGGCCAGAAGGATCCGGAGCTCGGCGCCTGGGAGTGCATGGCCGCGGGCTGGTGGAACGATCCCGCCGCGCTCGACCGGCCGCTCGCCGCGGGTGGCCCGTCGAGCTGGGCCCGGGTCGCGCCGGCGCGGGCCGACACCGCGCCCCGGCGCCGGCTCCCGGCGGTGAAGGTGACCGACATCCACGAGACCGACGACTCCGTCTCGTTCACACGTGTCGCGCACGGGCGTCCCGGTCGTGGTGAAGACGTCGTACTTCCCGAACTGGGAGGCGAGCGGCGCGAACGGCCCGTGGCGGCTCACGCCGAATCTCATGGTCGTGGTGCCGACGTCACGGTCGGTGACCCTCCACTACGCCCGCAGCGGGCCGGAGTGGCTGGGCATCTTCCTCACGCTCATCGGCATCGCCGGTGTGGTCGGCCCTGGTGATCTGGCGACCGCAGCGGACCGGAGGCCCGATTCCGGACCCGGACCCGGAGGGAAGGTCCGGGCCCGATCCGGACCCGGTGCCCGAACCCGATGACGTGGCGATCGGGGCGCTGCAGTGGGCCCGAAGCGATGCGCTCGTGGACGCCCGGGCGGGGCCGGGCGACGTCGACCCCCAGCCGCCGGGGGAGCCGGGGCTACCATGATCGTCCCGCCTTCCCGGCGGTGAGGACTCTCGAGGCCCCCACACCGTGGCCCACTCGCTCGACACCATCTTCAAGGCGTATGACGTGCGGGGCCTCTATCCCGAGGAGCTCGACGAGTCCGTCGCGAAGAAGATCGGCAACGCCTTCGCCCGGTTCACGGCCGCCTCGACGGTGATCGTCGGGCGCGACATGCGCCCGTCGTCGGTCCCGCTGAGCCAGGCCTTCATCGAGGGCGCGACCCTCGCCGGCGCCGACGTGGTGGACGTCGGCCTGGCCTCCACGGACCTCGTCTACTTCGCCTCGGGCAAGCTCGACGCACCGGCCGCGATGTTCACCGCGAGCCACAACCCGGCGCAGTACAACGGCATCAAGATGTGCCGGGCCTCCGCGGCGCCGGTGGGCGAAGCGACCGGGCTGGTCCAGATCAAGGAAGCCGTCGCGGCCGGGCTGGTCGAGCGGGCCGAGGAGGCGGGCCGGGTCGAGCACATGGACCTGCTGGCCGACTTCGCCGACCACGTCCGCTCGTTCGCCGACACCACGGCGCTTGCGCCCCCTGCGGGTCGTGGCCGACACCGCGAACGGCATGGGCGGCCTCGTCGTCCCGGCGGTGTTCGACGACCTGCCCGTTCGACCTGGACATCCTGTTCGGCGAGCTCGACGGCACGTTCCCGAACCACCCCGCCGATCCGATCCAGCCCGAGAACCTGGTGTCACTGCAGAAGGCGGTGCTCGAGGCGGGCGCGGACGTCGGGCTCGCGTTCGACGGCGACGCCGACCGCGTGTTCCTCGTCGACGACCAGGCGCAGCTGATCTCCGGCTCGATCACCACCGCGATCGTGGCGAAGGGGATCCTCGAGAAGACCGGCCCGGGCGAATCCGTCGTCTACAACCTGATCTGCTCGAAGGTCGTCCCCGAGATCATCACCGAGATGGGCGGCACGCCGATCCGGTCCCGGGTCGGCCACTCGTTCATCAAGCAGGTGATGGCCGAGACGAACGGCCGTCTTCGGCGGCGAGCACTCCGGGCACTACTACTTCCGCGACAACTGGCGTGCCGACTCCGGGCTCATCGCCGCGATGGTCGTGCTCGAGCAGATCAGCCGGGCCGACGCGCCGCTCTCCGAGCTGCGCAAGCCGTTCGAGCGCTACGCCCAGTCCGGTGAGATCAACACCACGGTCGGGGACCCGCTCGCGGTGATCGAGAAGGTGGCGCTGGGCTACCGGGCGGCCGAGCAGGACCGGCTCGACGGCCTCACCGTCGATCTCGGCGACTGGTGGTTCAACCTCCGGCCGAGCAACACCGAGCCGTTGCTGCGCTTGAACGTCGAGGCAGCCGACCGGCTCGCGTGCGATGCTCACACCGAAGAGGTGCTGGACCTCATCCGAGCCGAGGCGTAGGTCCGCACCATCGCGCGGGCCTGCGACGCCGAGACCGTCACGACTAGACCGTACGACCACGAGGAGACACCGAAGTGGCACTCGATCCCCAGCTGCTCGAGATCCTGGCCTGCCCCGAGGACAAGGGTCCGCTTGCTCTACTTCGTGGACGAGTCCGCGTTGTACAACCCGCGGCTGAAGCGGCGGTACGCGGTGCGCGACGACATCCCGATCATGCTCATCGACGAAGCCGAGTCCGTGAACGAGTCGGAGCACGAGCGCCTGATGGCCAAGGCCGAGGCCGACGGGATCCATCCGACCTTCGCGAGCTGAACGCACGCGTGACGTGACCGATTCGCTGGGGTTCCTCGATCAGGTCGCGAGCCTGCCCGAGCAGCTCGCCGCCGCGCACGAAGCCGCCGGCGAGGCGATCAAGGCGAGCGATCTTCCGCGAGCCGGAGACGCTGAAGAACATCGTCGTGCTCGGCATGGGCGGTTCGGGCATCGCGGGCGACGTGTTCAACGTCGTGAACAACGCGCAGATGCCCGTTCCGGTCACCGTCCTCAAGCAGTACCGCACCCCCGGGTACGTCGGCCCGGGCACGCTCGCCTTCGCGCTGTCGTACTCCGGCAACACCGAAGAGACGCTGTCGATGGCGCAGGGCGCGGTCGAAGCCGGCGCGACGCTCGTCACGGTGTCGAGTGGCGGTGAGCTGGCCAACTTCCGGCGCGCGCTGCACGTCGAGTGCGCGCCGGGATACATGCCGCGCTCGGCGCTCGGCAGCCTGGTGGCCCCACTGTTCGTCAGCCTGTTCCGGATGGGGGTGCTGCCCGAAGCGCACGCGCTCCTGGTGAAGGCGCAGGAGCAGCTCGCGCACCGTCGCGATCGCTGCCGGCCCGAAGTGACCGGCGCGGCCAACCCGGCGCGGCGAGCTCGCGCGCCAGATCGACCGGACGATCCCGCTGATCTACGGCGGTGGTGCGATCGGCGCGGTCGCGGCGATGCGCTGGAAGTGCGACGTGAACGAGAACGCGAAGGCCCCGGCGTTCTGGGCCGCAGTACCCGGAGATCGACCACAACGAGATCTGCGGGTGGGGCCAGCACGGCGACGTCACCCGGCAGATCTTCACGCTCATCGAGCTGCGGCACGGCTCGGAGCACGACGCGGCTCGCGCCGCGCTTCGCGGCGACCCGCGCGCTGATCGAGGAGTGCGTCGCGCAGGTGCTCGAGGTGCAGGCGGAAGGGGAGGGGCGGCTCGCGCAGCTCCTCGACCTCATGTACGTCGGGGACTGGACGAGCTGCTACCTCGCGTTGCAGAACGATGTCGACCCCGGACCGATCGACGCGATCACGCACCTGAAGCAGGCGCTGGCATGACCACCACTCCTCTCCTCCTCCTCCTTGCTCCTGCGTATCGTTCTCCACCGACAGCTTCGCGACGCCGCACCGAGAAGCCGTGGGGCTACGAGCTGCTGTGGACGCCGCCGGACCGGCCGTACGTCGGCAAGCTGCTGCACATCGACGCCGGGAAGCGCCTCTCGCTCCAGGTGCACGACGCGAAGACCGAGTCCTGGTTCCTGCTGAACGGCCGGGCGCAGGTGGTGTGGGACGACGGCTCGGGCGAGCTGGTCGAGACCGAGCTCCAGCCCGGCGTCGGCTACTCCGTCGCGATCGGGCAGCGTCACCGCCTCGTCGGGATCACGGACTGCGACGTGCTCGAGGTCTCGACCCCCGAGATCGGGACGACCCACCGGCTCGAGGACGACTACGCCCGCCCCGACGAGACCGAAGCCGTCCGCGCCAGCCGCGGCTGGACCACCCCGCTGACCGGCGCTCGGAATCTGCGCACGCGCTCGCGCCTGAAGCCGAACGTCAATCGGCGGCACCAGCCGCACCGCCGACCGGCAGTGCCCAACCGGGATGTTCCGGGCGGGGACTTTCGGCGCGCTAACCTGGTCGCCTGGTCGGGCCCCGTCGGGGCTGTCATCCGGTGCTCCGGGCCGACTCCATCTGAACGGGCACCGAATCCGCGTGCCTTGACCTATCAATGGAGTAGCTCATGACCACGACCGTTTCTTCTCCCTCGTCGCTCGACGCGGGTGACTTCAAAGTTGCCGATCTCTCGCTGGCCGAGTTCGGCCGCAAGGAGATCGAGCTCGCCGAGCACGAGATGCCCGGCCTGATGTCGCTGCGGGCCAAGTACTCGCAGGCCAAGCCGCTCACCGGCGCCCGCATCACCGGCTCGCTGCACATGACGATCCAGACCGCGGTGCTCATCGAGACGCTGGTGGAGCTCGGTGCGCAGGTGCGCTGGGCGAGCTGCAACATCTTCTCGACCCAGGACCACGCCGCCGCCGCGATCGCCAAGGCCGGCATCCCGGTGTTCGCCTGGAAGGGCGAGACGCTCGAGGAGTACTGGGACTGCACCGAGAAGGCCTTGCGTTGGCCGGACGGTGGTGGCCCGAACATGATCCTCGACGACGGTGGCGACGCCACGCTCGTCGTGCACAAGGGCGTCGAGTTCGAGAAGGCCGGCAAGGTTCCGGACCCGTCGACCGCGGACTCCGAGGAGTTCGAGATCATCCTCAAGCTGCTGGCGCGCATCCACGCCGAGGACGACCGGGTGTGGCACCGCATGGCGGAGGGCGATCAAGGGCGTCACCGAAGAGACCACGACCGGGGTGCACCGCCTCTACCAGATGACCGAAGCGGGCTCGCTGCTGTTCCCGGCCATCAACGTCAACGACTCGGTGACCAAGTCGAAGTTCGACAACCTCTACGGCTGCCGGCACTCACTCGTCGACGGCATCTGCCGCGCGACCGACGTCATGATCGCGGGCAAGGTCACGGTCGTCTGCGGGTACGGCGACGTCGGCAAGGGCTGCGCGCAGTCACTGCGGGGCCAGGGCGCTCGCGTCGTCATCACCGAGATCGACCCGATCTGCGCGCTGCAGGCCGCGATGGAGGGCTACGAGGTCACGACGCTCGAGGATGTGCTCGAGACCGCGGACCTCTTCGTCACGACCACCGGCAACAAGAACATCATCACCGCCGAGCACATGGCGAAGATGAAGCACAACGCCATCGTCGGCAACATCGGCCACTTCGACAACGAGATCGACATGGCCGGCCTGGCGAAGACCAAGGGCATCGAGCGGGTCAACATCAAGCCGCAGGTCGACGAGTGGAAGTTCCCGGCCACCAGTGACTCGCCCGGGCACTCGATCATCATCCTGGCCGAGGGTCGCCTGCTGAACCTCGGCTGCGCGACCGGGTCACCCGAGCTTCGTGATGTCGAACAGCTTCACCAACCAGGTGATGGCCCAGCTCGAGATCTTCACGCACCCGGACTTCTACGAGCGCAAGGTGTACACGCTCCCGAAGCACCTGGACGAGGAAGTGGCGCGGCTGCACCTCGAGAAGCTCGGCGTGAAGCTCACGACCCTCACCGAGGAGCAGGCCGACTACCTCGGCATCCCGGTGCAGGGCCCCTACAAGCCCGAGCACTACCGCTACTGACCCACCCGCACTCGCTGGATCACCCGCTCCGCGCAATCCACGCGCAGCGGGGCGTGCAGCCAGTGCCTGGGCTTCCGGCCGCGCGGCATCACGCCGCGCGGCCGGTCTCGTTCCCGGCCGGCCGAACCGCTGGTGGTGGGTCGAGTCTTCGCTTTCCGGTGACGGGGTCGGGTGGGCCGAGGATCCAGCCCTGGGTCTTTCGGGTGTGGTGGATGGAGCAGAGCCAGGTGAGGTTCCACCACGCGGTGGGTCCGTGGTCGGCGTGGTCGATCTCGCAGTGGTCGAGCTCGAGGTACTCGCGGCCGGTGCAGCCCTCGATCGAGCATTCGCGGCCGGAGACGATCATGGCGGTGCGCAGCTCGGCCGGAATGTGGCGACCGAAGTGCGCGACGGTCGTGATGTCCTTGCCCTTCGTGATCACCGCGGTGACGAACGCGGAGCCGAGCAGCTCGCGCACCCACTCCACGCTCACCGGACCGACGCCTGGGATCTGACACGTCTCGCCCGGGAGCGCGTACCCACGGCCGAGAGCTTCGTGGTCGATCAGCACGTGCGCCGACCAGCCACCGCCCTTCGAGGTGCTCGCGTCGCCGGTGATGACATCGGCGAACGCATCGGCCGCGTACCGGTCCTGCGGTTCGCGAACCCCCGACTTCCGTGCTTCCCGGAACTTCTTCCGGGTTCCCTTGTCGATGACCGCTTCGATCGCGCCACCGACCTCGGGCGTGACCTTGAAGTGGCCTTCGACCATCCCGTCGGGAGTCGGCCACATCCGAAACGACCGGGCGGCATGCTGGCGCTTCGCCCGCTCGGCCTGATCCTCCCGGCGAGCCCGGGTCGCAATGCACGCATCGCGCAGCGGTACGTAGCCCTTCGCGGCAGCCGCAATCAGCTGCGTCTCCACGGCCGGGTCATCGGTCGCGACTGATGCGATCAGGCCCGCGGCCCGAGCCGACAACATCCCCCGACCGGACTGCTGAGGCCGTTTCGGGTAGCGACTCGAGCTTCCCGGCCACATCAATCGCTCGCTTCGCCTCACCGGTCGACACGCCCGTCACCCGTGAACACAGCTCCGCCGCGTTGCGATCGTTCTTGTACGTGTACGCGGCGGTGTCTTCCACCCGCTTCGCGGCCTGGCCCAACACACCGTCGCTCAGCCGGCGGATCGCCCCGATCTCTTCGACCACGGCGATCGCGTCTTCGCCGCTGCACGCGCTCGGATCGAAGTCGGCGGCTGCCGCTTCGAGGGCGCTCCGTGCGTGGCGAAGATCTTCCATGATCATGTGCACATGATCTCACGGGGGTGGGACAGCTACGTCTGAGACGGCGCAACAAGAACGAGAATGTAGGTGTCACAGGGCGTCGGTAGGTTCGGGCGCATGTTCCGTTCGTTGACCGAGGTGTTGCTGCCGGGGTCGTGTCCCGGTTGCGGGCGACCGGCCGAGCCGGTCTGCGCGTCGTGCGCGAGCACGATGCGCGCGCCGACTCCGTTCGCAACGCCGCCGGGGCTGGACGATCTCGGCGTCGCGTTCGTCTACGACGGTGTCGCTCGCGAGCTCGTCGCGCGCATCAAGTACCGCAACACGCGCGGCGGCGTCGCCTGGCTCGCCGACGCGATGCTGGCCGCGCATGCACGGCAACGGATTCCGCAACGTCGACGTCGTCACCTGGGCGCCGACCACTCCGGCCCGCCGACGCGCGCGCGGCTTCGATCACGCCGAGCTGCTCGCGCGCGCGGTCGGCCGGCAAGCGAGGACTTCCCGTGCGCAGGCTCCTCACCCGCCCGCCGGGTGCTGCGCAGACCGGGGCCCGTCGGGAGGCCCGGGTGGCCGGCCCGCGGTTCCGGGCCCGGCCGCACAGCCGCGGGGAGACGCATCCTCATCGTGGACGATGTGGTCACCACCGGCGCCACCCTGACGGCCGGGGCGGTGGCCCTCCGCCGGGCGGGCGCCACCGCGCGTGCGCGGGCTCACCGCAGCCCGCACTCCTTGAGCGAACGCGCCCTCATCGCCGGCTCAACGCTCACCTCGGGAATTGACCACGGAGAGTGAGATACCGCTCAAGCGAGGTACCCCCGACGACGACGGAAGAGCAGTGACCGCCAGTACCCCGCTGATCGATCTGCGCCTGGGCGAGACCCGTCCGGGTCGGTCCGAATCGAGGGTCGACACGCGTCCGGGCCGAGGTGCGGGCGGGCACGTACGCCGCGCCCGCCGAGCTCGTCGCGGAGGCGCTGCTCGCGTCGTCACTGGTCGGTCTGGCGCCGGAGCGAGCGTGCCGTCTTCTGGGCGTTCTAGTCCGGTTGCATCCGGCGCGAAGATGACGGGCATCGGGTGTCGTCGAGCTCTGGGGTGCTGATGGAGATCATCTTCCGCGGGAAGAACATCAAGGTGGCTTCCGGGGTCCAGGAGCTGGCGCGGGAGAAGCTCGCGAAGTTCGAGCGCTTCAACCTGAAGATCACCCGGATCGAGGTGGATTTCTCGGAGATCCGCAATCCCCGGGTGCACGACAAGGACCTGTGCGAGGTGACCGTGCACCTCAAGGGTCACTTCGTGAAGGCGCACGCCGCATCGACGGATCCGATCGCGGCGCTCGATCTCGTCATCGACAAGGTCGAGCACCAGCTGACGCCGGCTCAAGGAGAAGAAGGTCGACCGCCATCACCCGCGGCGTCGCCGCAGTGCCCCGCCGCCGGCCCTCGAGGACTGGGACGAGCTCCCGGCGACGATCGGGACGACCGACCCTGACACCGGGGTGACCGCCAACGGGCATGCGCAGATCGTCCGCACGAAGCAGTTCACGGCCAAGCCCATGGCGGTGGAGGAGGCGGCGCTCCAGATGGACCTCCTGGGCCACGACTTCTACCTCTTCACGAACGCCGAGAGCGGCCGCGCGGCGGTCCTCTACCGCCGCCGGGACGGCCACCTGGGCCTCATCGAGACGGTGGGATAGCGCCAAGAATCAGGCCGGAGGCACCGGTAGACTCGGCGCAATGGGTCTCTTCAAGAAGATTTTGAACCTCGGCGAGGGGCGCAAGCTCAAGCTCCTCGAATCGATCGTCCCCGAGGTCTCCCGGCTCGAGCCCGAGATGGAGCGCCGCTCGGACGGTGAGCTCGCCGCGCTGACCGCCGACTACCGCCAGCGGGTCGACAACGGCGAGGACCTCGACGAGCTGCTGCCCGAAGCCTTCGCCACCGTGCGGGAGGCCGGCAAGCGGGTGCTCGGCCAGCGTCACTTCGACGTCCAGATCATGGGTGGCTCGGCCCTGCACTTCGGCTGGGTCGCCGAGATGAAGACCGGTGAGGGCAAGACGCTCGTCTCGACGCTGCCGGCGTACCTCAACGCGCTCGCGGGCAAGGGCGTCCACCTGGTCACCACGAACGACTACCTGGCCAAGCGCGACGCGATCTGGATGGGGCAGGTGCACAAGTTCCTCGGCCTCACGGTCGGGACGGTGCTCCCCGAGATCGACGATCCGGAGCTGAAGCGCCAGGCGTACGCCTGCGACATCACCTACGGCACCAACAACGAGTTCGGCTTCGACTACCTGCGCGACAACATGGCGGGCTCGGTCGAGGAGCAGGCGACGCGCGGCCACTTCTTCGCGATCGTCGACGAGGTCGACTCGATCCTCATCGACGAGGCCCGTACCCCGCTGATCATCTCGGGTCGCGCGGACGACGCGCAGCAGCTCTACTTCCAGTTCGCCCGCATCGTGAAGGGTCTGCAGCGCGAGCGCGACTACGAGGTCGACGAAGCGAAGCGCACGGTGGTGCCGACCGAGGAAGGCATCCACCGGGTCGAGCAGGCGCTCGACGTCACGAACCTCTACGAGCACGTCAACCAGAACTTCGTCCACCAGCTGCAGGCCGCGCTGCGGGCGAAGGAGCTGTTCAAGCGCGACGTGGACTTCGTGGTGCAGGACGGCGAGGTGAAGATCGTCGACGAGTTCACCGGTCGCATCCTCGACGGCCGGCGTTGGAGCGAAGGTCTGCACCAGGCGGTGGAGGCGAAGGAAGGCGTCCGGATCAAGGAAGAGAACCAGACGCTCGCCACCGTGACGCTGCAGAACTACTTCAAGCTCTACGAGAAGCTCGCGGGGATGACCGGTACCGCTTCGAGCGAAGCCGGCGAGTTCGCCCACACCTACGGGCTCGAGGTCGTGAGCGTCCCGACCAACCAGCCGATGATCCGCAACGACGAGCCGGACCTGATCTACAAGAGCGAAGACGCGAAGTTCAACGCCGCGGCCGACGACATCCAGGAGCGCTACAAGAACGGCCAGCCCGTCCTGGTGGGCACGATCTCGGTCGACAAGTCCGAGAAGCTGTCACGACTGCTCGAGAAGCGTGGGATCCCGCACTCGGTGCTCAACGCGAAGGCCCACGAGCGGGAAGCGAACATCGTCACGCAGGCCGGGCGGATCGGCGCGGTCACCGTGGCCACGAACATGGCCGGCCGCGGCGTCGACATCCTGCTCGGCGGCAACCCCGAGGGGCTCGCGGTCGAGGAGCTCGCGGCCGAGGGCGGAACACCGGAGGAGAACCCGGAGAAGTTCGAGAAGCTCATGGCCGAGTTCAAGCTCCAGTGCACCGAGGAAGGCAACAAGGTGCGCGAGAACGGCGGGCTCTACGTGCTCGGCACCGAGCGCCACGAGAGCCGGCGCATCGACGACCAGCTCCGTGGCCGCGCCGGCCGGCAGGGCGACCCGGGTGAGAGCCGCTTCTACCTCTCGCTCGAAGACGAGCTCATGCGTCTCTTCGCCACCGGCGCGATGAGCTGGGTGATGGGCAAGACGTTCCCGGACGACATGCCGCTCGAAGCGAAGATGGTCACGCGCGCGATCGAGCGGGCGCAGCGGACCGTGGAGGACCGCAACTTCGAGATCCGCAAGGACGTGCTCAAGTACGACGAGGTGATGAACGAGCAGCGCAAGGTGATCTACAAGCGCCGCCAGCAGATCCTCGACGGTGGCGACCTCCGCGAGGAGTCGCTCGAAGCGATCGAAGGCGCGATCGACCACATCGTCAAAGTCCGCGTGCGGCGACGGCGACTACAACGAGGACTGGGATCTCGACGAGCTCCTCGTCCAGGCGCAGGACGTGTTCCCGACGCGGGTGCAGCGCGAGCAGCTCGAACGAGCTCGTCACGGCCGAAGCGGTCTTCGAGCTGCTGCACGGTGACGCGGTCGAGCAGTACGAGCTCAAGGAAGAGGCGGTCGGCGCGGAGACGCTGCGCGAGATCGAACGGCGCGTGATGCTCTCGGTGATCGACCAGAAGTGGCGCGAGCACCTCTACGAGATGGACTACCTGCGGGAGGGCATCAACCTGCGGGCCATGGGTCAGCGTGATCCGCTCGCCGAGTGGCAGCGCGAGGGCTTCGACATGTTCGAGGCGATGATGGAAGGCACGAAGGACGACTTCGTGCGGTACATCTTCCGGCTCGAGGTCGTGGCCGACGACGCGCCCCGACCGGTGCGCAACCTGCGGTACTCGGCCGCCGAAGACCCGGTCCAGGGCTCCGGCGGGTTCGCCGCCGCGGCGCTGGCCGGCCCGATCGAGGGCCTGGACGAGGTCGACGTCCCGGTCGCCGACGAACCCCCGCCCATCGAGCCGGTCAAGGTGGAGAAGACACCCGGCCGCAACGAGCCCTGCTACTGCGGCAGCGGCAAGAAGTACAAGCTCTGTCATGGCCGCTAGTGCCACGAGCCGGGTTCGGGCCTGACGGCCGCTCCCGGACTCCCGGCCCGAGGAATCCATGCGCGACTTCACCGATGATCTCGAGCGCGCTTCGCAAGCGAATCGCCGAGGCGCACGCATACCTCCACATCGACGCGCAACGAGAACGACTGGTCGACCTCGAAGCCGACGCATCGAAGCCGGGGCTCTGGGACGACCCCGACGAAGCGCGGCGCGTGACGACGGAGCTCTCCGAGGTCCAGGACGACGTGAATCTGGTCGTCGGGTCTCGAATCGCGCGTCGACGATCTCCAGACGCTGTACCAGCTCGGTCGCGAGGAGGGGGACGACTCGGTCGAGCCCGAGATCGTCGCCGGTGTCGACGAGCTGCGCGGCGAGCTCGATCAGCTCGAGCTGCGCGCGCTCTTCACCGGGCGAGCACGACGACCGGGACGCGATCTGCCAGGTCAGCTCGGGCGCGGGCGGCACCGACGCGCAGGACTGGACCGAGATGCTCCTCCGCATGTTCACCCGGTGGGCCGAGCGCAAGGGGTTCTCGGTCGATCTCGACGAGGTCAACGAGGGCACCGAGGCCGGACTCAGCTCGGCCACGTTCACCGTCCACGGGCGCAACGCCTACGGGATGTTGACGGGGGAGAAGGGCGTCCACCGGTTGATCCGGATCTCACCCTTCGACGCCAATGCCCGGCGCCAGACCGCGTTCGCGGCGTTCGACGCCGTCCCCGCGCTCGACGCGACCGAGCTGCCGGACATCGAGCCCAGCGACCTGCGCATCGACTACTACCGCTCGTCGGGCGCCGGCGGTCAGCACGTCAACGTGACGGACTCGGCGGTCCGCATCACCCACCTCCCGACCGGCGTCGTCGTGTCCTGCCAGAACCAGCGCTCCCAGCTGCAGAACCGCGCCAAGGCGATGGAGATCCTCGCGGCGCGCCTCGCGCAGCTGCACCGGGAGGAGCAACGCGCCGAGCTCGAGAAGCTCTCGGGCGAGAAGCGCGACGTCGCGTTCGGCAGCCAGATCCGTACCTACACCTTGGCCCCCTACCAGCTGGTGAAGGACGAACGCACCCGCTACGAGACGGGCAACGTGCAAGCGGTGCTCGACGGGGACCTCGATGCGTTCATCGAGGCGTATCTCCAGTGGCGTCGTTCCGGTCCCGACTCATGACGTCAATAACGACAGGACATCCCGCGCCGTGCCCGAGAGTTCGGACACGACCCGGCTACCCTGGATCGGTCTCATGATCCGCTTCGAAAACGTCACCAAGGTCTACAAGGGCGAGGTCGTCGCGCTCCGCGACGTCACCATCGACGTCCAGAAGGGCGAGTTCGTGTTCCTCGTCGGGCCCTCGGGCTCGGGGAAGTCCACGTTCTTGCGCCTGCTGCTGCGCGAGGACCTGCCGACGGCCGGCTCGATCGTCGTCGCCGGCCGGGACATCACCAAGCTCAGCACCTGGAAGGTCCCCCAGCTGCGCCGCAACATCGGCTGCATCTTCCAGGACTACAAGCTGCTGCCCAACAAGACGATCTACGAGAACGTGGCGTTCGCCTCCGAGGTGATCGGGCGGCCCCGCCACGTCACGAAAGCTCAGGTTCCGCAGATCCTGGACCTCGTGGGCCTGAGCAAGAAGGCCGAGAACTTCCCCGACGAGCTCTCCGGTGGTGAGCAGCAACGGGTCTCGATCGCGCGTGCGTTCGTGAACCGGCCGCTGATCCTGCTGGCGGACGAGCCGACCGGAAACCTCGACCCCACCACGACCACCGGCATCATGCGCCTGCTCGACCGGATCAACCGCACCGGTACGACGGTCGTCATGGCCACCCACGACTCGCGCATCGTCGACATGATGCGCCGCCGGGTCATCGAGCTCGATCGCGGCTCACTCGTCCGGGACCAGGCCCGCGGCGTCTACGGCGTCGGGAGCTGAACCTGCTGTGTTGACACGAATCGGTTACTTCGCGCGCGAGACGCTCGTCTCGCTGCGCCGGAACCTGCTGATGACGCTCGCCGGGATCATCACGGTCGCGGTGTCGCTCTGCGTCCTCGGTGGCGCGCTGCTGCTCTCGCGCCTCGTGGACCACGGCACCCAGCAGTGGAAGAACGGCGTCGAGCTCGAGATCTTCATGAACGTGAAGGCCACCGACGGTCAGATCGAATCACTGAACCGCGCGCTCAAGCAATGACCGCGACGTCCGTTCGGCGCGCTTCCTCACGAAGGAAGACGCGTACCAGGAGTTCCAGCGCCTCTTCAAGGACCAGCCGGACCTCGTGCAGACGACCGACGCCGAGGCGCTGCCGTCGTCGTTCCGGGTCGCGCCCGCGAAGGCCGAGCTGACCCAGACGGTGGCCGATCGCTATTCGACCCAACCCGGCGTCGACGAGGTGAAGACCGCCTCGAAGGAGGTGAAGAAGCTGCTCTCGGCGACGAGCTGGATCCGGACGGCCTTCATCGTCATCTTCTTCCTGCTGCTCGCGGCCTCCCTGTTCCTCATCGTGAACACGATCAGATTGGCGACCTTTGCCCGGCGCCGGGAGATCGAGGTGATGAAGCTCGTCGGAGCCTCGAACTGGTTCGTCCGCATCCCGTTCATGCTCGAGGGCCTCGTGCAGGGCGTGATCGGCGCCGCGTTCGCGTTCGGCGCGGTCTACGGCCTGAAAGAGGTCATCAGCAACGCGATCGCCCGGAACTCCGACTTCTCGCGTGGCTTCTACGTCGGGCAACGCCGACGCGTACACGATCGGGCTTGTACGTGATCATCCTCGGTGCCGGCGATCGGCGTCATCGGCTCGATCGTCGGACTCCGCCGGTTCCTCGAAGTCTGATGCTCCAAGGATCTCCGGAGGGCCCGCCAGACGCGCGAGGCCCCCCGCGAGTCCCGGCTACTTCTTCGCGGGTTGCTTCACCCAGCGCAGGTAGGGCTTCTCGGACTTCCAGCCCTCGGGGAACTTCTCCTTGGCCGCCTCGTCGCTGACCGACGTGGCGATGATCACGTCGCCGCCCTGCTCCCAGCCGACCGGCGTCGCGACGCTGTGCTGCGACGTGAGCTGGAGTGAGTCGATGACCCGGAGGAGCTCGTCGACGTTGCGACCGGTCGTCGCGGGGTAGGTGATGATGAGCTTCACCTTCTTGTCCGGACCGATGATGAAGACGGATCGAACCGTGAGCTTCTCGTTCATCGCCGGGTGGATCATGTCGTAGAGCTCGGCAACCTTGCGCTCCGGGTCCGCGATGAGCGGGTAGTTGAGCGCGGTGCCCTTGACGTCGGCGATGTCCGGCGCCCACTTCTTGTGCGACTCGAGCGGGTCCACGCTCAGGCCGATGAGCTTGGTGTTGCGGGCGTCGAACTCGCCCTTGCGCTTCGCGAGCTCGCCGAGCTCGGTGGTGCAGACCGGCGTGAAGTCGGCCGGGTGGGAGAACAGCAGTCCCCAGCTGTCGCCGAGGTAGTCGTAGAGGGTCACCGTGCCCTCGGTGGTCTCGGCCGTGAAGTTGGGGGCCTCGTCGCCAAGTCGGAGTGTCATCGCATCCTCTTTCGTCGTCTCGTTCGAGTGGGGGTCGGCAACGGTCGGGTGCACGGTCGTCCGGCGCCCGTACGCTGCGTTCGCGGCAATCTAACCGGGGCCTGACGCAAAAGTCGAGTGAAATGGTCGGAATATATTCCGCCGTCGGTGGGTTGCCGAGCGGCCGTCGAATCGCCATCGATCCGTCGGCCGCGGTGACCTCGTGCTGAGCCGGCTGCGCGCGTTGACGGTCGATCTGACCCCGCTGCGCCACCGCGACTTCCGCCTGCTCTGGGTCGGCGAGATCTTCTCGGAGACGGGATCGAGCATCACGCTCGTCGCGGTCTACATCCAGATCTACCGGCTGACCGGTTCGGCCGCCGCGGTCGGCGCGATCGGCCTCGTGCAGCTCGTGCCGCTGATGCTCGGCTCGCTGTTCGGCGGACCGCTCATCGACCGCCACGACCGGCGCCGGCTCTTGCAGATCGCCCAGATCGCCCAGGCCGGGGGTTCGATCCTTCTGCTGGCCGGCGTCGCTGATGGATCAGACACCGGTCGCCGTCGGTCTACGTCGGGGCCGCGGTCATCGCGGGAGTGGGCGGGTTCGCGCTCGCCACCCGCGCCGCGATGACGCCCGAATCTGGTGCCCCGGGACCGGCTCCCGTCCGCCCTCGCCCTGAACCAGGTCATGTACCACACCGCGCTCATCGTCGGTCCGGCGGTCGGTGGGGTGATCGTGGGCTCGGCCGGCCTGAGCTGGGCGTACGGCATCGACGTCGTGAGCTTCGCCGCCACGATCACCACGGTGTCGATGATGAGGCCGCATCCGCCGCTGCGGGACGAGCGATCGACCGAGCGCCGAGCTCAGCGGGTGGCAGCGCCTGGCCGACGGGTTCCGATTCCTCCGCGGGAAGGAAGGTGCTGCAGTCGACCTTTGTCGTGGACCTCATCGCGATGATCTTCGGGATGCCGCGGGCGCTGTTCCCGATCCTGGCCGTGGTGCAGTTCCACGGGGGCGCGGAGGAGGTGGGGGTCCTCTTCTCCGCCGTGTCGCTCGGGGCGCTCCTGGGGGCCCTCACGACCGGCTGGGTCCACCGCGTGCGGCGGCAGGGTCTCGCGATCATCGTGTCGGTCGCCATCTGGGGCGTGGCGATCGCCGCGTTCGGATTCTCCGGCGACCTGATCGTCGTGGCCGTTTTGTGTCTCGCTGTGGCGGGCGGGGCTGATGTCGTGTCAGCGGTCTTCCGTTCGACGATCCTCCAGGACACCGTGCCCGACGATCTGCGCGGCCGGTTGTCCGGCATCAACATCGCCGTCGTCGCCGGCGGACCGCGCATCGGTGATGTCGAGGCAGGGTTCGTCGCCGCGGTGTTCAGCCCGCAGGCCTCGGTCGTATCCGGCGGGTTGCTGTGCGTGGTCGGGGTGGGGTTGCTCGCGGTTCTCGTGCCGGAGTTCGCGCGGTATCGGCGCGGTGACGCGCCGCTGTCGACCACAAGTTGACGGGCGGCTCTCGATGCGCTCGGATGAGCCCCGCATGGCGGGGTACTCCGGGACACCGTTGCCGAAGAAGCTCGGCATCAAAGACGGCACTCGGCTCGCGTTGCTCGCATCGCCGAAGGGGTTCAAGCTCGCGCCGCTACCGGCCGGGGTCGAGATCCGCACGCAAGCTCGCGGCAAGCTCGATGTGATCCTCTTCTTCGCGACGCGGCGACGGGAGCTCGAGCGTCGTTTTCCGGTGATGGCGCGCGCCCTCGTCGCGACGGGGGGACTCTGGGTGGCGTGGCCGAAGAAGGCGTCCGGTGTCGCGACGGACCTCACGTTCGAGCCGGTGCAGGAGATCGGTCTCGACTACGGGCTGGTCGACAACAAGGTCTGCGCGATCGACGACGTCTGGTCGGGACTCCGGTTCGTGCGCCGCGTCGCGGACCGTCCGTCGATGAACGGGCACTGACCCGCCCGTGTGCGGGCGGTACGTCCAGGTCTCGTCGCCGACACTCCTCGCGGAGCGGTTCGACGTCGACGAGATCGCGATCGACGAAGCACCCGGAAGCGAACTACAACGTCGCGCCGCGCACCGAGGTCCTGACGATCCTGCGACGCGAACGCGAAGGAGCCGGACGCCGATGCGGGGTCCGCCCGGGTGCTCGAGCAGATGCGCTGGGGCCTCGTGCCGTCCTGGGCCAAGGACCCGAAGATCGGCGATCGGCTGATCAACGCCCGGGCCGAGTCGGTGGCCGAGAAACCGGCCTTCAAGACGGCGTTCCGCAAGCGCCGGTGCATCCTCCCGGCCGACGGGTTCTACGAGTGGCAGGCGGTGCCGGGCCAGAAGCGCAAGCAGCCGATGTTCGTGCACCGGGTGGACGGCGAGCCGCTGGCGTTCGCCGGGCTCTGGGAGGTCTGGCGGGATCACGAGCAGCCGGAGACGCCGTGGCTGCTCTCCTGCACGATCGTCACGACGCGCGCCAACGCCACGATGGCGCCGGTGCACGACCGCATGCCGGTGATCCTTCCCGAGGGCGCGTGGGACACCTGGCTCGATCCGCGCGTCGATGACCGCGCTCGCCTCGAAGCTCTGCTCGTGCCCGCCGCCGACGACCTCATCGAGCTCTGGCCGGTGAGCACGATGGTGAACAGCGCGAACAACAACGGTCCGGAGCTCGCCGAGCGCGTCGATCCGGAAGAGCCGCAGACCCTCTTCTCCTAGGATCGACGCCGATGGACTACGCGGACTACTTCCCGATCATCACGGAGCACGCGAGCGCGATGGCCACGGCCGCGCGCGAGGTGGAGCTCGATGCGCGCGTGCCGTCGTGTCCCGAGTGGGATGTCGCGAAGCTCGTCCGTCACACCGGTACCGCGCACCGGTGGTCGGCGGGCGTGGTGCGGACGCGTCAGGCGCTGTCGCCCAAGTCGGTGGACCTCGAGATTCCCGATGACCCGAAGGGGCTGCCCGACTGGCTCGAGCAGAGCGCTGCCGGACTGGTGCACACGCTGCGCGCGGCGGATCCCGAAGCCACCTGCTGGACCTGGACCGACGCGCGCACCGTGCGCTTCTGGGCCCGACGGATGGCGTTCGAGACGGTCGTCCATCGCTTCGATGCTCAGCTCAGCGCGAACGGACGCGCCGGAACCCGTCGACCGCGCGCTGGCGGTCGACGGCATCGCCGAGCACCTCGGGAACCTGCCGTTCGTCCTCGACGCCGAGCTGACCCCACGGACGGGCGCGACGCTGCACCTCCACTGCACGGACCGGGACGGCGAGTGGCTGCTCCGCCTGGGTCCGGGCGGGCTCGAGGTCACCGCCGAGCACGCCAAGGGCGACGTGGCGCTGCAGGGGACCGCGCCCGAGCTGTTCCTGATCGTGGTGGGCCGGGCGCCCGCGGATTCGGTCGAGGTGTTCGGCGATCCCGCCGCCCTCGACGTCTGGGATCCGCTTCTAGGGTTCTAGCGCGTTGCGGAGCACGTCGAGGACGTGCTCACGCCGGGCCTGGAGTGCGGCGGTGGACAGCGGGTCGCCGTCGATCAGGCTCTCGATGAGCGGCGCGTCGGAGAGGTACGACAGCGCCGCGCCGTATCCGGTGAGCAGGAGCTGGCGAGCGTCGTAGGGCCGGATCAAGCCGGCGTCCATCTGCACCTGGAGGAAGAGGACGCCACGGTCGAACATCGGCCGCAGGACCTCCTTGAGCTGCTCGGAGAGCATCGGACCACCGTCGAGTGCCTCCCGCCGGATCAGCCGGACGAACTCCGGGTGCTCCTCGAAGAACCGGAACGCGGCCCGCACGACCCGCTCGACCTGCGGCCAACCCTCGGTCGGTTCGGCGACGGCGTCGGTGACCAGCGTCTCCCAGTCCGCCAGGTCGGTGCGCAGGACGTCCTGGTAGAGCGCTTCCTTCGACGGGAAGTGGTGCAGCAGGCTCGGCCGCCGGATCCCGACCTCGTCGGCGATCTCGGTGAGGCTGGTCGTGGCGAATCCGTGCTCCGCGAAGCGTCGACGAGCCACCTCGATGATCAGCTCTTTGGTCCCTACCCCGCTCGTCGTGGCCGCCACGGGCTCCACCGTACGTGCAAATTCCCATTTCCCAGGTTTCTACGGCCGCTTGAGGGCCCTCAGGACCTCTTTGGTGCGGTCCGGGGCGGCCAGGATCATGGGCATCGGGGTGGTGACGCCGTTGTCCACGTACCGCTGGACGTGCTCGGCACACTGCTCGGGCGAGCCCGAGACGATGAGGTCGTCGAGGACCTCATCGGGGATCGCTTCGGTGGCGCCGGCCCGGTCGCCGGCCTTCCAGGCGTCCCACATCGGCCGGAGCTGGTCCCCGCGGCCGATCCATTCGTGGAAGGCGGCGTAGACCGGCACGTTCATGTACTCGGCGATCATTCGCCGCCCGAGGTGGCGGACGGCGTCCTTGTCCTCGCTCGGAAGCACGAAGATGCGGGCGACGATCTCCTTGTCGGGTCCGACGATCGGCGCGACGGTGCGCACGTCTTCGGCGGAGAGCCAGTTGATGATCGCGCCGTCGCCCTCGCGGCCGGCGAGCTGCAGCATCCCCGGGCGCAGTGCGCCGACGAGCAGCGGCGGCTGCTCGTCCACGCGCACTCCGAGGCGGAACCCCTTCACCGCGAAGGTGTCGTAGGTCTCGGTCACCTTCTCGCCTCTGAGCGCGGCGCGGAGGAAGCGCAGCGTGTCGCGCACGTGGTGATACGGACGCTCGAACGGGATGCCGTTCCACCGTTCCACGATGATGTTCGACGACGTGCCGATGCCCACTGCGACGCGACCGGGTGCGGCTTCGATGAGGCTCGCGATGGTCTGCGCGAGCAGCGCCGGCCCGCGCGTGTACACGGGCACGACGGCCTGTCCGAGGCGCAGGTCCTTCGTCCAGGCTGCCGCGAGCGCGAGCACGGTGAACGCGTCGTGCGCGCCGGCTTCACTCGACCACACATCCGTGAAGCCGAGGTCGACGAGCTCTTCGAACCATTGCCGGTGCTCGCTCAGCGGCACCCCGGCGAAGGGAACCGTGATTCCCCAGCGTTGCTGCGTCATCTCGCCTCTTTCTGCTGCGGCGCGGTCGCGCGGTGGATCGGGATCGCATTGTGGGTCGCGTCGCTCTCCGCGCTTGGCCCGCTGCGGGCTCTGCTCCTCGCGCCAGGCGCGCACGATCGTGGACTGGCTGGCCGTGCCGAGGAGCGTGCCGTCGTGGGCCCACAGGTGCACGAGCCCGTGACCGAACCCATGGGCGATCGCGTGCACGCGGATGTCGGCGAGGATCCAGTCGGTCGGGACGCGACTCGCGATGCGGAGGGTGTTGTCGAGGCTGTTGCCCCCGGCGCGGTGGCCGAGCGACTGCGAGATGCCGAACGGCACGTAGTCGCCCACGATCGCCAGGGCTGCCGCGGACATCTCCAGCACGCCGGGCAGGCGGACCCACAGGGCGCTCCGACCGTCTCCGGGCGTGCCGTCGAGCTCGTCGAAGCTGCGCGCCTGCGCGATGCGCATCTCGATGCGGTCCATGATCGTGCCTTCGTGCCGGTCCTGGACCTCGCGCGGCGGGCAGTCCTCCGGCGGGGGCACATCCGGGCGCACGGCCCACTCACCGGAGTAGGGGATCTCGCGGTCGCCCAGCGCGGCGTTGACGGTGAGGATCTCGTCGCCGTCGACCGTGGCGAGCGCCCGGGCCTGCGAGATCTGGTGGCCGCGCACGACCTCGGTGATCCGGATGTCCATGACGGAAGGCGGTCGGGCATACGAGAGGTACTGGCCGGTGGCCCAGACGAGGGGCCGGCCGGTGACCCGCTCCAGCGCCTCGACGCACGCTCCGAGCCCGCAGCCGCCGAAGAGGGCACCGAGCCCCGAGCAGAGCGTCGGGACGACCGGCAGCCGCCAGAAATTGGGATCTTCGGTCCGCTCCAGCCCGTAGAAGTCCAACGCGTCCATCGCTTCGGGAGGTTACGGGAATCGGGTGTGGTTGGAGGGAGTGAGAGGAAGAATCGAGGAGTGAAGATGAGTACAGCCAAGCAGCGCAGCGTGGAAGCGGTGGTCCCGGCGATCCGGACGCTCGAGGGCGGTGGGTTCGAGGTGCGCCGCCCGTTCCCGACCGCGACCCTCAGCCAGGTCGACCCGTTCCTGCTCCTGGACCACGCCGGTCCGGTCGAGTTCGGGCCCGGGCCAGGCCAGGGGTGCGCCCGACCACCCCCACCGCGGCTTCGAGACCGTGAGCTACGTGCTCGAGGGGTCGATGGAGCACGAGGACTCCGCCGGTCACGCCGGGCCGCATCGGGCCGGGCGACGTGCAGTGGATGACCGCCGGCTCCGGCGTGATCCACTCGGAGATGCCGGTCGAGGAGATCCGTCGCAACGGTGGGCGCATGCACGCGTTCCAGGTGTGGGTGAACCTGCCGGCGAAGGACAAGATGATTCCGCCGCGCTACCAGGAGTACTCCTCGGAGCAGATTCCGAAGGTGCGTCAGGACGATGGCGTGGTCGTCCGGGTCATCGCGGGCCAGGTCGGCAAGGTGCGCGGTGCGGTCGAGACGCGCACGCCGGTGACCTACCTGCACATCACGTTGCCGCCGGGGACGCACTTCGACGCCGCGGTCCCGGCGTCGCAGAACGCGATGGTCTACGGGATCAGTGGCGCGGGTGAGAGCGAGCTCGTGGTGTTCGCGCACGACGGTGATGTCGTGGGCCTCGCCAACCGTGACGAGACGCGAGCCGCGTGAGCTGCTCCTGCTCGCGGGAGAGCCACTGAACGAGCCGGTGGCTCGCTACGGCCCGTTCGTGATGACGACCAAGGCCCAGCTCGCCGAAGCCGTCGACGACTTCCAGGCCGGCCGTTTCGGCGCCATCGCGCGCTGAACGCTCGCCCGATACCCTCCGCCCCATGGGGGAGCTGACGGCGGCGGTGCTGGTCGAGGGACTGCGGTTCCCGGAGGGGCCGCGGTGGCACGAGGGCCGGTTGTGGTGCTCGGACCAGCACGACCGACGGGTGCTCGCGATCGCTCCCGACGGGGCGGTCGAGACGATCGTCGAGGTGCCGGAGTGCCCGTCCGGGCTCGGGTGGCTCCCCGACGGTCGCCTGCTCGTCGTCTCCATGCACGACCGGCGCCTGCTGCGGCTCGACCCGGACGGTCTCACCGAAGTCGCGGATCTCTCCGGCTACGCGACGTGGCACTGCAACGACATGGTCGTCGACGCGGTGGGCCGCGCGTACATCGGGAACTTCGGCTTCGACCTCGATGGTGACGCCGACGCCGGTCAACGACGGTGATCATCCGCGTCGATCCGGACGGCTCGGTGCGCGTCGCTGCCGACGACATCGGCTTTCCGAACGGCACCGTCATCACGCCGGACGGCCGCACGTTGATCGTGGGCGAGAGCTTCGGCGGCTGCCTGACCGCGTTCGACGTGGCGATCGACGGCACCCTCTCGAACCGCCGGACGTGGGCCGCAGCTGCGCGGCGCCGTGCCGGACGGCATCTGCCTCGACGCCGAAGGCGCGATCTGGTCGGCGTGCCCGATCACGGGTCGCGTCCTGCGCGTGCTCGAAGGTGGAGAGGTCACCGACGAGGTGCGCGTGAGCCGCAACGGTGCGTACGCGTGCATGCTCGGCGGGCCGGATCGCCGGACGCTCTTCATCTGCACCGCGGACGCGAGCGACCCGGCGGCGACCGGCGACCGGCGGGGCCGGATCGAGACCGTCGAGGTGGCGGTCCCCGGCGCCGGCTCCCCCTGACCGACCCTTCTCGGCACGCTCGGGAGGCTCAGAACCCCTTCAGCGTGCCGAGAACGGAGAATCTGGGGTCAGAGGACGCCGACGTCCGGGATGCCGGGCTGGCCACCGGCTCGCGCCTCGGCCCCGCGGGCCTCGGGGACCCCGGCGTGCTCGTCGTCGCTCAGGATGAAGAACCGGTCCTCCTTCACCGCTTCGACGACCCGCTGCCCGAGGTACGCCGGCTCCTTGCCGCCGGCGATCAGTCCTCGGACGATCTCGCCGATGGCCGACTCCTCGACGGCCTGCGGCTCCCCGAGATCCGCCGGCCAGTTGCGATGCGAGTCCATCAGCCGCGTCTGGATGAATCCGGGGCAGAGGACCGACACCTTCACCGGCGAGCCGGTCATCGCGAGCTCGAAGGCCAGCGCCTCCGAGAGCCCGACGACTGCGTGCTTCGTCGCCGTGTACGGACTCATGAACGGCAGCGCCTTCAGCCCCGCGATCGACGCGGTGTTGATGACGTAGCCCTCCTGCTGCTCGACCAGCCGCGGCACGAACGAGCGGATCCCGTGCACGACACCCCAGAAGTTGACCCGGAAGGCCCAGTCCCAGCCCGACTGGGGGATCTCCCACATCAGGCCCGCGCCGCCCCCGACGCCCGCGTTGTTGCACACGATGTGCGCGGTGCCGAAGTGTCCGTAGGTGCTCGTCGCGAGGTCGATCACCTGATCCTCGACGGACACGTCGGTCACGACGTCGATGCACATCGGCACCCGATCCGCGCAGCTTCTCGGTGGCGATCGCCAGTGCGTCGGCCTCGATGTCCGCGAGCACCACCTTCATGCCCTCGGCCGCGAACGCCTCGGCCATGGCGAACCCGATGCCGCTCGCGGCACCCGTGACGACTGCGACCTTCCCGCTCAGCTGGTCCATAGGTGCGAACTCTAGAAGTGCGTGACAGATTGTGGCCATGACTGTGAACCGACGAATCCTGTTGGCTGCCCGTCCCGACGGGCTCGTGACCGAGACGTGCCTGGAGCGGGTGGAGGAGCCGGTCCCCGAGATCGCGGACGGGGAGGTGCTCGTCCGGGTGCTCTCGCTGTCGGTGGACCCGACGAACCGGGTGTGGATGCGCGAGGAGGACTCGTACCTCCCCGCCATCCAGATCGGTGCGGTGGTGCGGGCCGCAGGGTTGGGGCAGGTCGTGGAGAGTCGCCGGGACGGGTACAACGCCGGCGATCTCGTGATGGGACTCCCCGGGCTGGCAGGACTACTGGACGCTCACCGAGGAAGACGCGGGCATGGTCGTGCCGCCGGGCATCGCGATCGAAGACATGCTGAGCATCTACGGCGCCACCGGCGTGACCGCGTACTTCGGTCTGCTCGAGATCGGTCGACCGCAGGCCGGCGAGACCGTCGTGGTGTCCGGAGCCGCGGGTGGTGTCGGTTCCGTCGCGGGTCAGATCGCCAAGATCAAGGACGCCGGTCGGGTCGTCGGGATCGCGGGCACGGACGAGAAGTGCCGGTGGGTCGTCGAGGACCTCGGTTTCGACGCATGCATCAACTACAAGACCGAAGACGTCGCGCAACGCCTCCGCGAGCTCTGCCCCGATGGCATCGACGTGTACTTCGACAACGTCGGCGGCGAGATCCTCGATGCGGTACTGCTGCAGATCAGCATCGGCGCGCGCATCGTGATGTGCGGCGCGATCTCCGAGTACACGCTGCGCCGAGAGCGCAGGGCTCAAGAACTACAAGGAGCTCATCATGCAGCGGGGGCGGATGGAGGGCTTCATCATCCTCGACTACGTGGACCGCTTCCTCGAGGCGATCATGGAGCTTGCGCCGTGGGTGGCGGAGGGCCGGATCAAGTACGCGGTCGAGGTGGTGGACGGGCTCGAGCACGCGCCCGACGCGCTCAACCGGCTCTTCACCGGTGATCACGCGGGCAAGCTCATCGTGAAGGTGAGCGAACCGACCCCGTAACGACCACCGCCCCTCGCCGGAGTGGCAAGGGGCGGTCGTCACAGATCGTGCGATCTGGGAATTCAGACTCGCTGGATGAACCCGTCGTTGCGGATCACGAGGTACGTGCCGTTCTGCGCCGTGATGCCACGCCAGAGGTCGATCGGCTCGTAGATCGTCGGCGCGGGGGTGCGGGCATTGCCGTAGTGGTGGATGCCGCCGAAGCCGTCGTTCACCGCGTAGCCGTGGCCACCGGGCCAGACCGTGATGTCGCGGGCGATGTCCCAGCCGAACCACGGGTTGCCGTACGACTTCGCGCCATCCGTGGCCCAGACCTTGCCGAACCCGTCGAGCACGTAGAACCCGCCGCTCGGCGTGTACGCCGCGGCGCGGGCGATGTTCCAGCCCGGCCAGTAGGGCGTGCCGTGGACTGCCGGGGCGCTGCCGAAGCGGTGTACGCCACCGAAGCCGTCGAGGACGGAGTACCCGTGGCCGTTCGGGGCCAGGGCGAGGCTGCGGGCGATGTCCCACCCGAACCAGGGTGCGTTCACCCCGGCGAGATAGTTCACCGCGCTCCCGAAGCGGTGGACCGCTCCGAAACCGTCCAGCACGGCGAAGCCGTTGCCGTCGGGCATGCTCACGATGTCACGCGCGATGTCGAAGCCGAAGTTCGGGTGACCGACGTTCGGCGCACCTTCGTATGCGGTGACGTTGCCGTTGCCCTCGAGCACCCAGAAGCCTCCCTGGGGTCGAGCTGCGATCGCTCGACCGCGGGACTGGAGCACGAGCAGTGCCCTGGGGTCGACGCGTGGTGCAGGGGGCGGGTCGCCGTTCATGAACACTTCCGCGACCCACATCTGTCCACCGCCGTACGCGACACCGACACCGACGTAGCCGAAGCTGCCGTCGAGCATGTTCGCCTGGTGCGCGGGGGAGTTGACGAACGCGTCGTGCAGCGACGCGACGCGTCGGACCGCGTCCGACGTTCTCACCGAGCTTGCGCCATCCGACGGTCACGCCGTCTGACAGGTTCGAGTGACACAGGCAGCCGGTGGCAGCCATGTGCGCGGCCCATGCCTGCGCCTTCGCGGTCAGCACCGGGTGCTGTTGCAATGCACCCAGGCCGCGACTCGCACGCAAGCTGTTGATGCGCGCAACGAAGTCGTTCTCCGCGGCCGGGTCCGCAGCGTTCGCTCCCTGACTCGTAGAGATGACGAACGCGGCGGTGGCAGCGATCATGATCGCGGCGATAAGTCGTCGCATAGTGGGTTGCTTCCTCTCGCGGCTGTGCTGGCGTCAGGGGATGGGCATCCGTGCGGTGGTGCTGGCGTCCGTGTCGTGCTCAGCGCCGTATACGAGGATCGGCAATTGGAAGAGGGACCTTGACCCCACCAGGTCTCCGCCGACCCCGGGGGAACACCGTCGAGGGTAGTAACTGGGGCTGCGCGCTCGCCGTAATGGGGTTTCCACGAGGCGCGCGGCTCGTGGTCACACGGCCGACATCCGGCCAAAAAATCTCACCGTACGCGGTACGCACCGGCACGTTCTGATACCAACTGGGCAGTATTGGAAATTTCTCCTACTGCCGTGCGGGGCCGGTTTCCGTGACGTCTGTCTCGTGCCCTTCGGACACACCGTCACGACGGAGGCGCCACCACACCATGAGGGCGCCGATCGGGCCGGTGACGATGACGACACCCACGTACAGCCAGGTCCATCCGAGGGCCGGCGCAATCATGATGACCATGGCGCAGAACGCCAGCCAGATCATGCCGTGCACCGATCCCGACGATCGCCGTGCCCGCGTCGCTCTTGGCGATCTGCCAGAAGTAGAAGAGCAGCAGGTAGCTGCACGTCTCGACGAGTGCGACGACCGAGAGCGCGCGGGCTTTGCGTTCCAGCTCGGTGGTGGTGTCGTCGGCGAAGTCGGGCACGGTCGCTACGTTACAAACTCGTTGGCCCTGATGCCGGAAGGCTGCGAGCATCGAGCCATGGAGACCGTGCTCGAGGCCCGGGGGCTGGTGAAGGACTACCGGCGGTCGCGTGCGGTCGATGGCGTCGACGTGCTGGTGCGCGAAGGGGAACGCGTTGGGCTCCTCGGGCCGAACGGTGCGGGCAAGACCACCACGTTGCTCATGCTGCTCGGAGTCGTCGCCCCGGATGCGGGCAGCGTCGTCATCTGTGGCGAGGAGGTCCAGCGTCACCGAAGTCGCGCGGCGGCGAACGTCGGGTTCGCCGCGGGCTACCTGCCACTCGCGGAGCGACTCCGTGTGCGCGAGTACCTGCGGCTCTACGGCAACCTCTACGGGATCGCCGATCCGACCGACGGCGATCGCCGCGGGACTCGCGCGATTCCGGGTCGAGCACCTTGCCGACGCGTGGGGGACCGAGCTGTCGTCCGGTCAGCGCACGCTCGTCGGCATCGTGCGCGCGCACGCTGCACCGACCGCGGCTGCTGGTGTTGGACGAGCCGACCGCGTCGCTCGATCCCGATGTCGCGCTGCGGGTCCGGACCGGGCTGCGCACGCTGTGCGAGGAAGACGGCACGGCTCTGCTCGTGACCAGCCACGACATGGCCGAGGTCTCCCGGCTCTGCCAGCGGGTGATCTTCCTCTCCCAGGGTCGGGTCGTGGCCGACGGCACCCCGGACGAGGTGGTCCGGCGATTCGGCCGCTCGGATCTCGAAGGCGTGTTCCTGCACCTGGCCGACGACCGGTTGCCGGACCAGGAGCCACCCGCGACGCAGCGAACGGACCACGCGCTGTGAGCCGGCCCGCCGTTCCGCCCAGGGCGCACGGCGCCGCGCTCACCTGGCTGCGGGTGCGTGCGGTCGCGCGCCGGCATGCGTACGTGCTGGCCCGGAGCCCACATCGCCTGTTCGACGTCACGCTGTGGCCCCTGGTGGATGTGCTGCTGTTCGGCGCGCTCGCCACGCTACGTGTCGAGTGGCTCGGCGTCGGCGGGAGAACGGGCTGCGGGCTACCTGCTCGCCGGCATCGTGCTCTGGCATGTCGTGTACCAGTCCCAGATCGCCGTGAGCACCGGGTTCCTGGAAGAGACCTGGAGCCGCAACCTGCTGAACCTGATGGTCACGCCGATCCGGGAGGTCGAATATGTCGCCGGCGTCGCGATGTTCGGCATGGTCAAGCTCTGCATCGGCGTCGGCGTGCTGTCGATCGGCGCGCTCGTCTTCTATTCGTTCGATGTCTCGACGCTGGGTTTCGGCGTGATCCCGATCGCGGCAGTCCTCCTGATGGTCGGTTGGTGCATCTCGTTGCTGGTCATCGGCATCGTGTTGCGCTTCGGCACGGGTGCCGAAGCGCTCGCGTGGGGTGTGATGTTCGTCGTGCTTCCGCTCTCCGGCGTCTTCTATCCGGTGGACGCATTGCCCGCGGCGCTGCAGCCCGTGTCCGAGGCGTTGCCGACGACGCACGCGTTCGCCGCGCTGCGTGGCCTCGTGGACGGGAACAGCCTGGACTGGGGTCAGCTCGGCATCGCCGCGGCGGAGACCGCGGTGCTCGCCGCGCTCGCACTCTGGTTCCTCGTCCGCATGCTCGCCTTGTTCCGCCGGCGCGGCTACATCACGAAATACACCTGAGCTCCCCGCTAGGGTCCGGCGATGGCGGCAACCGGTGTGATCAGAGTCGGCACGTTGGGCGCGGCACGGATCGCGCCGGCCGCGATCGTGCGGCCGGCCCGCGACAATCCCGAGGTGGAGGTGGTCGCGGTCGCGGCGAGAGATCGCGACCGGGCCGAGAAGTTCGCGGCAAAGCACGGCATCCCGAAGGTCTTCGACGACTACGGGTCACTGATCGCGGATCCGGACATCGACGCGATCTACAACCCGCTGCCGAACGGGCTCCATGCGGAATGGACCGAGCGGGCGATTGCTGCGGGCAAGCACGTGCTGTGCGAGAAGCCGTTCACCGCGAACGCTGCGGAGGCCGAACGCGTCGCCGCGGCGGCTGCCGCGACCGACCTCGTCGATCATGGAAGCGTTCCACTACCGCTATCACCCGGTCGCGGCACGCATGCGGGAGATTGCCCAGTCCGGTGAGCTCGGTGAGCTGCGCCGGATCGAGAGCTTCATGTGCATTCCGCTGCCGATGCCGAAGGACATCCGCTTCCAGTACGACCTGGCCGGCGGTGCGGTCATGGATGTCGGTTGCTACGCGATCCACATGAACCGCTTGATGGCCGGCGCCGAGCCGAGGGTCGTCAGCGCGAAGGCCCGGCTGATGAAGCCGAACGTGGACGAGTGGATGCAGGCCGAGCTGCGGTATTCCGACGGCCTGAGCGGGACCATGACCTGCGCGATGTACCCCGGGCCCCGTTCGCTGGCCCGAGCCGCGGCGCAGCTGGCGCTCCTCCAGATCCGGGTGAAGGTCACCGGCGATCGCGGCACCCTCTCGGTGTTCAACCCGACCGGTCCCCAGATGGGGTATCGCATCACCGTGCGCGACGACGCCGGCGCCAAGCGGAGAGTGAAGGTCGACGGGGCGAAGAAGCCGACGTACAGCTACCAGCTCGAGGCCTTTGCGAACGCGGTGTTGCGGGGCCAACCGGTGTTGACGCCACCGGCGGACTCGATCGCGAACATGCGCGTCATCGATGCGATCTACGAAGCGGCCGGGCTGCCGGCCCGGGGGACGTGATGGACGACCGTCAGATCGGTACCTACCTCGCTCGCGCGCGTGTGGGCATGGGCTTGGGGGCGATGGTCGCGCCCGGCGCGACCCTCACCCTGATGCTCGGACGCGGCGCGAACACCTCGGGCGCGCGTGCCGTTGCCCGGCTGTTCGGCGTCCGGGACGGCGTGCTGGGCGCGGGCGGATCCATCGCCGCGGGACAACGTTCGGGCGGCGGGGACTGGCTCTCGATGATGGCGGTCTGCGACGGGTTCGATGCGCTGGTGATGCTCGCGACGCCAGGGCTCCCGAAGCGCGCGCGGCTTGATCGGCCTCGCTGGCCGCGCAGTCGGCGGTCGCGCACCTGTACTTCGCCCGCAAGATCGCGGCAGAGGACCGGACGACGCACGCCGATCCGTTAGAGGGATCAGGCCATCACCTGGGCGCGTGCCACGGCCGGCTGCCCGACCAGCTCGCCGACCTGCTCGAGCACCGCTTCCCGACTCGACCGCGCGGCGGCCAGCGCCGCGTCCGGGTTCCGGAACCACTCGAGGCTCGCGACCGTCCGCCGCCACCGCAGCCAGCGGACCCGCCACGCGATCCACGCGATGCCACCGATCGGGCCGGCCGCGGCGACGCCGAGGGCGACCTTGCCTCCGAAACGTCGGTAGGCGATCGGTCGTCTCGGTGGCCCAGAGCGCGGGGAACAGCACGAACCCGGTGAGACCTTTGGCGGTCATCTGCCACGCCGGGTGATGGACGCGGGTCTTCACGAGGTTGACCGCGGCGACCACCGGCCAGTCGAACACCATGCCGACTGCCGCGAAGGGCATCAGCGTGACGCTGCCGACCGCGAGGCGAGCGAGGCGGAGGCGGATCCAACCCGGGTTGAGCCGGGGGACCGGCGCGGGGGTTGTCGATCCCGAGGAGCGCGATGTCGCGCCGGTACGCCTCGACCGCAGTCGCCAGGCGTTGGAACGCGTCGCCCTCTTCACCGCCGCTCGCTTCGATCGCGCCGAGGAGCGCGCGGTGGAGCGCGGTGCGCTCCGCGAACACCGGCTCACGCGGCCCGGCATCGCGTTCGCCGAGAATCGTGATCGCGGCCGCCCGGTCGATGACCATGGCTTCGTTCCAGGACGCGTGGTTGAGCGTGACCTCGCCCAGGCGGGTCGGCGAGCGCGTCGGTCAGCGCGCGCACCGTCGTCGGCTCGTCGATGCGGTACCGCTCGACCCAGTCATCGACGTTGATCGGCTTGCCGACGTGAATCGCAGCCTGCGATCGGAAGCGCCCCTTGTCGTCGTAGACCATGCCGACGGGAACGATCGTGATGCCCCGCACGCCGGCATCGGACGCCGCACCCAACGCGATGCGCGCCGCGCCGGTCTTGAGCGGGAGCATCCGGGGCTCGCGGTGCACCTCGCCCTCGGGGTAGATCAGGATGTGCGCGCCATCCGCGAGGACCTCGTAACACGCTTCGAAGGTCGACTTGTTGTCCTGGGTGTCGCCGCCGTCGCGACGGCGGTGGATCGGGACGACCTCGGCGAGCCAGAAGAGGAACCTCGCCGGAGGGATCTTCCAGAGGTAGCTGGCGGCGAGGAAGCGGGGGAACCCGGGCAGTCGGCCGACCAGCCCGACCGGGTCGGCCAGCCCGTTGCTGTGGTTCGACGCGATGATCGTGGGCTGACCCTCGACGATGCGGTCGGCGCCCGTGACGTCGAGCCGCCGGACGATGACCTTCATCACGATCCAAGCCAGCGTCTTCAGGAGCTTGTAGCCGCGCGGCCGGTGGGGCGGAGGAGTGCTCACGGTCGGGACGGTACCCGCGGGCTCAGGGTGCGCGCACGGTTGCAACGGCTACAGCCATGACGCGGTCGTCGGCGCCGGCGTCGACCACCTCGACTCGCAGGAGATAGCCGTCGCGACGCCGGCCGAGGACCGTGGCGCGGGCGATCGCGGGCCCGATCCGGCCGGGTCGCAGGTAGTGCAGCACGACGTCCGCGGTGGTGGCGTCCGGCCCGATCGTGTGCGTCGCGGCGGCGTCCACCAGGACCGCGGTGGCCCCGCCGTGGAGGATGCCCCACGGATTGCGAACCCGGTCGGTGATCTCGAGCCCGACCGCGGTCGCGTCGACGGGCTCGACGCCGAAGAACTCCAGCACCGGCAGCGCCGGGTCCGGACCGGGTGGCGCTTGGAGCGTCATCGGGCGGCCGAAGTCCGGCGGCCCGCCTTCGGGCACGAGCACCGCCGACGTGAGCACCCCGTCGGCGATCACCGATCCGTCGTGGGTGTCGGCGATCTGGACCTGGACGACGACGGCCTTGCGACCGGCCCGCAGGATGCGCGCGTCGAGCGCGAGTGGTCCGCGGTGCGAATCCGGATCCATCCGCAGCATCAGGTTGGTCGAGACGACCCAACCGGGCAGTGCCGCGAGGCCCGCCGCACATCCCGCCCACCGTGTCGGCCAGGGTGAGGAGCGCGCCGGCGCGCACGTTGCCGGCGGGTCCGCGCAGGTGCTCGAGCTCGAGCACCTCGCCGACGACGTGCGTGTCGGCGGGCTCACCCGGGTAGTCGACCTCGCGCAACGAAACCTGCGTCACCTGGTTGACCGCACGACCGGTCTCGGAATCGGCGAACACGCTCACGGGAGCGACGCGACCACGGTCGCGACGGTGGTGATCCGATCATCCGCGCCAGTGTCGAACAGCTCGACGTGGGCGGTGCCGTACTCCGGCGTGATGTGCAGGACGCGAGCGCGGCTGCGGACCGGCCCGACCTTCGCCAGCGCGAGGTAGGTGATCTGGAGGTCGAGGCTCTCGACGGGCGCGCCGTATGCCGAGCGAACCGCCTGCTCGGCGGCGGCGTCGGCCGCGGCCGCCATCATGCCGCCCTGGATCGAGCCGAGGCTGTTGACGACGTAGTCGCTGAGCGGGAGCTCGATCACGCCGGCGGTCGGCGTCGATCACGGTGAGGTCCACCCGCTCGTGGAACGGGCGCTCGAGCGCCGAGCCGTTCGTTGCCATCGTCATCCGGGTCACGCCGTCCACCTGATCGACGGAGAGGTTCTCGGCTCGCCGGGGGAGGACGGCGAAGCTCATCGTCGCCAACCCGAACGGCTCACCGCCCGATTCGCGCAGCTCGACCTCGATCACGACCGTGGTCCGGCCCTGGCGGAGCACCCGGCCGAGCGCTTCGATCTCACCGCTCACGGGGCGGGGAGTCAGGTGGAGCGTGAGGTCCGCTGTCGCGATCCAGTCCGGTCTCGCCGCGACCGCGGCGAGGCCTCCGCCGACGACGTCCACGAGGATGCTGAGCACGCCGATGCGCGGCGCGCCCGAGTCATGGCAGATGTGGGGAGTGACCGGCATCCACCCGGTGCTCGTGCCGTCCGGTCGATGCTCGACCGTCAGGCGGAGGTCACGCAGGATGTGCTGCTCCGGCGGATACGCGGCCGGCTCGACCGCGCCGCTCACGTTTCGAGGGTCGCGGCGTGGTCGGGAACGTGGGCGTAGATCGACTGCGCTGGTCGCACGTACCCCAGGTCGGGTTGGCGCGGCGGGAGCTCGAGCACCGGCGGAGTCCGATCCTCGTACGGGATCATGCTCAGCAGGTGATGGATGCAGTTGATGCGCGCGGCCTTCTTCTCATCGCCTTCGACGACGTACCACCGCGCCTCGGGGATGTCCGTGTAGACGAACATCTCGTCCTTGGCGCGCGAGAACTCGACCCAGCGCTCGCGCGATTGCAGGTCCATCGGGCTGAGCTTCCAGCGGCGCATCGGATCATCGATCCGCGCCTGGAAACGATGTTCCTGCTCCTCGTCGCTCACGGAGAACCAGTACTTCAAGAGGATGATCCCGTCCTCGACGAGCATCCGTTCGAAGATCGGCGTCTGGCGGAGGAAGAGGGAGTGCTGCTCCGGGGTGCAGAACCCCATCACGGTCTCGACGCCGGCCCGGTTGTACCAGCTGCGGTCGAACAGCACGATCTCGCCCGCCGCGGGGAGGTGTGCGATGTACCGCTGGAAGTACCACTCGGTCTGCTCGCGCTCGGTCGGCTTCGGCAGCGCGGCGACGCGGCAGCTGCGCGGGTTCAGGTACTCCATGATCCGGCGAATCGATCCGCCCTTGCCGGCGGCGTCGCGGCCCTCGAACACGACGGCGACGCGGGCGCCCTCGGCCTTGACCCAGTACTGCATCTTGACCAGCTCGGCCTGCAGCCGCGCGAGCTCCTGCTCGTACTCTTTCCGGTGCAGCTTGCTCATGGTGCGCACCCCCAGCTCATGGGCGGGCAACCTACCCGGCCGTGCGGCGCGAGCATGGGGAGGTGAGCGAGCTCGTGCGGGGCCAGCTGCTGGTGGCGACGCCGGATCTGCGGGACCCCAACTTCTCGCGCACGGTCGTGCTGATGCTGGAGCACGGCGAGGAGGGAGCGCTCGGCGTCGTGCTGAACCGGCCGATCGAGCTGCGGGTCGCCGACGTCCTGCCCGACTGGGCCGACCTGGCGGCCGCGCCGAGCTGCCTGTTCGTCGGCGGGCCGGTCGCCCCGACGTCGGTGATCGGGCTCGGCCGGGGCGAGGGGCCGCTCTTCGACATGCTGTTCGCCGGGCTCGGCACCCTGGACCTGGACCTCGATCCGGCGGCGTACGCGCCCGGCATCGCCGGGCTGCGGGTGTTCGTGGGCTACGCCGGCTGGTCGCCCGGCCAGCTCGAGCTGGAGCTGGCCGCGGGCGGTTGGCTCGCGCTGCCGCTCGATCCGGACGATCCGTTCACCGCGCGATCCGTCGCAGCTGTGGCAGCGGGTGCTGCGCCGCCAGGGCGGGCGGACGGCGATGTTCGCCTCGGCCCCCGAGGATCCGTCGACGAATTGAGCGACTCACCGCCCTCGGGAAATTCCTTGCCCGAGCGGGCACAATGTCGGTCGGGAGCGTGTTGTGTTGGGTGTGTTCAGATTCCTGCAGCGGGAGAAGATGAAGATGGTTGACGTGACGCGTGCACTGCCGGGCCGTGACACCGCGATGCCGGTCCCGGAGCGTCATTTCGTGAACGGCCACGCACTCGCACCGCCGTACCCGGAGGGGCTCGAGCAGGCGATGTTCGGCATGGGCTGCTTCTGGGGGGCGGAGCGCAAGTTCTGGGAGGCGGAGGGCGTGTGGATCACGGCGGTCGGGTACGCCGCGGGCATCACGCCGAACCCGACCTACGAGGAGGTCTGCAGCGGCCGCACCGGGCACGGCGAGGTCGTGCTCGTGGTCTTCGATCCGCAGAAGATCACCTACGCCGAGCTGCTGAAGATCTTCTGGGAGAACCACAACCCCACGCAGGGGATGCGCCAGGGCAACGACGTCGGCACCCAGTACCGCTCCGGGATCTACACGTTCTCGGACGAGCAGCTGGCGGCGGCCGAGGAGTCCCGGGTCGAGTACCAGAAGGCGCTGTCCGAGGCGGGACACGGTGAGATCACCACCGAGATCCTCCCGGCGCCGACCTTCTACTTCGCCGAGGACTACCACCAGCAGTACCTGGCCAAGAACCCGATGGGCTACTGCGGCCTCGGTGGCACCGGCGTCAGCTGCCCCACCGGCCTGACCGCGTAGCCCGCCCGAACCGAGTTTTGCGTCGCTGCCACGCACAGGCGTCCTCAGAGACGCCGAAATCGTGCCGAGAACGGGGTCGGTGGGTCAGAGGCCGATCAGGGCGAGGCCGATGAGGGCGACGCCGAGTCCGACGAGGCGGGCTCGGCCGAGTCGCTCGTTCAGCACGAAGCGCGACAGCACGACGGTCGATGCCGGGTAGAGCGCGGCGACGGGCGCGACGAGTGAGAGCAGGCCGGCTCGGAGCGCGACGAGCAGCAACGCGTTCGGCGGTCGCGTCCAGCACGCCGGCGCCGGCCACCACACCGAACACGGCGCGGTCGACGGTGACCGGTTGGCGGAGGAGCGGGAGCAGGACCAGCAGGACGGGGATCGGCGCGGCGCGCGGCGCAGACGGCCGGCCAGAGTCCGGAGTCGGAGCCGGTCTCGGAGAACAAGATGAGGAAGACGCCGAGCAGCACCGCGGCGGCGCCCCCGAGCAGCCAGCTCATGCGTCCGGCTCGCGGGGCGGTCGGATTCGTCGCCCGCGGTGCCGGCCACGATGCCGACCGCGACGAGCGACAGGGCCACGCCGACGAGGGCCACCGCGCCCGGATCCTCACCCGACGCGAGTCCCCAGGTCACCTGCATCACCGCGGCGCCCACCGCGCTGATCGGCGCGACCACGCTGGCGCGGCCGACCGACAGGCCGCGGTAGAGGCAGCCGATCCCCGCCGCACCCGCGAGGCCCGCCACGGCCCCCAACGCCAGGTCGCCGGGCTGACGGGCTGCCGCCGGCGACGATCGCCACGACGAGCAGCGCGACCAGGCCGATTGCCTGGGTCCACAGCACCGTCGCCCCGACCGGCGCGCGCCGCATCGCGAGACCGCCGAAGAAGTCGCCTGATCCGTAGGTGATCGCGACGAGCACGCCGAGCAGCAGCGCCACGTCAGGACGAGGAGAAGATCTGGATGCAGCCGCCGTAGTTGGCCACCCAGACCGCGCCCGTCGTGCGGTCGTAGGTGATGCCGATCGGGTGGTAGCCCGTCTGCACGGTCTGCAGGGTGTGGAGGTCGCTGGCGGCGAGCTTGGTGACGTCGCTCGACTCGTAGTTCACGACGTAGAGCGACTGGCCGTCGGTCGAGATCGCCATGCTGCGGGGCTGGGTGCCGGTCGCGACCTTGTTCAGCACGGCGCCGCTCACCGGGTCGATCTTCGCGACCTTCCCCTCCGCATTCAGCGTCGCGTAGAGCGACGGCGCCGTCGGGCGAGATGACGAGGTGGCGCGGGCCCTGTCCGATGCCGCTGATCCAGCTCACCCCGAACGTCGTGAGATCGACCCGGGCGATGTCGTGCGTCACCCATGATCGCGACGTACGCGGTGCGGGAGTCGGGGCTCACGACGATGCCGCGCGGGTACGGACCCATGCCGATGCGCTTGACCTCCTTGCCGGTCGCGGTGTCGACGACGCTCAGGTCGTAGGTGCACCAGTTGGTGACGAGGAGGTAGCGGTTGTCGGGGCGTGACGGCGACGTACTTCGGTACCGAGCCGACCGGGATCACCTGGTCGACGGCGAGGCTCGCGACGTCGATCCGGTAGACGAAGCTCGAGTCGTAGCCGTCGCCCGGGACGCAGTCGTCGTCGCCCTCGGGGCCGAAGCCCTCGCCGTACATCGAGTAGTTGGACACGTACGCGTACTTGCCGTCGGGCGAGAAGGCGGCTTCGACGGGCGCGCCCTGCACGAGGCCGGGATGATCGGGGATCCCGAAGTCGGCGAGGTTCACGGTGTCGGGGATCGTCTTCACGAGGTCGCCGTTGCGGTCGTACACCGTGATGGTGTGGCGGTACATCATGTTCTGCGCGAAGACGAGACCACGCTCGGATGCCACCACGGACTTCGGTGAGATGTCGCCGGTGACCGTGCGGGTGAGCGCCATCGGCGCCGGCGGACGACGGCATGGCCAGCGTGGTCGTGGTGGTCGACGTCGACGTGGACGACGTGCTCGAGGTCGACGAGCCGTTCGCCGAGATCTCGCTCGCCGACCCGTCGGACGACCCCGGGTCGAGCAACGAGACGATCCCCAGCAGGGCCAACGACGCGCCGAGGGCCAGGACGAGCGGCATCGCTCGGTTTCGTCGCATCCCCAGATCGTGGCATCACCGCCCGTCGGCATGCGGCCACGGACCGAAATCGTTCGATTCCTGACGTCAGCCGAGATCTGCCGGACGACGCGATCCGAGCGCTCGCCCACTGACCGAGGGCGAATTGGCGGCGACCGCTGGTCTGCGGAAGCCTCGCCGCATGTCCGAGAAGCTCGTCGTCGTCGAGAAGCCGCAGCCACACACCAGCGTGGTCACGTCGAACCGGCCGGATCGGCTCGAACGCGATGTCGATCGAGCTCGTCATCGAGCTCGACGAGGCGCTCCGAGCGGTCGCGGACGACAACGACAGCTCCGTCTGCGTGCTCACCGGCGCCGGTCGCGGGTTCTGCTCCGGGCTCGACCTGAAGGACTACGGGATCATCCCGAACATCGACGGCCTGCAGGTGGGTCGCATCGCCCAGCGGTCGATGCGGTACTACTCGCGGTTGATCATGACGATGCGGCGGATGCCGCAACCGGTGCTGGCCGCGATCAACGGCGTCGCGTACGGCGGTGGCATGTGCCTGTCGCTCGCGGCCGAGCTGCGGATCGCGGGGGAGTCGGCCGAGTTCAACGCGACCGGAATCGTGAACGGTCTGACCAGCACCGAGCTCGGTGCGAGCTGGTTGCTGCCGCGGCTCGTCGGCGCCGCGCACTCGAACGACATGCTGCTCACCGGGCGCAAGATCGACGCGGCCGAGGCGCTCCGCATGGGGCTGGTCTCGCGGGTCGTGCCCGGATGCCGAGCTGCTGCCGACCGTCCTCGAGCTCGCGGCCCGGATGAGCGAGTTCAGCCCCTACGGGCTGCAGATGACGAAGGAGATCATCTGGGTGAACCTCGAGAACCCGAGCCTCGAGGCGGCCATCGAGATCGAAGACCGCAACCAGCTGATGCTGGGGTTCACCGACAACCTGCCGGAGGCGATCCGGGCGTTCGACCGCAAGCGCAAGCCCGTCTACACCGACGAGCCGAGAAAGGACCTGTTCACGCCCCCGACCGCGGAGTGAGAACACGTTCTAGAATCATCGGCGTGAACCGTCATTTCCCGTTCCCACACCCCTTCGGCTGGTTCCAGGTCGCGTATCCCGAGGATGTCGCTCCCGGTACGGCCACCGCGCTGCGCTACTGGAGCACGGACCTCGTGCTCTGGCGCGACGAGGGGGGCGAGTTCCACCTCCAGGACGCGTACTGCCCGCACCTCGGCGCGCACCTCGGCGTCGGCGGCAAGGTCATCGGCGCCACGCTCGAGTGCCCGTTCCACGGCTGGACCTTCAACGGCGAAGGCAGCTGCGTGAAGATCCCGTACTCCGACAAGGTGAACCGCAAGGCGCGCCTGCGCACCTATCCCGTGGTCGTGCGCAACGGCATGGTCATGGCGTGGCGCCACCCGGACGAGATCGACCCGCTGTGGGAGATCCCCGAGATCCCCGAGATGGGCGACGCGGCGTGGAGCGAGAGCTACCGGTCGAGCTACCTGATCAACACCGTGCCGCAGGAGATGGCCGAGAACGGCGTCGATCCCGCGCACTTCCGGTACGTGCACGGCACCGACGACGTCGCGGAGATGGAGAGCTACGACACCGACGGCCCGATCTCCACGATGCTGTCGAAGCAGAGCTACGTGACCCCGCGTGGAGTGACCAACGGCCGCATCGACGTCTACACGTACGGGCCGGGGTTCTCGAAGGTGTGGTTCTCGGGCATCGTCGACGCGATCAACGTGGCGACGACGGTCCCGGTCGACGACGACACCACGCAGGTCCGCTTCAACTTCACCGTGCGCAAGTTCGAGGACGAGAAGCTGACGTCGACCGTCGCCGATGCGTTCGTCTCGGAGATCAACAAGCAGATCCGCGAGGACACGCCGATCTGGGAGAACAAGGTGTTCCTCCCGGTCCCGGCGTTGGCGGACAGCGACGGCCCGATCCTGAAGTTCCGCAAGTGGTACGCCCAGTTCTACGCGGAGCCGATGAAGAGCGACGCGTAACCGCGGTGCCGCGATGAGCGTCGGGACGTGGGAGAGCCATCACGACATCCTCACGCTCCTGTACACGTACGCGGAGTACATCGACGCGGCGGACTTCGAGGCCATCGGCGAGCTGTTCGCCCACGGGCAGATCACGACCGCGGGGATGCAGGGCGCGACCGTCGGTCGCGATGCGGTCCGGGACCTGTACAAGAACACGAACAAGGTGCACGCGGACGGCACGCTGCGCACGCGCCACCTCTGCACGAACGTGATCATCGACATCGACGAATCGGCGGGTACCGCCGCCGCGCGTTCGTCGTTCCTGGTGCTCCAGGCCACAGACGACCTGCCGCTGCAGGCGATCGTCGCCGGCCGCTACCGCGACACGGTTCGAGCGGGCGGCCGGGAAGTGGCGGTTCGCCGAGCGCGAGATGGACGTCCAGCAGGTGGGCGACGTCCACGACCATCTCGCGTTCGACCTGGCCGCGTTCATCGACAAGACCTAGACCCCGTCAGGCAACTGTCTGTGTGCTCGGTCTGGCGAATAGGTCGTTCGCAGTCATCGGATGTGAACGTCGGTCTGTGGTCTGATCTGATGTCGGCGTGGTGAGGTCGTTCGAGGAGCTTGTCGATGAGGCGGCGGCGGTTCGATCGACGGGCTGGGACTTCTCGTGGTAGACGGCCGCGCGACCGAGCAGCGTCCGTCGTGGGGCTACCAGCGGCTCCTCGGCGCGCAAGCGGGCCGAGGCGACGGCTGCGCTCGACATCCAGACCGGCGGTGGTGAGGTGCTCGCTGGTGCGGGATCCGAGAACTTTCCGACCGACCTTGATCGCCACTGAGGGCTGGCCACCAACCTGGCCAAGGCGAGGGCGTTGCTGCATCCGCTTGGAGCCATGTCGTCGCCGATCATCGACGATCAGCCGCTCCCTTCGCGGACGACGCCTTCGACTTGGTGTCCAGCCGCCACCCGGCCAGGGTTTACTGGTCGGAGGTCGCCCGCGTGCTCGCCCCGGTGGGACCTACTTCGCGCAACATGTCGGCGGCGGCACCAACGTCGAGATCAGACGAGTACTTCCTGGGGACCACTCGGTACGGGCGACAGCAGGAACCACGAAGTCGAAGCCGACCAGGCCCGGGCCGCGGGCTTCGAGATCGTTCAGTGCCGCAACGAACGGCTCCAACTCGACTTCCTCGACGTTGGGGCGATGGTCTACTTCCTGCGCAAGGTCGTCTGGACGGTGCCGGACTTCACCGTGGAGCGGTACTGGGCTCGGCTGAGGATCTGCACGACCAGATCGTCGCCGGCCGTTACCGCGACACGTTCGAACGGGCGGCCGGGAAGTGGCGCTTCGCCGAGCGCGAGATGGACGTCCAGCAGGTGGGCGACGTCCACGACCATCTCGCGTTCGACCTGGCCGCATTCATCGACAAGACGTAGAGAAGCAGCGGCGGTCCGCCGAGGTTCGCCGGTTGGCATCCCGCGTCTCACCGGTGGCGAGATCGTGATCAGGTCGCGAGCCGAACCGGGAGTGCCTTCAGCGCGTTGTTGAGGTTCGAGCGCTGGCGCCGCGCCGGACCGGTCTGCTCGATCGTCGGGAACGTCGCGAAGAGCTCTTCGAAGAAGACCCGACCCTCGAGCCGGGCGAGGTGCACCCCGAGGCAGAAGTGCTCGCCGCTCCCGAACGAGAGGTGCGGGTTCGGGTCGCGATGGATGTCGAAGCGGTGCGGATCGGAGAACACCGCCGCGTCGCGATTCGCCGACGTGTAGATCATCCCGACCTTCTGGCCCTCCAGGATCTCCGCGCCGCCGAGCTGCGCGTCCCGAGTCGCGGTGCGGCGGAAGTAGTGCAGTGGGTTCGCCCACCGGAGGATCTCCTCGACCGCGCCGGGGATCAAGCTGGGATCGGCGCGGAGCTCGGCGAGCTGCTCGGGATGATCGAGCAGCGCGAGCAACCCTGACGAGAGCATGGTGCGCGTCGTGTCGTTGCCGGCGGTGACCAGCTGCACGAAGAAGCTGCCGAACTGGATGTCCGTCATCGGTTCGCCGTCGAGCTCCATCGCCAGCATCAAGGTCGTGAGGTCGTCGCGCGGTTCGGCGCGCCGTTGGCCCGCGAGCCCGATCGCGTACATCGCCATCTCGATCGTCGCGTTCGATGCATCCTCGCTGTAGCCGGAGCTGAAGTCCGGGTCCTGCCCACCGGAGTTGCGCTCCGACCAGGTGTGGATCTGCGGCCAGTCCGATTCGGGGATGCCAACCAGCTCACCGACGACCTGTGACGGGAGCTTGGCGCATACGTCGTGTACGAAGTCGACGTCGCCGCGCGCCGCGGCATCGCGCATGATCTCCCGGCAGATCGCGCGGACCCGAGGCTCGAGCTGGTTGATGACGCGGGGCACGAACTGTGGCGCCACGTTGCGCCGGTAGCCGACGTGACGCGGCGGATCCATCGCCAGGAGCATGTCCTGCATCATCGCCAGCGTCTCCGGCGCCAGGTCTTCGAGCACGACGCCACCGCGCGACGCCGAATACGTCTTCGGGTCGCGGGCGACCGCGACGAGATCCGCGTGGCGCAGCACGGCCCAGTATCCGGTGCCGTCGGGCATCGGCTGCCAGTAGACGGGCTGCTCGTGGCGAAGTCGCTCGAACGTCTCGTGCGGCGGGCCGTCGACGTAGCCGTCCGGGTCGTAGAGGTCGATCGCTTCCGTCTGCATCGGCGCCAGCGTAGGTGGAGAAACCCTTGACAGGGCAGGGTGGAATGCCGATAATCGATCAGTGATCGGAAAACGATCACTGATCGGAGAACGCACGTGAGCCCAGACCAGATCACCGACCGCCGGGCCATGCGGCACGAGGCCACTCGCCAGCGGATCCTCGCCGCGGCGTGGGACCTCGCCCGGGAGCAGGGCCTGGCCGGGATCTCGTTGCGGGACCTGGCGGCCCGGGTAGACCTCCGCCAGCCATCGCTGTACTCGTACTTCGACTCCAAGCACGCGCTGTACGACGCCATGTTCGCCCAGGGCTACGCGCAGCTCCTGGCCGTGCTGGAGCCGCTCGAGCTCACCGGTGACCCACGGGACCAGGTCCGCCAGATGGCGCACACGTTCACCGGTCTGTGCGTCTCGGACATCACTCGGGCCCAGCTGCTGTTCCAGCGCACGCTGCCCGGCTTCGAGCCCTCCGCCGAGTCGTACGCGCTGGCAAACCAGTTCCTGGACGACGCACGGCGACGGTTGGACGCAGCGGGCTTCGTCCGGCCGGAGGATCTGGATCTCTACACCGCGCTCGTCGGTGGAATCGTGAGCCAGCAGATGGCGAACGAACCCGGCGGTACCCGCTGGGTCGCTCTCGTCGACGAAGCAATGGACATGTATCTCGAGCACGTCGCACAGCGAAGGGGCAACATCTGATGATGAGCACAGCAATCGACGCAAAGACGATCACGCCGATCGGTCATGACGAGGCGATGCGAATCACGCGGGTCGAGTTCGACCGCATGCTCGGCGCGGCACGCGATCTCCAATCGGATGACTGGAAGCAGCCGACGATCAACACCGGTTGGGATGTGCGTGCCGTCATGTTGCACCTGCTCGGCGCGGCAGAGGCGAACGCGTCGTTCTCCGAGAACACCCACCAGATGCGGGCCGGGAAGCGGCTGTTCAAGGAGATCGGCGGTCACCACTGGGTGGACGGCGTCAACGAGATCCAGATCCGGGAGCGAGCCACACTCTCGAACGACGAGGTGCTCGACCGGTACGCCGCCGCGATCCCGGGCGCGGTGCGGGCGAGGGCGCGGGTCCCGAAGCTGGTTCGCCGCCTGCCGGTGGTCGTGTTTCCCGCCCCGCTCGGCCGCAAGTCCCTCGGCTATCTGCTGGACATGGTCTACACCCGCGACGTGTGGATGCATCGCGTCGACATCGCTCGCGCGACGGGCCGACCCCTCGAGCTCACCGCCGACCACGACGGGCGAATCGTCGCCGACATCGTTGCCGAGTGGGCGCACCTCCACGACCACGACTTCGAGCTCGAGCTCGAGGGTCCTGCCGGCGGCACCTACACGTCCGGCACCGGCGGCGAACGTCTGCAAGATCGACGCGGTCGAGTTCGTCTGCATCCTCTCGGGCCGCGGGTCGGGGACCGGCCTGCTCGCGCTCGAGCTTCCTCTCTGAACCATCCATCTGTTCAACAGGAGTGACCATGGAAACCACGTCGACCGAGATCGCTGACGGCATCTACCGCCTCTCGACGTTCGTCGATCCCCCGGGCATGCCGTTCAACCAGTACCTCGTCGTGGCCGACGAGCCGCTGCTGTTCCACACCGGTCACCGCGAGCTCTTCCCGCTCGTCTCGGACGCGGTCAGCCGGATCATTCCGGTCGACACGTTGCGGTGGATCACGTTCGGCCATGTCGAAGCGGACGAGTCCGGATCGATGAACCAGTGGCTCGCGGCCTCACCCCAGGCACAGGTTGCCCACGGAATGACCGGAGTGATGGTCTCGCTCGCGGACCTCGCCGATCGGCCGCCACGCGCGCTCGGCGACGGTGAAGTCGTGGACCTCGGCGGGAAGCGTGTGCGCTGGATCGACACGCCCCACGTTCCGCACGCCTGGGAAGCCGGGCTGCTCTACGAGGAGACCACCGGCACCCTGTTCGCCGGCGATCTCTTCACCGCGGTCGGCGTGATGCCGGCCATCACGGACTCCGACATCGTCGGGCCGGCGATCGCGGCCGAAGAGATGTTTCACGCCACGGCGCTGACCCCGATGACCGCCCCGACGATCCGGCGCCTGGCCGGGCTGGATCCCGCCACCGTGGCCCTCATGCACGGGCCCGCCTTCACCGGTGACGGGAGTGGCGCCCTGGAGGCGCTGGCCGGGCACTACGAGGGCCGTCTGGCCGCGGCGCTGGAGGGTGCCGCGGTCTGAGGCGAGGCGGGTGACCGTGGCAGCCGTCGTGACGTGACCGGGTGCCGGTGCCGCATGCCTGATCGTTCTACGGCACGGGTTGGGGTGGGGGAACGCCGACGGGGTTCGGGTACGGAATCGTCTTGGTCGCCGAGATCGCCGCGGTGATGGTGGTGAGGATCTCGGTGACGACGTCCGGGTTCCGGATGCGATCAACGAGGGCCGAGCTGAGCAGGTCGGTGTCGCGCTCGATGTCGGCGCGCGCTCGCGTGCCCTTCGCAGTGGCGCGGCCGTCCTCATCGAGCCAGCCCTTCGCCTGCAGGCGCGTCGTGGCGTCGGCCCAGTTCTCCTCGGTCCAGCCGCGGTACGGCTGGATCGAGTCGACGGGCAGCTCGTCATCGGCGATGCGCAGCACGTGGGCCTCGCACGGGTCGACTCCCGCGACACCCAGGGTGTTCACGTGGCCGTCGCCGCGATGCTCACGCAGCAGCGTGACGGCGTGCCAGAGCGCCAGATGAGGGGCTTCGGGCCATTCCAGTGCGACGTTCGCGCCGTAGAGCGGCAGACCCGCGACCGGGGTGTCCTCGATCGCCTGCCGGAGCTCGGCCGCGGCGCGGGTCGTGGCGCGGGTCGCGTCGGCGGTGAACAGGTCGTCGCGGAAGATGCGTTGCATCGACCGGTCGACTCCCTCCAGACGCACGTCGATCGCGCGGGCCGGCGTGATGATCGTCCAGATCGAGGGAATGGCGCGGGCGACGAAATCGGGATGGAACCCGTAGAACGCGGCGGTGACCATGCCGGCGGGGGCCCTTCCCAACGGCGCGGCGCGGCCCGCGAAGTAGCCCCGCCAGAACCCGCGGAGCCCGGCTTCCTCGAACGCGGCCTGAGCCTCAGGCGCGAAGTAGGTGAGTGCGTGCAGTGGTTCGGCGATGGTCCAGAGGTGCCGCGCGTCCGTGCTCATGTCGGCCACTCTTCCATGTCTGGCGTTCGCGCCCGCTTCCGTCGGTCCGCGGTCAAGCCTGGGCGGCCTCGAGGATCGCGAGCGCCTGCTTGGCGCGCTCCCCGTGGGTCGTCTCCTCGCGCCCATTGAGCCGGAGCAGGCGCGCGACCTCAGGGTCCGACTCCTTGTCCGCCCACTCCTGGTAGCCCGCGTCGCCGTCCAGCTCGGCCTGGATGATGGCCGGGAAGAGGTCGAGGCCGATCGTCTTCGGGAGCGGGATCGAGAACGGCGTCTGCACCTCGGCCGACGGCTCGTACTCGCTCCCGAGCCGGATGCTGATCGCGCGCTGCACCCGCCGGGCGTGGCCGAGCTCCTCGCGCCCGTTCTTGCGCAAGAGGTCGCCGGCCTCCTCGTTGCCGATGCGATCGGCCAGCGCTTGGTAGAAGTCGTCACCGCTGATCTCGAGTCGGTACAGCAGCTCCATCGCCGCAACGTCGAGCTCCGTGCAGGACGCCAGCTGCGCCGACGCGGAGAAGAAGTCATGCTCGTTCGTCGTCATGCCCCCAGCCTAATGGGGGTCGACCGTTTCGCCTTTTGAAGGTGAGGATGGTTCCGAGCCACCGATTGGTCAGCACTGCTCAAGCCAGAGCCTTCGAGTTCTAGTCCTAGATCGTGCGCCGGTCGGTTGGTGAGGTTGACCTTGGATGGCTGGTGGGATGACGTGCCGCGAGCACTGAACCATTAGGAAGCCGCTGGTCGCCTCGGGCTCGTCATGCCGACGACGACAAGGAGCTGTGGTGGCGAAGGTGTTTGTAGGCCTCGACTGGGCGGAGGCCCATCACGACATCCATATCGAAGATGAACAGGGCGCGCGGCTGGCCAAAGCTCGACTCCTCGAAGGGGTCGAGGGCGTCGCTCGGTTCCATGAGCTGGTGGCCCCGTTCGTTGAAGACCCGGCTGAGGTGACGATCGCGACCGAGACCGACCGGGGCCTGTTCGTCGGGGCGTTGGTCGCGGCTGGATATCGGGTGCTGGCAGTGAATCCGCTGTCGACGTCTCGGTATCGGGAGCGGCACTCGACGTCGGGTGCGAAGTCTGATCCGGGTGACGCGTTCGTGCTTGCCGAGCTCGCCCGCACCGACGCCCAGAATCATCGGCCGGTGGCGGGTGACAGTGAGCTGGGCGAAGCGATCAAGGTCCTCGCTCGGGCCCATCAGAGCTTGATCTGGACCCGGCAACGTCAACTCAATCAGCTGCGCTCCACGCTGCGGGAGTTCTTTCCGGGGGCCCTCGTTGCGTTCGGCGAGCTCGGGTCCGGCGATGCGTTGGCGGTGCTGGCGATCGCGCCGACCCCGACGCTGGGGCGGGGCCTGTCACGCTCGAAGACTGGCCTCAGCGTTGCGTCGAGGTGGCCGGCAACGCCGAGTCGATGAACGCGCGATCGAGATCCAGACCGCGTTGCGGGCCGCCCAGCTCGAAGCGCCACCGATCGTCGCCGCCGCGATGGGCGCCACGGTCGCTGCGCTCGTCGCGGTCGCCACTGAGCTCACCACCCAGATGACCCAGCTCGAGACAGAACTCTCAGAACATTTTGAGGTGCACCCGGACGCCAAGATCATCCAATCCCTGCCAGGACTGGGGATGATCCTGGGCGCCCGGGTGCTCGCAGAGTTCGGCGATGACCCGAACCGCTACGCGAACGCTAAGTGTCGCAAGAACTACGCCGGCACGTCACCCATCACCCGCGCCTCCGGCAAACACCGCGTCGTGCTCGCCCGCTACGCCCGCAACAAACATCTCGCGGACGCCTGCCACCAGTGGGCGTTCTGCGCGCTCACCACCAGCCCTGGCGCCCGCACGTTCTACGACCAACACCGAGCCGCCGGCGACACCCACCACAGGGCGCTCCGCGCTCTCGCCAACCGGCTCGTCGGCATCCTCCACGGCTGCCTCGACCACCAGGCCCTCTACGACGAACACACCGCCTGGGCCCACCGAACCCAACTCGCCGCTTGACACCTACGTCCCGTGGGATGTCTAGGACTCCATCACCCGTTCTCGGCCCGCTGACCCGCACCGGGTGCGGTTGAACGTGCCGAGAACGGGGTGGCGCGGGCAGCATGGCGCCATGACCGAACGGCTGGACGCAATTGACATCGACGGACGGAAGCTGACTTGGCGCTCGGTCGGCCGCGGTCCGCCGCTCGTGCTCCTGAACGGGTACTCCGCATCCGCGCAGGACTGGGACCCGACACTGCTGGGCGAGCTCGCCGGCGCGTTCGAGGTCCTCTGCCTCGACCATCGCGGGATCGGGGAGTCGGAGCTCGGTGACGCCGATGACGTGACGATCGACGCGATGGCCCAGGACGTCGAGCGGCTGCTCGACGCGCGCGGGATCGAGCACGCTCCGATCGCCGGCTGGTCGATGGGTGGATTCGTCGGGCAACGGCTGGCCGTCCGTTCGCCGGCGCGCGTCGAGGCGTTGGTGCTGATGGGCACCGATCCCGGCGGCTCGACCGCAGTGCGGGCGAGTCCCGAGGCGTGGGCAGAGCTCATCGACCACTCGGGTACGCCACGCGAGCGCGCGTCCCGGCTGATTCCGCTGCTCTTCCCGCCCGCTCTCGTTCCGGCGATCGACGCGGCGTTCGGCGACCTGATCGCGGAAGCCCAGGCGAAGCTGTCGCAACCGGCGCTCCGCGCGCAAGAGCGCGCCATGGCCCAGTGGCACGAACGGGCTCAGGACTCGCCGGACCCGGCCACTGGACCGCGCACGCTCGTGCTGAGCGGGAGTGAGGACGTGGTGATCCCGCCGCAGAATTGCGACTCGCTGGCCGCGATCTGGTCTCCGTGCGAGGTCGAGGTCTTTGCCGGTGGCGGCCACGCGTTCTTCGCATTGGAACCGCAACGCGTCGCGGCAAGAGTGCGGACGTTCCTCTCGAGTTGACCGCCCTACTCGGGTGGACCGGTGCGGGCGAGGGCACGGGCGGCGCCGGGTGGGGCGTCGTCGTCGATCTCGGGAACGAGCCAGGTCGCGCCGGCGGCGGCGAGCGCGCCGGGATCGGGATGGCGTCCGCCGACGAGGATGATCTCGAGCTCGCCCGGGGACACGCCCGCGGCAGTCAGTGCTTCGGTGACGTGTGCGGGTTCCCAATCGGCTGCGCCTACGAGCGCGACCCCCTCGAACCCGTGCCGCACCGCCCGGCGCGGACCGGCCCGGTGCCCGGTGCTGCCCGCGATCCAGATCGGGCACCGGGGCCGTTGCACTCCGGCGACGGTGATGATCCGGTCGCCGGCCTGCGGCACGGGCTCTCCGGCCAGTGCGGGCAGCAGCAGCTCGATCCCGCGGTCGAGCTCTGCGGCACGCGCCCGGTCGTCCGTGACCGGCTCCCCGAACGCGACGTACTCGCCGTGATTGTCCGTCCCGAACCCGAGCCCGAGCGTGAGCCGACCCTGCGAGAGTCGATCGATCGTTGTGGCCGCCTGAGCGACCAGCTGCGGTCGACGGCGCGCCATCGCCACCACGAGGGTGCCGATTCGGACGCGCTCGGTTGCGAGCGCGACCGCGGCGAGCGTGACCCACGGATCCCCGAACGGTCGGCCGGTCCGATTCCACACGTGATCCCAGACGAACACGCCGTCCCATCCCGAGGCCTCCGCGTCGCCGGCCACGCGTGCCACCACTGCGGGGTCGGCGAGCTCCCCGGCGAGTGCGAGCGACAGACCCCACCGCATGTCCGTCATTGGGTGGGCGCAACGAACTGGATCTCGGGCGATTGGGCCGCGCAGGCCGCCGTCTTCAGGTTTGCCGTGGGGTTTGCGAGGAACTGCCGGCGGAGATCGGTGAAGCACGGCGGCGCGCTGTCGGCGAAGTCGTCACCGAGGGTCGGGAACACGATGGATGACGAGTTGGGGAAGCTCCGTGCGACGGATTGGATCCAGGACACGTCACCGACGGGGGAGAGTGCGCCCCGGTAGAAGAGCGCCGGGACCGGGCTTGATGCGGCGGCGAACACGGAGTCCGGCACCCTCGGGACGTCCCACGCCTGACACCATCGCTTGAAGCCGGCGAGCTCTCCGGTGGAGAACGCCGGAGCGGTCTCGGCGGCGAGCGCGGTTCCGTTGGGATCGATGGTCTCGAGGTCGTACGAGCAGATGTACGAGAGCGCCGCGCCCCAGGTGTTCGCCGGGTCGAGCGTTCCGGCGTTGTACTCGAGTGCCTGCGATGCAATGACGGACTCGGCCGCGGTCGTGATCGCCGCGGGAATCAGCGTGTAGGTGCTCGTGTTCGTCAAGGCGCTGGTGAGGGCTTGCGCGATCCGATCCCCGTCGAGCAGCAGAGGAACCGGCGGTCGGCTGGTATCGGCGTTCGGTGCCTCGATCAACTTCGGCGACGCGGTGTAGGTGGCGTGCCCGCGGACGTAGTCAGACTCAAGGTCCGGGTAGTCCTCACGACATGGGGCGCTGGCGTTGCATTGCGCGACGTAACGTCCGAACGCGGCGGAGAGATCGGCGACCGCGTTCGAGAACCCGGTCGACCCGTTCGGCATGGGGCTCTGGATCGTCAAGCTGCGGATCGCCCCGGGGGCGCGGCGGAGCATCGCGAACGCGAGCGTGCTCAGCTGGTGCCGGACGACGAGATCGACCCGCGGGATCTTCAATGCGGTCATGAGGTCCAGCGTGTCGAGGGCCGCCTCGTACACGTTGAAGTGCCGGGGATCGAACCCTCGGCTGATCCAACGGGCCCGGCAGCTTCGGATCGCCGTGATCTCACGGTCGAGCATCGCCGGATCCGACTCGCGCGTGCTCAGGCTTGCCGGTAGCACCGCCGAGAGCTCCGGGCATCGGAGCTCCGGCGAGCTGCGAAACCAGCCGCGGTTGCCGAACTCGATCAGGTCGCTGTGGTCGCGAGCGGGTGAGGTTCCGATCGCGTCGGCGCCGAAGTCGAGGGTGGGCGCCGCGCCCGACGCGCCGGCGCGGGCCGGAACGCGGACGACGTCGACCCGCACCTTCGGCCCGCGGTTCGGGTGTTCCCGATCCTGGGGAACGATGAGGTCGCCGCACGTGGCTTCCGGAGCCTCGGTCGTCAGCTCCTCCCGACAGTGCTTCGGCGCGAAGGTCGGTGTGTACCCCTTCGGTGGGGTCAAGCCAGGGAGCGCGTCGGTTGGCTTGCCCGAGTCATCGCCGCCACCCACCGCGATTCCGACGCCGATCAGCACGGCGACCAGGACGAGTGCGCCGATCACGATCGGCCACCGCTTCGAACCTCGCTTGGGAGGCGAAGGTGACGATGCGCCGGCGGTCGGCGGCGGCACACCGAAGATGGCGTCGTCGATCACCTCCACCGTAGGGAGCGGTACCGGGATGCCCTTCGAGCTCGAGCGCGCCGACATCTCGAAACCGGAGCTCGCGACGGGTTCCGATCAGGGAACGGACGACCGCACTCGCGAAGGTCCGGCCGGGAGTGGCCGCGGCCTCGAGGCGGGCGGCTTCCACGATCGGCATGCCGGAGTAGTCGTCGCCGTCGACCGCGACCTCACCCGTGCTGATGCCGATGCGCAGCTGGGGCGGATGGTCCGCATCAAGGTCGGCCACCCGCTGGTGCATGTCGCCTGCGCACACCACCGCGTCGGCGACGCTGGCCGGGAACACCACCATGAGCCCGTCGCCGGCGCTCTTGACCACCCGTCCGCCGTGTTCGGCGACCGTCTCGCGCAGCGCCGACATGAAGCGCGCGGTGAACGCGTCGAAGGCGTCGTCGCCGAGACGGGCCCGCCGCTCCGTGGACGCGACGAGGTCGCAGAACAGGATGCTGAGCGTCTGCGACCGCGCCATGCCGCGCCATCTTCGCACCGCGGTGTCGTTCCGAGAAGAACGGACAGTCTGACCCACCCATTTGGTGAGATATGGGTGCATCCCCAGCCGCGGGCACCGTTCACAAAGCACACCCGAGAGCCACGGCGCGAGTGTTGGGGTGGTTCGGAGGCTCGTTCACAGCGGGTCCGGGATGACGACGAAACGGCGTGGAGCCGGGCCAGCCTGGCCGGATATTGCAGCCGGGTCACCGCACTTGGAAGACGTGCCCTTGATCGGTCGAGGCGAGGATCATCGCGCGGTGCCCGTACGTGGTGATGTCGACAGG
>CAWFYD010000008.1:0-263141 GCA_963819945.1 uncultured Acidimicrobiia bacterium
ACCGCGGCCACCGGGATGAGGCCGAGCTGCGGCAGCTGGTACCGCCAGTCGAAGGTGGCGAACATGGCCGGGGGCAGCAGGACGGCCACCGCGCTGACCGCGAGCAGCAGCAGTGCCACGCTCCGGTCGCCCCGGCCGAAGACCAGGCCGGCCAGGGCGAGCGCGAGCCCGGCCGCGAACAGCGGTCCCGGCAGGTAGAACCACCGCCCGTACGCGGCCAGGAACGCGGCCTGCCAGGCGCGTATCTGCGGGGGCGGGTAGCCGAGCGTCCCGATCGAGGCGTACGCCTGCCGGTCCGGCCGGACCTTCGTCTGGAACTGCAGGTAGGCCGGCGAGTACCGTTCCGGCCCGGCCCCGCGGACCGGCGAGAACCCGTAGCCGAAGTCGCGGACGACGGCTTCGGCGTAGGGCCCGGCTGGTGCCGCAGGATCCGCAGGCTGAAGTCGCGCACCACCGCGTCCCTGGACCGGCCGGCCGGGGGCGTGAAGGTCCACTGCGGCGAGGACGGGTCCCAGGTGTAGAAGTCCGCGACCCGCTGCGCCGGCGGCTCCGCCGGGCACAGCGGCCGCTCGTAGGCGGGAAGGTTCAGGCCCTGGCAGTCGGCGAAGTCCGCCACCCGCCCGTACAGGAACGCCCCGTCGAACGTGGTGAAATTCCACTGCCCGTGCGCCGCGGCGAACCACCCCAGGTAGCCCACCACCGGCACCAGGAAGGACCCGGTCAGCGCGGCCAGCCGGACCAGCCGCCGGCCCCGGAGCAGCAGCACGTACAGCGCGGCCGGGACGATCATGATCAGTTCCTGGTCGCGGAACGTCACGGCCACCCCGAGCAGCAGCCCGGCTGCCGCCGCGCGCGGTACCGTCAGCCCGTCCCGCCGCCAGACCAGCAGGACCAGCGCCCCCACGATCAGCAGCATGGTCCACACGTCGGCCAGCACGTACTGCTCGAGCACGAGCTGCAGCGGGTCGAACAGCACCGGGATCGTGGCCAGCGCCGCCAGCGGTGTCCGCGCGCCGAACCGGATCAGCACCGCGTACACCAGCACGGCGGTGGCCAGCCCGGCCAGGTGCTGCGTCAGCGGGACGAGCCACTCCTCGTGCAGCGCCGCGATCGGGATGATCAGCACCGAGTACCCGCTCTGCCGCAGCGCGTCCGGGCTCCACCGCCCGACGATGAAGTTGTGCGCGTACTGCAGGTACCGCACGCTGTCCGGGAAGATCAGCGCCGGATGGTAGGCCGCGAGCACGACGCCTCGCAGCGCCGCCGCCAGCACCAGCAGCGCCACGAAGATCCAGTGTCTGTGCAGCCCGCGCGCTGCCGTGCTCAATCGACCCGGGCTCAGCCTGCCCGGGCGCCGCTCCAGCCGGTCCACCGCTCGACCGTCACCGCGAGCACCGGACCCGTCGGCGGCGCCTCCCGGTACTGCCAGTACCGGTCCGTCAGCAGCCTCAGCGGCGCCGCCATCTCCCGCTGGCCCGTCAGGATCGCCGCCCTCCCGTCGGCGCGAACCCACCACAACGTTTCCCAATCCTCGGAGTAATGGTCGGCGAGCATGGTGACCACCGGGTTCTCGCCGACGTTGCGCAGCCGCTTCAGCGGCCTGCCCGACTTCGGCTTCTGGTCCACGGCCGTGTAGACCATGTCACCGTCGACCGCGAAGGTGACCACCACCACGTGCGGCCGCCCCTGACCGTCGGCGGTTCCCAGGCGCACCACCGGCCCGGCGGCGAACCGCGCCCGCGCTTCGTCCTCAGCAAGCCTCACGCCGAGGATATTACGGGCCTCAACCCCCGCTGGCCCGGCCGGACGCGAACCTGGCGGGCCGGCCTTCCGGTAGACTCATCGCGTCGTCCCGCCAGGCGACACGCCGCCTTAGCTCAGTCGGTTAGAGCGACGCACTCGTAATGCGTAGGTCATCGGTTCGATTCCGATAGGCGGCTCCCAGCTAGACAGCATAATTCGAACACTGACGATCACGCGTCGTGGAACGGGTCGTGGAACGAATGTCGGTGTTTCGGGTTATCGTTGCTGCCATGGCCACCACCGCCCGAGGCCACATCGAGCAGCTCCCCAGCGGGTCCTTCCGGGTCCACGTCTACGCCGGAACCGACCCGGTTACCGGCAAGCCGCGGCGCCTCAAGCAGACCTGCCCCGACGAGGCCTCCGCCGCCGCGGCGCTCGGCAAGCTGCTCGCCCAGGCCGACGGCGACCACTTCCCCAACCGGGAAGCCACCCTCGGCCAGGCCCTCGCCAAGTACCTCGAAGTCGCCGACCTCGAGGTGTCGACCCGGGAGGCGCACGAGGGCTACGTCCGCCGCACCATCGGGCCCGTGCTCGGCGAGGTGAAGATCCGCAAGCTCGGCGCGGACTCGCTCGACTCGCTCTACACGGCCCTGAAGAAGTGCTCGCGGCTGTGCCGGCGGCTCCCGCGGACCGAGCACCACACGGCCGGAGAGCACGCCTGTGATGGGCGGTGCGGCCCGCTGCGCGACCACCGCACCACCCGCCCGCACGCCTGCGACAGCCGCTGCCGTCCGCACGCGTGCCGGCCGATGAAGCCCGCCACGATCCTGCGCATCCACTCGATCATCTCCTCGGCCCTGGACCTGGCCGTCCGCTACGACTGGGCCGACCGCAACGTCGCCAAGAACGCCAGCCCGCCGCACCCGCGCAAGCGCGAGCCGGACCCGCCCAGCCCGGACCAGGCCGCGCGGCTGCTCAATCTCGTCTGGGCCGAGGACGAGGAGTTCGGCCTGTACCTGTGGACCGCGTTCACGACCGGGGCCCGCCGCGGCGAGGTGAGCGCGCTGCGCGAGAACCGGTTCGACTTCAAGAGCCAGCAGGTCCGCCTGGCCCGCAACTACCTGGTCAAGCAGGGCCAGCACATCGAGAAGGCCCCCAAGGACGGCGAGGGCCGCGTCCTGTCCCTGGACCTGCTGACCTGCGAGCTATTCCAAGAGCGCTTCCAGCGCCGCCGCGCCGAGGCGCGGGCCCTCGGCGTCCAGGTACCCGAGGACGCGTTCGCGTTCTCTCCCGACCCGGCAGGCCGCGAGCCCTGGAACCCCGACACGATGACCCACCGGTACCGCCGGTACGCCCGCCGGGTCGGCATCACCAGCTCGCTGAAGGAGCTCCGGCACTACTCCGCCACCCAGCTCCTGGCCGCGGGCACCGACCTGAACACCGTCGCCGGGCGCCTCGGCCACGCCGAGGGCTCCACCACCCTGAAGTTCTACGCCCAGTTCACGCGCCCCGCCGACCAGGCCGCCGCCGCCGTCATCCCCTCCCAGCTCGACGGCCTCCGCAAGAAGGAACGCCTCCGCGAGCTGTACCAGCAGCACATGCCGCCTTCCGACGCCGACGAGCTAGCCGTCCTCGCCTCAGTCATCGGCCCGCAAGCCGGGCTTGACGAACACACCACCCTTGCATGGCTCACGGAGTTCGCATCGGCGGACTAGAGCTGGTTCGCAGAAGATACGAACTGAGCACCTCTGCTGAGGTGTACTACGCAGCGCTGGACCACGGCGCGGGAAAACGCGCCGGTGATCGCGCCGCTGAACCCAGACAGCCCCGTCGCAGCATGCGACCTTGACCGCGATCGCGCCGAATCGGCACTGGGGGGTGTCTTGTAGTTGAATGACTACAAGGATTGCGGATGGTGGCAAAGCGTGCTGGGAGGGGCCGAGTGACAGATCGATTGGTGGTCGATCTCAGCGCGGATGGCGTTGTACGAGTCGCGGGGGTACTTGACGGAGAGCTGCCGTACACAGGTGAGGCGGCGACCATGTTGTGGCCGCTGGACGGTGATGCGCTCGAGGACCTGCGCTGGTACCTGGAGGACTACCTGGTCGCACCGTACGGCGTGTATGAGGATCGGGGCACGCGGATCGCCGGGGAGTTGGACGGCTGGGGCCGGTCTGTGTTCAAGGCTGTGTTCGGGTCTGGGACGGCTCGGGATGCCTATATTAGGATGCGCTCCCGCGGCGAGGTGGAAGTCGTGTTCCGGTCGGATGCTCCGCCATTGCTTAGCCTCCCGTGGGAACTGATGGCTGACCCGGCACGGGACATGCCACTGGCGCTGGACATCGCCGGGGTGAGCCGAGCACTGCCGATGCCCCCGGACGCAGCCGAGACAGTCCCCGTTTCGAATGGACGGCTGCGGGTGTTGATGGTGATCTCCCGGCCGGCGGGCACCGGGGATGTGGGGTACCGGATGATCGCTCGCCCGCTGCTGGACCGACTGGAGGCGGTCCGTGGCCAGGTCGACTTGGTGGTGCTGCGCCCACCAACGCTAGATGCGCTGCGCCGCGAGTTGGCTGCCGCCGCTGAGGCTGAAACGCCCTATCAGATGGTGCATTTCGACGGGCATGGGGTGCTGCCCCGCCGCACGGTCGGCCCGATCAGCCCGGAAAGGTTCTCAGGCCCGGGAAGCGAGGGCGCACTTGTCTTCGAGAAGTCGGGCGGAGGAGCGGACCACGTGCCCGCATCTCGGGTGGCCCAGGTGTTGAAAGACGCCAAGATCCCGGTAGTCGTGCTGAATGCGTGTCAGTCGGCCGCCGTCGGCAAGGAGCTTGAGGCGGCGGTCGCAACCCGACTGCTGCAGGAGGGTATCGCCTCGGTGGTAGCGATGGCCTATAGCGTGTACGCGGTGGCGGCGGCGGAGTTCATGGCGGCGTTCTACGAGCGGCTGTTCGCAGGGGGGTCGGTGTCGGCCGCGGTAACAGCCGGGCGACGGCAGATGTTCCGCAGCCCGGGTCGGCCGAGTCCGAAGGGCGACCTGCCGCTGGCGGACTGGCTGGTGCCCGTGCACTACTTCCGTCGCGAGGTGCGCTTCCCTCAGGCGATCACACCCCGCCGCCCCGAGCTGCCGCCGCTGCCTGAGGCGCTGGAGGCGGTAGCGGCCGCGCCGGACCAGCCCGGGCTTGGTGACCTGGATGCGGCCGACGGGGTGTTCGTTGGCCGGGACGCGCTGTTTTACGACCTGGAGGCCGCAGCGCGGCTGCAGAAGGTCGTTGTGCTTGTGGGTCCGGGCGGGGCAGGAAAGACGGAACTGGCCAAGGCGTTCGCACGCTGGTGGCGGGATACCGGCGGAGTAGAGCGGCCAGAGTGGGTGTTCTGGCACTCCTTCGAGCCAGGGGTGGCGACCTTCGGACTGGACGGCGTGATCAGCGAGATCGGCCACCGCCTGTGGGGCGAGCAATTCGCGCTACTGAAGCAAGGGCAGCGCCGCGCTGTGGTACTGAACGCGGTGAGGAAGCACCGGATGCTTCTCGTGTGGGACAATTTCGAGTCGGTCCGCTCAATGCCCGACCCTGGCCGGGCGACACCACCGCTGGACGAGGCGGGTTGCGGGGAGCTGCAGGAGTTCCTGGCGGCGGTGGCCGTCGGCGGCAAGGGTTCGGTGCTCGTCACGAGCCGGACGGTGGAGGACTGGCTCGGTGCCGTCCGTCGGGTCGAGGTCGCGGGCCTGGCCAGGCACGAGGCGGCAGAGTATGCAGGGATCCTGCTGGCTCCTTACCCGGCGGCGGGCAAGCGGCGGGAGAGCCGGGCGTTCGGCGATCTGATGAGGTGGCTGGACGGGCACCCGCTGAGCATGCGGCTCGTCCTGCCCCGCCTCGATCGTGATAGCCCTGAGGCTCTGCTTGCCGGGCTGCAGGGCGCCATGCCCCTGCCCGGCGGCGACGGCGTTGGAAGGACCGGCTCGCTGGCGACCAGTGTGGCATACTCCTTCGCCCACCTGGCGGATCCCACCCGCCGCCTGCTGCCTGCCGTCTCGCTGCTCCACGGCGTCGCCGACACCGCCCTGCTATTCACCTTCTCGCAGCAACCGGGAGCGCCAGGGCGCTTTGCCGGGGCGGCCAGAGATGACTGGGCCGCCGCCTTGGACGACGCCGCACGCGTCGGCCTGCTGGCAAACATCGGCGGCGGCATATACCAGATCCACCCTGCATTGCACGGCTACCTTGCCGCCGCCTGGCAAGCCGAGGAGCCCGACTACCCCGTCGCGCGCGCCGCCGCCATCGGCGCGATGCTGGACGCGCACGCTGGAATGTGCACATACCTCCTCCGCCAGATCCACGCTGGCGAGGCCGGGTACGCCTTCGCGGTCATCGGACTGGAGCGCCGCACCCTGGTCAGTCTCCTCGGTCACGCCATCAACCACGGGCTGTGGGAGGGTGCGCAGGCGATTCTGCAGCCACTCGACAAGTACTGGGATGCACGCGGACTGGACGCGGACGCCGACGCTTGGGCCGACCAAGTTCCAGGAAGCGGTCGGGGCCACGTCCGGCGCGCCGCCCCCGCCGGATAGCCCAGCTGTCGCACTATGGTTGTACGCTGCTGGCTGCCGGGCCAGGCGTGAGCTTAGTCGGCACCACCTTGACCGCGCGGAGAGCGAGTATCGGCAGCTCCTGAGCACACTCCAGGCCATGAGTCCATCGCCGCATCAGCGGAGCCACATGGCGCTTATTTACCATTCGCTGGGTGTAGTGGCGCAGCTTCGGGGCTGGCTGGACAGGGCGGAGGAGTGGTATCGCAAGTCGCTGGCCATCAGTGAGGAGCTCGGCGACCAGCCGGGCATGGCAAGGACCTACTACCAGCTGAGCCGGGTGGCGCACCTTCGGGGCTGGCTAGACGGGGCGGAGGACTCGTGCCGCAAGTCGCTGACCATCCTCGAGGAGCTCGGCGACCAGCCGAGCATGGCAGGTGCTTACCACCAGTTGGGCATGGTGGCACAGGACCAGGGTGACCTAGGGGGTGCGCAGGAGTGGTACCGCAAGTCGCTGACCCTCAACGAGGAGCTCGGCGACCAGCGGGGCATGGCAGGTGCTTACCACCAGTTGGGCATGGTGGCACAGGACCAGGGTGACCTAGGGAGTGCGCAGGAGTGGTACCGCAAGTCGCTGGCCATCAGTGAGGAGACCCGTAAGCGGCCGGACATGGCGCGGACCTATCATCAGCTGGGCATGGTGGCGCAGCGTCGGGACGAGCTGGGCGATGCGGAGGAATGGTATCGCAAGTCACTTGCGATCAAGGAAGAACTCGAAAACCCGCTGGAAATTGCCCCGACTTATATACAGCTCGGCGTGCTTGCCGTAAGGCGAGGGCAACTGGAAGAGGGACTGGCTTGGGCGGTCAGGTGCGTCTCGCTATTCGACGAGATCCCGCACCCGTCAACGAGGATGGGACTCCTGCTCCTGGAACGCCTCACCAGCTACCTAGGCATGGCCGCGCTTGAGGACACCTGGCGGACGATTACCGGCGAAGACCTGCCCAAGGCCGCTGAGACTATGTTGCGGGTCGCCTACGGAGGAAGGAGGACAAGCAATGATTGATGACGCGGTGGCGGGCGTGGCGCGCGCGGTCAGCGGGGAGTTGGCGCCACGGTACGGCACCCGCCTGGTAGCAGATGTCGAGGCCGGGATCTACGCCAACAACGGGCGCCAAGCGCAGGAGCAGGAGGAGCCAGGCCAGTACCTCGACCCAGTTGCCCTTGGTGCGCTGATCGTCGCGATCGCGCAGTTCGGATACCAGGTCTACACCGACCGCAAGAATAAGGGGCAACAGCCCACGCGCGAGGCGATCGCCCAGGCGATCCGGATCGAGCGCCGCAAGTACAGCGACCTCACCGGCGAGGAAGCCGAGGTCATCGACATCATCTCACGCAAGATCATCGAGCACGCTGACGAAAAATTACCCGAGGCGACCATGCAGAAACTCGACTTTCGCAGTTTCGGGGCTGGCGGAGCATGGCGGGTGAGCGGGCATGGCCGGGGCGCCGGGGAGTGGGCATCTGGCGCCGAAGCGACACGCCTGATCGCCGGACTGGCGGCCGGGCCGTCGGTCAGCCGGACCGGCGGCGTCATATTCCGAGGGGCAGGGTCTGGGTGACGGGATGCGTAGCCACGACCTTGCCGTTGCAGCTCGTCGCGTAGACCGCCGGGCGCCGCTTCGTGTAGCTGAGGGTGGCCTCGGTGTAGCGCCGCTCGCCCGGGTGTCCCTTCACGGTGGCGCTGCCCCACAGCAGGGCCACTACCGGATAGTTGTGAACATGTCCCTGTGCGCAGCTCGGCTTGCAGTCGTTCTCCCAGTTGGTCCCGTAGGCACTGGCGAGCTGCGGCGTCCAGCTGGTCCAGTGCAGATGGGTCAGCCCTATGCCGTTGTCCGCGCAAGCTAGGGAGATGGTTCCCGGTTTGACCTGCGCCTTGTCCAGGCAGTTGAGCACGACGTACTGCGGAGCAGCGGCGGCGGAGCCAGCGCGCGTGACGGCGGCAGCCGACGTGGTGGCCGGGCCTGCACATCCCGCCAGCCCGGCTGCCGCGGCGAGCACCAGGACCATTGCGATTGCACCGACCACTCCGGCACCGAGCGCGAGCAAGAGGTCGCGGGTGTGCTTCGGGCGGGCAGATCGAGGGGGTGGTGGCCGCCTGCCTGCAACCAGTTCGGATGGGTGAACCCAGGGGCGATCGAGGGGATGCGGTGGAGGGCCGCTCGCGTCTTCGTCCCCGGCCTCCTCGGGGGCCATGGCGCGGAGTGTACCGACGGTTCGTCGGCATGGGACCGCGGCCGGCGAGGTCGGCCGGGCACCCGAGAATGGCGGCTCGGAGCGGTGTGCGGATCCGTCCCTACAATGATCCCCGTGGCTGATTCCCCCGAAGGTGCTGACTGGCTCGCGCTCACCAGCCACGCCGCTCCCGGTCGAGGCCGTGGTGTCGTGGGCGACGACGCCGGGCGCGGGTGCAGTCGTGAGCTTCCTCGGCGTCGTGCGGGACCACTCGGACGGTCGGGCCGGTGTCGTCGGGATGGACTACGAGGCGTACGAGGACGAGGCTCGGCGCGTCCTCGCCGAGATCGTGTCCGAGGCGCGGCGCCGCTGGCCGTCGTTGGAGCGGGTGGGACTGTTGCACCGGACGGGGCCGCTGGCGCTCTCCGACGTCTCGGTCGCGGTCGTGGTCTCGTCGCCCCATCGACCCGAGGCGTTCGACGCGGCACGCTTCTGCATCGACACGCTGAAGGAGACGGCGCCGATCTGGAAGCGCGAGCACTGGTCCGACGGGTCGGATTGGGCGCTGGGCGAGCAGCCGATACGGCCGGTCTCCGCGCACCGAAGCCCGAGCCTGAGCACGACGAGTTCTCGAACACCAAGGAGGAAGCGCGAGTGGAGTTCCTGATTCTGGCCGTGGCACTGATCGCGATCGGGGTGCTGATCGTGGTCGTGCGCAACCGCCGCCCGACCGGAATCGACGCCGGCATCGCAGACTTCGAGGCGCGCCGGCAAGCTCTCGCGCCGACCGAGCGGGAGCAGGAGCCACGGAGTCGCCGGTCTGGCTAGGGACCTGGCGATCGACCTGGGAACCGCGAACACGCTGGTGTATTCGCGCGGGCAGGGCATCATCCTCAACGAGCCGACCGTCATCGCGCTGAACAGTCGCTCGCAAGACGTCCTCGCGATGGGGCATGAGGCGTGGCAGATGATCGGGCGCACGCCGGGGTACATCGTGGCGGTCCGCCCGCTGCGCGGCGGCGCGATCACCGACTTCGAGATCACGCAACGCATGATCCGCCTGCTGTTCCAACGCGCCGGCGTCTCGCGCATCTACCGGGCCCGCGTCCTGATCTGCGTTCCGTCCGCGATCACCCACGTCGAGCAGCGCGCGGTGCTGGAAGCCGCCCGCCGGGCCGGCGCGGCGGCGACCTACCTCATCGAGCAGCCCATGGCGGCCGCGATCGGGGCCGGTCTGCCGATCCACGAGCCCATGGGGAACATGGTCGTGGACGTCGGTGGTGGCACCACCGAGGTCGCGGTGATCTCACTCGGTGGCGTCGTGGCGTTGGAAGCCGTGCGCGTCGGGTCGTTCGACATCGACGCGGCGATCCAGACCTACGTGCGGCGTGAGTACGGGATCGCGATCGGCGAACGGACGTCCGAGGAGATCAAGCTCGCGATCGGATCGGCGTTCCCGACGCCCGACGAGTACAAGGCCGAGGTGCGCGGCCGCGATCTCATGAGCGGTCTGCCGAAGACGATCATCCTGGCGCCCGAAGAGGTACGCGGCGCGATCGAGGAGCAGGTCCGGGCCATCTGCGACGCGGTGGTCGCCGCGCTGTCACAGACTCCACCCGAGCTCGCGCAGGACCTCATCCACCACGGCATTCATCTCGTCGGCGGTGGAGGGATGCTGCGCGGCCTCGACCTGCGCATCGCGCAGGAGACGTCGCTTCCGGTGCACCTGGTCGACGCGCCCCTCGAATGCGTCGTGCTCGGTGCCGGCCGGTGCCTCGAGTCCTTCGACCGCCTGAAGGACATGTTCATGGGCCGGCCCAGGACGTAATTCCGGTCCGCTCGCGAGCTCGCGCGCTCCGTGCGAGCTCGCGGCTTCGCTCCGGAGCGAGCGGCGCAGCTCGCAGGAGCGCCGCCGGAGCGGGCCGAGTGCAGCGTCCGGAGCGATCATCGGCGTCAGGTCTTCGGCGGCTTGGCGGACCTGCCAGTCACTGTCCGTGAGCGCGTGTCGCCAGCGCGGCGTCGACCTCGGGCCCGTCGAACGGGGCCAGCGCCAAGCACCGCCCGGCGACGGATCGGTGGGCGGTCACTGCACGCGGTCAGGATCGCGGGGAGCCCGCGGTCGTCTCCGATCGCGCCGAGTGCGGCGACCGCCGACTCGCGAACCAGCGGATCCGGGCTGCGCGCGCGCCGCTTCGGCCAGCGCGCCCACGACACGCGGCACGCGTGCGCCCGCTCCACTCGATCTCGCCGAGCGCCCACGCCGCGGACTCCGCGACGAGCGGGTCGACATCGGTGAGCAGCTGCAGCAGACCGACGACCGGCGCCGGATCGATCTGCGGCGCGAGCTCGGTCGCGCGCCGGCGGATCGTGGGCGACGGGTCGGTCGTCGCGTGCTGCCATGCAGCACGCGCGCGCCGCGTCGCAGCGCGGCGAACAAGGGCCCCGAGCGCGGCGCTCCGGACGCGGACATCGGGATGGGCGCGCACGCGCCTCGTCGAGCTCGAGATCTGACGCGCCGAGCGGGCCGGTCGACCGCCGCATAGCGGGCCGCCAGCTCGATTTCATCGGGTTCGTGACCCACGTCGCTCATGACTCCAGGTCTACAGGTCGTCCGGTCGAGTGCCGATGCTCTCCGTGCTCATGAGAAACCTTCGCTGTCGCCTTCCGTTGCTCGTTGCGCTCGCCGTCGTGCTGATCGTCGGGACCGCGACGGTCGCGTTCACGCCGGGCCGGGCGCAGGGCGCGTCGAGCGCACCGTTGCTGACGAACCTGGTCACGAAGCTGCCGGAACGCGTGTCCGAGCGGGTCGGCGTCCCGCGAGCGCGAGCTGCTGTCGGTCCGCGCCGTTGAGCCGGCGTTGGCCACCGCGGCCGCGACGCCGCCGACACCGCCGCCGCCGCCGAACCCGGTGCCGCCGCTGCCGAATCCCGCACCGCTGCCCAACGCCGGCAACCGCGTCGCACTGGTCGACATCGGTCGCATCCAGATCCCGAAGATCGGCCTCGACCAGCGGGTGCACGAAGGTGTCGAGCAGATGGTCATCGACGCCGGTCCCGCGCACTGGCCCGGGACTGCCGCGTTCGGCTCCTGGGGCAACATCGTCCTCGCCGGCCACCGCACCACGCACACCGAACCGTTCCTTCGGGTCGCCGAGCTGGCGCCCGGCGACGAGATCATCCTCTCGGATCCGAGCGGCACGTACACGTACCACGTGACCGGGACCCAGGTCGTGGCGAACACGGCGCTCTGGATCGTCAATCAGGCGCCGGTCGGACGCTGACGATCTTCACCTGCCACCCGATCGGCAGCTCCGCCCAGCGCTTCATCGTGCGGGCCGAGCTCATGTCGACGCCGCACCCCGGCCAGTAGCCGCGACGCGCTCGACCCGGGGTCTCCGCAGCACGGGAGACGCGCCCCGGAACGGGGTGGGCACAGGTACCCTGCGCCGAACCTCCCCGCACCGATCTCGGAGCCGCATGACCACCCCGTTCCCCGACGCCTCCACGGCTCCCGCGCCGCCTCCGCTCCCGCCGGAACCGCCGCGCCGCGACGCGTCGCTGGCCGATCGTTCTCACCGTCGGCCTCATCGCCTTCTTCGTCATCCTGTTGCTCGGCACCGTGATCCGGCTTCCGTACGTCATCTATTCACCCGGATCGGCGACGCCGGTCGACAGCGTCGTCCGCGTCTCCGGCGCCCGCACGTATCCGCACCGCGGACAGCGTGCTGTTCCTCACGGTCTCGGTGTCGCGCGACCGACCGAACGTCTGGCGCTACCTCGTCGCGAAGGCGGATGACGACTCCGAGATCGTGGGCGAGCACGACTATCTCCAGGGCGCGTCCCGATCGAAGGTGCAGAAGGAGAACGTCATCGCCATGGACGACTCCCAGCTGGCGGCGAAGAAGGTGGCGCTCGAGCAGCTCGGGATACACCGTCGTCGCCACCGGGAAGGGCGCGCGGTCGTGGCGGTCATCAAGGACAGCCCGGCCGCCGGGCACTTTCACCCGGGTGACGTGATCACCGCCATCGACGGGCAGCCGGTGCAGCTCCGCGACGAGGTCGGGACGATCGTCCGGTCGCAAGCCGGCCGGCACCACGTTCGTGTTCACCGTGACGAACAAGGGCAAGACACGGACCGAGACGATCACGAGCGCGAAGGCCCCCGAACGGCGAGCTGCGGGGCAAGCCGTACATCGGGATCTCCGCCTCGACCGAGGACCTCAAGCTGCAGTTCCCGGTCGACGTCACGATCGATCCGGGAGCGGTGAGCGGTCCTTCGGCCGGGCTCGCGTTCACGCTGACGATCATCGACAAGCTCTCGCCCGGTGATCTCACCGGCGGGAAGAACGTCGCGGTGACCGGGACGATCGAGCTCGACGGCACGGTGGGCGATGTCGGTGGGGTCCCGCAGAAGACCGCGGCCGCGATCGACGCCGGTGCGAAGCTGTTCCTCGTCCCGAGCTCCGAGGTGCGCGAGGCGAAGGCACGAGCCGGTTCGGCGATGAAGGTCGTCGGGGTCGACACCATCGACGACGCGTTGCGCGCGCTCCGGCAGCAACGGTGGCGACCCGGTCGAGCAGGTGGCGCCGAAGGCGGCCGCGTAGCTCCCGATCGCCCGGGCGCTGCGCCATTTCGCACGGTCCGGATCGCGTATCCGTGGAACCGTGACGCCGCTTCAATACGATGGCGGGAGATGACTGACGTCCACCGTCGCGCTACGAGCTCGTCGCGCCTGAGCCCCGAAGAGATCATCAACCGCGGGTTCGCGAGCGCGTTCCGTGGGGTCTCGGAGACGGAGGTGCGGAATTTCCTGCGCCGCGTCGCCGACGAGATCACCGCGATGCGCGTGCGCGAGACCGAGCTCAACGGCCAGATCCAGGAGCTACAGGAGCGGCTGGCGAACCCGCCGCCGGTGACCGAGCAGCAGCTGCTCGAGGCGCTCGGCGAGGAGACGGCCCGGGTGCTGCGTTCGGCCCAGGATGCCGCCGAGGACATGCGCAAGCGAGCCGAGGAGCGGGCGGCGGCCCGGATGGCCGAGGCCAAGGAGGCGGCCGAGCGGATCCGTCAGGAAGCCGAGCAGCAGGCGGCCACGCGGACCGAGATCGCAGAGCGCCGCGCGGCCGAGCTCGAGCAGGAAGCCGAGAAGCAGGCAACCCTCCAACGCGAGACCGCGGAGCGAGAAGCGACCGAGCTCCGCGAGACGACCGTGCGCGAGACCGACACGATCCGCGAGACAGGCCGAACAGGCCGCGGCAACCGCGGTGGAGAACCGCGAACGCGACGAGTCACGCGCTCGTAGAAGAAGCGCGGACGGTGCGCGAGCGCGTCCTGTCGGACCTCGCGCGCCGCCGATCGTTGCTGCAGGCTCAGGTCGACGAGCTGCGCAGTGGGCGGGACCGGCTGCTCGACGCGTACCGCGTGGTCAAGCACACGCTCGGCGACGCGACGGTCGCGCTCGCGCAGGTCGAGACGCGCGCGAACGCCGAGCTCGCGGTTCCGCCGCCGCGCATCTCGGTTCCGCCGGTCGAAGGTGAGCTCGAGCTGCTGCGGTCCGCTCCCGAGGGCGAGGAAGGGGCGCTCGAGGTTGATCTCGACGGCACCGCGGGCGCGCGCCGAGGTCGGGCGGGCCGGCGGCGGCAGACCCGTCGGAGACCCCCGACGCCGAGGACTCCGGGCGCCGCGGTCGACGCGCTCTTTGCCCGGCTCCGGGCGAGCCACACCGCGGATCCGGCGCCCGGCGACACGATCCCGCCGCCGCCTCCGGTCGCCCCGGTACGGCCAAGCCCGCTCCGGAGCCCACGACCGACGCCAAGGCCGACGAGGCCGGACGCCGCGGCCGACGGAGGCCGCGAAGACCGAGAAGCCCTCGAAGGCCGAGACAGGCCGCGAAGCCGGCGGCCGCGGCGAAGGCAGCGCAGGCCACGGCCGAGCCGGCGAAGTCACGGCGCCGCCGGCCAACCCGGAGCAGGCCGAGGCCGCGGAGCAGCCGGCGCAGAGGCGAAGGCACCGGAGAAGGCCAAGGCACCGAGAAGGCCGAAGGCACCGGAGAAGGCGAAGGCACGCCGAAGGCGGACGCCAGCCGGCGAAGACCGCGAAGCCGAAGCCGCCGAAGCCGCGCGGCGAAGGCCAAGGCACCGGCGAGCCCGGCCGTCCCCGCACCGACCGCCGTCGCCGCCGACGGGCGACGAAGCGCTGCGAGTGGCGCGCGGCGAGGTGCTCGGCCCGCTGACCCAGAACCTCTTGCGGCGCGCCAAGCGTGCGCTGCAGGACCAGCAGAACGAGATCCTCGCCCAGATCCGTACGCAGAAGGGCAAGGTCGAGTCGGCCACGGTGCTGGTGGCAGCCGACGCGCAGGAGTCGGCCTGGGCCGATGTCCTGCGCGAGCCGCTGACGACGGCCTACACCCACGCGTACACGCGCGACCGCCGCGCGCCGGTCGGCCCCCGGCCGCGCTGCCGGCCGAGCTGGTCGATGACCTGGCCCGGACGATGGTCGAGTCCTGGCGGAAGCGGCTGGTCACGGCCATCGACGGTGCCGGTGACGACACCGACGCCATGACCCAGCGGCTCGGCGCGCGCTACCGCGAGTACCGGGGCCGGGAGCTGGATGCCGCCCTCGGCGACGCGGTGGCCATGGCGTGGGCGCGCGGGACGTTCGATTCGGTACCCGACGGAACCATGCTGCGGTGGGTGCCGGCGGAGGTCGGACGCTGTCCCGATTGCGACGACAACGCGCTCGAACCCACGCCCGCTCGGAATCGTTCCCGACCGGACAGGCCTTCCCACCGGCGCATCCGGGCTGTCGGTGCTTCCTGGCCCTCGCGGAACCCGACGGTCGAAACGTCTGAGTCGGTCCCGCGCTCCCAGTTGAGCGCGGCTGCCCTCTAGGCTCCCGATCGATGCGCGTCCCTCCGGTCGAGCGACGTCGCCGCGGCGGCTTCCGAATCCGCGGGTGGATGATCGCGATCCTTGTCGTGCTCGTCGTGCTGTTCCTCAGCGCGCGCGGGCTGGCCGGGTTCTACACGGACTACCTCTGGTTCGACTCCGTCGGCTTCGGCGAGACCTGGCGGGGACTGCTCTGGGCCCGCTTCGCGCCGTCGGCGGTCTTCACGATCCTCTTCTTCGTCCTGATGCTCGTCAGCCTGACGGTGGCGGACCGCCTGGCGCCCCGCACCCGCACGATGGGGCCCGAGGACGAGCTGCTGGCGCGCTACCAGCAGTCCGTCGGTCCGTACAGCGGCCGGATCCGGATCGCCGTCGCCGCGTTCTTCGCGCTCGTCGCCGGCGGCAGCGTCACCGGGCAGTGGCAGCAGTGGATCCTCTTCACCCACGCGAAGTCGTTCGGGGTCGACGACCCGCAGTTCCACAAGGACGTCGGCTTCTACGTGTTCCGGCTGCCGTTCCTCACGTTCCTCTTCGACTGGCTGTTCGCCGCGCTGATCATCATCCTGATCGTCACCGCGGTTGCGCACTACCTCAACGGCGGCATCCGGTTGCAGAGCCCGTTCCAGCGGGTGACACCGCAGGTGAAGGCGCACCTATCCGTGATCCTGGCGCTGATGGCGCTGGTGAAGACCGCGCAGTACTACTACGCGCGGTTCCAGCTGAACTTCTCGACTCGCGGGGTCGTGGAAGGCGCGAGCAAGACCGATGTCGCCGCGCAGCTCCCGGCGCTGAACCTGCTGATGGTGATCTCGATCGTCGCGGCCGCGCTGTTCGTCTGGAACATCTGGCGGCGCGGGTGGGTCCTGCCGATCATCGCGGTCGGGCTCTGGGCGTTCGTCTCCCTCGTCATCGGCACGATCGTCCCGGTCGTGTACCAGCAGTTCTTCGTCAATCCGAACGAGCTGCAGAAGGAACGGCCGTACATCGAGCGCAACATCCATGCGACCCGCGAGGCGTACGGGCTGGACCAGGTCGCGGTCGAGAGCTTCGACTACAAGGAGAACCTCACCGCGCAGTCGATCACGGACAACCAGACCACGATCGACAACGCCCGACTCTGGGATCCGCCCGTCATCCTGCGCAGCTACCAGCTGTTCCAGGGGTTGCAGACCTTCTACAAGTTCGCCGACGCGGACGTGGACCGCTACGTCGTGGACGGCAAGCTCCGTCAGACCCTGATCTCGGCTCGTGAGCTCAACCCGGCGGACCTGCCCAGCCAGACGTGGGTGAACCGGCACCTCGTCTACACGCACGGGTACGGCGCGGTCGTCTCGCCGAGCAACTCGGCGAACACCGACGGCCAGCCCAACTACCTGCTGAGCGACATCCCGCCCGAGGGCGACATCCCGCTGGACCGGCCCGAGGTGTACTTCGGCGAGAACCTGCAGGGCTTCTCACTCGTCGACGCGAAGACCCGGGAGTTCAACTACCCGAAGAAGGGCGCGAGCAACGCAACCACGCGGTACACGGGGACCGGGGGAGTCGAGCTCTCGAGCTGGTTGCGCCGTGCCGCGTTCGCGTTGCGCTTCAACGACTTCAACATGCTGATCTCGGGTCAGATCACGCCGAGGACGCAACGTCCTGTACCTGCGCGACATCGCGGACCGGGTCAAGAAGGCCGCGCCCTTCTTGAAGTTCGACGTCGATCCGTACGCGGTGATCGCCGACGGTCACCTCGTCTGGTTGCTGGACGGATACACGACGAGCGACAAGTACCCGTACTCGGAGAGCTTCGACGGCGCGGGTGGGCTGAGCGGTTCGTTCAACTACGTGCGGAACTCGGTCAAGGTCACGGTCGACGCGTACGACGGGACGATCAAGATCTACATCGTCGATCCGCAGGACCCGATCATCCAGTCGTACAAGGCCGCGTTCCCGCAGCTGTTCACCAAGTTCACGGAGATGCCGGCCTCGATCAAGGCCCACCTGCGCTTCCCCCAGGACCTGTTCCGCGCGCAGACGGACATGTACCGCGCCTATCACATGACCAACCCGACGACCTTCTACAACAAGGCCGATCTCTGGGAGGTCTCACCCGACCCGGGCTCGGGTGAGGTCGCCGCGCCGACGGCGCAAGATCTGCAGACGCCGACCACGACGAACATCCCACAGGCCGCCTCGTCGACCGGGAAGCGCATCGACCCGATCTACCTCCTCTCGCGACTCCCGGGGAGCGACCGCGAGCAGTTCCTCATCCTGCGTCCGTTCGTCCCCGTGTCGAAGGGCAACGCGCTGCAGAACCTCGTCTCGTTCATGGTCGCGAAGTCGGAGCCGAACCAGTACGGCAAGCTCGAGAGCTTCACGATGCCGACGGGGAACAACACGGTCTACGGGCCGGTGCAGGTGAACAGCACGATCTTGAACACCGACTCGATCTCGGAGCGGTTCACGCTGTTGAACCAGCAGGGATCCAGCGTCGTGCAGGGCAGCCTGCAGCTGATCCCGATCGAGGACTCGCTGCTGTACGTCCGCCCGATCTACGTCGTGTCCCGCACCGGCCAACAGCCGGCGTTCCGGTTCGTCGTCGTGTTCTACGCGGGCAAGGCCGTCATCGCGACGACGGTCGAGAAGGCGCTGGTGCAGTTCCCGGCGTTCCAGGGCCTCGCCGGCGTCGTGCCGCCCACCACGCCGAACACGCCGAACACGCCGACCACGCCCACCACGCCGACCACTCCGGAGACCGAGACTGCGGCGTCACTGCTGGCCCAGGCGAGCACGGTCTACGCCGACGCCCAGACCGCGTTGAAGAACGGTGACTTCGCCCGGTACGGGGAGCTGAGCAAGCAGCTCGGCACCCTGCTCGACCGGGCCGCCGCGGCGCTGAACGGCACGCCGGGCCCGTCGACCTCGTCGACGACGTCCACGACCCGTCCGAGCACCACGAGCACCACCGGCGGGTCGGGCGGGTCCCAGGCGCTGCGGCGCGCACCGCTAGATCCGCCGAAGACCCTCGAAAACCCCCGTCCGGCGGGATTGTTTGGGGTAGGGGGTATTGTTACTATCTACGTAGTGGAAATCCCCCCGGCTCCCCCGGCCGGATCCCGATCCACGGAGCGCTCCATGGCCGTCAAAGGCATTGACCTCGGCAAGTACCAGCTGGGCTGGTCCGACGCCGAAAGCTACGTCTACAAGCCGAAGAAGGGCGTCAACGCAGACGTCGTCCGGGACATCTCGTGGCACAAGTCCGAGCCGGAGTGGATGACGAACTGGCGGCTCAGCGCCCTGAAGCGCTTCGAGCGCAAGCCGATGCTCGAGTGGTTCGCCAAGAACATGCCGGACATCGACTTCGACGACATCTTCTATTACATCAAGCCCACCGACGGCGTGGTCAACGACTGGGACATGCTCCCGGAAGAGATGAAGAACACGTACGAGAAGCTCGGCATCCCCGAGGCGGAGCGCAAGTTCCTCGCCGGCGTGACGAGTCAGTACGAATCGGAAGTCGTGTACCACAAGAACCGGGACGATCTCGCGGAGAAGGGCATCCTCTTCACGAGCATGGACCAGGCCCTCATCGACTACCCGGACCTGGTGAAGGAGCACCTCGGCACGGTCATCCCGCCGGGAGACAACAAGTTCGCCGCGCTGAACTCCGCGGTGTGGTCGGGTGGCAGCTTCATCTACGTGCCGCCCGGTGTGCACGTGGACATGCCGCTGCAGGCGTACTTCCGCATCAACGCGGAGAACGCAGGCCAGTTCGAGCGCACGCTGATCATCGCGGACGAAGGCTCGTCGGTGCACTACGTCGAGGGGTGCTCGGCGCCGGTGTACTCGAGCGACTCGCTGCACTCGGCCGTGGTCGAGCTGATCGCCAAGCCGAGCGCGCGCATCCGCTACACGACGATCCAGAACTGGTCGCCGAACGTCTACAACCTGGTGACCAAGCGGGGTCGCGCCGAGACCGAGGCCACGATCGAGTGGATCGACGGGAACCTCGGCTCGAAGCTCACGATGAAGTACCCCGCGGTGGTCATGACCGGTCCCAAGGCGCACGGCGAGGTGCTCTCGGTCGCGTATGCGGGTCCGGGCCAGCACCAGGACGCGGGGGCGAAGATGACCCACGCGGCGCCGGAGACCACGTCGATCATCGACAGCAAGTCGATCTCCAAGGATGGTGGGCGCACCACCTACCGCGGCCTGGTCAAGGTCGAAGAGGGTGCCCACGGCGTGAAGAGCCACGTGCGCTGCGACGCCTTGATCCTCGACGAGGACAGCCGCTCGGACACCTACCCGTACATGGAGATCAACGAGAAGGACGCGCGGATCGGCCACGAGGCCACGGTCTCGAAGGTCGGTGACGACCAGCTCTTCTACCTGATGAGCCGCGGTCTCTCGGAGCAGCAGGCCGTCGCGATGATCGTGAACGGGTTCATCGAGCCGATCACCAAGACGCTGCCGATGGAGTACGCGGTCGAGCTGAGCCGGCTGATCGAGCTGAACATGGAGGGCTCCGTCGGTTGACCGGGAACACCCGGTTCACCCCCGCTGCCTCGCTCGCACTCGGCGGTCCCGACTGGCTCGTGGAACGCCGACAGCGCGCGGTCGAGCAGCTCGCGACGGTCACGTGGCCGACCGCGTCCGAGGAGATCTGGCGCTACAGCCGGATCGACGACCTCGATCTCGACCGCTACCGCCCGCTCACCGGCGACGAGATCGGCGAGGTCGGCGTCGAGAACGCGCCGGGTGGCGGGGTGCTCGCGGCGGAGGCGGGTGACCGGGCCGGGTTGATCGTCGTGCGCGACGGCCGGGTCGTGCACCACGAGGTCGATGACGAGCTCGCGGCGAAGGGCGTGATCGTGTGCGGCCTCGCGACCTGTGAGGGCGAGGACGTCGGTCGCTGGCTCGGTCAGTGCTCCGACGCATCCCCTGATGCGTTCACGGTGCTGCACGACGCGTTCCTCGCCGGCGGTGCGTTCATCCGGGTGCCCCGGGGCGTCGTGGTGGACAAGCCGATCGTGGTGCTGCACTGGTCCGACGGTGACGGGCTCGCGTCGTTCCCGCACACGCTTGGTCGTGGCGGAGGAGCAGAGCGAGGTCACGGTCCTGGACCGGTTCGGCTCGCCGGACGTGGAGCACCTCGTCGACGGCGTGGTCGAGATCATCGTGGAGGACGCCGCCCACGTGAAGTACCTCTCGGTGCAGGAGCACGGGCCGCGGACGTGGTCCAACGTGCTCCAGCGAGCCCACGTCGGCCGGGATGCATCGCTGCGCTCGTCGGCGGTGGCGCTCGGCGGTGACTACGCCCGGTTGCGCAGCGAGTCCCTGCTCACCGGTGAGGGCGCGGAGAGCGATCTGCTCGCCGTGTACTTCGGGGACCAGGAGCAGATGCTCGACTTCCGTACGCTCCAGGACCACGCCGCACCGCGCACGCGGAGCGACCTGCTGTTCAAGGGCGCGGTCGAGGACAAGGCGCGTTCGGTGTACAGCGGCCTCATCCGGCTGCGCCACGAGGCGCAGAAGGCAAATGCGTACCAGACCAACCGCAACCTGGTGCTGAGCGAAGGCGCCGGTGCCGAGTCGATTCCGAACCTGGAGATCGAAGCGAACGACGTTCGCTGCTCGCACGCGTCGACCGTCGGACCGATCGACGATGACCAGCTCTACTACCTGGAGAGCCGCGGCATTCGGCCCGAGGACGCGGAGCGCCTGATCGTGCTCGGCTTCTTCGAGGACGTGTTCGCGCGGCTGCCGATCCCGTCGCTCGCCGGCGCGTTGCGGCGGTCGGTGCACGAGAAGGTCGGGCATCTCCATGGGGAGTGAGCTGCGGGTGTGCTCGACCAAGGACGTACCGACGCCGTCGTCGCGCCGGTTCGACGTCGAGGGCCACCGGCTCTGCGTCGTGCACCTCGACGACGACTGGTACGCGATCGGCGATCGGTGCTCACACGCCAACGAGTCGCTGGCCGAGGGCGACATCTGGGTCGAGGAGCGCGAGATCGAATGCCCGAAGCACGGCTCCACCTTCGACCTGTGCACGGGTGAGCCGCAGGCGCTGCCGGCGACCAAGCCCGTCCCGGTCTACGAGGTGCGGGTGGACGGCGACGACGTGGTGGTGACCCTGCCATGAGCACGGCGGAGACGCTTCGATGAGCACCCTCACGATCCGTGACCTGCACGCGAGGATCCGCGTCGGCGGCCAGGAGATCCTGCGCGGCGTGGATCTCGAGCTGCAGTCCGGCCAGGTCCACGCGCTCATGGGGCCGAATGGCTCCGGGAAGTCCACGCTGGCGCACGTCCTCATGGGGCGCGACGACTACGAGGTCACCGCGGGTTCGGTGCAGCTGGACGGTGTCGAGCTGCTCGAGCTGCCGACGTGGCAACGTGCTGCCGCGGGACTCTTCCTCTCGTTCCAGTACCCGGTCGAGATTCCCGGTGTGCGCGTCGAGGACCTGCTCGATGCGGCCGGAAGCGGGTCGAACGACGGCGGTCTCGCGACGCGGGTCCGCACCGAGGCCACTCGTCTCGCGGTCGCCGACGAGTTCCTCGAGCGTGGCGTGAACATGGAGTTCTCCGGCGGCGAGCAGAAGCGCGCCGAGACCCTCCAGCTCGCGTTGCTGCAGCCGAAGTTCGCGATCCTCGACGAGCTCGACTCCGGCCTGGACGTCGACGCGTTGCGCGACGTCTCCCGACGCATCGAGGCGATGACCGAGGAAGACGGGCTCGGCGTGCTGGCGATCACGCACTACGCCCGGCTGCTGACCGAGCTGCGGCCCGACCGGGTGCACGTGTTCATGGCCGGCCGCGTCATCACGACCGGCGGTCCCGAGCTGGCCGACGAGCTCGAGGTCAGTGGCTACGACGGCCTGGCCGAGCGCCTCGGCGTCGAGGAGCCGACGCTCCCGGCCGCCCCGGTCGAGGACGACCCCTTCGCCACCCCCGGCTTCTAACCCACCGACTCCGTTCTCGGCACGCTGAAGGCGGCTGTGAGCGCCTTGAGCGTGCCGAGAAGCGGCGGGTTCTAGGTGCAGGGCGGGGTGGGGGCGGTGGTCGGGGTCGTGGTCGGCGGCTCGGTCACCGGGGGAGTCGTATCCGGCGGCGCGGTGCGGCACGACGGGCGGGGTCGTCGGCGGCGTCGGTGGGCGGCGGGGCCGGCGCGATGGGCGTGCTGGAGATGATGCTTCGCCGGGGTGCCGCCGAACACGTAGACCGGGTCACCGACGTGGACGAGCGTGTGGAAGTACTCGGCGATGTGCATCGGGATCCGGGTGCAGCCGTGCGAAGCGGGAGAGGTCGGCACGGACTGGTAGCCGTGCACCGCGATGCCACCGTTGAAGTAGAAGGGGTTGTAGAGCTGGCCCAGTGGTGACTTGTCCCACCCGTTCACGAACCGCGTGTAGGTGTACCGACCGGACGGGGTGTTGGCGTACTCGCACACGTGGCGGGTCGGGTTCACCCGGGGCGTGTTGTAGCAGTAGCGCTGGCCGGAGCCACTCGACGTGGTGGTGATGAGCCGCACCTGGTAGTTCTCGTAGAGCGTGATCACCTGCTTGGTGATGTCGATCTCGGTGCGGTTCGCCTCGCCCGTCGGTTGCAGCGGCTGCGGGTACTGGAACGACGCCAGCGCGGCGGCCTCGGCCGGGCCGATCCGACCGTTGCGCTCGACACCCATGATCTTCTGCAGCGCCTGGACCGCGTAGGTCATGCCGCCGCCGTACTTGCCGTCCACCGCGCCCGGGTCGAAGTGCACGTCGACGAGTCGCTGCTGGTACGCCGTCACGACGTCGCCGCTGGCGCCCGGGACCCATCGTCCCGCCCGGAATCTCGGGCAGCATCACGGGCGCGGGCTGCTGCAGCGCCGGGATCGTCGTGGTCGTGCTCTCCGGGATCGTGGTGGTGCTGCTCGGATGGTCGGCGACACCGCGCGCGTCGCGCAGGTCCGTGCTCACCGGCGTCTTCGAGTCCGACCGCGCGATCGCGTAGCCGACCCCGCCGATCGCCAGCAGCCCGACCACCGCACCGATCGTCACCCAGATCCACGGGCGCGCGAAGACACTGGCGCTTGCGTTTCGGGCTGGGGGCGTCGGGGGGGAGATTCGTGGTGATGGCGCAGGCTCCTCGGGGGTTCTCGATCCTAACTTGACCGTTGGGTCAAGCGGGTATCGTTCGGCCGTGCGTTGCTTCGCGTTCCATCTGATGCCGTACATCGGCCTGGACCCCGCGTACGACGGTCCGGCGTGGGTGACGGTGCCCAATGAGCTGTACGACCCCGTCGTCGGTCACCAGCTCTACAACCGGTACCTCGACGAGCTGATCTACGCCGAGGAGCTGGGCTTCGACGGTGTGTGCGTGAACGAGCACCACCAGAACGCGTACGGCAACATGCCGTCGCCGAACCTGATCGCATCGATCCTCGCCCGCCAGACTTCGCGCATCAAGATCGCGGTGGTCGGCAATGCGCTCCCGCTCTACGACCCGCCGACGCGCGTGGCCGAGGAGTTCGCCATGATCGACGTGATCAGTGGCGGCCGGCTCATCGCCGGGATGGTCGTGGGTGGCGGGCCCGGAGTACTACTCGTTCTCCGTCAACCCGTCGTACGCGCGGGAGCGGTTCCGCGAAGCGCACGACCTCATCAAGAAGGCGTGGACCGAGCCCGGGCCGTTCGAGTGGGTGGGCAAGCACTTCCGCATCCGTTACGTGAATCCGTGGCCGCGTCCGCTGCAGCAACCGCACCCGGAGATCTGGATCCCCGGCGCCGGCTCGCTCGAGACGTTCGAGTTCGTGGCGAAGAACCACTACTCGTACATGGGCATCCCGTACTTCAGCTTCGACGTGTTCGAGCGGTACTTCTCGATGTTCCGTGACGCCTGCGAGGCCGAGGGCTACACCGCCGACCCGTCGCAGGCCGGCTGGCTCGTGCCGATCTACGTGGCCGAGACCGACGAGCAGGCGCGCCGGGAGTACGAGGAGCACCTCTGGTACTTCGTGAAGCGGCTGCTGCCCGGCATCACGATCCAGCCGCCCGGCTACACCTCCGCCCGCTCGCTCGGCAGCATCCTGAAGGCCGCGGGCAAGTTCATGCTCAACGTCGAGACCTGGGACGAGATCATCGAGGGCCGCTACGCGTTGGTCGGCTCACCCGAGACCGTGGCCGACACCCTGATCGACAGCCTGGGCCGGCTCGGCACCGGCAACCTGCTCGGGCTCTTCCAGCTCGGCAGCCTGCCGCACGACCTCACCACGAAGAACATGAAGCTCTTCGCCGAGAAGGTGCTGCCGCGACTGCGGGCCGAGTTCCCCGAAGGCTCGCCGGTCTTCCGGCCGTCGGCGAAGGTCGCCTGATGGCGACGTTCGTCGAGGAGTACCTCGACACGCACGTCGGCAAGATCCAGCTGTGGCGAGCCGGGAGCGGTGACCCGCTCGTGTACCTGCACTCCGCCGGCGGCGAGAACGTGCACCCGTCGCTCGAGCAGCTCGCGGAGACCTACGAGGTCATCGTCCCGATCTTCCCCGGCTTCGCCGAATCCGAGGGGCTCGACGAGATCGACGGGATGGAAGACGCGGTGTTCCACCTGCTCGACCTCTGGGAGATCCTCGGGCTCGACGCGCCGCCGGTGATGGGGATGTCACTCGGTGGTTGGATGGCGCTCGAGCTCGCGACGCGGTACCCGGAGAAGGTGTCGAAGATCGTCCTGATCAACGCCGTGGGTCTGCACCTCGACGAGGCACCGATCAACGAGCTCTTCGGTCGGACGCCGGGTGAGCTCGCCGACATGCTCTTCGCCGATCAGAGCCACCCGATGGCCGCGGCGATGCATCAGATGGATGCGTTCGCCGGCGACGTCGGCAAGGAGACCGAGATCCCGCTCGAGCTCGTGCTCCCGATGTGGAAGGCGCTCGGCGCGACCGCGCGTCTGGGGTGGGACCCGTACCTGCACAACCCGAAGCTGCGCGGTCGGCTGCACCGCATCACCGCGCCGACGTTGGTGATCGCCGGCGCGCAAGACGGTCTGGTTCCCACGATCTACGCCGAGACGTTCGCCGCGGAGATTCCGGACGCGCGACTCGTCGTGATCGAAGATGCCGCGCACTGGTTGCCGTTCGAGAAGCCCGACGAGCTGACCGCGCTCGTGCGGGACTTCATCGGCTAACCGGTGGGCTGACTCTCCTCTTCGAGCAGCTGCTCCAGGACGTCCGGGGTGCCCGGGATCGCCAGGCGCAGATCGAGGAGGAAGTCGAGGACTTCGGCACCGGAGACGAGATCACGGCTACCGAAACGCTCGAGCGCCTCGTCGATCATCCGCACGAGTTCCGTGTTCTCAGTCATGGATGTCCTTCCGGGTAGGCATCACTTGTCAACCTACCAAGTGAACGTTGCATGCCCGTGTCAGCAATGTTTCTTTCGGGACGAGACGACCGTCACTGTGCGCTCACCTGAGCGCAGGAGCAACACCGGACAGAACCGCCCGGGCCGAACGGCCTAGGGGCCGCGTCTCGAGGCCGCGGGCACGAAGTGCAACGCCGGCGCGGGCCCGATGCTACGAGCCGGCCACTTCGTCCAAACCCTGCTGGAGGGTGTTCCACGCCAGCGTGGCGCACTTGATGCGCACCGGGAACTTCACCACGCCCTGCAGCGCTTCGAGGTCGCCGAGGGCGACGCCGTCGAGCTCGGCCGCCAGGTCGGCGCCGTCGGACTCGCCCTCGAGCTTCGACTCGTGGATCGACATGAGCGCCTTGAACGCGCCGATCAGCTGGCGCGCCTCGCGCGACGGACTTGCCCTTGATCGCGGCACTCATCATCGAGGTCGAGGCCTGGCTGATCGAGCAGCCCTGCCCGCCGATCTTCACGTCGGTCACGACGCCGTCGTCGATCTCGAGGTAGAGCACGACCTCGTCACCGCACAGCGGGTTGAACCCCTCGGCCTTGTGCGCGGGCGGTGCCGGGAGCTCGCCCCGGTTCCGCGGTGAGCGGTAGTGGTCGAGGATGATCTCGCGATAGAGGTCTTCGAGTCCGGGCACGGCTTCCGATCCTAGAGAGCGAAGAACTTCTCGGCCTTCACCAGCGCCTCGATGAGCGCGTCGGCGTCGGCTTGGTCGTTGTACACGTAGAACGAAGCGCGGGTCGTCGCCGGGACGCCGAGCACTCGCATCAGCGGCTTCGCGCAGTGGTGGCCGGCCCGCACGCAGACCGCGTCCTCGTCGAGGACCTGGGAGATGTCGTGGGCGTGGATGCCGTCGAAGAGGAACGAGATGGTCCCGCCGCGCACGGCGACGTCGGTCGGCCCGTAGATGGTGATGGTGTCGCCGAGCCGGTCGTCGAGGGCGTCGAGCGCGTACTGGGTGAGCTCACGCTCGTGCGCCCGGATCTCGTCCATGCCGAGCGTCTCGAGGTAGTCGATCGCGGCGCCCAGCCCGATCGCCTCGGCGATCGCCGGAGTGCCCGCCTCGAACTTCCACGGAACGTCGTTCGTGGTGAAGCCGTCCTTGCGGACGTCGCGGATCATCTCGCCGCCACCGAGGAAGGGGGGCATCGCTTCGAGCAGCTCGGCGCGGGCCCAGAGCGCACCGATGCCCGAAGGACCGAGCATCTTGTGGCCGGTGATCGCGACGAAGTCCGCGTCCCACTCCTGCACGTCGACCGAGAGGTGCGGCACCGCCTGGCACGCGTCGACGAGCACGAGCGCGCCGGCCGCGTGCGCGGCGCGGGCGAGCGGCCCGATGTCGTTGATGGTGCCGAGGACGTTCGACATCGCGGAGATGGCGAGCAACGCGGCGCCGCGCAGCAGGTCGCCGATCGACGTGAGATCGAGGCGGAAGTCGGCGGTCAGCGGGATCCAGCGCAGCTCGACGCCGCGCTCGTCGGCCAGCATCAGCCAGGGCACCACGTTGGCGTGGTGCTCCATCTCGCTCAGGACCACGACGTCGCCTTCGTGGAGGTTCTGGCGGCCCCACGTGTACGCGACGAGGTTGATCGCCTCGGTGCCGTTGCGGGTGAACACGATCTCTGACGTGTCCCGGGCGTTGACGAAGCGGGCGAGCTTGGCCCGGGCGCTCTCGTAGGCCCGCGTGCTCTCGTCGGCGATCGTGTAGACGCCGCGGTGCACGTTCGCGTACGAGTTGCGGTACAGCGTCGTCCATCGCGTCGAGGACCGCGGTCGGCTTCTGCGAGCTCGACGCGCTGTCCAGGTACACGAGGCGCTTGCCGTGGACCTCGCGTTCGAGGATCGGGAAGTCGTCCTTGATCTTGGCGACGTCGAGGCCCATCAGGCGACCTTCCGGAACGTGTCGAAACCCTCCGCCTCGACGCGTGCGGCGAGCTCGGGGCCGCCGGACTCGACGATCTTGCCGTCGAGCAGGATGTGCACGAAGTCCGGGGTCAGGTGGGCGAGGATCCGCTGGTAGTGCGTGATCAGCAGGATGCCGAGCTCGGGGCGGTCGGTGCGCACCTCGTGGATGCCGTGCGCGACGACTCGCAGCGCGTCGATGTCCAGACCGGAGTCCGTCTCGTCGAGCACCGCGAAGTCCGGCTCCATGAGCGCCATCTGGAGGATCTCGTTGCGCTTCTTCTCACCACCGGAGAAGCCCTCGTTGAGGTAGCGCTCGGTGAAGCGCTCGTCCATGCCGAGGCGCTTCGACCAGTCCATGATCGCCAGGCGGACTTCGAGGATCGAGAGGTCCGGGATGCCCTTGCGGATCGACATGGCCTGGCGCAGGAAGTTGAAGACGCTGACGCCCGGGATCTCCTCGGGGTGCTGGAACCCGAGGAAGAGGCCACGGGCGGCCCGGTCCTCGGTGGAGAGCGGGGTGATGTCCTCGCCCTTCAGGAGGATGCGGCCGCGGGTGACCTGGTACGACGGGTTGGCCAGCAGCGTGTTCGCCAGCGTGGACTTCCCGGATCCGTTCGGGCCCATGAGCGCGTGGACCTCGCCGGGCCGGGCCACGAGGGTCAGGCCGTCGAGGATGGCGTTGCCATCGGCCTCGACGGCCAGATCGTCGATCTCGAGCAGCGCGGGGGCGTCCGTCACGGCTCCCATGATAATTGCACTATCCCCGTAGTGGAAACTCAGGAAAGGACTTTTTCAGGTCCGGCGTGCTGAGGGTGAGGGCGAAGTCTCCGGCTTCGTCGGTCCACCAGTGCGTCATGCGCCAGGCCGGACGCCGCGAGCTCCTCCGTGAGCCCCTCCCGCCGGAACTTGGCCGAGATCTCGGTGCGCATCTCCTCGCCGGCCTCGAATTCGACGACGAGGTCCAGCTCGGGGACCTTCACCGACTGCGCCTGATCGGTCCGCAGCCACATCTCGATCCACTCCGACTCCGGGTTCCAGCGGGCCACGTGGGTGAACGCGGCCGGGTCGAAGTCCGCGCCGAGCTCGCGATTGAGCACGTGGAGGACGTTCCGGTTGAACTCGGCGGTGACACCCGCGGCGTCGTCGTAGGCGGCGACCAGGCGGTCGGTGTCCTTCACGAGGTCGGTGCCGAGCAGGAAGGTGTCGCCGGGCTCGAGGTCGGAGGCGATCGTCGCGAGGAACTTGGCCCGCGTCTCGGGCGGGAGGTTGCCGATCGTGCCGCCGAGGAACGCGATGAGCCGGCGCCCGCCGCGCGGGAGCTCGTGGAGGTGGCGTTCGAAGTCGCCGACGACCGCGTGCACGTCGATGCCCGGGTGCTCGCCCGCGATCGACTGTGCCGCGTCGCGCAGCGTGGTCTCGCTCACGTCGAACGGAACGAACCGGCGGAGCTGCCCGGCGCGCGAGAACGCGTCGAGCAGCAGCCGCGTCTTCTCCGACGTACCGGAGCCGAGCTCGATGAGCGTGTCCGCGCCGCTGACCGCCGCGATCTCGTCCGCCCGGCGCCTCGAGGATGCTCCGCTCGGCGCGGGTCGGGTAGTACTCGTCGAGTCGGGTGATGTCGTCGAACAGCTGCGAGCCGCGGTCGTCGTAGAACCACTTCGGCGGCACGTCCTTCGGCGACGCGGTGAGCCCGCGGCGCGCGTCGTTCGTGAGGGCGTCGTGGAGATCGACGGGCGTGAGGTGGACGTCGACACGGACGGTCATGGGAGTCCTCCGATGGGGGTGACGCGATCGTTCTCGACGAGCGAGCCGTTGTCGACTTCGATCCACGAGTCGTCGTCGTCCAACGGCTCCGAGGCGACGAGCATTCCGGCGCTCCGGCGGAGGAACAGGGAGTTGTCCAGCGCGGTGGCAGCAATGGTGGTGCCGTCGATGAGCAAGCAGGTTCAGGGCGCCCGGGCTCTCGGCCCGCGACGAGGCGGGTGACCGCGACGAGGGCCTCGCCGGGTGACGCGCCCGCGTCCAGCTGGTCGAGCACGAGGGCGAAGAGGACCTCGGAGTCGGTGTCGCCCTCGATCGCCGCCGCGCGGCGCTCGGTCAGACCTGCGACCGCAGCTCGTCGCCGAAACCGTCGCGGAAGCCGGCGACGTACCCGTTCAGCGAGAACGCGTACGGACCGGAGACGAAGGGCGCGGAGTTCCGGACGTCGGGCAAGGAGCCCGTCGAGGCGTAGCGCGCCGCGGCGAGGATCGACGACGCGCGTTCGGTCCCCTTGAACTCGGTGTCCTCCCAGATCGGAAGCGCCGAGCGGTAGCGGTCGAACTCGGGCCCGGCCCAGGCGACACCCCAGCCGTCGGGGTTGTCGCGGCCCGCGTGCTGGTGCTTCGGCGTGCGCGCCTGGTGCACGAGCGCGTGCGGCGCGTCGAACAGCAGCGACCGGAGCGCGACGGGAGGTCCGAGGTACGCGAGGTGTCGGCACATGGTGCGCGGCTCAGGCGTCGGTCGCGCAGCGGAAGCCGGCGAAGATCTGGCGCCGGATCGGGTAGTCCCAGTTGCGGAACGTCACGCTGCACGCGATCGGGTCGGTGGCCCACGAACCGCCGCGCAGCATCTTGTAGTCCGGACCGAAGAACACCTCCGAGTACTCCCGGTACGGGAACGACCGGAACCCCGGGTACGGCGCGAAGTCGCTCGCGGTCCACTGCCAGACGCTGCCGAGCATGTCGAGCGCGCCCACCGCGCTGGCGTGCTCCGGGTGCGCGCCGACCTCGTCCGGTCCGCAACGCCCGACGGCGGCGCGGCCAGGTGGCCCCGCCGGCGGCCTTCTCCCATTCGGCCTCGGTCGGCAGGCGCGCGCCGCGCCACCGCGCGTACGCATCCGCCTCGTACCAGCAGACGTGCTGCACCGGCTCCCGGTCCGGCAGCGCCTCGACCCGGCCGTACCGCCGTCGGGTCCAGCCCTCGTCGCCGCGAGCCCAGAACTGCGGGTGCTCGAGCCCGGCTTCGGTGCGCCAGGCCCAACCGGCTTCGGTCCACCACTGCGGGTCGTCGTAGCCGCCCGCCTCGACGAACTCGACGGTACGCCGCGTTCGTCACGGGCGTGGTGTCGATGCGGAACGCGGGGAGGTCCACCACGTGCTCCGGCCGCTCGTTGTCGTACGCCCACGGGATCGGTCGACGTCCCCATCGCGAACGGACCGGCCTCGACGAGCACGTCGAGCGGAAGGTCGGTCGCGGCGGGACCGCGAGCGCCCGGCTCGTCACCCGCGCTCGGGTGGGCGTAGTCGTCCATCAGCTGGATGGTCGCGAGGAGCGTCTCGTCGTGCTGATGCTCGTGGTGGATCGACCAACCCGTAGACGAACCCGTCCGCGAGCAGTGGATTCTGACTCTCGAGGTCCGCGCCCGCGAGGACGTCGAGCGACCGCTTGCGCACGTCGGCGATGAAGTCGCGCGCCGCCGCCGGGCCGAGGAGATCCAGCGAGGGCCGCTCCGCACGGGGGTGCCGGAACGCGTCGTAGATGTCGTCGAAGCGGGGATCGGTCGGCTCGGCGGCGTCGAGCTCCCGCAGCAGCCACAGCTCCTCGTAGTGGCCGATGTGCGCGAGGTCCCACGCGAGCGGCGACATCAACGGCGAGTGCTGCGCGACGAGCAGTGGATCGGGGATCGGGTCGAGCAGCGCCAGCGTGCGCGCCCGGGCCGCGGCCAGGTCCGCCGCTGATCCGGTCGTTCAGCTCGGCCATGGTTCCGTCGTCGGATCTACCAGCCCCGGGCGATCCACTCGTCGAGGTGGGGGCGCTCGGTGCCGATGGTCGTGTCGAGCCCGTGGCCCGGCAGCACGATCGTCTCGACCGGCAGGGTGAACAGCCGGCGGTCGATCGATTGGATGATCTGGTCGAAGCTCGCGTTCTCGAAGCTGGTGTTGCCCGGGCCGCCGGGAAAGAGCGTGTCGCCGCTCAGGACGACGGGGTGGCCCTCCAGGAGGAAGCACGTGGAGCCGGGCGTGTGGCCGGGCGTGTGGATCGTGCGCAGGCGCAGGCCGCCGACCTCGATCACCTCGTCGTCCGGCATCACGAAGTCGTAGGACGGCAGCATCTCGGCGTCTTCGCTCGCGATCCCCACGTCGATGCCGGCGTTGCGCACCGCGGTGACCGCCTGGATGTGGTCGAAGTGACCGTGCGTGGTGAGGACCCGGCGCACCCCGGTCGCCTTGGCAGACCTCGAGCAGCAGCTCGTGCTCGTTCGCCGCGTCGACGAGCACCGCGTCCCCGGACTGCTTGTCCCGCAGGACGAACACGTTGTTCTCGTAGGGGCCGACGACGAGCTTGTCGATCCGCACGTCGGCGGTCTCGTAGTGCGCCGGACGGGAGAGTGTGGAAGGCACGAGGCTCAGGGTATCGGCCGCGGGCCTGGGCTCTGACTGGTCGGGCCGAGTCGGGCTGACCGGGGGCGGGATGGAAACTGGACCGGGCGGTCAAGTACGGTCGACCCGGCCCTATGGACTTTCGCGACACTCCCGCCGAGGCAGCATTCCGCGACGAAGTGCGGTCCTGGCTGTCCGAACACCTGGTGGGGGAGTTCGCCGAGATCGGTCCCGGCGGCGGCCCGGCGGACGAGACCGGCTACGACATCCGCATCGAGTGGGAGCGCCTGCTCGGCCAGGACCGCTGGGTCGGCCTCTCGTGGCCCGAGGAGTACGGCGGTCGCAACGCCGGCATCGTCGAGCAGGTGATCTTCAACGAGGAGTACGCCAAGGCCGGTGCGCCGGCCCGCATCAGCTTCTTCGGTGAAGGCCTCTTCGCCCCCACGCTGATCGCGTACGGCACCGAGGAGCAGAAGCAGCGCTTCCTCCCGAAGATCCAGGCGGTCGAGGAGCTGTGGTGCCAGGGGTACTCGGAGCCGAACGCCGGCTCGGACCTCTCGAACGTGCAGACCAGGGCCGTCCTCGACGGCGACGAGTGGGTCATCAACGGGCAGAAGGTCTGGACCACGCTCGCCCACCGCGCCGACTGGTGCTTCTGCGTCTGCCGCACCGATCCCGACGCGCCGGCGCACAAGGGTCTCTCGTACATCCTCATCCCGATGGACCAGCCCGGCGTCACCGTCGCGCCGATCCACCAGATGACGGGGACGGCGGAGTTCAACGAGGTGTTCTTCGACGACGCCCGCACCGACAAGTCGCTGGTGCTCGGCGAGGTCAACGACGGGTGGAAGGTCGCGATGGCGACGCTCGGGTTCGAGCGCGGCACCGCGTTCCTGGGCCAGCAGCTCGGCTTCAAGCGCGAGCTGAACGAGCTCATCGAGACCGCGCGCGACAACGGCGCGTCGGAGGAGGACTCGATCCGTCAGCGCCTCGCGCAGGCGTACATCGGGGTCGAGATCATGAAGTACAACGGGCTCCGCATGCTCACCGGTCTCGCCCGCAAGGGTGTGCTCGGTCCGGAGGCCAGCATCGGCAAGCTGTTCTGGAGCACCTGGCACCGCAACCTCGGTGAGCTCGCGATGGATGTGCTCGGCGCGAACGCCGGGATCATCGAGGGCGAGCCGGGCAAGGGCTACGAGATCAACGAGCTCCAGCGCACGTTCATGTTCAGCCGGTCGGAGACCATCTATGCCGGCGCCAGTGAGATTCAACGCAACATCATCGGTGAGCGGGTGCTCGGTCTCCCGCGCGAGCCCAGATAACCCGTCACCCCAGGGGAGAAGGAGCCACAGTGAATTTCGCATTCTCGGAGGAGCAGGACCAGCTACGTGAGGCGGTTCGGAAGTTCCTCGAGTCGAAGAGCCCCGAGAGCGAAGTGCGCCGGCTCATGGAGACCACCGAGGGCTACGACCCCGCGGTCTGGAAGCAGATGGCGAACGAGCTCGGGCTCCAGAGCCTGGCGATCCCCGAGGCCTTCGGCGGCCAGGGTTACACGTTCGTCGAGCTCGGCATCGTGCTCGAGGAGCAGGGCCGGGCACTGCTGTGCGCGCCGTACTTCTCGACGGTCGTGCTCGCGGCCAACGCGATCCTGAACGCGGGCAGCGAGGACGAGAAGGCCGCGCTGCTCCCGGGCATCGCGAGCGGCGAGACGATCGCGACCCTCGCGTTCACCGAGCCGAACGGGAAGTGGGACGCGGACGGCATCACGCTCGAAGCGAAGGGCAGCGGCAGCGAGTACACGCTCGACGGCACGAAGATGTTCGTGCTCGACGGTCACACCGCGGACCTCATCGTCGTGGTGGCACGCACGGCCGGAACGACCGGCGAGGACGGCATCTCGTTCTTCACGGTCGCGGGCGACGCCGCGGGGCTCACCCGCACCCCGCTGGCCACGATGGACCAGACCCGCAAGCAGGCCCGCCTCGAGTTCTCGGGCGTGAAGGCGCACGCCGCTCGGCACCCCGGGCTCCGGTTGGGCCGCGCTCTCCACCACGCTCGACCAGGCCGCGGTCGGCCTCTCCAACGAGATGGTGGGAGGCGCGCAGTTCGTGCTCGAGGAGTCGGTCCAGTACGCGAAGGACCGGGTGCAGTTCGGTCGCCCGATCGGCTCGTTCCAGGCCATCAAGCACAAGTGCGCGGACATGCTGCTCGAGGTCGAGTCGGCGAAGTCGGCGGCGTACTACGCGGCCTGGGCCGCGGCCGAGGGCAACGACGAGGTACCCGTCGTCGCGAGCCTCGCCAAGGCGTACTGCTCCGACGCGTACTTCCACGCAGCCGCGGAGAACATCCAGATCCACGGCGGCATCGGGTTCACCTGGGAGCACAACGCGCACCTGTACTTCAAGCGCGCGAAGTCCTCCGAGATCCTGCTCGGCGACGCGACCTACCACCGCGAGCTCCTCGCGCAGCGCATCGGCATCTGACTCTCCGAAGATCTCCGGAGGACGAGCGCTCGACGGCGAGCGGTGTGGCGTCCTCCGGCGGTCGCTGCAGGTCGCGTCCGGGCTCGGCTCTTAGGCTGGTCCCGTGGTCTTCGTGGTCGGGTTCATCGTCGTGGGGCTGGTGCTCGCCATCGCCGCGGTGTTCGTGTTCCGTGAGGCCGCGCGCATGTCGGAGGAGCCGCCCGAGGCGGTCTTCGACCCGGACGACTCGTACGAGTGGGTGGTGCGCCACCTGCCGGACGTCGTCGCGGCCACGCTGACCCCGGCGGACGTGCGCCGGATCCTGGACTTCCAGCTCGAGTTCCTGCGCCACAAGGGCGTGTCGGGCAACGGCTCGAGCGTCGAGCCCCGTCGCCCGTGGTGTTCGGCGCGGCCGAGAGCATCGACTACATCCTGGAGCGCTGCGCCGCGACCGGTGAGGCCTACCTGCCCGAGCAGGTCGACGCGGTGCTCGAGTGCCAGCTCGCGTACCTGCAGTTCATCGGCGCCATCGGTCGGGTCGCCGACGCCCGGCGATCCCGACGACGCCACGCCGACTGAGCGCACGGCCGCGGAGGCGGCGTTGGATTTTGGCGTCGGGGCTCGCGCGTCGGTGCAGGTCAGCGCGCCGCGAATTGCAGCCTTGCGACGCCAAAATCCGCGGAGGGCGGCCGCGCGCGTATTTGGCGTTCAAACGCGCCGGGGCGACGCGTATAGTTCTCGGTACCAGAGAAGGGAGGTGGTCCAAACAATGCATGATCAACGGTTTGGGACCCTGGAGGTGCGCGGCCGCTAGGCCGGTAGCTCGTTGGACTGCCTGGCGGAATTCCACCGCCGCGCCGTCGCCCGGACGGGTCGGGAGCTGGTCCCCCCCGATGAATCCCGAAGGCGTGTTCTAGATGCTCTGCTTCGTGGTGGGGGTGCTTCCGGCACCCCCACCACGTGCTTTGTGGGCCACCACTCCCGCGAGCCCGAGCGACAGCCGCCGGCGAGCAGCAGCGGCGAACACTCCGGTCGGTGACGGGCCGCCGCGCCACCACCGCAGCGGGAACGGCGTGCCGGCGCGCGGATGGGCGAGCGATCGCAGTCCGAGGTTGATCGGGCTGTCCTCCCACGTGTTGTTCATCGCGTCGAGCCGTTCGAGCCGGAGCCGGTCCACCGTCGCGACGGGGAGCTCCTGGTAGTTGGGGATCGCGTTCACGACCGTCCAGCTGTAGTCGTACGGCAGCCACAGCGAGACGACGGTGACGACCGCGCTCGCGAGCGCGAGGACCGCGAGGACGCCGAACGCATGATCGCGGCGCACGACGCGGTCGCGGCCGGAGCACCCACTCGATCGTCTCGCCCAACGGGATGGCGAGCAGTGCGCAGGCCGGGAGAAGGAAGCGCGGGCCCCAGGCGACGAAGCCGTCGGGCGTGTACCAGCGGGCGAAGAACAGCACCGCGGATGAGGCTGAGCCCGGCGACGGCGACCGCGGTGCCCTTGTCGCGCGCCCACAGCCACACGAAGCCCGGGGAGCGCGGCGATGAGGATCGCGTCGTACCAGAAGAAGCCCTTGCCCGGGCTGAGCAGCTGGCGTCCGATGCCGTCGAAGAAGCCGAACGTGAACAGGTCGTCCTGGTAGCCGCCGTCGAACGGCGAGCCGAAGCGCAGGTTGTTGTAATAGAGCGTCCAACCGATCGCGAGCACGATCGGGACGCGCGAGCCCGGGCAACCATCGGCGCCAGCTCGTGCGCAGCCGCGTCCAGCGGCACGAAGAGCGGGATCACGACGACGATCGGCAGCACGAGCACGACGGAATCGAATCGGGCGAGGATCGTGAACCCGATGCCGCCGCCGACGAGCCAGGGCCCGATCGTCACGTCGTCGCGCCAGCGGAGCAGACCGAGCACGACGACGACGGCGCCGAGCGTGACCGCAGGCTCGGAGAACAGCTCGGTGCTGTAGACCGCGGCCATCGTGAGCATCCCGAACGCGACGGCGACGATCACCGCCGTCGTGCGGCGCCAGCTCAGCGTGATGCCGATCCGGTAGAGCACCGCGCCGGTGAGCGCGGTGAGGATCGGGCCGACGAAGGTGAGCCAGAACGCGCCGTGCGGATCGCGGGTCATCTGCAGGCCCCAGAGCGGCGCCATCAGGAGGCTCATCCCGATGCCGTACGGCGCCCAGTGCAGATGCAGGCCGGTGCCGAACGAGTCGCCGAACGGACGCAGGCTCCCGTGCTCCCACAGGTTCCGGGCGACGCCCGCCATGATCCGGCCGTCGTAGCTCACGAACTCACCCCGCTGGATCGCCCAGAACCACGCGAAGAGCCCGAGGAAGACGAGCCCGGTGATCGACGAGATCGGGGTTGGCGCGCCGGCTGCTCGGCCTCACCACCACGGGAGCGGAGGCTAGCGGCCAGTACGGGTGCGGGCTAGATTTTCTCCGATGAGTCGACCGCTCAAGTTCGAAGACTTTCGCTACGTCGGTGACAAGCGGACGCAGTGGTTCTTCGATCTCGACGACCCCGACCTCGACCCGGCGATCGTCGAGGAGCTGATGGAGTCCGAGCAGTTCATCTGCTTCAGCCCCGACACTCCGGCGGAAGCCCGCAACCGGTGCTACCGCTCCTTCTTCTGAGTGCGTAAGGCGCTCTGCTCGCTCGGTGCCGGGCCACACTCCGAGCTGCTCGACGTCAGCTCGCAGACGTTCCGCCTGTACGCCGACCGCTTCGGCTACGACCTCGTCCTGCATCGGGACGTGCTCGACGAGACCCGCCACCCGGCGTGGAGCAAGGTGTGCGTGATCCTCGACGCGCTGCACCCGCTACGACCTCGTGTTCTGGGTCGATGCCGACGCCGCGATCGTCGATGCGTCACGTGATGTCGCCGACGAGATGGCGCCGCGTTCGCTGCTCGGCCTCGTCGCGCACGAATACGAAGGCCAGCACATCCCGAACTGCGGCGTGATGGTCGTGCGCAACGATCGACGGATCCGGAGGCTCTTCGAGGAGATCTGGGAGCAGACGGATCTGCTCGATCACAAGTGGTGGGAGAACGCCGCGATGCTGCGCCTGCTGGGGTACGAGCTCGAGCCCAAGGTGCGGTTGGTGAAGCCGACGCGCATGAACAAGCGGGTGCAGTTCCTCGATTCCGGCTGGAACAGCGTGCTCGTCGACCCGGCTCCGCACCCGCGCGTCAATCACTACCCGGGCCGTTCACAGGAGTACCGGCTCGAGCACCTGCGCGCCGACGTGGCGACGCTGCGCGAGCAGTTCCCCGAGAGCTAGGAGCCGGAGACGGATCGGCGGCGCGAAGCCGCCGGGGATCGCGTCGGCCGCGCCCTTGAGCTTCGCCGCGAAGGCGACGTCGCTCAGCGCGAGCTCCGACGGCAGTGACTCGGGGTCGTCGGGCAGCCCGTCGAGCTCGACCCACGAGGTGCAGCCCGCGTAGGACTCCCGGAACGGCACCGTGATCGGCTCGATCGAGGCGGTGCACCCGCAGCGCCAGGATCCAGAGCGGATCACGCTGCTTCCAGGAGAACCGGGACTCGACGTACTCGCGGGACCAGATCACCTTGCCGTCGAGCGCTTCGAGGACCTCGGGATCGGAGGTGGTGGCAACGCCCACGATGTCGGCCCAGCCGGCCACGGGGATGTCTCGCGACGCGGGCTCGCTCGTCTCCGGGATCCAGCGCGCGTACGCCGGCTTCAGCAGCTCCGGCTTCTGGTGCTCGACCGTCGGGTAGAGCCAGAGCCGGTCGGCCTGGACCGAGAAGTGGCGCCCGTCCTCGCGGATGCCGCCCTTGCGCACGTCGAGGATCTGCTCACCCTCGAGCAGCGCCTGCACGACGGCCGCCCATTCCTTGAACGCCGGGGCACGCAATGCGGAGTTGGTCACCCGGCCCAGGATAATGGTGGGAAGGTCCGGATCACCCACGTGCGGTGGCGGGTCACTCGAGTGCAGGAGAGGAGCGGGAGTGGAGGAGCGGATCGAGGTCGACGGGTTGGCGTTGGCGACCCACATCGCCCGCCCGGCCACGACCGCATCCGTTCCCGCGCTGATCCTCTGCCACGACTTCCCGACGCCGCCCCGCGGCTCGCTGGCATCCGGGCTGACCTTCCCCGAGCTGGCCGACCGCATCGCCCGAGACGTCGGGCTGGCTGGTGTTCACCTTCAACTTCCGCGGCACCGGCGGATCCGAGGGCGACTTCTCGATCGGTGGCTGGCTCGCCGACCAGCGGATGGCCATCGATCTCCTCAGCGCGCGGGACGAGGTCAGCGGCGTCTGGATGATGGGCACCGGCGTCGGCGGCACGCTCGCGCTCTGCACCGCGGCGGTCGACGATCGCGTGCGCGGCGTCGCCACGCTCGGCGCGCAGGCGCGGCTGCGGGACTGGGACACGCCCCGGTTCATGGAGCACTGCCGGCGCATGGGTGTGCTGCGCAGTCCCGATGCGCCGGTCGATCGAAGCGGCGTGGGTGCGTGAGATCACCGAAGTCGACGCGATCGCGGCCGCGAGCAAGCTCGCACCGCGCCCGTTGCTGGTGCTGCACGGCTCGGACGACGACGTCGCCCCCCTCGACGACGCGCGGCTGCTCGTCGAAGCCCACGGCGACGCCGAGCTGCGCATCGTGGCGCTCGCCGGTCGGCGCCTGCGCCACGACCCGCGGCGGTGGCGTCCCTGCTGGGTTGGCTGGATCGCCAGACCCTGTAGCGTCGATCCGTGCTCACCGACGGCCTGGTCACAGTGCAATTGACGACCGGTTAACCTCCCGCCCCGTGAAGGCGCTGGTGCTCGCAGGCGGGTCGGGGACGCGCCTGCGGCCGATCACGTACACCAGCGCGAAGCAGCTCGTGCCGCTGGCCAACAAGCCGATCCTGTTCTACGGGCTCGAGGCGATCGCGGCGGCGGGGATCCGCGAGGTCGGGCTCGTCGTGGGCGACTCCGAGCAGTCGTTCCGGGACGCGGTCGGGAGCGGGGAGCAGTTCGGTCTCGAGGTGACGTACCTGCGCCAGGACGCACCGCGCGGGCTGGCCCACGCGGTGCTGATCGCCCGCGACTTCCTGGGCGACGAGCCCTTCCTGATGTATCTGGGTGACAACCTCGTCGTCGGTGGGGTCACCGACTTCGTCGACCAGTTCCAGCAGTCGTCGCCCGACGCGCTGGTGCTGCTCGCGCACGTCGACCGGCCGGAGCAGTTCGGGGTGGCCGAGCTCGACCCGCAGGGCCGGCTCGTGAGCCTGGTCGAGAAGCCGAAGGAGCCGAAGAGCGATCTCGCGCTCGTCGGCGCGTATCTCTTCGGCCCGGCGATTCACGAGGCGGTCGCGAAGATCGAGCCGTCGGGTCGCAACGAGCTGGAGATCACCGACGCCATCCAGTGGCTCGTCGCGCACGAGAAGGTCGTCGACAGCCAGGTGCTCGAGCGCCCGTTCATCGACACCGGGAAGCTGCAGGACCTGCTCGAGGCGAACACGATCGTGCTCGGCGCGATCGAGGGTCGCACCGATGGTGAGGTGGACGCCGAGTCCGAGCTCGTGGGCCAGGTGATCATCGAGACGGGCGCCCGGGTGGTGAACAGTCGCATCCTCGGTCCGGCGGTGATCGGCTCCGGGCGCGCTCGTCGAAGCGGTCGACCGTCGGCCCCGCGGTGTCGGTCGGACCCGGCTGCGTGGTGGTCGACGCGACGCTCGAGCACTCGGTGCTGCTCGAAGGTGCCCGGGTCGAGGGGGTCTCGCGGGTCGTCGACAGCCTCCTGGGTCGCAACGCCCGGGTCAGCCGCTCCGACGGCCCCCACCGCCTCGTGCTCTCCGACGACAGCGAGATCAGCCTCAGCTGACCGGCGGCTCAGAGGGCGGCGCGGGCGGCGTCGAGCACGTCGGACAGCGTCCGGTCGAGCGGGATCTCCGGGTTCCAGCCGGTGGCCTTGCGCAGCTTGGCGTTGCTGCCGACGAAGCGCGGGACGTCGACGGTGCGCACGAGCGCGGGGTCGGTGACGAGCCGGATCGGTCGCCTCGGCCCGGGCCAGCAGCTGGTCCGCGATCTCCTGCACGCTGACGCCGGTCCCGGAGCACACGTTGTAGACCTCGCCGGGTTCGCCCCGCTCCGCGAGCAGCCGGTACGCGCGCACGACGTCGCGGACGTCGGTGATGTCGCGAATCGCGTCGAGCGATCCGACCGGGATCTCGTCGGTCTCCTCCACCTCGGCGCGCGCGATCCTTGCCGCGAGCGCGGGAACGACGAACTGCGGGGACTGGCCCGGACCGGTGTGGCTGAACGGCCGGACGCGGATCGCGTCGAGGCCCTCGCCGAGGAACGCCTGCTGCGCGAGCACGTCCGCCGCGGCCTTCGCCGCGCCGTATGGCGTCACCGGGCGGATCGGCGACTCTTCGGTGAGCGGCAGCTCGGCTTCGGTGACCTGGCCGTACTCCTCGGAGCTCAGCACGACGATGACGCGCTGCGACGTTCAGGACCGCGCAGGCGTGCAACACGTTGAGCGTGCCTTCCGCGTTGACGCGGAACGACGCCGCCGGGCTCTTCCAGCTCTCGCCGACGTGGCTCAGCGCGGCCAGGTGGTACACGACGGCGGGACGCGCGTCGCGCAGCCGCTGGTGGACGTCGTCCGCATCGGTGACGTCGAACGGATCGGGTCCGTGGCGATCGAGCGGGAGCACGTCGTCACCGCATTCCTCGAGGTGCGCGACGAGATGCGGCCCGACGAAGCCGAGCGCGCCAGTGACCGCGACCTTCATGCGGGGATCCCTGCGGCGAGTCGGTACGCGGCCAGATGGCGGTTGATGGATGCCTCCCAGGTGTACGGCGCGGCTTGGATCGGGCCGGCGAGTCGGAGTCGGGTCGCGAGGTCAGCCTCGTCGAGCACGCTCGCCAGCGCCACCGCGAGCGCGGCCGGGTCCGCCGGGGGCACGAGCAGCGCGGCATCGCCGACGACCTCGGCCATCGCCGATCCGGTCGTGGTCACGAGCGCGGCCCCGCACGCCAGCGCCTCGAGCGCCGGGAGACCGAAGCCCTCCTCGAGCGACGGGTAGGCGACGGCCTCGGACTGGCGGTACAGCGCCGGGAGCGCCTCACCCGGGAACCAGCCGGGCCGGAGGATGCGGGTGGTGACCCCGCTCGCGGCCGCGGCGTCGCGCACCGCGACCGCGCCCCAACCGTCGCGGCCGGCCAGCACGAGGCGGAGATCCGGGCGGCTGGGCGCGAGCCGAGCGAACGCGGCGATGAGCGCAGGCACGTCCTTGCGGGGCTCGAGCGTCCCGGCGAACGCGAGGTACGGCGGTTGGATGCCGAGGCGGCTGCAGCGCGGCGAGGTCATCGGCATCGCCGCGCGCGGCCGGCCGGAACCGATCGTGGTCGACGCCGTGTGGCGCGACGAGCACCGGCGCGCGCGGGTTGAGCCGATCGCGCAAGCCGCGACGCGGTGTGCTCGCTCACGGCGATCAGCGCCCGGGCCCGCTGCGCCGACACGCGCGAGCATCGGGCGGAAGAACGCCACCTTGCTGCGCTCGTGCCATTCGGGATGGTCGAAGAAGGTGAGGTCGTGCACCGTCACCGCTGCCGGGACCCGCAGCCGGACGGGCATCGTGTAGTGCGGGCCGTGCCACACGTCGACGCCGAGACGGGTCGCGAGCTCGGGGCCCTTCGTCTGCTCCCAGACGATCCGCGCCGGCCGGCGTTCGGGCACCTCGGGATGGATGGCGGCCTTCGGGGCGATGTCCGCCCAGCGGGCCGCGTCGTCGCGGCGGGCCAGCAGATGCAGGTCGAGCTCGTCCCGTCGGTCCAGGCCGGTCGCGAGCTCCACCGTGTAGACGCCGGCGCCGGCCGGACGGGCGGGCACCGCCGAGACGTCCAGCAGCAGGCGCACGATCGGGGAGTCTACGAGCGCGCCGCGCACAGGCCCGCGGCGGCGTACGCATCCCGGTGGGCCCGGGCGGAAGCGGCCCAGGTGAAGGTCGCCGCCCGCTGCAGGCCCCGGGCTGGCGTAGTCGGCGCGAGCCGGCGTCGTCGCCGACCATCTCGGTGAGCGCGGCAGCCCAACCGACGACGTCGCCGGGCGGGACCAGCAGCCCGGCATCGCCCACGACCCCGGGGAGCGCCGTCGCATCCGACGCGATGACGGGACAGCCGCGCGCCATGGCCTCGAGGGCCGGGAGACCGAAGCCCTCGTAGCGCGACGGCAGCGCGCAGAGCGTCGCCCGGCGGTAGAGCGCGTCGAGCGTCGCCTCATCGACCTTCCCGAGTCGCACGATGCCCGGCGCGTCGAGCCCGGGAACGGTCAGCCAGCCCTTCGGGCCCGCGATCACGAGCGTCAGGTCCGGATGCGTCCGCCGCACCCGCGCGAACGCGGCGGCGAGGATGTCGAGACCCTTGCGCGGCTCGATCGTTCCGACACTGAGGATGTACGGACCCTCGACGCCGACGGCCGCGATCGCGCGCGTCGAGGACCGAGTCGGGTTCGCCGGGCTCCACGAAGATGCCGAGCGGCGCGACGTGGAGCCGCTCGGGCTCGAACCCGGCGCGCACGAGCTCACCGCGGGTGAACTCGGAGACGGTGAGGATCGAGACCGCTTCGCGGTACGCGATCGCCAGGCCGCGCCGGTGGAACGCGACGCCGCGCTCGGTGAAGACCTCTGGATGGCGGAGGAACGCGAGGTCGTGGATCGTGACGATGAGGGGAGTGCCGGCGGTCGGCGGGCACCGCGAGGCTGGGCGCGTGGATGACGTCGGCCTCGACGGGTATCGGGGGCCGGCGCCACCGGTGCCACAGCTCGTAGCGCCACGGCGGGCCCGGCTTCCCGAGGTCGATGTGGTTCGGGAGCTCGTAGTCCGCGTCGGGGCGCGGGCGACCCGGACGCGAAGGTCACGAGATCGAGGTTCTCGTCGGGGAGCGCGCCGAGGAGGCCCTCCACGTAGCGGCCGATGCCGCCCGGTACGGCCTGGAAGAGCTGGCCGACGTGCATCGCGACCTTCATGCGAGCGAACGATAGAGCTGGACGACGCGCTCGGCTGTTGCCGGTCCACGTGTAGCGCGCCGCGCGCGCTCGGCCGCGGGCGATGAGGGCGTCGCGCGCGGGTTCGTCGGTCAGCAGCCGGGCGAGCGCGTCCGCGAGCTCGTCGTCGTCGGTCGGGTCCACCAGCACCGCGGCGTCACCGAGGATCTCGGGCAGCGCGCCGGCGCGCCCGGCGACGACCGGGACGCCAGCCGCCATCGCTTCGAGCGGCGGCAGACCGAAGCCTTCGTACCGCGACGGGTACGCGAACACCGTCGCGCCGGCCAGCAGGTCGCGGCGCGCTGCCGCGCTCACGTACCCGAGCCGCACGATGCGGTCGCGCGCCGCTGACTGCGCGACCGCGTCCCCGAAGCGCTCCTGGTCCCAACCGTCCGGCCCCGCGACGACGAGGCGGACCTCCGGATCCTCGGACGCGAGCGTCGAGAACGCGCGGACGAGACCGGGGAGGTTCTTCCTCGGCTCCACGGTCCCGAGCGCGAGGACGTACCGCTTGCCGCCCGCCTGGGTCGCGCCCGCGGCGGCGTCCCCACCGGTGACGGGCGTGAGTCCGGAGTGGATCGCGACCACCCGATCCGGGTCCACGCCGTACTCGTCGCGCACCTCGGCGGCCACGAACTCGCTCGGCGTGTGGATCACCGCACCGTCGGCGAGCGCGCGGCGCACGAGACCGTCGTAGCGGAGCGTGTCGGCGGTGCACAGCTCGGGGAACCGAACGAACGTCAGGTCGTGGACCATCACGATGACCGGGGCCTTCGCCGGCGGCGCGACGTAGTTGAGCGCGTGCACCACGTCGACCGGTCCGGTCCAGTGCTCGGCCCGCGGCCAGGGGACCCCTCGGGTCCAGAGCTCCCGGACCACCCGGGCCGGAATCCGGGCGGTGGCGGCCGTCACTCCGGCCGGCAGCGCCCGCGCGAGGTCGTCGCGGCCGCGCCAGGTGAGCGCATAGGCCACGGGGTGGACGTCATCACGCGCCGCGAGCGCCCTGATCAGCCCTTCGGCGACCTCGCCGATGCCGGTGCGCTGACCCAGCAGCGGCGTGCCGTCGAGGGCGACACGAACGGGGTCGATGGGTCCGATTCTACCGGTAGCCTCGTGGAGTCCCGCGTTCCGCAAACCTTCCGTCCGGTGCCATGATGCGCGGACTTCCGGTCGCCCCTCCTCCCTGAGGTACCCCGCATGCGTCTTCGTTCGCTGCTCGCCGCGTGCGCGCTCGGTTCGATCACCGGGCTCGTCGCGCTCACCCTCCCGATGGTCGTCACCGTGCCGACCCCGTCCGCGCCGCCCGAGCCGACGCTGCAACGCGCTCGGCTCAGCGACCCGGGCGAGACGGTGCAAGCCGGCTGGCGCGGGAAGGCCGAGGGCAAGGCGAACCTGGTCAGCGTCTCATGGAAGGGTGACCCGGCGGCCCGCTTCACGGTCGAGCGGCGCCACGGTGGCAGCTGGGAGCGTCTCGGAGCCCTCGAGCACGCGGAGCCGGGCGTGGACCCGGACACGGTCGAAGGTCGGCGCGCGGCGGCCGAGACCACGGGGAACACGTCGGAGCCGCTGTGGGTCGGACAGGCCGACGCGGTTCGGATCCGCCTGGCTGACGGGTCCGCCAGCGATGTCTCCTTGCAGCGCATCGAATCACCCAAGGCCACGGCGCCCGACGGCGTCGCCGAGCGCGTCGAGCGCACCCGTGCCGCGCGTCATCAGCCGCGCCGAGTGGGGCGCCGACGAGAACCTGCGACTGACGCAGTGCCCCGAAGGCGCGTCGTACGACGACAACGTGCAGCTCGCCGTCATCCACCACACCGCCGGGAACAACAACTACTCGCCGAGCGCGTCGGCGTCGATCGTGCGCGGTCTGTACGCGTACGCGGTGCAGACGTTGAAGTACTGCGACACGCACTACAACTTCTTCATCGACAAGTACGGCCAGATCTTCGAAGGCCGCTTCGGTGGGATCGACAAGCCGGTCCACGCCGCGCATACGACGGGTGCGAACACCAACACGGTCGGCATCGCGTTCATCGGTGACTTCTCGACGTCGCCCGCTCCGCCCGCGGCGATCGAGTCGCTCAAGGCGTTGCTCACGTGGAAGTTCGCGTGGCACGGCGTCGACCCGACGCGCAACGTCTGGTACCGCACCATCTCCGGCACCGACCGTTGGCCGGCGGGTTCGGTCCACTACCTCAACGCGATCATCGGACACCGCGACCCGGGCCAGACGAGCTGTCCCGGCCAGGCGCTCTACAACCAGCTCGGCGACGTGCGCAACGAGGTGATCCGGCGCATCCTCGCCAGCCCGGTGGACCAGAGCCTGGGCTACCACCCGCAGGTCGGGAAGCCGCCGCTCATGGTCGGCAGCAGCTTCGGCGCGATCTATCCCGCCGGCGGGCAGCAACCGTTCATCAATCCGGCAGCCTTCCCCGGTCGGCCGATCGTCAAGGACATCGAGCTGCTCCCCGGCGGGGTCGGTGGATACGCGCTCGACGGCTTCGGTGGGCTCCATCACTTCGGGAACGCGCCTGCCCAGGCGGGGCCGGCGTTCCCGATCGACATCGCGCGTGACCTCGTGCTCCGCAAGCAAGGTGGCGGGTGGGTCCTCGACGGCTACGGAGGCATCCATCCCTTCGGCGGCGCGCCACGGATCTGTTGCGGTGGGTATTGGCCGGGTTGGGACATCGCCCGGAAGCTCAGCCGGTTCTCGACCGGTTGGTACGTCATGGACGCATTCGGCGCGACGCACGGAGTCGCCGGCGCGCCCGCGCTGAGCGGCGGCCCGTGGTGGCCCGGCTGGGACATCGCGCGCGACCTCCGACGGAACCCGTGGGGTCGCGGTGGGTATGTGCTCGACGGATTCGGCGGCGTCACGCCGGTCGGCGGGGCGCGCAAGCTCTCCGGGGCGCCGTACTACGGGGAAGACCTGGCTCGCGGGCTCGTCGTCCGCCGCACCGGTGGCTACTCGCTGAAGAGCTCGGGGATCCTGACCGCGTTCGGCGGCGCACCGGCAGTTCGACAGGCCCGCAGCACCTACCGCGGGGCGGACGCCATCACGACGCCGTACGTCGCCAACTCCGTCTCGCTTGGCCCCATGAGTCGTTCGGACTAGTCGCGCCGTCGCTGCCGTCATGGGCCTCGCGGCGCGAATGAGTCGATCGGCCTGTGCGTCGTGACCGGTCCCTGTGGAACACTGCATTGATGGTCGAGGGGGGCTCGTGCCTTTCGGTGGTCATGCCGTCGTACAACGAGGCAGCCACCCTGGAGACGGTGATCCGTCGCGTCCTGGATTCGCCCTACGTCCAGGAGGTGATCGTGGTGGACGACGGCTCCGTCGACGCCACGGTCGAGATCGTCCGCAGCATCGACGATCCCCGGATCCGTCTCTTCGTCCAGCCGATCAACCTGGGCAAGGGCGCGGCCCTGCGCCGCGGGTTCGAGGAGGCGACCGCGCCGTACGTGATCGTGCAGGACGCCGACCTCGAGTACGACCCGGCCGAGTACGGGACCGTGCTCGGCCCGTTGCTCGCCGGTGACGCGGACGTCGTCTACGGATCGCGTTTCCTCTCCGGCCATCCCCACCGGGTCCTCTACTACTGGCACTCGGTCGGCAACCGCGCGCTCACCACCGCGTCGAACATGTTCACCAACCTGAACCTCACCGACATGGAGACGTGTTACAAGGCGTTCCGGCGCGAGGTCATCCAGTCGATCGAGATCGAGGAAGACCGCTTCGGCATCGAGCCCGAGATCACCGCGAAGATCGCGGCCGCGGGTTGGCGGATCTACGAGGTGGGGATCTCGTATTCCGGGCGCACCTACTCCGAGGGCAAGAAGATCGGGTGGAAGGACGGCGTCCGCGCGATCTACGGCGTCGTGCGGTACTCGGGTGCCTGGCAGGGCGTGCGCGGCATGATCGATCACGCACCCGATCGCAGCATCCCGCCGGCCGAGTTCGACGACTCCGACGCCGAGCTCTCCGACGTGTTGCGCACGCTCGAGGAAGCGGACAACTACGCAGACTGGATCTACCGGTTGATCCGACCGCACCTCGGGGAGCACGTGCTCGAGATCGGGGCGGGTCACGGTGAGCTGACCGAACGGCTGCGCCGCGACGCGAAGGTGACCGCGACCGACCTGTCGAAGCGTTGTGTCGACGAGCTCGCCCTGCGCTTCGCGGGCAACGACGAGGTCGAGGTGCTCCAGGCCGACGTCGCCGCGCTGGGCGCGGAGGATCGCACGTTCGATTCGGTCGTGCTCATCAACGTGCTCGAGCACATCGACGACGACGCGAGCGCGCTCGCCGACCTGCGGGCCGTCCTCAAGCCGGGTGGCCGGCTCTGCGTGTTCGTGCCCGCGTTCGAGGGGCTGTACTCCGAGTTCGACCGGCGCATCGGCCACCGGCGGCGCTACCGGCGCTCCCGGCTCGTCTCGACGTTCGACCAGGCCGGGCTCGGCGTGGTCGACGCCCGGTACGTGAACACCGTCGGCGCCCTGGCCTGGTGGCTCTTCTCCCGCCAGCTCGGGCAGGTCCCGACGCAGCGCTGGTCGGTCCGGCTCTACGACCGGGTTGCCGTCCCGGTGATCCGCCGGCTCGAGGAAGACCGGGCTCCGCGCTTCGGCCAGTCGCTCCTCTGCATCGGCGAGCGCCCTGCTCCCGAGGTTCTCTGACGGCCGAACGGTCGACCGCGGCTGCTCGCAGCCGTCAGCGACTCGACAAGCCCGGCGGTCCAATGTCGCCGAGACTCCGAGATCGGTGGAGCTCGAACCCGTCTAGGTCTGCGCGGCCTGGGGGACGAAGCGCGTCATGGCCTTGCGGCCCGCGGTGATTGCCGGCTTCTCGATCAGGCGGTAGGTGCAGGCCGAGATCAGGATCGCCGCGGCGATCCACGTCACGCCGGTCATCACGCGGTTCCCGCCGAAGATGTCGGTCATCACGTAGATCGGGATCGCGTGGGTGAGGTAGAGGGAGTAGCTGATCGCACCCAGGTAGAGGATGAAGCGCGGGTACTTGATCCCCCGCCACTTCAAGGCGGCGAAGAAGACCAGAAACGCCGAGAGGTACGTGACGATCTCGGCGGCGCGGTAGCTCTTGGTGGTGACGCCGAAGGGGAGGCCCCAGTAGACGTCGCCGACGATCCACATCACGAGGACGGCCGCGACCGCCGAGGCCGGCGAGTACGGCGAGGCGACGGCCGGACAGGGCGCCGGCACTCCAACGGAACAGTGACGTACCGAAGAACAAGGTGCCGAAGAAGAACATCGACGTCGAGAGCGTCTCGGGCCGGTTCAGCACGAGCACGATCGACGCGGTGGTCAGCGCGAGCGCCAACCACCGCTGCAGGCCGGCATCGCGCGTCTTCCACCAGACGAACGGAACTGCGACCAGGAGCGAGACCGCGAGGGCGACGGCGGTGCGACCGCTGAAGAAGTTGAGTGACTCGGTCTGGAGGTGCCGCGTCCCGACCACCATCGTCAGCAGGAATGCGCCGGCCGACCAGGCGAACGACTTCCGGTGCACCCCCATGACGAACATCGCCGAGATCAGGCCGTAGAAGACGAGCTCGTAGGCGAGGCTCCACGACTGGCCGAGCGCCAGCGGCGCGCTCATGAAGTCCTGCAGCATCGTGAGGTTCACGAGCGTCGAGCGGATCGGATGCTCGAGGTAATCGGGCGGCAGGGGATAGCGGTCGAAGGCGTAGTGGAGGATGAGCACCGCGGCGAGGACGGACCAGTAGAGCGGGAAGAGGCGGAAGAAGCGGCCGATCCAGAACTTGGCCTGCGAGCCCTGGCGCTCGAGCGAGGCGGGGATGATGAACCCGCTGCAGAGGAAGAACACGACGACGCCGAACTCGCCGAGGCGGAACCGCTCGAGGAAGACGCGGGCCCAGAACGGCGAGAGCTGCTCGAGCGAGTGCTGCACGACGACGCACATCGCCGCGAAACCGCGCAGCGCGTCGAGGAACTGCATGCGATCACCGAGCTTGGTGTGCTCGACGCTCGTGCCACGCAGTACCGGGTTGTACGACGGCGGGACCGTCGACGAGGGCGGTCGAACCTCAGCGCTGATGGTTCGATGGTACCGCCCGACCCGCGAATTCGGGGTCTGTACGGCGCCCCGATGGAGCCCTAGATCTCGAGCGGCTCGTGCTCGATCTGGGTGATGAGCGAGTCGACGCCCTCGGGCACGCCCCGGCGCATGCGGGCCATCAGGCTGAGCCCCATGACCACCGTGGCGACCGATGCACCGACCAGGAACCCGATCTCCACTTCCATCTCGAGCGCGGCGATCGGGGCGACGGCCGCGGTGACGGCGAAGAACGCGAGGACACCCAGGAGCCAGGCCAGCGCCGCCGGCTTGTGGCCCTTGAGCGCGAGCAGGGCCTGGGCGACGGTCAGGGCGATGATGAACATCCCGCTGCCGGCGGCGAGGATCCCGAGGTCGAGGCTGTCGATGGTGAACGGCGGGAACAGGATCTTGCCGACGGGTACGCCGATCGTGAACGCGGCGAGCGTCCCGACGAACGCGATCCCGACCACGATCACGAGCAGCTGTTTGAGCCCGGTCTTGAAGTCGTCGTGTCTGCCCGCGCCGGCGAGGCTCGCCAGCTTCGGGAGCAACGTTCCCTGGACCGCTTGGAACAGCAGTGGCGGGATCCGCGCGACGAAGAACGCCGAGGTGAACGCGGCGACCGCCGCGGTGTCGCCGGGCTGCTTCAGCATGTTGACGCCGAGCAGCGACGAGTAGCCGAGGAGCTGCATGAGCACCGAGCCTGCGAGCAGCCAACCGAGCGCGTTCGACAGCTCGGAGTACGGCGCCGGCGGACCGGGCTCGAGCAGCTTGTGGCGCTTGCGCAGCGAGACGGCCACGGCGACGAACGGTGAGAGCGCCATGCACATTCCGTACGCGCCGGCGTTGTCGACGCCGATCGCCAGCAGCACGAGCGCGCCCACCAGCCGGATCACGCCGTCGGTGGCGAGCATCTCGCCGTACGGCCGGAACTGCGCGTTCCCCGAGAGCGTCCCGCGGGTCGTGTGCATGCAGTAGAAGCCGACGAGACCCAACGCGAGGCTGGCGACAAGGAGCCAATTGCCGTGGAACTGGCCGTCGACGTAGAGCGGCGCGGTGACGAGCACCAGCACCACCATCGCGGCCGTCATGATGGCGCCGAGCCGCGACGGCGCGCACGACGAGCGGGCCCCCGCCGATGCCCTGGGCCCGGCGGTGGGCGAGCGCCCGACCGACCTCCTGCTCGAGCGGCAGGAACAGGCCCGGGCCGGCGACGAAGATGAAGCCCCAGAACGCGCCGAAGGCCGAGTACTGGGAGTCGCTCAGGCCCCGTTGCGCGACGATGATGAAGATGTACGAGGTGATCGCCGTGACGATCAGACCGGCGCCGACTGCGAAGGTGCCCTCGGGGACTGCCGTCCGCGCCCGTTCGATGATCTTGCCTGAGCGGTCCTTCACGGACGTACTCCGGATCCCTTCTTCGACGCGCCGCTGGAATTCATTCGACGCGCTGACCCCCCAATGTCGCTCGGAACTGAGCGGCGCAAAAGCATAGCGGGCGGTTTTGGGGGATTTTCGCCGTCCGACCGTGGCACGAGACATCGGCGGAATCGAGGGCGTTGCCGCAATGGGAGGATGATGGGCGCATGAAGACGCGCACGCTGATGCTGTTGGCCCTCGTGACGGGCCTCGCCATCCTCGCGGCCGGTGCAATCCAGATCCTCATGGCAACCTCGAACTAAGGGTGGTGAGCTGAGTGGCCGAGCGCTTCGACGTGGTCGTCCTCGGTGGCGGGCCCGGTGGCTACGCCGCGGCCCTCTACGGGGCCGCGGCCGGCCTGCGGATCGCCATGATCGAGGAGGCCCGGGTCGGCGGGACCTGCCTGCACCGTGGCTGCATCCCGGCCAAGGAGCTGCTCCAGACGGCCGAAGTGCTCCGCACGGTGCGAGGCGCCAAGGAGTTCGGGGTCGACGCCGGCCAGCCCACGCTGGACCTGCCCACCAGCATGGCCCGCAAGCAGCAGGTCGTCGACCGGCTGACCAAGGGGCTCGAGACGCTGTTGAAAGGACGCAAGGTCACGGTCGTTCCCGGGACGGGAACGATCATCGACGCGGCCGCGCATCACGTACGCGTGTCGGACGGGTCCGAGCTCATCGGCGACGCACTGATCCTTGCGACCGGTTCCTCGCCCCGTGAGCTGCCGGGCATGCCGTTCGACGGCGAGCAGATCCTCTCGTCCGACCATCTCCTCACGCTCGACACGGTCCCGGCTCGCACCGCAATCATCGGCGGGGGCGCGATCGGTTGCGAGTTCGCGTCGTACCTGTCGGACGTCGGCAGCGAGGTGACCCTGCTCGAGGCACTCCCCGGAATCCTCCCGGGCGTGGACAAGCAGGCTGCGGACGTCATCGTCCGCTCGTTCAAGAAGCGCGGGATCAAGGTGATCACGGGCGTGTCCGTCGAGGGCATCGATCCCGGCGGGACGCCGACCGTCCGCTACGTGAGCGGCGACACGTCCGAGACGCTCGAGGTGGACAAGGTCGTCGTGAGCGTCGGCCGTCGCCCGCGTTCCGAAGGGATCGGGCTCGAGGGCACCGGTGTCGTGGACGAGCGGGGTTGGGTCACGGTCGACGGGCACCAGCAGACGTCGATTCCCGGCGTCTACGCCGTCGGCGACCTGGTGAAAGGCCCGGCGCTCGCGCACGTCGGGTTCGCCGAGGCGATCGTGGCGATCCGGACGATCCTGGGCGAGGACGTCGCCCCGGTGGACCACGACAAGGTGCCGTGGGGCATCTACTGCCATCCGGAGGTCGCCTTCAGCGGGCTCACCGAAGCGGTGGCGGTCGAGCGCGGCTACGACGTCGTCACGTCGGTGCATCGGTTCGGCGGCAACAGCCGGGCGCAGATCATGGGCGAGACCGAAGGCCTGGTGAAGATCGTGGCGGAGCGGGACGGACCGCTGCTCGGTGTGCACATCGCCGGACCGTGGGCGACCGAGCTGCTGGCCGAGGGTTACCTCGCGGTCAACTGGGAGGCGACCGCGGACGATCTCGGCGCGCTGATCCACCCCCATCCGACGCTCAGCGAGCTGTTCGGCGAATCCGCACTCGCGCTGACCGGTCGATCCCTGCACGGCTGACAGAAGGACTGGCGCAGTGGACATCACGATGCCGCAACTCGGCGAGACGGTCACGGAAGGCACGATCACACGGTGGCTCAAGCAGGTCGGTGACACGGTCGCGCTCGACGAGCCGCTCTTCGAGGTCTCGACGGACAAGGTCGACTCCGAAGTCCCCTCGCCCGCGGCCGGGGTCCTCACCGAGATCGTCGTGCCCGAGGGCGAGCTCGCCGAAGTGGGCGAGCGACTCGCGGTGCTCGGCGACGGAGACGCGCCGACACCCCCGGCCGAGGCGGCGGCAGCACCGCCCGGCCGCCCGCGCCGGTCGCGCCGTCCCCGGCACCCGCGCCGGCACCCGCTCCCGTTGCGGCACCCGCACCACCGCCCCGCCGAGCCCGCGCCGCCGGCGGCGGCCCCCGCACCGCCCGCAGCTTCCGCTCCTCCCGCCGCTCCGGTGCCGAGTGCCGCCTCCACTCCCGGACGTTCGAGCAAGGTCACGTCACCGGTGGTGCGGCGCCTGATCGTCGAACGCGGCCTGGACCCGGAGTCGATCACCGGCACCGGCGAGGACGGCCGCATCACCCGGCGCGACGTGATGAACGCGTCGGCCCGTTCCGATGTGGGCGCGGTCACTCCGACCGGTACGGCGAACCGGGCTCCGACCGCGCCCGCGCCCGCGCCGGAGCCGCGGGCTCGCCAGCAGGGCGACGAGGTGATCCCGTTCGACAACATCCGGCGACGCACCGCCGAGCACATGGTCCGGTCGAAGGCTACGAGCGCGCACGTGTACACGTCGATCGAGGTGGACTACCAGCACGTCGAACGGGCGCGGCAAGTCCACCAGGCGGAATGGCAGCGCGATGAAGGGTTCTCGCTGACCTACCTGCCGTTCATCGTCCGCGCGTTCTGCGACGCCGTGCGGGACTTCCCGATGGTCAACGCGAGTGTCGAGGGCGAGACGATCGTCGTGCACCACGACATCCACCTCGGGGTCGCCGTGGACCTCGAGTACCGCGGCCTGATCGCACCGGTGATCCGCGACGCGGACGGCAAGCGCCTGCGGCTCATCGCCCGCGAGATCCGCGATCTGGCGACCCGCGCCCGATCGAAGCAGCTCGGGCCGGACGAGATCATCGGTGGCACGTTCACGCTGACGAACATGGGACCGTTCGGCACCTACATGACCCTGCCGATCATCAACCAGCCGCAGGTCGCGATTCTCGCCACCGACTCGATCAAGAAGAAGCCGGTGGTCGTCGAGGGTCCCGACGGTGACGATGCGATCGCGGTGCACCCGGTCGGTGTGCTCGCGCTGGCGTGGGACCACCGGGCGTTCGACGGTGCGTACGCCGCGTCGTTCCTGCACGCGGTCAGCGAGATCCTCGAGCACCGCGACTGGGAATCCGAGCTGGCATGAGCGGAGTACTTGCGGTTACTGAATCAGGCGATCCCGGAGCGTGGCCCGAGCGGCCCGGCCCGGAGGGCCAAGAGCGGAAGGCATGAGCGGTTGGATCCCAGCGGGCGCTGCACGTCCGTTGGCTCGGGCGCGTCCCGTACCACGAGGCGACCGACCTCCAGCGCGCGTTGCATGACGAGAGTGAGCAGGACCACCTGCTCCTGCTCGAGCACCCGCACACCTACACGCTCGGCACCCGCGCGGACCCGACTCATGTCCTCGTGCCGCCGGCGACGGTCGGTGCCAACGCTCGTCCATGCGGACCGCGGGGGCGATGTCACGTACCACGGTCCCGGTCAGCTCGTCGGCTATCCGATCGTCACGCTGCCCGCCGTGGCGCGATGGCACGCCGGACGTCGTGGCGTACGTGCGCCGACTGGAGGCGGCGCTGATCGAGGCGCTCGTCGCGTTCGGCATCGATGCGCATCGCGAGGACGGCTTCACCGGAGTCTGGGTCGGTGACGCGAAGATCGCCGCGATCGGGGTGAAGGTCGCCGCGGGGCGCACTCGCCACGGGTTCGCGCTGAACATCGATCCCGATCTCACGATGTTCGGCCACATCGTCCCGTGCGGCATCACGCGATCGCGGGGTCACGTCGATGGCCGCGATCCTCGGCGAAGCCCCGTCGATGCAGGCGGTCACCGACGTGGTCGCCGCGGCGGTGGCGCAGCGAGCTGGGTCACGTCACGGTGGAGCGCCAGGACGTCGCGTGGCAGCAGACGCCGGACGACCTCAGCGCGTTCTCCCGGGGTGACGTTCCCGGGCACGTCCGGTCGCGCCTGCTCGGGCGCCTGGCCGCGGCCGGCGTCGAGGCCCCGGTCCCCGATCCCACGTTCCGCCGTCCCGAGTGGATGAAGGTGAAGGCGAACCTCGGTGCCGGCTACCGCGAGACGCAGCGGCTGATGCGGGACAGTGGGCTCAACACGGTGTGCCAGGAAGCCGGCTGCCCGAACATCTTCGAGTGCTGGGCCGACCGCACGGCCACGTTCATGATCCTGGGCGAGCGGTGCACACGGGCGTGCGGCTTCTGCCTGGTGGATACGCGCAAGCCCGGACCGCCGGACGCGGACGAGCCCGAGCGGCTCGCCGAAGCGGTCGCCCGCCTCGGTCTCGCGCACGCGGTCGTCACCAGCGTCGCCCGCGACGACCTCGACGACGGTGGCGCGGGCGCGTTCGTCGCGACGATCGACGCGATCCGGCGGCGGACACCGGCCACCACGATCGAAGTGCTCATCCCGGACTGCAAGGGCGACCCGGCGGCGCTCGACGCGATCTTCGCGGCGCGACCCGACGTGTTGAACCACAACCTCGAGACCGTCGCCCGGCTGCAGCGAGCCGCGCGCCCATCGGCCGCATACGCCCGGTCGCTCGCGCTGCTCGGTCGCGCAAATGCGGCGGGGCTCGTGACGAAGTCGGGCATCATCATGGGCATGGGTGAACAGATCGACGAGCTGCACGGAGCCCTCGTGGACCTCGCGGGGGTCGGCGTGGACATCGTCACGCTCGGCCAGTACCTCCGGCCGTCGGACGCGCATCTGCCGGTCGTGCGGTGGTGGACGCCCGACGAGTTCGAGACGATCGGCGACTTCGCCCGGTCGCTCGGCTTCGCCCACGTCGAGAGCGGACCGCTCGTGCGGTCCAGCTATCACGCCCGCGCCGGCGCGGCGGCGAACTCGGCCGCGCCGCCGGCGCAGGCCGAGCGCCGACCGTGCAGGTGTCCTGATGGGCCGGGAGCTCGAACGCATCACGCCGGAGCTGACCGAGTTCCTCGAGGCGCAGCCGATGTTCTTCGTCGCCACGGCGCCGGAGAGCACGAACCACCACGTCAACGTCTCGCCGAAGGGGTTCGACTCGTTCCGGGTGATCGACGACCGACACGGTGGCCTACCTGGACCTGCACGGGAGTGGCATCGAGACGGTGGCGCACCTGCGGGAGAACGGTCGCATCACGCTGATGTTCTGCGCGTTCTCCGGGCGCCCGAACATCGTGCGGCTCCAAGGCCGGGGCTCGGTCGATTCCCGCGGACGCCCCCGAGGCCGCAGCCGTTCCTCGAGCGGGTGCCGCACCAGCCGGGCGCCCGTTCGGTGATCCAGGTCGACGTCACGCGCATCTCGTCGTCGTGCGGCTACGGCGTCCCGCTGATGGAGTACGTCGGGGAGCGCACGTTGCTGACCGAGTGGGCGGAGAAGCAGGGCGAGGAAGGCCTCGCGCGAGTACCGGGCCAAGAAGAACGCGACGAGCATCAGCGGGCTGCCCGGATGGTTCTGACGGAGCAGCTCGCCTCGCGCCAAGCGCGAGCGCGGGCACGCATGACGGAGCTCGGCATCGACACGTTGCTGCTGTCCGTCGGCGCCGACCTGCCGTACCTCACCGGCTACGAGGCGATGCCGCTCGAGCGGCTCACGATGCTCGTGCTCCCGCGCGACGGCGACGCGGTGCTCGTGGTCCCGGGGCTCGAGGCGCCACGCGTCGCGCCGCAACCCGGCGCGTTCGAGATCCGACCGTGGTCCGAGACCGAGGATCCGATCGCCATCGTGGCCGAGCTCGTCGGTGACGCGGCACGCCAGGTCGCGATCGGTGACCAGACGTGGGCCCGCTTCGTGCTCCGGATCCAGGACGCGGTCCCTGCCAGCGCGGCTGCGCGCTGCTTCGGAGGTGACCGGGCCGCTCCGGGTCGTCAAGGATGCGGCCGAGATCGCCGCGCTGCGCGCCGCCGCGCACGCGGTCGATGCGGTCGGTGCGGAGATGCGGCAGCGGCCGTTTGCCGGTCGGACCGAGCTCGACGTCCACCGTGAGTTCGCCGATCGCATCGTCGAGCACGGTCACCAGCGGGTGAACTTTGCGATCGTCGGGTCCGGACCGAACGGCGCCAGTCCGCATCACGAGGCCGGTACCCGGGTGATCAACGAGGGCGACGTCGTGGTCTGTGACTTCGGCGGCACGATGGACGGGTACTGCTCGGACATCACCCGCATGTTCGTCGTCGGGGAGCCGACCGCCGAGGTCCGAGAGGTCTACGAGCTCTTGGTCGAGGCGCAGGAGCGTGCGGTGCAGGCGGCGACGGTCGGCACGTCGTGCGAAGAGGTCGACGCGACCGCCCGCCGGGTCATCGCCGACGGTGGGCTCGGCGACCGGTTCATCCACCGCACCGGTCACGGCATCGGGCTCGAGGCCCACGAGGACCCGTACCTGGTCTCCGGCAACCGCGCGCCGCTCGAGCCGGGTCACGCGTTCAGCATCGAGCCCGGCATCTACTTCCCCGGCCGGTTCGGGATGCGGCTCGAAGACATCGTCGTGGCCGCCCCCGAAGGTCCCGACCGGTTGAACACCGCACCCCGCGACCTCGCGATCGTCGGCTAGCACTCCGCTTCGGCTAACACTCTTCTGTGAGCCTCGATCTCGGCACGGTCTTGCTGCAGTGGGCCACGGGCGGGCTGCTGTTCCTCTGGTGGACGGCGCGCCGCGAAGTGGTCGGCCTCGGCTACAGCTGGCTGTTGCGCGGGGTCTACGGCGTGATGGCAGGAATCGGCCTGTACCTCGAGATCCGTTCTGACCACACCGGCGCGGGGCACGTCGTCGCGATCGTCGGTGGGCTCGGCCTCGTGGTCCTCGCGCTCGTCGCGTTCGCGATCAGCTACGCGCGGCGCGCTCGCGACGAGCGGGGACCGATGACGCTGGACCTGATCGCGCCGGCCTTCGGCTTCGTCGGGTTGCTCGGCCTCGCCGCGGTGACGGGCGGCGCGTACTGGCTCGCCGCGTTGCGCCTCGTCACGGGAGCGGTGTTTCTCGGCGCGGTGACGGACGCGATGCTCCTCGGCCACTGGTACCTCGTGCAGCCCGGACTGAGCCGCCAGCCGCTCGAGGACCTGGTCAACCTGTGCCTGTACGTCTGGCCGATCGAGGTCATTGCGCTCTGCCTCCCGCCGGGGATGCTCGGGGTGCTGTTCGGCTCCGTCGACGACGGCTACGGCGGGCTGCTCGGTTGGATGTGGGCGGTCTCCGCGATCACGACCGTCGTGCTCGTGTACGTCACGAAGCTGGCGCTGCGCGAGCAGTACTACTCGGCGGTGATGGCCGCGACCGGCCTGCTGTATCTCGCGATCCTCACGGCGTTCGGCACCGACGTCGTTGCGCGCGCACTGCTGACGCCGTGACGGACACCCTCACCGGTACCCTGACGCCCGTGGCGCGCGCTCCTGTACGTTCCCGCGGTGCGCGCATCGCCTCCATCGTGGCGCTGCTCGTCCCGCTGGTGATCCTCGCGTGGATGGCGTGGAGCCGACGCTGGATCTCGGACGACGGGTTCATCAACCTCCGAATCGTCAAGCAGATCGAGGCGGGTCACGGGCCCGTGTTCAACGCGGGTGAGCGCGTGGAAGCCGGGACCAGCACGTTGTGGGTCGCGCTGCTGACGATCGCGGATGTTCTGATGCCACTGCGGCTCGAGCGGATTGCCGCGATGCTCGGCATCCTGGGTTCCGTCGGCGGTCTCGCGCTCGCGGAGCTCGGGGGTCTGCGGCTGATGCGCTCGCTCGGCCGGTCCGATGGCCTGCTCCTGCCGTTGGGGGCGGCGGTGATCGCGGTGCTGCCTCCGTTCTGGGACTTCGCGACGTCGGGCCTCGAGAACGGGCTCACCCTCGCGTGGCTCGGCGCGTGCTGGCTCGTGTTGGCATGCCGCGTCTTCCCGTCCGGTCCGGCCGACGATCAGGGCCGGCCGACCTGCCCGCGATTGCTCCGGTACGGCGCGCCGCTGCTCGTCGGGCTCGGTCCGCTCGTCCGCCCGGATGTCGCCCTCTTCACCCTCGCGTTCCTGGTGGTCCTCGGCGTGGTCGAGCGTCGGGCCGGATGGCGGGGGATCGCGATGGTGATCGGGTTGGCCGCGGCGGTGCCGGTCGCCTACGAGATCTTCCGCATGGGCTACTACGCCGCGATCGTTCCCAACACCGCGCTGGCGAAGGAGGCGTCGACGGCCCGGTGGTCGCAGGGGTTCACGTATCTCGGCGACTTCGTCGGCACGTACTGGCTCTGGATACCGGTCGTGCTCGCCGGGATCGCTGCCGTGCCACTCGTGCTGGCGGCGCGCCGCCAGGGTCTCGACGCCGCGATGCTCGTCGTCGTTCCGCTCGTTGCCGGCTGCATCCACGCGCTGTACGTGGTGCGCGTCGGTGGCGACTTCATGCACGCCCGCATGTTGCTCCCGTCGTTGTTCGTGCTGCTCCTGCCGGTCATGGTGGTCGCGGTCACCGTGCGGACCGCGGTTGTCTGCGGCGCGGTCACGGTCTGGGCCGTCGTATGCGCGCTGGCGTTGCGGGTTCCGTACGAGGACGGCGTCGGGAAGCAGGGCATCGGTGACGAGCGCGGGTTCTACACGAGCTTCGCGGTTCGCCGGAACGCGATGACCGTCGAGGACTATCGCGGCTTCGTGCTCGGCGACATGGGTTACCGGCTCCGGCAGTTCGTGGACGGGGGCGGCCACGGGCTGATCCTCGACGCCCAGGCCGCGCCCGACGATGTTCTCCCGCTGGCGAACGCACGTCCGGCTGCCGGTGGTCGCCCGCATGGGCAACATCGGGATCGCCGGGTATGCCGCGGGCACGAACGTCTTCATCGTCGACAAGGACGGTCTGGCCGATCCGCTGGGCGGTCGCGAGCAGCTGGTGGAGCGAGGGCGCCCGGGCCACGAGAAGGCATTCGCGCCCGTGTGGGCGCTGGCCCGGTTCGGCGCGCCCAGATGCGCCGCTCCCGAAGGGGATCACCCGCCGCAAGCTCGACGCGGCGCGGGCGACCCTGCGCTGCGACGGCGTTCGCGACGTGCTCGCGGCGACGAACGAACCGCTGACGCCTGAGCCGCTTTCTGGAGAACCTCCCGGCCGCGGTGCGGCTCAACTCCTTGCGCATCCCGAACGACCCGGTGCAGCGCCGAGCGCGAGATCTGCGGCGGCTGAGCCGGCCACTCAGCGGCGGACGAACGCGGTGTACCCGTAGCCCGATCCGACCTCGCGCTGTTTGGGATCACGGCGCAACCGGCGCGCCTCGGCCCGGTTCGCGATCGTCACCACCGCGCTGAACTTCGTCGTCCGACTTGCGGGTGCGCTGCTCGCCGAGCAGCCAGGCGATGTCCGGGTCGACGCGAGTCGTGTACCCGGCCCGCTCGAGCTGGAGGAGCACACCGGCCGCCGGTGGCCACGTGTCAAAGTCGAGCTGGACGAGCACCGGGCCGGCGTCGGGGCTGGGCAGCGCCCGGCGGAGGTCGCGTGACAGCACGCCGACGGAGGGCGGCCCCCAGGGTGCCGGCGCGCCCGAGCGGACGGCGGACCAGGTGTTGATGCCGGCGAACGCGAACACGAGGACGATCACGACTGTGAATGGCGCGCGGGCCGAGCGAGGGCTTCGACTCGGTGTCCGGTTCGTCACGGCGCGGCCGGGCGATGAAGGCGAGGCCGATGCCGATCCACGCGGCGACGCCCACGACGGACGTCCAGAGCTCGAGATAGTCGTAGATCGGCCCCACGATCCGTCCGGTCGACCACGCGGCAGCAGCACCCGCGGCGACCACGAGGCCGAAGAGCTGGATTGCGGGCCAGACCCGGCGCCGGATCGCCACGATCGCCGCCCCGACGAGCGCGGCGATCGTGAAGTAGCCGGTCCACTCGGGCGGCGCGTCGTCGTGGGTGTTGGCCGTCTCGAGCGTGGCGACCTGGTCCGGGAGCGCGCCGCTCTCCTGCAGCGTGGCCGTGAGGCCGTCGCCGAGGGTGTGATCGGGCTTGGTCTCGTCGAAGAAGCGGCGCAGCTCGCTGAGGTTCCCCGGGTCGTGCCGGATCTCCTGGTAGATCGGGGGCGCCCACATCACCGCGAGGATGCCGATGGTCGCGAGCACCGCGAAGAGCAGGTGCCATCGCGCCGACTTCTCGTGACGGCGCTGCCAGCCGATCACGAGCAATGCCACGCCGCCGATTGCCAGGAGCACGCCGACGGTCCCGGCGAAGCCCACATGGCTCTGCACGAGAAAGGTGCCGACCGCCGCGGCCGCGGGGAACGCCGCGGTGCTGCCGCCGAGCACGCTCCACACGAGCATGATGAGCGCGAGCAGCGGCAGGATCGTGATCCACGGGTTCCACGGCGTGCGGAGGACCTCCGGGCCCAGGGCCCAGAGGTAGATCCCGATCAACGCCATCGTCCACCAGACCGCGCCGGCGCCGACGCGGCGCCACACCAACCACGCGATGAGCACGGTCGACGCGGTGGCGACGAGGAGCGCGCCGACGTTCAGCGCGAACGACTGGCTTCCGAGGATCCGGTAGGGGACGGCGAGGAGGTAGAAGAGCGCGGGTCCCGGATGGTGCCACTGGAACCGTGAGTACGGGCCGACGAGCACCAGGTGGTGGCCGACCTCCCGCACCTTGGCTTCGAGCAGCGCATCGTCTCCCCACGGCACGATCCGGTCGCGATACACGGTCGCGCACGCGACGGCCGCGACCAGGAGCGGCAACACCGTGAGCCCGACCGCGGTGATCGGATGGACAACAGCCCACGCGACGCGGTTCGTAGAGGCAGTGATGTCCGTCACGCTAGGCGGCAGCCGGCCGTCGGCTCGGTCTGCCCGGCGACGAGATCCGGGGTGACGTTCCGGTTCGTGCGGTTGCGCCTGACCCTCGAAACCCGACCTCTGCGGGTAGCCTCGACGCACGATGAACGCTGCCACCGGCGTGAGGCGCAGCGCGCGCATCGAGGCACGCCGGCTGGCGCGCCGCTACGGCGATCGGCGTCGCGGTGATCGTCGGCGTGGCGCTCGTCTTGCGCCTGTACCACCTGGGCGCGCAGAGCTTCTGGGTCGACGAGATCAGCGTCGCGTCGTTCGTGCGCTCCGGTCATCTGCTCACGGCACTCCGCGATCGCGGCGGCCCGTTCGAGCCGCCGCTGCACTACCTCGGGGTGCTCGCCGCGCTCCAGCTGCCCATCGGGTTCGAGACCGCGGCCCGCATCCCCGCCGCCGTCTACGGCACCCTCGAAGTGCTCGGGCTGATCCTGCTCACTCGCGAAGCGACGGGCCGCCGCGTTCCCGCGCTCGTCGCGGGCGCGTTGCTCGCGGTGGCTCCGTTCGCCGTCCGGTACGGCCAGGAGAACCGCTACTACACGACGTTCTCGGCGCTCGCGCTGCTGACATGGTGGCTCTGGCTGCGGGCGGTGCGGACCCGCGCTCGGGGCTCGTGGGTCGCCTACGGAGTCGTCGCCGCGCTCCTGCTGCTCGCGCATCCCTTCGCGCCACTGGTCCTGGCGATCCAGGGCATCGCGATGATCATGATCGCGTGGCGGTCCTCCGAACCGACCTGGTCCCGGCTCTCCGGCTATGTCGTCGGCGCGGTGCTCGCGATCGTGCTCGTGCTGCCCTGGTACCTCTGGGGCGCGACCCGTTGGATCCCCGATCTCCGCGCCGGCAAGTCCTACTCGCTCAATCCACCGGCCCAGGCCGACGTGCAGCTCGAGCCGGACTTGTTCAAGCGCACCGCGGAATGGCTGCTCGGCAACTCGCCGCACGTCACGCCGCTCGTGGTGTTGCTGGTGCTCGCCGCGGTGCTCGCGCCGCTGATCGCCTTCGGGCGCACGCGTCGGGTCGCGATCTGGGTGATGGCGTACACGCTGGGCGTCTTCTTGATCCTCGTGCCGCTCGCGACCGCGATGGGCACCTACTTCGCCTTCCGGCGCATCGAGTCGCTCCTCCCACCGCTGCTGATGCTCGCGGCGCTCACGCTGGTCGGCGTGGGCGATCGCATCGCGGGCCCGGCGTCCGCTCCCGACGGCACTCGGCGGCGGGTCGCGCTCGCGGTCGGGGGCGGCGCGGTCGCGGTGGTCCTGGCGGTCTCGATGGTCGCCACCGTGAAGTACTACCGCAGCGAGAAGTCTGACTACCGCGCGTTGGCGCGGGTCGTGGGTGGCGCGCCGCGGGACGCGCTCGTGGTCATCGGCCCGGTCGATACGCGCTGGGTGCCGTGGATCAAGAACTACCTCGGTTGGAAGGGCGTGGATCGCCCGGTGACGTTCCTCGTCGCGGGGAAGCCGGCCCCGAAGCTTCCGTTCAACGACGCGCCGGTGATCTGGCTCACCGGCTCACCCCCGCCCACGGATCCCGAGCTGGCGACGAGCGCGCTCAACGACATCCACCGGATGCAGATCATCGCCGGGGACCGGTCGGTCCGGCAGGCGATCCTGCCCTGGTTCGTGTCGAGCGCGCACCCCACGACGCGAGCCGAGCTCGACGCGCAACGCGACACCGTCTTCACGTTGCCGCCGTTCATGGACGCGCCCTGACGCGCACGCGGCGGCTCAGGCGATGAAGTACTTGGCCTCGGGGTGCGGAACGATGATCGCCGACGTGCTCTGCTCCGGTTCGAGCTGGAACTCCTCGGTGAGCGCCACGCCGATCTTGTCCAGCGTGAGCAGCTCGTCGAGCTTCACCTGGTCTTCGAGGTCCGGGCAGGCGGGATAGCCCCACGAGTACCGCGACCCGCGGTACTGCTGGCGGAACAAGCCGGCGAGTGACGGGCCGTCCTCGTCGGCGAAGCCCCACTCCTCGCGGATCCGGCGGTGCCACAGCTCGGCGAGGGCCTCGGTCATCTCGACCGAGAGGCCGTGGGTGAAGAGGTACTCGGCGTACTTGTCGGCGGCGAAGAGCTCGCGCTCGCGCTCCGAGGCCCGCTCGCCGACCGTCATCACGTGGAACGCGGCGTAGTCGGCGTCGGAGCTGTCGACCGGGCGGAAGAAGTCGGAGATGCAGAGGAAGCGGTCCTTGCGCTGGCGCGGGAAGTGGAACCGCAGCCGCTCCTCGCGTCGGTCGTCGTCCTTCCAGACGATGAGGTCGTCGCCGTCGGAGTTGACCGGGAAGTAGCCCCACGCGACGGCGGGCACGAGCCAACCTTCGGCTTTGGCCTCGTCGAGCGCGGCGCGGAGCCGCGGCCGGATGTCGGCCTTGAACTCCTCGTCGGACTGACCGCCCTGCGGGCGGAACTGCCACTGGTTGCGGAACAGCGCGGTCTCGTTGATGTACGCCGGCGATCTCGTCGAGCGAGATCCCCTTGGCGACGCGCCCACCGAGGAACGGCGGGGTGAAGATCGGCACGTCGATCGCGACGTCCGAACGCGCCGGCACGACGATGTTCGCCGCGGCTTCGTCCGCTTCGAGCTGCGACTTGCGCGGCGGCAGCTTCCGCCCCCCTTCGGCCCGGCCGAACTCGGGATCGAGATCGCCGGACTTCATGCCGCTCATGAGGGTGTCCATCGTGTGCAGGCCCTCGAACGCGTCCTTGCCGTAGAAGAGCCGGCCTTCGTAGACCTTGCGCAGGTCCACCTCGACGTAGTTCCGGGTGAGCGCCGCGCCGCCGAGCATGATCGGCGTGTCGGCGAGCCCGAGGTTGTTCAGCTCGAGCAGGTTCTCGCGCATGATGATCGTGCTCTTCACGAGGAGCCCGCTCATCCCGATCGCGTCGGCTTCCACTTCCTTCGCCTTGTCCACGAAGGACTGCAACGGCTGCTTGATGCCGATGTTGTGCACCTCGTAGCCGTTGTTCGTGAGGATGATGTCGACGAGGTTCTTGCCGATGTCGTGCACGTCACCCTTGACCGTGCCGATGACGAAGACACCCTTGCCGCCCGCGTCGGCCTTCTCCATGTGCGGCTCGAGGAACGCGACGGCGGCCTTCATCGTCTCGGCGCTCTGCAACACGAACGGGAGCTGCATCTCGCCCCGGCCGAACAGGTCGCCGACCACCTTCATGCCCTCGAGCAGGACGTCGTTGATGATCGACAGCGCCTTGCGACCACTCGCGAGCGCTTCGTCGAGCTCGACGGTGAGACCGTCCCGCTCGCCGTCGATGATGCGCTGCTTCAGGCGGTCCTCGACCGGCCAACCCGAGCGGTCTTCGCGCTCGACCGTGCCGACCTCGACGCCGTCGAAGTGGGCCATCAGCTCGGTGAGCGGGTCGTAGTCGGCGCGGCGGCGGTCGTAGATGAGATCGAGCGCGAGCTCGCGGGCCTTCTCGTCGATCTTGTGCATCGGCATGATGCGCGCCGCGTGCACGATCGCCGCGTCGAGCCCGGCCTCGCGGCACTCGTGCAGGAACACGCTGTTCAGCACGTGGCGGATCGCCGGGTTCAGGCCGAAGCTCACGTTCGAGAGCCCGAGGATGGTCGACGAGCCGGGCAGCTCGGCCTTGACCCGCCGGATCGCCTCGATGGTCTCCATGCGCGTCCTTGCGCAGGTCTTCCTGGCCCGAGCCGAGCGGGAACGTGAGCATGTCGAAGATGAGGTCGGTCGGGTCGATGCCGTAGCGCTCGATCGCGATGTCGTAGATGCGCTTGCAGACGCGGAGCTTCCAGTCCGCGTCGCGGGCCTGGCCCTCCTCGTCGATCGCCAGGCAGATGACCGCGGCGCCGTACTCGGAGGCCAGCGTCATCATCCGGTCCATCCGGGAGCCCTCGGCCTCGCCGTCCTCGAGGTTGGCGGAGTTGAGCATCGCCTTGCCGCCCGAGTGCTGCAGGCCGGCCTCCACGACCCACGGCTCGGTGGAGTCGAAGACCAACGGGAGCGCGGCCTGGGTCGCGAACCGGGACGCGATCTCCTCCATGTCGATGGTGCCGTCACGACCGACGTAGTCAACGCACACGTCGAGGACGTGCGCACCTTCCTTCACCTGGTCGCGGGCCATCTGCACGCAGGTGTCCCAGTCGCCTTCCAACATCGCGTCGCGGAACTTGCGGGAGCCGTTGGCGTTGGTGCGCTCGCCGACCGCGAGGTACGCGAGCTCCTGGTGGTACGGGACGTGCGAGTAGATGCTCGAGCAGCCGGGCTCGAAGTCCGGGACGCGCGCGGTCGGGCACCGGGTCGGCGCCGAGCCGGTCCACGACCGCACGCAAGGTGCTCCGGGCGTCGTCCCGCAGCAACCGCCGACGATGTTGATCCCGAACTCGGTGACGAACCGCTCGTGCGCGTCGGCGAGACCGTCCGGCGTGAGGTCGTAGTGCGTGTGGCCGTCGACGACCGACGGCAGACCCGCGTTGGGCAGGCAGGAGAGGAACGTGCGCGCGTGCTCCTTCAGGTACCGGAGGTGCTCGGTCATCTCGGCCGGGCCGGTCGCGCAGTTGAGTCCGAGCACGTCGGGCTTCATCGCCTCGAGCGCAGTGACCGCAGCGCCGATCTCCGAACCGACGAGCATGCGCCCGGTGGTCTCCATCGTGACCTGCACCATCAGCGGGACCGTGCGGCCGGCGTCGCGCATCGCGCGGCGGCACGCGACGATCGCGGACTTGGCCTGCAGCAGGTCGTAGACGGTCTCGATGAGCAGCACGTCGGCGCCACCCTCGAGCAGCCCGGCCGCCTGGACCTGGTAGTCGTCGCGCAGCTCGGCGAATTTGATCGCGCCGAGCGACGGGAGCCGGGTGCCGGGACCGATCGAGCCGACGACGAAGCGCGGGCGGTCCGGGGTCGCGAACTCCGCCGCGACCTCCTTGGCGATCCGCGCCGCGGCCACGTTCAGGTCGAAGGTGACTTCGGAGATCCCGTATTCCGCCAATACCAGACCAAAAGCCCCGAACGTCGCAGTCTCGACCGCGTCGACGCCGGCCTCGAAGTACTCGCGGTGCATCTGCGCGACGAGATCGGGCCGGGTGAGCACGAGGTTCTCGTTGCACCCCTCGAGCTGCTCGCCGCCGAAGTCGTCGGCGGTCAGGTCCTGCGCCTGGACCCAGGTCCCGAAGGCCCCATCGAGGACGAGGACGCGCGTTTCGAGGGCGGTGAGGAAGTCGGACATCAGGGATGAGAGGTTACTGCCGGCCGCGTGCAGCGCCCACGGGCATTGCGGTTCCGGCCCGCGGGGCCGCGAAGCGCCGGGGCCGCGCCGCTACGATCGAGCGTCCGGTGCCCGTCCAGGAGGAACGCCAGTGACCTCGGCCGGCCCGCGCCGGGTCCTGGCGCGAGCGACCTCGATCCTCCCTCGTGGCTCGGGGGTCGTCGGCGTCTGGGTGCTCTTCAGCGGTGTGGCGAGCTACGGCTTCCTCACGATCACCGGCCGGGCGCTGGGCCCCGAACGGTACGGCGGCCTCTCCGCGCTCTGGGCCCTCGGGTTCCTGCTCGGCAACGGCGCCTGCCTGCCGATCGAGCAGGAGGTGTCGCGGGCGCTCGCCAGCCGGGCCGCGCGCGGTGTCGGCGGCGCACCCGTCATCCGGCGGGCGACCATCGGCACCCTCGTGTTCGCCGGCGTCCTCGTGACCGGCTGCCTCGCTGGCCGGGCCGTGGTTGGTGAACGACCTGTTCGACAACGAGGCGCTGCTGCTCGTCGGCCTGATCCTGCTGCTCGCCGGCTACACGATCGAGTACCTCGTGCGCGGCGTGCTCGCCGGGAACTCGCGGTTCTCGCCGTACGGGATCCTGCTCGGTGGCGAGGCCGGAAGCCGGCTGCTGGCCACAGCAGTGCTTGCCGCAATCGGCGTCGCGACGGCCGGTCCTTACGGCATCGTCCTCGGCATCGCGCCGTACGTCGGCGTGCTCGTCTCACTGCGCAAGCGCGACGGGCTGGTCACGCCCGGTCCCCCCGCGCCTTGGCGCGAGCTGCACGCGCGCGTTCGGATGGCTGCTCGCCGGCTCACTGTTCGCGCAGGCGCTGATCAACACCGGGCCGATCCTCGTGCAGATCCTGGCGCCGGCGAAGGACGACGCCGCGACGGGTCAGTTTCTCGCCAGCCTCGTGATCGCGCGGATTCCGGTGTTCCTGTTCCAAGGCGTCCAGGCGGCGTTGCTTCCCCGGCTCGCAGGACACGCCGGCGCGGGGCAGGTGCGCGACCTGGGCACCGAGACCCGACGCATGACGGCCGCCATCGGGGTGTTGTGCGTGGTGGCCACCCTCGGCGCCTGGCTGCTCGGCCCGACCGTGGTCCGCATCTTCTTCGGTGCCGATTTCGCCCTCGGTCGCCAAGATCTGGCCCTCCTGGCGGCCGCTTCCTGCATCTATCTGCTCGCCCTCACCCTCTCCCAGGCCCTGATCGCGCTCCGTCACCAACCGCGGGTCGCTTTCGGCTGGGGTGTCGGTATTTTGGCGCTCACGGTGGTCACGGTCCTCGGCCATGACCTGCTCCTTCGCGTCGAGCTGGGGTTTCTGGTCGGTGCGGTGACCGCTTCGGCCGCCATGGCGCTGCTCGTCGCCGGTCCATTGCGCCATGGAGAGGGGGGCAGCATTCCCGAATTGGGTCGATCGGCCGGATAGCCTGCCCCGAGCCCGTACGGAAGCGACCCGCCAGCAAAATGCTGCGCGTCTCGCCCTGCACAATCTCGGGGGATATATGCGAATCCTGGTCCTGGGTGGAGACGGGTATCTCGGTTGGCCGACCGCGATGCACTTCTCACGGCGCGGCGATGACGTGATGGTCGTGGACAACTTCACGCGTCGTGCCCACCATCTCGAGCGCGGAACCGACAGCCTCATGCCCATCAGTCCGCTGATGGACCGCATCGCGGCGTGGCGTCAGCTCGCGGGTCGCGAGATCGCTGCCGAGGTCATGGACATCTGCGACTACCCGCGGCTGCGGGCGCTGATGGAGAGCTTCGCGCCCGACACGATCATCCACTACGGAGAGATCCCGTCGGCGCCGTACTCGATGATCGACCGTGATCACGCGTGGGAGACCCAGCGCAACAACGTCGAAGGCACGCTCAACGTGCTGTTCGCTATGCACGAGGTTGCGCCGAACGCGCACCTGGTGAAGCTCGGGACGATGGGGGAGTACGGCACCCCGAACATCGACATCGAAGAGGGTTACCTCGACATCGAGCACAACGGCCGCACGGACCGCCTGCCGTTCCCGAAGCTGCCGGGCAGCTTCTACCACCTGTCGAAGGTGCACGACTCTCACAACCTGCACTTTGCGTGTCGGATCTGGGGCCTGCGGGCCACGGACCTGAACCAGGGCGTCGTGTACGGCATCCACACCGACGAGACGGAGCTCGACGACCGTTTCCTCACGCGCTTCGACTACGACGAGCTCTTCGGTACCGCGCTCAACCGCTTCTGCGTGCAGTCCGTGATCGGTCACCCGATCACGGTGTACGGGAACGGCAGCCAGACCCGCGGCTTCCTCAACATCCGCGACACGCTGCAGTGCATCGAGCTCGCGAGTCGCAACCCGGCCGATCAGGGCGAGATGCGCGTCTTCAACCAGTTCACGGAGACGTTCTCGGTCATGCAGCTCGCCACCGAGGTCTGCGACGCGGCGAACAGCCTGGGCTACAACGCCCGGATCGAGCACTGCACCAACCCGCGGGTCGAGCTGGAGGACCACTACTACAACCCGACGCATACGGGGCTGATCGAGCTCGGGCTCAAGCCGCGTCTGCTGTCGGAAGAGCTGATCGAGACGATGCTGCACACGGTCGAGCGGTTCAAGGACCGGGTCAGCCTCCGTGCGATCGACCCGGCCACCACCTGGCGGTAGGTCTCCGAACCGAGTCTCGACCCCGAAATCTGGCGCAGGGGCCCACCCTGACGCGGCGGATGCCCTAGATTCCGGCCCGTGACAGATGGGCCTCGAGCCGCTCGGTCCCCGGATGCACCGACGGTCGTGGTGACCGGTGGCTGCGGGTTCATCGGGGTCAATGTCGGCCGCCACCTCGCATCGGCCGGCTACCGGACCGTGGCCTTCGACGACTTCTCCACCGGCCGCCCCGAGGACGCTCAGGCCGCCGGTTACGACTTCGTCGTGCAGGGGGACATCCGGGATGCGTCCGCACTCCGCAAGACTGTGCAGGGCGCGGAAGCGGTCGTGCATCTCGCCGCCCACACCGGTGTCGTCGGCTCGGTGGAGGACCCGCGCCACGACTCCGACGTCAACGTCGCCGGCACCCTCAACGCACTGATCGCGGCGCGTGACGGTGGCGCGTCGACGTTCGTCTTCGCGTCATCGGGAGCGCCACTGGGGTCGGTGGAGCCGCCCGGTCACGAGAAGCTCGCGGCGCGACCGCTCTCTCCCTACGGTGCGTCGAAGCTCGCGGGTGAGGGGTACTGCTCGGCCTTCGCCGGCTCCTACGGGCTCGCCGCCACCGCGCTGCGGTTCACGAACGTGTACGGGCCGTTCAGCTACCACAAGGGCAGCGTCGTCGCGCTCTTCATGAAGCAGATCATGGACGGCGAGCCGCTCGTGATCTACGGCGACGGCGGTCAGACGCGCGACTTCCTCTACATCGACGATCTGTGCGGCGCCGTGCTCGCGGTCATCGAGCAGAAGCCGGTCGGTGAGCTGTTCCAGCTCGGTACCGGCACGGAGACGTCGGTGACCGAGCTGGTCGAGCACCTGGTCGAGCTGTTCCCGGACCGGAAGATCGACATTCGCTACGAGCCGGCCCGCGCCGGTGAGATCGCGCGCAGCTTCTCGGACATCAGCAAGGCACGCGCCGGCATCGGCTACGACCCCGTGATCGGCCTCGCCGACGGACTGGCCCGAACCCGCGATTGGTTTGTGAGCGCGGCACGGGCATGAAGATCCGTACGGTCCTGGTGGCCGGCATCGCCACGCTCGGCTTCGCGGCAGTCGTGGCCCAGCGGCGGGCCGACCGTGCCCGCGTCCGCGAATCGGACCGGAAGCTCGCCGATCTGGTGCGGGCGCACGCGCTCGCTCGCGTCGACGAGAAGAACACGACGCCGTACTGCGGATCCGACCATCGCGATCGTGATCGCCGCACTGAACGAGGAAGACGCCATCGGGGCGGTGCTGGACGCACTCCCGCGTGACCTGTGCGGTCATCAGGTCGCGCCCATCGTGGTCGTGGACGGTGGGACGGACGACACCGCCGGAGTCGTGGAGCGGGCCGGGTACACCGCGGTGCGCCACGAGGTGAACCGGGGGCAGGGTGACGCACTGGTCACCGGCTTCGCGCTTGCTACGGAGCGCAAGGCCGCGATCGTCGTGACGATGGACGCGGACGGTCAGCACCAGCCCGACGACCTCCCCACGCTGCTCGCCCCGCTCCTCGCGGGCGAGGCCGACTACGTGCAAGGGTCCCGGTACCTCGGCACGTACGACGACGCCGGCGGCGCGCGCGACCTCGGCATCCGGTTCTTCACCGCGGTCGTCAACGGCGCGAGCGGCGCGGGCATCACGGACTGCACGAACGGCTTCCGGGCGATCCGGGGCGACTCGCTCGCGGAGCTCCGGCTCGAGGAGCCACAGTTCTCGGCCGCGGAGCTCATCATCGAGTCCGCCCGCCGCGGGCTGCGGATCCAAGAGGTACCGGTGCACATCCAGTCGCGGAGTCACGGCGACAGCAAGAAGCCGCGGCGGCTCGGTTACCCGATCGGCTATCTCGGAGCGGTCGCACGCACCTGGCGCAGGTGAACCGGACGGGGACGTCGTGACCCTGCTTCGGACGCTGCTCGCACTCATCGCCTGGATCGGGCTCCCCGGTCTCGCGGTGGGTGCGTTCGCCTGCCGGCGCGGCGAGGAAGGCGACACCGCGGAGCGCTTCCTCGCGGTCGCCTTGGTGGCCGGGCTCTCGGTGTGGCTGCTCGGGAGTGAGCTGCTCGTGCATGCCGGCGCCCTGCGGGAGCTCACGGTGGTGCTCGTCGGGCTCGCGCTCGCGCGTGGTGTCGGTGCTCGTCCTCGTCGGGCCGGGTCGCGCGGGTCTCGCGGTCGTCCTCCGCCCGAACGAGCGCGTCACACTGCTCGTCGCCCCGCTGGTCGCGTTCGTGGCCGGGCTCCCGCTGCTCGGTCACCTCGTCGCGAACCGGGACTCCTTCGCGCAGCCGACCCCCTGGTACTACTGGCAGCAGGTGCGCGACACCGTCGCCGCGCACGGGGTGCCGGCCTGGTCCTACGAGTGGGCGCGCCGCATCCCGTTCCTCGACGACTACGGCGCGTTCACTGCCGGCACCGGGGTGCTCGTCGTCGCGGCGTCGGGTCGCGCTTCCGGCCTCGCGGCGGCGCAGAGCGTGGAGGCGCTGACGCTCGTCGCCGCGGGCATCGCGCTGTTCGTGCTCACCCGAGCGTGGGGGGCCACGCGAACTGCCGCGGCCGGCGCGGTCCTCCTGTTCTTCGCGCTCGACATCTACGTCTCGAAGCTCAGCTCGTTCCGCCCCGAGGCGGCGGGTTACGTCTTGGCGTTCCTCGCCGCTTACTTCGCCCGCCGCTGGCTCGACGAGCGGCGGATCGGGGACCTCGTGGGGGCGGGCTTCGCACTGCTGACCCTCGGCCAGGAGCACGGCATCGTCTGGCTGCTGGCACTCTGCCTGGTCGGTGCGACCGTGCTCGCCGGCACGAGCCTCCGCCAGGGCGGGCGCGACGCGCTCGTGCGGGTCGGCTCGCTCCTCGGGGTGGTCGTCGGGAGCTGGCTGCTCGGCGGTGTCGCCTTCGGCGGGAACCTCAGCGGCGTCTCCAAGCTCGGTGGACTGCCCGGAGATCGTGGACGGCACCGACCCGACCTGGGTGTTCCAGTCCCGGAGCGCGGGCTCGTTCCTGCCCGGTGGTCCACCGTCCACCGCGACGATCGCCCGTGTGGCGTTCGAGCGCGGCTTCCTCGGTTTGGACTGGCACTGGCATGCGCTCGCCGCCGCGTTGGTCCTCATCGGGCTGGTCACGGGCGCGCTCGTCGGGACCTCCGAGCGCCGCACTATTGCCACCCGGTGCCTCGCCTTCGTGCTCGCGGGCTACGCGGGCGTGCTCGCGGTTTCGGTGTACTTCACCCAGGCCTGGGAGACGTACGTGCCGCGGCGCACGGGATTCGGACGGCTGCTCCCGCTCGCGCTCGTCCTCCTTCCCGTCGCCGCGGCCGTGGTGGTGTCGCTCCCGACGCGGGCGAAGATCCGTGCCGTCACCTCCGCCCTGCTCGTCGTCGTGGCCGCGGGCGCGATCGTGCAAGGCCTCGATCAGGTCGAGACCTACGCGAACCAGCGGCCGACCGCCGAACGGCTCGCGGTGCTGCGGGATCTCGGACTCCCACCCGGGTCCCTGGTCCTCGCCAACAGCTACACCGAAGGCTTCCTGCGGGTGGTGTTGGGCGCGCGCGGGGTCGTCGAAGGGCGCGCGCCGTACACCGAGAAGCACCTGCTGAACGAGGCCAACCGATCGCTGGACGAGACCCGCCGCTTCTTCGCCGAGCCCGACACGCCCGGTCGACCGATTCCGGGGGACCCGGCGTACGTGCTCGCCGTGACCGACGACGACTGGAACCTGGGGACGCCGTTCGTCATGGCGACCGACCTCGACGGGTTGCAGCAGCGCCGCGATCTGCGACTGGTGCGCAGCGAACCCGGGTTCCGCCTCTACCGGGTCGTCACGCCGGCTGGTTGACGCTCGGCTCGGGGTCGGCCAGGCCGGGCCGCTCCCGCCGGTTCGGGCGCCGTCCCGCCAGGCGCCAGGCCAGCCCCGCGGCGGCGAAGATCGCGGCGACACCGGCGAGCACGACCAGCGTCTCTGCGGTCCGGTCTTCGGCCGGTCCGGTGAACCGGCGGCCGGCGGTGTCGGTCGTGCGGTGGAGGATGACGAAGCCGTCGCGCGCCGGCACCGCGGTGAAGCCCGGAACGGTCCACCCGGGCGGGGGTGATCCGTAGGACGCGCCCGCGCCGAGGTCGCTCGGGCGCGGCGCGACGACGATCCAGTTCACGCCGAGCCGGTCCGCCAGGTCCCCGGCGCCCGTGCCGGTGAAGAAGCGATGCGTGTCCTCGAGCAGTGCGGTCGCATGCATGACGAACGTAGGGCTCTCGATCAACGCCTGGCGGGCTTCGAGCGGATCTTCCATGCCGGTCCAGAACTCGAAGATCCCGCGCGTGCCCGCGTTGGTCAGAACGACCTCGCGCGGGCACGGCCCGTGCCGCGAGACTGTCCAGCACGCGGATGCCCGCTTGGGGCAGCTCGTTCTGCGGGCGGTAACGGTTGACCGTGAGCGAGATCCCGAGCGCCAGACCGCCGGCGACCAGGATCACCGCCCCGAGGCCGGCGACGACCCGGTGTCGGGCGACGACGCTGAGCTGTCTCGAGCCGCAGCGCGATGCCTTCGATGGCCAGCGCGGCGAGCATCGCGGTGACGAGTGGCGCGTACTGCACGAATCTGCCGAGCCCGGTGTGGCGGGGCACGAACGTGTCGTACGAAGCCGCGAAGTACACGACGCCGACGGTGAGGAGCGCGCCGAAGACGAGCACCGCGATCACGCCTTGGCGCAGAGCCCGCTGCCGCGACCTCCAGCCGAGCACGATCCCGCCGATCACCCCGATGCCGAGCAGCACGCCCCAGCCGGAGCTGAGCGTGAACCCGTTCCACGGCGTCTCCAGGTTGCCGGAGAGCTCGTCGTCGAGCCCGGGCTGATGGACCTCCTCGAACCGGCCCGCGTTGCGCTCCAGGAAGAGGAACGTCGGATCCCGCCCATCCGGGAGCAGCTGCGGATTCGACGCGTCGCTGATGACCAGCGTCCGACCCTGCAGCGCCCACCCGGTCGCGGCCGCGACCCCGAGCGCCAGCACGCCGGCGAGCAGCAGTGCAACGATCGTGGACCGCCGCCGTGCGTCGGCCTCCGTGACCAGCTCGGCGACGACGGCGCCGGCGAAGAGCATCCCGGCGATCACCGCGCCGATCGCGTGGACACCGAGGTTGATCCCGAGCATCGCGCCGGCGAACAGCAGCAGCATCGGGTCCCGGCGGCGCATGCCGCGGATCCCGAGCCGGACGACGAGCAGACCGAGGATGATGCCGTACGACTCCGGCTTGTAGGCGTTGAACTTGTCGGCGAAGGTCAGCGGTGGCGACGACGAGTGCGGTACCGGTGAGTGCGGTCCATGGCCGGATCCAGAGTCGCAACACGGCGAACACCGCGACGATCCCGAGCAGCGCCAGCGGAATGCGGAACGCCGACATCTGCTGGGCGGTGGAGCCGACGCGGGCGATGCCGTGGTACGTCTCCGAGAGGACGTTGAAGACGAGGTAGTCCGGCAGCCAGCGGATCTGCGTGCCGAACTCGGTGACGTAGCTCGGAATTCCGTGCGCGTCGGAGAGTGCACGACCGAGATCCCAGTAGTACCACTGGAAGAGGCCGGCCGGCGGGTAGCCGGCGCGCAGCGTGTTCCATATCCACGGCGTGCAGAGCGCGAACAACACGTACGGCGCCGGGCGTCGGAGGAGCGGCCAGATCCAGACCGCGGCGCGCGGGATCCCGATCAGCCCGAGGATCGCGACCGGTATCGCCATGCGCGACAGCGCTGAAGAGCTGGAACCCGAGGAGCGCGACGCCGAGGACGGTGGTCGCGAGGACCGTCGTGCCGACCGCGAGCTCGAGCTCGTCGATCGCATCCGGCGTGCGGCCGGCGCAGGATGCTGCGAACGCCGAAGCCGGGGAGCACGAGCACGGCCAGGCCCAGCGCGCCCAGGAGGACGATCGTCACCTACCGCACCGCACCTAGCCGGCGGCGTAGGTCAGTGGGCGTCCCGACCACGCCGGGACCGTCACCGAGACCTTCTTGACGCACGTGCCGTCGGCGAGCGGCCCACGGGCGTAGACGCTCGTGACGACGCGGCAGCCGTCGACGCCGAGGTCGAGCGTCGCTGGTGACCGAGCCGTCGCTGACGTTCACGACCGACATCCCGTTCGAGTAGCGCCGGATCCAGAGGCAGTTGACCTTCGACTTCGCCTGGCACGAGAGCTTGGTCGGCTCCGCGGCCAGCGGCGTGCCGAACACGACGTTCGCGAGGTCGGGGTAGAGCCGGGCGCGGTTGCAGACGGACACGGTCTGGCCCTGGCAGCCGCCCTCGCCGGTGTTCACCGCGAGTGGGATGTCGAACAGCTTCACCTTGGACCACTCGAAGAAGACGTTCACGCGGTTGTTCTCGCCGAGCGATCCGGTGGTCAGGAGCCCGACGGTCTTGCGGCCCTTCGTCGGCCTCGCGCTCGATGGTGAGGTTCGTCTCGTAGTCACCGAGGAACGCGACGTCCGTCGGGTGCGAGATGCCCTCGTCGAGCACCCAGTCGAGCCCCTTCCACACGTCGTCGAGCTTCGGGCACTGCTCGTAGTCGCGCTGGCTGGCACGCCTCGTCCTTCGAGTCCGGCCGCAGCGGCGTGGAGTGGTCGAACGGCGAGATGCCGTAGTTCATCATCATCTCGAGCCCGACTGCGTGCGCCTCGCGCGTCGCGCCGACGTACGCGTCGGCGAAGGTCGCGCCTTTCTTCACCGGATCCGTGGTGCAGGTCGAAACCTGGTCCCACACGTTCTTCACCGACGGGTCGTCGAGTCCGGTCAGGGCGGCGAAGCCGCGGTCGAAGAACACGCCGTCCCACCCTTCGGCCTTCACGATCTGGAGCCGGGCCTTGAGGTGCTCGAGCGACGCGCGCTCGTTCATGTCGTAGAAGTACCAGTCGCGACCCTGGCGATCCGTCCGCCCGACGGTGGGTTGGTCGCCGTCGGTGCAGAAGTGCCAGTCGGGCTCCTCCGTGGCGCCGGGGTCGTCCGAGTAGCCGGACGCCGGGAGCCAGTACGTCTGGATGTAGCGGTACGCCTTGGCCCCGGTCGACTTGATCAGCGCCGCGGCCTGCTTGCCATCGGTCTGGGGCGCGGCGACGACGAGCTTCACCTTGCCGAGCCGCGTGAGGTCACGACCGGGGTGGATCTGCTGGTAGTAGAAGGTCACGTTCTCGCGGCCGGGCGCTTCCGCGGGGGTCGTGGTGCTCGTCGTGTCCGACGAGTCCTTGGACGACCCTCCGCTGCACGCGGCGGCAACGACGCTCAACACGGTCAACGCGACGATGAGCGCGCGCCGACCACCGCGAAGGTTTGCCATGGGTCCCCATTATGGTGCGCAGCCCCTCGTGGAACCGGGCACTCCCCGGGTTCTCGGGCCCGATCCGCGGCATGGCTCGGGCAGGCTCTCGGCGGGGATGGAGCCGTAGACTCCGGCTCGGATGAAGGTCTATACCCGCAAGGGCGACGACGGCAGCACGGGACTGCTCTACGGCGGCCGGGTCCCCAAGGACGCGCCGGGACCCACCGCGTACGGCACCACCGACGAAGCCGTCGCGGCGCTGGGTCTGGCGCGAGCGGAGACCGAACCCGGCGGCGAGCTCGCCGAGCTGCTCGTGCGTCTGCAACGCGAGCTGTTCGTCGTGGGCGCGGAGCTGGCGACGCGGCCCGAGAACCGCCACAAGCTCGTCCCGGAGACGACGCTCGTGACCGCGGAGATGGTCACGGCGCTCGAGCCACTGATCGATGCGACCACCGCCCGCTTCGACCCGCCGACCGAGTTCGTGCTGCCCGGTGAGAACCGCGTCGCGGCCGCGCTCGATCTCGCTCGCACCGTGGTTCGGCGCGCCGAGCGAGAGTCGGTGACGGCCACGACGGATGGCTGGATCGGTAGCCGGCAGCCAGGTGGTGCCGTACCTGAACCGGCTCGCCGACCTCTGCTGGACGCTCGCCCGCTGGCAGGAGGGCGAGTTCCGGCCGGCCCGGGCCGACCACGCCGATCCCTGATTCTCGATACCAGACCCGCAACCGACGCCCACTACCCCGCAACGGAGGCTTCTCGTGCCCGTCACCTTCAAGCTCTCGAACAGCGCCGCGGACAAGGTCGCGGCCGACCTGCTCGCGGTCCCGGTGTTCTCACCGCGTGACCTCGGTCCGGGTACGGATCTCGTCGATGCCGCGCTCGGGGGCGGACTCGGCGCGTTCATGGAGGAAGCCGGCTTCGAAGCCAAGCCCGGTCAGACGTTGGCCGTCCCGACCGGTGGTGCGCTCGGCGCGAAGGCCGCGATCCTCGTCGGGTTGGGCAAGCGGGACGAGCTGACGCTCGATGACGTGCGCAACGCGTCGGCCGCGATCGCCCGGCGGTCGTCGAAGGTGCGCAGCGTCGCGACCACGTTGCTCGACGCAGTGCCCGAGCTGGACCGGGTCGCCGTCGCCCAGGCGATCGCCGAGGGCTTCGCGCTGGGTGGCTACCAGTACCTCCCGTACAAGACCGAAGGGAAGCCCACGAAGCTCAAGCGGGTGATCGTCCTGGGTCGCGGGGGCGCCAAGGTGGAGGCGGGCCTGCACCGCGGCAGCACGATCAGCGACGCGGTGATGTGGGCGCGGGACATGGTGAACACGCCGTCCGGCGAGAAGTCGCCGGCCGCGTTCGCACGCGCCGCGAAGACGCTGCTGGCGGGCAAGGGCGTGAAGGTCGAGGTGCTCGACGTCCCCGCGCTGAAGAAGGCGAAGCTCGGCGGCGTGCTCGGGGTCGGGCAGGGTTCGGAGCAGTCACCGCGGATGGTGAAGATGACGTACGCCCCGGCCGGCGCGAAGGGGAAGGTCGCGCTCGTGGGCAAGGGCGTCGTGTTCGACTCCGGTGGTCTCTCGCTGAAGACCGCGTCCGGCATGGAGACGATGAAGACCGACATGGGCGGTGCGGCCGCGGTGATCGGCGCGATGTCGGTGCTGGCGGACCTGGGCGTGAAGACGAAGGTCGTCGCGTTCACCCCGATGGTCGAGAACATGCCGAGCGGCCACGCCATCCGTCCGGGTGACGTGCTGAAGATCCGCAACGGCAAGACGGTCGAGGTGCTGAACACCGATGCCGAGGGCCGGTTGATCCTCGCCGACGGACTGTCGCTCGCCGCCGAGGAGAAGCCCGACGCGATCGTCGATCTCGCCACGCTCACGGGCGCGTGCGTCGTCGCGCTCGGCGAGAAGATCGCGGGTCTGATGACGACCAACGACAGCTGGGGCGAGCAGGTGCGGACCGCGGCGGACAACGCGGGCGAGCCGGTGTGGCCGCTGCCGCTGCCCAAGGACTACAACCCGCTGATCGAGTCCGAGATCGCCGACATCAAGAACATCGGGACCGGCGGTTACGGCGGCGCGTTGACCGCCGGGCTGTTCCTCGCCGCGTTCGTCGGTGATGTGCCGTGGGTCCACCTGGACATCGCGGGACCGGCCCGCGCGAGCAAGGACGACGGGGTGATGGTGCGGGGCGGAACCGGGTTCGGCGTGCGCACGCTGGCGCAGCTGCTGAGCGACTACTCCAAGCCCGCGGCCGGCAACGGTGCCGCATGAGCGCGCACGTGTCCGCGCCGGGTTCGCGGCGCTGGTGCTCCTGGGTGCCGCGATCGGCGCCGTGCTCGTCCTCTCGATGACGGACGCCTCGGCGACCGGTCAGTACGGGGACGAGCACGACAAGGTGACGGTCGCGATGAAGGACAACGACTACCTGCCGCAGACGCTCACCGTCGATCCCGGCACGGTCGTGAAGTGGGACAACGAGGGCCGCAGCAAGCACAACGTCATCCCGGACCAGGCCTCGACCGGCTGGCGGAGCCCCACGATCAAGCCGGGGAAGAGACTTCAAGCAGCAGCTCGACACCCCCGGCGTCTACGGGTACTTCTGCACGTTCCACGGCGCCCCGGGCAAGGGCATGTACGGCACGCTGATCGTGAAGAACGCGGACGGCACCATCCCCGAGGTGACGCTGCCGCGGGCCAAGAAGGCGGCGTCCGGCAAGCCGCGCACGATCAAGGTGCCGAAGGACGTGAAGAAGATCCAGACCGCGGTGGACAAGGCGCCGCCGGGTTCGCTGATCCTCGTGTCGCCCGGCGTGTACCGGGAGGCCGTCACCGTCACGACCGACCGCCTCGTGATCCGCGGCCTCGATCGCAACAAGACGATCCTCGACGGTGGCTACAAGCTCGACAACGGGATCAAGGTGCTCGGCGCGGACGGCGTCGCGGTCGAGAACATGACCGCGCGCAAGTTCACGAAGAACGGCTTCTTCTGGACGGGGGTGAAGGGCTACCGCGGCTCGTATCTCACCGCGACGCGCACCGGCGACTACGGCATCTACGCGTTCGACGCCACCGACGGGATCTTCGAGCACCTCTACGGCTCGGGCTCACCGGACGCGGCGGTCTACATCGGCCAGTGCTACCCCTGCAACGCGGTCGTGCGCGATGTGCTCGGTGAGTACAACGGGCTCGGGTTCTCCGGCACGAACGCGGGCGGGAACCTGATCATCATGAACTCGGTCTGGCGCCACAACCGCGCCGGCATCGTGCCGAACAGCGGCGACGGCGAGGCGAACCCGCCCCAGCACGACGCGGTCGTGATCGGCAACCTCGTGTACGACAACAACAACGGCACGACCCCCGCGATCGACGCGGCGATCCTCGGGCAGGGCAACGGGATCCTCGTGGCCGGTGGCAACGACGACCTCGTCACCAAGAACCGGGTGTTCGACCACGACATCGCCGGCATCGGCATCGTCCCGATCCCCGACAAGACGGTGTGGCTCCCGAACCGGAACCGGGTGGTGGACAACGTCGTGTCGAACTCGCGGCGAGGCGGACCTCGCCTGGTTCGGCGGCACCGACAACTGCTTTGCCGACAACACGTTCACGACCAGCAAGCCGTCGAACATCGAGGCGGTGCTGCCGTGCACCGGCACACCGGTCCCGGCGACCGACGCGCTGGACCTGCAGAAGTACCTCGACGCGTCGAAGCCGAAGTCGGTCGACTACACGAAGGCGAAGACGCCCAAGGTGCCCAAGCAGCCGAACATGAAGCACGCCGGCGAAGGCGAAGGCGCGTCCGGCGACCGGGATCGTGATCAAGGTGGACCTGGCCACAGGTGAAGACGCCGCGGGCACCGGCACCTACGGGATGACGACGTCCTACGGGATGACGACGACCTTGGTTCCCATCGGCGCCCAGTCCCACAAGCGGCGCGCGTCGCTCTGGTTCTCGCGCACGCAGCCGGAGCTGCGGTAGGTCCCGAGCTGCGAGTCGCTCTGGATCTGCTTGCCGCTCTGCAGCGGGATGCCGTGGAAGCCGACGTCGGTCGTGTTCCCGAAGGTGAAGCCGACGAAGTAGGGGAGCCGCAGCGTGTCGTGGATCCCCGGGTTGATCCGGCGGATCACCTTGTAGGTGCCGGTGCTCGGGTAGCCACGCCGCCCGGACACCGCGTAGTACGAGTACACGTAGTCGTCGTCCTCGACCAGCCAGACCCGCTGGCACGAGATGCAGTACACGATGCGCTTGCCCGCTCCCGTGCCCTCGGGCGCGTCGGGGTACGGGCTCGGCGGCCGCTTGGTCTGGACCGTCTTCTTCAGCGTGTGGGTGAGCAGCAGCGCGGGGTTCAGCTTCGTGCGCGCCGGGCGGCTCGCGGTGGGGGTGCCGGCGCCGGCCTCGCTGTTGTCGAGCGACGATCCGACGATCAGCGCCAGGCCGGCGATCAGCATCAGGCTCGCGGCGGCGACCGCCGCGCCGATGCGCCACTGACGAGCCCGTTCCATGCGGCGTTGGCGGCGAAGGCCCACGACAGGTGCTCCCTGGTCAGCCGCCCGCGTGGCCCTCAGGAAGGGGCAAACTACCGGCGCAATCGCCCCCAGTCGCGGACCCTCGGCCGCCCGGGACGGACAATTCGCCCGATCAGAGTGCGAGCGTCAGGACGGGCTCACCATCGTCGATCTCGCCGGTCGGAACGAAGCCGTACCGCTCGTAGAACGGCCCGGGGCCGCCGGGCCCGGCAACGTACGAGGTGAGCAAGTGCTCGGCGTTCGGACGGGTGCGCACGGAGGCCACCGCGAGATCGAGCGCCGCGGTGCCGTACCCCCGGCCCTGCGAGCGCGCGTCGATGAGCAGCCGCCAGAGGAAGTACGGACCGAGGTACTCCGTGCGCTCGGGCGGGATGTTGTCACTGAGCATCAGGAAGCCGACGGGGGTCTCGTCTGCGTAGACTGCCCGGTACCACGGGCACGCCACGGTGTCTCCGCGGCCTCGAGCAGCGAGTCGGCGACGCTCGCGCGAACGTGGTCTGCGCTTCCGTCACGCGCAACGCCTCGACCTCGGCCCGGTTCGCCGCGGTGATCTCCCGCAACGTCACCCGCGCCCCGGCATCCGTCACGCTCGCGCCGTACGACGCATCACGTCTCCGCCTCGGGATGCACAGCTGGTCGACCGTGAGTTACGAGGGTCGCAGCAGCAACGAGGTTGCGAGTCCGTGAGCAAGCTGGTTGTCTCCCGACTGAACCTCCAACGCGACGGTGGCGGTGCCGTTCTGGACCGACAGGATCGTTCCGGTGGTCAGCACTTCGCGTTGAGCGGGCGCGGTCGTGAAACGCAGGGTGAGATCGGGGTTGGGACCGAGGACGTCGTTCGGGACGGACGAGTCCAGCAACGGCGCCGAGATCATCGCGTCGGCACCGAGGCACGCGGCTTCCGGTCCGGTCCACCGCAAGTCGTTCCACGGAACGGTGATGTGACCGACGGGCGGAGGCGTCCCGTCGAAGCAGGGCCGCACGTTCGCCGCGTATGAACCAACGAAGGCGCCGTCTTGTTCGGTCAGCATCTGCAGCGAGCGCTGCACCGGCGCCATGAACCCGGGTTCCAGTGCGATTGGCCGCATCTGTCGTTGGAATTGGTCGGCGGTGGTGTTGTGGACGTCCGCGGCGAGCGCGTCGGGCGTCACCATGGTGACGAGCGCGATCACTGCGAGCTTGCGGCGCGAGTCGAACATCTCGACCTGTACCGCCGCGACGGTCCGGCCCGCATGACGGACCTCGGCCGTCGCGTAGGCCATGCCGCTCGCCACCGGGCGCACGATCTGCAGGTGCAGCGATCGCGGCGACCGGTCGGGCGCAGCCGAGCGCGCGACGGCCAACGTGCTCGCGGCAAGTGCGCCGCCGTAGACCGCACCCCAGTTGCTGTGCAGATGCTCGCCGAAGTCGAAGCACCATTCGTCGCCGTCCGGGGTTGGACCACCAAGGAAGTCGTGCACGGATTCCAAGACTGCACGCGTGACGTCCGGCTGACTGTTCGACATCGAAGCCTCCCCGCGCCCGCCCACGAGACGCATCTTGCCCGTTCTGGTGGCGGTTCGCTCGCGCCGACCACGGGGCCGTCGCACACGTCAGGTCTTCGTTTCGGGGCGCGCAGCCGTCGCTCGAGCGACGCGGACGCGCCCCGAAAGGTCCGGCTGGTCGGTTCAGCGGGCTCGGTTCAGTGGGTGAGGACGGAGCCGTCGGCCAGCACCGCGTGGGGCAGGCACCCTGGTCGTACTCGGCGATCACGATCGGGCCGGCGTTCTCGCCGCAGGCCGGGCACGTGGGGTCGCGTCGCACCTTGAACGTGCGGAACGACTGCTCGAGCGCGTCGTACGCCAGGAGGCGGCCGATGAGCGGGTCGCCGAGGTCGAGCAGCAGCTTGATCGTCTCGAGCGCCTGGATCGAGCCCACGATCCCGGGCAGCACACCGAGCACGCCGGCCTCCGCGCAGCTCGGCGCGAGCTCCGGCGGCGGCGGCTCGGGCAGCAGGCACCGGTAGCACGGACCCTCGTACGGCTTGAACACCGTGACCTGACCCTCGAAGCGGAAGATCGATCCGTGCACGACGGGGATGCGCTTCAGCAGTGACGCGTCGTTGAGCAGGTAGCGGGTCGGGAAGTTGTCCGTGCCGTCGAGGACGACGTCGTAGTCGTCGAGGATGTCGAGCACGTTGTCGGCACCGAAGCGCACGTCGTAGGTGACGACGTTGACGTCGGGGTTGAGCAACGTCAGCGTCTTCTTCGCCGAGTCGACCTTGCGCTCGCCGATGCGATCCACGTTGTGCAGGATCTGGCGCTGCAGGTTCGACGCGTCGACGACGTCCATGTCGACGATGCCGAGCGTGCCGACGCCCGCGGCCGCGAGGTACATCGCAGCCGGTGAGCCGAGCCCACCGGCGCCGAGGAGCAGCACCTTGGACTCGAGCAGCTGCTGCTGGCCCGCTTCGCCGATCTCGGGAAGGAGGATGTGGCGCTTGTAGCGGTCACGCTGCTCGGCGGTGAGCACCTGCGGCGTGATCCACGGGCGGTCCTGGTCCTTCCACTGCCCGAACCCACCGGACATCGACACGACGTCCTGGTAGCCGAGCTCCTTCATCGTCTCTGCCGCGAACACCGAGCGGATGCCGCTCGCGCAGTAGATGACGACGGGGGTGTCCTTGCTCGGGATCTTCGACTCGATCTGGCTCTCGAGGTGACCGCGCGGGATGTGGATCGCGCCGGGGATGATGCCGGCGTCGAACTCGTCCTGCTCGCGGACGTCGAGGAAGGCGGCCTGGCCGAGTCGGGTCTCTGCCTCGCTCGGCGGGATCTCGCTGATCCTCGCCTTCGTCTGGGCGAGGAGCTCACGGAAGCTGGGCATCGGTGCTCCAAGAAGAGTTTCGGTATCTGCGGGGTGAAATGCTACCGCAGGGGTCGGATATTCCCAAGGCCGGGCTACACCCGGGAGACGAGCTCGGGGAGGAGCTCGCCGAGCGGCGTCGGGCTCAGCGCGGCGGCGTACGAGTCGAACGGGGTGGGCTGCGCGTTGGCGATCACGAGCCGGGCGCCGTTGGAGAGCGCGATCTCGGGCAGCGCGGCGGCCGGGTAGACGCCGAGGGAGGTGCCGAGCGCCAGAAACACGTCACACGACGCCGCCGCCCGCTGGGCCCGGTCCAGGTCCCCGGGCACCAGGTTCTCGCCGAAGCTGATCGTCGCCGACTTCAGCATCCCGCCGCAAAGGAGGCACACCGGATCCTCCTCGCCCGCCTCGACCCGGGCCAGCGTCTCGTCCATCGGGCCGCGCCAGTCGCACTCGAGGCACTTCGCCCGGTGGACGGTGCCGTGGATCTCGATCAGCCGGCGCGGTGACGATCCCGCGGCCAGGTGCAGCCCGTCGATGTTCTGGGTCACGAGCGTGTGCACCGACGCCTTCTGCTCCAGCTCGGCGACGGCCCGGTGACCGGCGTTCGGCTGGGCCTGCCAGATCTCGCTGCGGAGCCGGTTCTGCCAGGCGAGCTTGCGCACTTCCGGGTCCGAGACGTAGTGCTGCAGCGTGGCCGTCTTCTCCGCCGCCGGGTTCTTCGTCCAGACTCCTTGCGGGCCCCGAAAGTCAGGAATTCCGGACTCGGTGGAGATCCCCGCGCCGGTCAGGATGACGATCGCGCGGGCGTCGCGCAGCCACGCCGCGATCGTGTCGAGCGCCTCGTCGTCGGCCATCGCGGGCGAGCGTACCGGCACCGCGGTGCAACCGATCTGCAAGGCGGAAGTGTGAAGTTGTGACCTGAGTCCGGGGGTGGCTCATGACAGTACGGCCTCCGGTGTGCTTTTCTATCCCCGGGGGCACGACGTAGGGCAGGAGCGAACAATGGCAGGTCGGGCAACGAGGGCTCTGAGTGGGCTCGTGGTCGCGTTCATGGCGACCGCTTCGCTGGTGGCAGTCTCGGCTCCGCCGGCCGGGGCGGATTGTGTCAATCCGGTCAGCGGCCACTGGACGGGCACCGCGCACAGCGATGTCACGTTCGTGACGTACTCGATCGACGCCCAGATCACCTTCCACCCGGACGGCACGATGACCGGGTCCGTGCTCATCAGCGGCGGCGGCCCGTACCCGTTGACCGGCACGTTCGACTGCGCCGGGAACATCTCCTTTGGCACCGTGGCGCCCATCTCGACCTTCAGCGGCACGATCGCCCCCGACGGTCGGAGCGACTCGGGCACGTACACGGCTTCGGGTGACTCGGGCACCTGGTCCACGGCGGCCGATCCCTACGCGCTCACCACGACGTCCACGGTCCAGCCGACGACGATCGCGCCGCTCGGCGCGTCGTCGTGGGTCATCGACGTGGAGAACACCGGGAGCGGCGCGGCTGCCGACGTCGACGCCACGTTCTCGCTGTCCGGCAGCGGCACGTTCGGCAGCATCGGCGAAACGTCGGTGAGCCAGGGCACCGGCTGCGTCCTGATCTCCGGAGTGATGCACTGCGGGCTCGGCACCATCCTTCCGGGGGCGACCGCGAGCGCGACGGTGAAGGTGAACTCCACTGGCGGCGGCGGTTCGTCGATCGTCGCCACCGGCTCGGCGTCTTCCACCGTCGGTGGTGGGACCGACGACAGCGCTCCGCCGGTGACGATCTCGGTCGTGGCGCCCGCCGCACTGCCGGCCGGTACCGCGTCGGGTGTTGCCCACCCGGGCGAGAAGTTCGCGACGGCCGGTGGGAAGAAGGCCACGCCGGAGAACCCGATCGTGGTCGTCTTCAAGCTGCCGAAGCGGGTGGCCCTCGGCTCGACCAACGTTGCGCTCTCCCGCGCGGCGAAGACCGGCAAGACGCGCCGGTCGATCGACGGCGCCTCGTTGATGGCGCTGACGAAGCACACCCACGGCTCGCGGTCGAACCGGGCCAGCGGCACGGCGCTCGGGAGGCCGAAGATCGCGTCGGTGGCGGGGCCGTCGGTTCCGATGTCGATCTCGCGCACCGCGACCGAGGCGAGCACCTTCTGCGGCGGCTCGGCCTGTTCCGGTGACGTGATCAACATGACCCCGTTCAGCGGGTACAACGACCGCAAGCACCCGGCGAAGGTGGTCATCACCTGGGACAAGGCGCACGCTGGTCGCGGCGTCAACTCCGTCGATCTTCAAGCGCGGTGACGCGAAGACGTCGCCGACCCAGACGCTCGGGATCTGCCACAAGACCAAGCTCGGCTACACGAACACGCCGTGCGTGTCGAAGAAGAAGCTCGTGTCCGGCGGAGCCGTGCAGTTCACCCTGCTCGTCTCTGAGCGGCGACCCCAAGTTCGGCCGCCGCTGACGCCACGTTCCTGCTCGTTTCGGCGCGTCCGCGTCGCTCGGCGACGCGCACGCGCACCGAATCAAGTGGTGGGATTCGGGTGAGGGTGACGTGGCTCGGGCGGGGGAGCGAGAGCACGTCACCCCCACCAGACCTAGGCGGCGCGGTCGGGCATCAGGCGGCCGGGTCGTGCTCGGCCGCGACCGCGGCGTCGAACGCGTGCTGGTGCCGGTCGTGCGCCCACGCCGCGCTCTCCCGACAGATCGACGGGTGGAAGCCGATGTCGTGCAGCACCCGCTCGACGTGATCGAGGTCGTCGCCCTGCTCCAGCAACGTGAACGCGAGGCGACGGGCGCGACGCCGGGCGCCGGCGAGCGGCGGTTCCGCGAGCGGCGCGCTCGGCCCACACCCGGTGTTCCTCCTGCAGCGGCGCGGGGAGCCGACCGACGTGACGGCGGTTCACCGGTGGGACCGACCGTCGCACCGCGAACCCGGTCTCGCGCATCCCGCACGCGAGGTCGAACTGCATGAGCCGGTCGAGGCTGCGCACGACCGGTGACGAGTTGCCCTCCCGGTGCCCGAGGCCGAGCGCCTGCGACAGCTCCCCGATCTCGAGCTCGATCCCGTCGGGATGCGCGTCGAGACCCGCGGCGATCCGGCGGAGCAACAGCAAGCTCGTCGGTCCGAGCGTGGGCAACCAGAAGCGTTCGACGTACAGCGAGCGCGGGTCGTAGCCGAGTGTGTCGATGACGGGATCGGGCCAGGCCCGGATGGCGAGTGTCGCGGTCATGAGCTCTCCCTCGAATGGCGCGTCACGCGATGCGCGTGTCACGGCTGGGCGCTGAGCGGGGGAAGCTGCAGCACGAGTCCGATGTGAATCAGGCTCGGGTTCTCACCGACCGCGGCGCGGTTGGTGTCGTAGATGCGCCGCCACCCGGCATCGATCGCGCGCCCGTCGGCACTCGGTCCGAGGATGCGCGCCGCGATGGCCCAGAGGCAGTCGCCGGGCTGCACCACGTACGTGGGGAGCGGCGCTGCCGCGATCGGTGCGCGCCGGTGCCGGCGCGACCGGCGGTGGAGTCACTGCGGGTGCCGGCACCGCGGGCTCGGGGTTCGGGCCCGACTTCGACTGCGGGAGGAATGAGGACGACGGGACCGGAGACGGTCGGGGGCGGTGCCGGCTCGACCAGCTCGTCGACGGTCTCCGGAGTCGCGACGCGGGCCGGGACCGAGGTCGAGGTCGTCGGGCGGCCGAGCCATCCGCGCACGCTGTCCTCGGCGCCGGCGGGGCGCAGCGCCCATGAACGTGGCGGCGACCGCCAGCAGCGAGACCGCGGCGGTCCGGGCGCCACCCGGGAGGGACGCGTCGAGCAGGGCGAGCAGCCGGCGCGCCCGGTGCCGGCGACGCAGCAGCTCCGACAGGAGGGCGAGCCCGAGGAGCAGCGCCCACCGCCACGCGACCCCGATCGCCGCCCGGCCGACCAGACCCGCGAGCGTCACCGCCGAGCGGTCGGGCGTTGGACTCGTGAACCATCCGTGGCTCCAGGGCAGATCAGTCGGCGACGGGTCGGGTGCATCAACAACATTCACAACATTGATGCTCATTGCGTTGTGTTGAGGTTGGAACCATCGCGTATCGGTGTGTACCATGTCAACCTGGAGCCCCATAACGGACATTCTGACCTAACGGACGGTTTGTCCGTTCCGCTACGTTCGCCCCTTTTCCACGGAAGGAAAGCAGTGGCCCCCGAAGGTCCCGGACGCGTTCGACGCCATCACCGACGGACTGTCCGATCTGGGCCGTGAGGCCTTCTCGGAGCAGCTCGGTGAGGCGCACGAGATCGTCGCCGCGGGCGTGACCAGCCGTCGTTTCGTCGACGAGGTCCGCCGCATCGGTCCCGGCGAGGTCGTCACCGTGATGGCCGTCGACGGCGAGCCGCTGCGGGGGCGAGTGCTCTGCGTGGGTGCCGACTGGCTCCGGGTCGGCGAGGTCGCCGAGGCGACCGGAACCCGGCGGACCCAGCTCCTGCGGGTGCACGACCTGCGCTTCGAGGCGATCGTGCGCGTCGACCCGGGAGGCCGGCGCCGTGACCAGCTACTGGGTGCGGGCCCTGGCCTCGTCGTTGAGCTCGACCAGGTACGCCTCGAGCGCTTCGCGACTGACTCGCCAGACGCCCTTCCGGCCGATCTTGAGGGCCGGGAGCTCGCCGCTGCGCATGAGTGTGTACACCTGCGAGACCGTCACATTGAGCACGCCCGCGACCTCTGCCGGCTTCAGCAGTGGCGGAGGAAGACTTTCCACCTGCGGGCTCCTTGGGGATCAGACCATGACGTTGCGTCGTGTTGCGTACCCCAGCGTAACGAATCCCGTCGGTCGTGCCGGACCACGCCGAGCAAGGCGTCCGTGACGACACTCGCGGCGTCACCGAGTCGACGACTCACCCAGCGCCTGCCCAAGCTCGACACGAGGTTGGTCGTCGGGCTCGTGCTGGTCGCGCTCTCCGTCATCGGTGGGCTCCGATTGGCCGCAGGCGCCGACCACACCGTCGTCGTCTACACCGCGGCGCGGAGCTTGCCCGCGGACCACGTGCTGGTTCCCGGCGACATCGGCACCACGCGAATCCAAGCGACGGACGCGGTGCTCGATCGCCTCGTCCGCGCGACGACCGCACCCCCACCCACCGATCGCGTGCTGCGGTTCCCGCTGGCCGAAGGAGACCTCGTCGCCGAGTGCCGCGTTGGGCCAGGTCGCACGTGAGGGCCGCGAGATCACGGTGCCGATCGCGCCCGAGCACGCGCTCGGCGGCGCGCTCGAGCCGGGTGACCGCGTCGACGTGCTCGGCAGCTTCGACAAGGGCACGGAGGCAAGCGAAGACGCTCACCGTCGCGGCGGGCGCGCAGGTGGTCGATGTCGTCCACACCGACGGGCTCTTCGGCCAGCGCGAGGGCGCAGCTCGCCGCGCTGACGATCTCGGTCGCGCCACGGGATGTGGTGTTCGTCGCGTTCGCCGTGCGCAATGGCGAGCTGGACATCGTGCGATCAGTCGGGAAGCGGCCACGAGCCGTGCGGTCGCGATTCGACGCGGGCGATCTTCCGTGACCGACCCGGTACGAGTCGTCACGTGTGCGGGAGGCGCGACGTGGGAAGCGCCATTGGTCCGCGGGTTGCAGCGACGCGAGCTCGGCGTCGAGCTGATCCGTCGTTGTGTCGATCATGGCGAGCTGCTCGGCGTCGCGCTGCGCGACGAACCGACGGGTCGCGCTGATCTCCGCGGAGCTTCCGTGGCTCGACCGCGATCTCGTCGGCATGCTGCACGATCACGGGGTCACGATCGTCGCGGTCGAGACCGGTGCGTCCGCGCGCCCGCTCGACCGGATCGGGGTCGCCCACCGGGTCGGGTCGGAAGCGAGCGCCGAAGAGCTCGCGGCGTTGCTGCACCAGCTCGGTGGGAGTGACACCCGGGAGCTGCGTCCGCCCGGCGAATCCGTGACGCCCGGCGGTGATCCGACCGCTCGTTCCAGCCGAATGGTCGCGGTGTGGGGCGGGGCCGGAGCGCCGGGCCGCACGACGGTGGCGGTCGAGCTCGCCGTGGAAGCGGCCCATGACGGTGCCGACGTCGCTGCTGGTCGACGGCGACTCGTGGTCCGCCTCGGTCGCGCAGCTCCTGAACCTGGACGAGTCACCATCGGTCGACCCAGGCCGCACGGCTTGCCGGCGACGGCTGGCGCGAATCCCTGGACAGCTGCCTGCAGCGCGGGCCGGCGGGAGCCGCGGTGCTGGCCGGGCTGGCCCGGGCCGAGCTCTGGCCCGAGGTGCGCGAACGCGCGTGGACGTCCGTGCTCGACGCGGCCCGCGACGCGCGACCGCTCGTCATCGTGGATCTGGCGTCGCCGATCGAAGAGGACGAGGAGCTGGCGTTCGACCGCGTTCCCTATCGGCGGAACCTGATGACGGTCGGTGCGCTCGCCGCAGCCGACGAGATCCTGCTGGTCGTCGCGGGAGACCCGGTCGGCATCCGGCGCGGGATCGTTGCGCACCGCACGCTCGCGGAGGCGAACCCGGCGGCCGCACGGAAGGTCTCGGTGGTGGTGAACCGCGCCCCGCAGGCCGCGCGTCGGGTGCAGGACTGCTCGTCGCAGCTGTCGGAGTGGACCGGCAGTCCGCCGATCGCGTTCCTGCCGACGCGAGGCGTCGTTCGAGCGCGTGGTCTGGGAAGGTCGGCCGCTCCGGGCGATCGCGCCGCGGTCGCCGTGGCTGCGCGAGCTGCAAGGTCTCGTCGGCGTGCTGACGGGATGAGCACCACCGAGGTTCCGGACCGCCGCGCGGTCGAGATCGTGGAGCGGGACGTGCGGGAGCTGTTGCAACGCCGCGAGCTCGCGACCCATCACGATGCCGAGCTGACGCTGCTGGTCGACGAGGTGGTCGTCGACTACCGCGACCGCTACCTCTCCGGCGGCCTGCCGGTGCTCACCGACGAGGATGTCGAGCTCCTGCACCACCGGATCGGCGGCTTCGGCGCGCTGACCCGCCTGCTCGAAGACCCCGAAGTCGAAGAGATCTGGATCAACGAACCCGGGCGGGTGTTCGCCGCCCGGCGTGGTGAGCACGAGCTCACGACCGTCGTGCTGAGCCGATCCGAGGTCGAGGAGCTGGTGGAGCGCATGCTGGCGCGGGCCGGGCGCCGGCTCGACCGGTCGCAACCCTTCGTCGACGCGCGGCTCCCCGACGGCAGCCGCCTGCACGTCGTGATTCCCCCGATCACCGACCAGTGGGCGATCAACATTCGCAAGTTCGTCGGGCTGCGGGCGGAGTCACTCGACGAGCTGGTCGCGCTCGAGCTCGTGCTCGGTCGCCGGCGGTGCGGTTCCTCGACCTCGCAGTTCGAGCCGGTCTGTCGATTGTCGTGGCCGGGGCGGTCGGGGCCGGGAAGACGACCCTGCTCAACTGCCTCGCGTCGGCGATTCCGGCACGCGAGCGGATCGTCACCTGTGAAGAAGTGTTCGAGCTGCGCATCGCTCGTCCCGACGTCGTCGCGATGCAGTGTCGCCAACCGAACCTCGAAGGTGAAGGCACGGTCGCGCTGCGCGACCTCGTCCGGGAGAGCCTCCGCATGCGCCCGGATCGGATCATCGTCGGCGAGGTGCGCGGGGCCGAGTGCCTCGACATGCTGCTCGCGCTGAACAGCGGGGCGGTCGGCATGACCTCCGTCCATGCGAACTCGGCGCGTGAGGCGTTGCGCAAGCTCACGACGCTGCCGCTGCTCGCGGGTGAGAACATCGACCGGCGTTTCGTCGCGTCGACGGTCGCGGCCTGCGTCGATCTCGTGGTCTTCTGCCGTCGCGCCGACGGGCAGCGGGCCATCACCGAGATCCTGGCGGTCGCCCCGCAGGTGGGCGACGGCGATCATCCGACGGCGGGGACCGTGTTCGCCGGCGTGGGTGCGGACCTGCGGTGGACGGGAGAGGTCCCGCACGGCCTCGAGCGGTTCAGCGAACGCGGGCTCGACCTGATGGACGTCCTGCGGTGAGTGAGGTGCCGCTCCGATGAGCGTTGTCATCGCCCTGCTGCTCGGCCTCGGGGTGTTCCTCGTGTTCGATGCCTGCACCGCGCCGCATCGCGAGCCACGAATCCGGGAGCATCGCTGGCGCGACGCAGGTCTCGGAGTGGCTCGTCGCGGGTGGTCTCGGCAACGTCTCACCCGCACAGTTCGTCGCCGCGTGCCTCGGCTGCGGGCTGGGCGCGGCGTCCGTCGTGATCGTGTTGATCGGCTCCACCACGGTGGCGATGGTGGGTTTCGTCGCCGGTACGTACGCGCCGATCGCCTACTACCGGTCCCGGCGACGCGCGACGCGCCGGGTGCGCCAACAGTGCTGGCCGGAGGCGATCGAGCTGCTCGCCGGCGCGGTGCGGGCCGGCGACACGTTGCCGGCCGCGGTCGCGCTGGTCGCCGAACGCGGTCCGGAACCGTTGCGGCCGACGTTCCGCGCGGTGGTTGCGGACCACCGGGTGTCCGGCGACTTCGTCGGTGCGCTTGATCGGCTCGGTGTCGCGCTCGCGGATCCGACCGCGGACCGCGTCGTCGCCACGCTTGGTGATCGCGCACCGGGTCGGCGGGCGAGAGCTCGGTCGGGTCCTGCGCACGCTCAGCGGGTTTCTCCGGGAGGACCTCGCCGTCCGCAAGGAGATCGTGGCGCGGCAGTCGTGGACGCTGGTCGCGGCACGAGTCGCCGCGGCCGCGCCCTGGTTGGTCCTCGTGCTGGTCGCGAGCCGGCCGCAGGGGGCGGCGGCATATGACTCGCTGGCCGGCTTGCTCGTCCTCGCCGGCGGCGCGGTCGCGACCGTTGTCGGCTACCGCCTGATGGTCGCGCTGGGCCGGCTCCCGGAAGAGCCGCGGGTGCTCGCCGGATCGGTGTCGGGAACCGGCATCGCCGTGGGGACCCGATGAGCCCGCTCCGCGCGATCTTCGTGGTGGGAGCAGGACTGCTCGGCCTCGCGACGCTGGTCAGCTGCCTGCCGCGGTTTCGCCGTCCGACGCTCATCGACCGGCTGGCGCCCTACCTCGGTGCGCTCGGCCCGCGCCGCTCGCGGCTGCTGACCGCGGACCGAGCCGCGGGGCACGGGGTGGCGGCGGCATTCCAGCCGTTGCTCGAAGATCTGGGAGGGCGGCTGCAACGCTTGTTCGGCGACGACGGTCGTGACCTTCCCGTGCGTCTCGCGGCCTCGGGTTCGTCGCTCACCGCGTCGGGGTTCCGAGCCGAGCAGGCGACGTGGGCGGTCATCGGCTTCATCGGCGGCATCGTCCTCAGCATCGGACTCACCGCGACGGGTCGCAACGTGTCGCCGGTCGCGGCGCTCGTCGTCGCCACCGCGTTCGCGGCGATCGGGATCGTCGGCTCGGGACCGTTCGCTGACCCGTGCCGTCGAGGCGCGTCGCGAGCGGGCGCAATCAGAGTTTCCGACCGTCGTCGACATGGTGTGCCTCGCGGTGACTGCGGGCGAGAGCCTGCGCGGCGCGTTGGAGCTCGTCGCCTCAGCCGGGAGTGGGCCGTTGGCGGCCGAGCTCCGCATGGCGTTGCGCATCGCCCGCGGCGGTGTGCCGCTGGCCGAGGCGCTGCAGGATCGGGCGCGGCAGTTCGGGCTCCCGCCGTTCGACCGGTTCGTCTCGGCGGTCATCGCCGCCCAGGAGCGCGGCCTGCCGCTTGGCGGAGGCCCTGCGGGCGATGGCGTTCGACGTACGGGAGTCGGAGAAGCGGGACGTGATCGAGGCGGCCGGCCGCAAGCAGGTCTCGATGCTCGTACCGGTCGTGGGACTCATTCTGCCGGTGGCCGTCGTCTTCGCGTTCTACCCCGGGGTAGTCGCGATCAAGACGCTTGGCTCGATGAAGGGAGCACGGATGCAAGCACGGAAGCAGGGACAGAACGGAAGCTCAAGATGCAGGCCGATGCCAGGACGAACGCGGTTCGATCCCGGAGTGGGTGATGTTGCTGGTCATGGGAATCGGCATCGTCATGGCGCTCTGGGCGATCGTTCAGCCCGATCTGACGGCGATCGTCTCGGATGCGCTCAACCAGCTGCGCGGGTAGCCGGTGCGCCCAGGACGAATCGGGCGCGACGAAACGGGCGCGACCATGATCGAGTTCCTGGCGGTGACGATCCTGACCGTCGTGTGCCTGCTCGCGCTGGCGCAGATGGCGGTGTGGGTCTGGGCGCGCGACGTCGCGGTGAGTGCGGTGCACGAGGGCGCGCGGACCGCGGCGGAGACCGGTCGACCGCTCGATGACGGCGTCGCGGAGACGCGGTCGCTGTTGGCGGACGGGCTGGGCTCCAGTGGGGGCGGGTTCGAGGTGGACGCGGAGCAGGACGGCGACACCGTGGCCGTGCGGGCGCGGGGATCGGCGCCGGTGATCGTGCCGTTCCTTCCCCACTTCGACGTCGATGTCCAAGCCACCGCGTTCGACGAAGACGATGTCCTTCCGTGAGCAGACCACCTGCTCCGGTGAAAGATCGGGAGCGCGGGAGCGCGATCGTCGAGTTCGCGCTGCTCGGGAGCCTGGTGTTCGGCGTGCTCGTGCAGGCGATCGTGCTGTTCGGGGTGCTGCACCGCGCCACGTCTGGCGACCAGCGCCGCGGCGCGTGAGTACGGACGCGCGGTGGTCGTGGCGGACTCCGACACCGATGCCATGACCCGTGGCGCGCTCGTGGTGGAGCAGGCGGCACGGAACCACGGGCTCGCGCCCGGCTCGCTGCACGCCTCGGTCGACGGTCGCCGTGCTCGCGGCGAGCTGCTGACGGTTCACGTCACGACCGAGGTGCCGGTCCTGCGCGTCCCGTTCATCGGCGCGGTGTGGAGCTCGGTCTCGATTCCCGTCGAAGCCACGCACGCGGTGATGGTCGACCGCTACCGCAGCGGACCATGAGGGGCTGGCCGGGAGTCGCATCGAGGGGCTGGTCGGAGTTGCGGCGCGGGCGGTCGGAGTCGGGTCAGGCGTCGGTGGTGATCGTCGGCGCGCTGCTCATCTGCCTGGCGTTCACGGGGTTGGCAGTGGACGGTGCCCGCCTCTTCACCGCCCGTCGGGATCTCCAGAACGTCGCGGATTCCGCGGCCCTGGCCGGTGCGTCGGCGATCGACGAGACGCACTTCCGGGACACCGCCGGACGCGAGGTCCGCCTCGATCCCAGCTCGGCCCGGGCTGCCGTCGACCGGGTGCTGGAGGCGTCCGGGCTCCCGGTGACCACCGCGGTGGAGGTCGACGTGGAGCCGGACCGGGTCGTCGTCCACATCGCCCGGCCAGTCGACATGACGTTCCTCCGCATCGCCGGCCTCCGCGAGGAGCGGATCGGCGCGACCGCCACCGCCAGCCCGCAGACCACCTGAGCACGTGACCTTCGAGCCCGCGTGACTGCTGGCTGGCTGCTCGCCGGTTGTCGCGGTCGATGGTCCGTTCACGCCGTTGAAGTCGAGGCCGTAGAAGCCGGAGGTGAGGCCGGGGCTGAACGGCACGGTGTGGCAGATGAACGGCAGCGAGTCGAGGGTCCGGTCCGCGACCGCGGTCACCGTGAGCGCCTGGTCCGGGAACGCCCGCGCGTTCGGCTTGGCCGTCGCGGTGACGTGGACGGTGATGATCCCCGGCGGCACGTAGCTCGGGTCGAAGACGAGTGGGTCGAAGCTGATGTACGGCGAACCGTTGCCGAGCCCGGTGACGGTCGCGGTTCCGGAACCGGCGGTCGAGCGCATGTGGTTGCCCGCGGCGTCGAACCACTTGATCCGCACCCGCCGTCACCTCCATGCCCGACGCGGTGAGCAGCGAGCACTGGTGTCCGGTGGCCTTGGCCCGCACGAGGATCTCGCCGTGGTCGATCGGGCCGGGGACGCGCGAGCTGCCGCCGGTCTGGGTCCCCGAGCAGTCGGTGAGCATGCCGTCGAGCCGCCACTTCGCGTTGGCGTTCGGCGACACGCGCTTGCCCAGCTTCCCGGCTTGATAGTTGAGCGGAGGCTTGAACGTCGATGCACCCGTCATGGTGCACGACACGTTGCCGGTGATCGGTGGCGTCGCGGCGCCGACGCCCGGTTGGTCGAACAGCCGCGAGCGCGGCGAGCGCGCCGACGGTCAGCGCGGTGGTGAGGATCCGAGGGCGGGGCCGGCGCATGATGTTGGCTCCTCCCGGAGACGATCCTGATGGTCAGATGATCGTAAGCCGGGACCGGCGAGAAGTCCCGGGAACATCAGCCGTTCGACCACCCTGCGTCGCCGACCTCACCCACCTCAGCAAGCTCGCCGACCTACCCGAGCTCACGCCTAGACCTCACCGCTACAGCTCACCCAGCTGTTCGAGATCGCTGATGGCGCGCCCACCGCGGTCGATCAGTCGGGCGTTGCCGGGCATCGCGCCGGGGCCGGTCCAGACCACGACGTCGTCGTCGCCGCGGTCGAGCGCCTCGACCGCGCCGTCCCAGGTGCTGCCGTTCCTCCGCTTCGGCCGCCACGACGAGGGTCGGTCTCGGCCAGCGCGGAGATCAGCTTGTTGCGGCCGCGGGCGTTCGCCGGGCTGTACGCGGCGGACGGTGCGTACGGAGTCGCGAGGCAGAGCCGGTTCTGGCCGATCGCGCGGCGCAGCTCGGGAGCCGTGATCTCGCGCAGGAGCGGGTCGGCGAGGAACGCCGACGACGGTGCCGCCGGCTTCGAGCGCGGCGTCCATCGCGGCGCGGTCCACGCCGGTCGCGCCACCCGACACCACACCCCAACCGCGCGGCGACCGCGGCACGGCCCGCGTCGGCCGCGACCTCGGCCCCGTCGGGCGATACGTCACGCGAGCCGACCACGCCGAGCATCGGCTCGTTCGGTCAGCGCGATCGGGCCGACCACGTGCAGCAGCGGCGGCGCGGCGGTCGTCAGCGTTCGCAGCAACCGCGGCGGGTAGTCCGCGTCGACCGACGCGACGACGCGGATGCCGGTCTGCTCCAGCTTCTCGAGCTCGAACGCGAGCGCGACCGCGGCGTCGAGCCGGGCGACGACGCGCGCCGCGAGCTCCGGCGTCGTCGAGCTCGGCGGTGAGGTCGGCGAACGGAGCGGCCGAGCAGCGAGCCGAGATCGGGGACCCGGTCGAGCGAGCGCCCAGTACTCCCGGGCCTTCAGGGGCTCGGCGGTGGCCGGCACGAGCCGCTGGGCGAGGAGGATCGCGGCGAGTGAAGCGTCGTTACGCCTGGGCAAGCACCGCACCGTAGACGGGGCCGCTGCCGGCTGCCCGCAGCACCTGGGCGATCACGGTCATGGTCCAGCCGGAGTCCCAGAGGTCGTCGATGATCAGCCCCGCGGTCTCCGGGAGTGGCCCGGTGACGTCGAACGCGCCGCCGACGTTGCGCGCCTGCTGGGCGCTGTTCTCCATCTCGGCCTGGCGCGGCGTGTCGCGCGCCTTCTCCAGCACCGGGAGGTAGGGGAGGCCGAGCTTGGCCGCGACCCGCTCGGCCAGGGACGGCACGAGCTCGCGGAGCACGCCGCGACGGCACCGCGGTGACCCATTCGAACGGCGGGTCCGGGTGCTGCGCGGCGAGGACGTCGGCCAGTGCGTCGACCAGCTCGTCGGAGAAGTGGCCGCCGGCCTGCTCGGCGCGGATCTGGCCGCCCCAACCGCCGTCGTCCTGGCGGGCGAGCGCCCAACCGTCGGCGAGCTGCTCGGTCTTGGGGATGTTCTTCATGTCCGGCAGCTTCTTGCGCGGGCCGAGCACCAGGGTCTGGCCGCGGAGGAACTGCTGCGCCGCGATCACGAGCGCACGGTCGACCTCGGCGGTGCGGGTCTCGCCGGTGCAGCGGCTGCAACGACCGCACGGCGCCGCGGTCGGGTCGTCGAGCTCGGTGCGGAGGATCTGCATCAGGCACGTGGTCGCGTAGACGTACTCGCCCATCATCATCTGCTCGCGCCGACGCTCGGCGGTGACGCGGTTGACCCGGTCCTCGTCGTAGGTCCACGGCGCGAGGGTGCGCCGGTACTTCGTGCCTTCACGCTCGACCGCGCCGTCGACCTCGAGGTTCTTCAGCATCCCGGTGAGCCGGCTGCGGCGGACGTTCACCGCGTCTTCGATCCGGTGGATCGGCACCAGCTCGGCCGAATCGGCGAGCAGCTCGATCACCGCCTCGGCCTGCTCCCGGTCGGGGAACGCGGTGCGGATGAACCAGTCCTGGATGTCGGCGTCTTCGTGGCCGCCGAGCAGGATCCCCTCGGCCCGGTCGATGCCCCGCCCGGCCCGGCCGACCTGCTGGTAGTAGGCGATCGGCGAGCCGGGGGACTGGTAGTGCACGACGAACGCGAGGTCCGGCTTGTCGTAGCCCATGCCCAGCGCGGAGGTGGCGACGACGGCCTTGATCCGGTTGTTCGAGAGGTCGTCTTCGATGCCGAGCTTGGTCGGGGTGTCGGTCTCGCCGGTGTAGGCGCGGGCGTCGATGCCCTGGGTGCGGAGCCACTCGGCGACCCGGTGCGCGTCGGCGACGGTCAGCGTGTAGACGATCCCGGTGCCGGGCAGCGTGGGCAGCACCTGCGCGAGCCAGGCGAGCCGCTCCGGTTGCGAGCGGATCTCGATCGCGTCGAGCGCCAGGCTCTCGCGGTCGAGCGGCCCGCGCAGGGTGAGCAGCTCCTCGCCGAGCTGGCTCTGCACGTCCGCGATCACCCGGTCGTTCGCGGTCGCGGTGGTCCCGAGCACCGGGACGCCGCGGGGGAGGAGGTCGAGGACGCGGGCGAGGCGGCGGTAGTCGGGCCGGAAGTCGTGGCCCCAGTCGCTGATGCAGTGCACCTCGTCGATCACCATCAGGCCGGTGCGCGGCGCGATCTGCGGCAGCACGTTCTCCCGGAACGACGGGTTGGCGAACCGCTCGGGCGAGACGAGCAGGACGTCGACCTGGTCCGCCTCGAGCTCGTCGACCACCTGCTCCCAGTCGGCCTTGTTGTCGCTGTTCAACGTGACCGCGCGCACCCCACCGCGGTCGAGCGGCTTCGATCTGGTTGCGCATGAGACCGAGCAGCGGGGAGACGAGCAGCGTCGGGCCCGGCGCCGCGCGCCCGCAGCAACGCGGAGGTGACGAAGTAGACCGCGCTCTTGCCCCAACCGGTCCGCTGCACCACCAGCACCCGGCGCCGGTCCTGCACGAGCGCGGTGACGGCCTCGAGCTGACCGTCGCGGAACTCCGCCGCCGGATCGCCGACCAGCCGGCGCAGCGCGGCAGTGGCTTCGGCGGCGAGCTCGGTGGTGGCAAGCGTTTCGGTCACCCGCGCAACCTACCGGTGGGGTGGGACAGCTGGGCCCCGCACCGCTCCCGGCGGGCGGGCGGTCGGCTCGGGAACGCCGCAGGGCGCTACCCGGGCTGCTCCCAGACGGAGATGTGGCTCCGGCTTTCCCCCGTGAACGGCTCGCGTTCCCAATTCGCCCACCGCTGCACGGAGGGAGAGCCCGGCGAGGCGGGCCATGAGATCCAGCTCGGACGGCCACACGTAGCGATAGGGCGCCGAGAACGTCTCCACCTGTCCGTCGACCGTCCAGTAGTGGTGCGAGTACGCGATCTGGGTCGCGAAGTCGTATTCCTCGAAGCCGAGATGCGCGGGCGTCACGTCGAACGCGTGGATCGTCTCGCCCGGTGGCAGCCGTCGCAGCTCCGGGACGTACACCTCGATCACGAAGCAGCCCCCGGGTTCGAGGTGCGCGGCGGCGTTGCGGAAGCACTCGACCTGCTCGTCCTGGGTGGTCAGGTTCGTGATCGTGTTGCGCACGAGATACGCGAGCGCGAACGTCTCGTCCACTGTCGTGGTCGCGAAGTCGCCGACGTCACGCCGATGTCGTCGGCACCCGGCTGCCGTTGCAGCTCGGCGACCATCGCCGCCGAGATGTCGATGCCGTGCACGCGCACCCCGCGCCGGCTGAGCGGCAGGGCGAGGCGACCGGTGCCGACCCCGAGCTCGAGCGCACTGCCGGTTCCGGCGAGATCGGCGAGGAAGCTCACGGCCGGTTCGACGACCGCGGGCTCGAAGATCTCCGGCCACTTGGCTTCGTATCCCCGCGCGATCCGCTCGTCGAAGGTGTCGTGCGGCACGCGGGCACTCTGCCACGACGCCCGGGCGCGTCTCGCCGATTTCCGCGCTCCCCGGCCGGCGCCGGGCAAGCTCTCTCTGCTGCGCAGGGCCTTCGAGCGAAGGTCCTCCAGAACGGGCAGTCTCTGCGCGAAGACCGTCGCGTACACGCCGCCGGGCGGCTGATCCCGTCCGAAGCAGCGCGAAGCTCGACACCCCCGTCAGCGACCTGGACTCGAGAGCCACCTCCGGCAACGGGGGTGGGCCATGATCGAGTGAACGATCTCGGGGCAGGGAAGGCGGGGACATGCTCAACGATGCGATTGGCGAGCTGTTGCCGGCCGCGGTCGCGGTTGCGCTGAGCCCGATCCCGATCGTCGCAGTCGTACTGGTGCTCGACAGCCCGCGCGCGCGTCGCCGGGCCGGCCTTTGCCGCGCGGATGGGTCCTCGGGCTCGCCGTCGCGAGCCTGCTCATCGTGCTCGTCGCCGGAAGCGCCGCCGAGCCGGGCAGCGACGGGGCGACCGGCGTCAACTGGGGCATGGCCGCGATCGGCGCCCTCTTCGTCGGAATGGCCGCTCGCCTCTGGAAGAAGCGACCGAAGGCCGGCGAGACCGCGGAGATGCCGGGGTGGATGGCCACGATCAATTCGCTCTCGCTCCTGAAGATGGCCTTGCTCGGTGCCGCGCTCGCCGCTGCGAATCCCAAGAACCTCGCGCTGACGCTCGCGGCGTCGGCGTCGATCGCCCAGGCCGAGCTGGATCGCGCCGACACGGCCGTTGCCATCGCGGTGTTCGTCGCGATCGGATCCGTCACCGTCCTCGGCGCGGTCCTCTTCTTCGTCGCGACACCGACGCGCGCCGCACGGCCGCTGGCCGCGATGAAGCAGTTCATGGCAACGAACAACGCGACGATCATGATGGTCGTGTTGCTGCTTCTCGGCGCGAAGTTCCTCGGCGATGCAATCGCGGGCGTGTGGAGCTGAGCGGCCGCGCGGTCGGGCAGCGCTCCCCGCCGCGAGCGAGCGGATCGCCACCGGGCCTGCTGATCTTCACGTTCCTGTTCGCGTTGATCGTCCAGACCCTGCTCTTCCGTCACTCGAACGCGATCGGCGGAGACATCGAGTACCACCGCGGGGTTTCGTTCACGATGAGCGCGGGCTCGTGGCAGGGCGAGGGTCCGGTGCACGGCGTCATCTCGTACTTCGGCGGCCTGTACCCGTTCGTTCTCGGTTGGGGCAGCCGGCTCCTGGGTGTCTCGTTCGACTCGTTGCTCTCGGTGGTGTCGTGGCCGTTCACGCTCGCGCTGCCGTTCGCACTGTGGTGGCTCGGCCGCCGGCTCTGGCCGGACGACGTGCTCGAACCGGCGGTGCTCACCTTCGTCGGCACGATCGGGAGCTCACTCGCGCTCGACCGCCAGGCGCTGTGGACCAAGAGCGTGCTGCCGTCGGGTTCCAACCTCTGGCCCGTCCTCCCTCGCGACGTCACGCTGGTGCTGCTCGTCGTCGCGCTCGCGATCGTGGTGGGGCACGAGTCGAGGTGGCGCCTCTGCGTCGCGCGGCGCGGTAGCAGGAGTCGCGATCTGCACCCACGCGCAGATCGGCGTGTACTCCGTCGTGGTCCTCGTCGCCTACGCGTTCTGGCGCGCGTGGCCGGAGCGAGCATGGCGGCGTTGGATCATCGATGCCGCAGTCGTCGCCGGGACGGCATCCCTGGTCTCGGCCTGGTGGTGGTGGCCGCGGCTCGAGCTCGCGATCGACACCCGCCGACTCCTGCTCAAGAGCTATCCCGGCCTCACCCCGCCGGACACCTCGTTCTTCGGCCTCGTCGCCACGCTCGGCGCGGTCGGGCATCCTCGCCGTGGGCGGAGTGGTGCTCGCACTCCGCCACCGCCGGCGCAACGAACGATTTGCGGTGGCCTGGCTGCTCACCCTGGCGCCACTCGCAATTGTCGCCGGTCTGGTCGGAGACGTCGGGATCATCACTCCTCGCCGGGTGCTGTTCTTCGCGTCGGTGCCACTCGTGATCTGCGCCGCGATCGCCGCGACCGCGCTGATTCGTCAACGTCGTGTGGCGCTGATGCTGACGATCGTGTTCGCAGCCATCGTGATCCCGAGCGTCTCGGAAGCACTCCGGGCGCGCGACGTGATCGACAAGATCTGGGTGTCGCCGCCCGCGGGTGATCCGTTCGAGGACGCGACGTGGCGACCGGCGCTGAGCCACCTGCGCGACGCCATGATCGACCGCGGCTCCGTGCAGGTCATCGCGCCCGACAACGACGCGCTCTTCATCTGGAAGAACAGTGGTGCCCAGCCGTTCAGCTTCCTGTCTGCCGGAGCGGTGAAGCTCGGCTTCGATCCCGGGCTCGTCACGGCGTACGGCTACGTCGAGCGGGTGCGGCTCCTCGAGCGCGCCACCGAGACGGGGCTCCCGGGCCTCTGCCGTCTGGCTGAGCGCACGAGATCCGACTTCCTCGTCTTGCGGCGCGACGGCGATCTGCTCGGGACCCACGACACGCGGCCGTCGGCGCGGTATCGCGTCGATCCGGGCGACCGCTCGACCGCGACGATCAATCGGGTCGTGAAGCCCGGCCTGCGGTACCTCGATCGCAGCTCCGAGGAGCTGCTCCAGGTCGCGCCCGGCGCCGCGCTGCAACTCGAGTGGAGCTCGCCGGAAGTGCGAAGGATCGACGTCTACCAGGACCGTCGCCGACCCGTCCCACCGCTCGTGCTCGTGCTGCCCGACGGGCGCCACATCGTCCCGGCGAACCAGCTCGAGGGCCATACCTACGTGCTGCGCTTCAGCCACCCCCGACGGCATTCCTGCCGGCAGCAAGCTCGTCGCGAACAAGCGCGGTCGAGCGCGGATCAGCCGGGTGATCGGCTACGAGCCGGTACCGAACCTGCCCGGCCCCACCCGCGGTCCGGTGGTGCTCGATCCCGGCCCGGGTCTGCTCCGGCTAGCCCCCGAGGAGCGCCCGAGGAGTGCCCGGGAGTGGTCTGCCGAGCGCCGGTATCCTGACCGGCCATGACGGAGACGCCGCCGCGCCAGACGGACTCGGGCATCGAGATCCAGCCCGTCTACACGGACGAGGACCTCGCCCAGTTCGACCCCGAGGCCAAGCTCGGCCGGCCCGGCAGCCCGCCCTACACCCGCGGGATCTACGAGCAGATGTACCGGGCCCGGCCGTGGACGATGCGCCAGTACTCCGGCTTCGGCAGCGCCGCGGAGACCAACCAGCGCTTCCACTTCCTCCTGGCCGCCGGCCAGACCGGGCTCAGCTGCGCCTTCGACCTGCCCACCCAGATGGGCTACGACTCGGACCATCCCCGCTCGGAGGGCGAGGTCGGCAAGGTCGGTGTGGCGATCGACTCGCTCGAGGACATGGAGCTGCTGCTCGCCGGGCTCCCGCTCGACACCGTCACCACCTCGATGACCATCAACTCGACCGCGGCGATCCTGCTCTGCCTCTACGAGCTGGTCGCCGAGCAGCAGGGGGTCTCCAGCGCAGCAGATCGGCGGGACGATCCAGAACGACCTGCTCAAGGAGTACGTCGCCCGGGGCACGTACATCTACCCGCCCCGGCAGTCGATGCGGATCATCACCGACATCTTCGCCTACTGCCGCGACAACGTCCCGAAGTGGAACACGATCTCGGTGTCCGGCTACCACATCCGCGAAGCGGGCAGCACCGCGGTGCAGGAGATCGCGTTCACGCTCTCGAACGGCATCGCGTACGTGCAGGCCGCGATCGACGCCGGCCTCGATGTCGACGAGTTCGCGCCGCGCCTGTCCTTCTTCTGGAACGGGCACAACGACTTCTTCGAAGAGGTCGCGAAGTTCCGCGCCGCGCGGCGCATGTGGTACCGGATCATGACCGAACGCTTCGGCGCCAAGAGCGAGAAGTCGAAGCTCCTGCGCTTCCACACCCAGACCGCCGGTTCGATGCTCACCGCGCAGCAGCCGGAGAACAACGTCGTGCGCGTCTCGCTCCAGGCGCTCGCCGCGGTGATGGGCGGTACGCAGAGCCTCCACACCAACGGCTTCGACGAGGCGCTCGGGCTCCCGACCGAGAAGGCGGCGACGATCGCGCTGCGGACCCAGCAGATCATCGCCTTCGAGTCCGGCGTCACCGCCACCGCCGACCCGCTCGCGGGCTCCTACTTCGTCGAGTCGCTGACCGACGAGGTCGAGGCCGGCGCCTGGGAGTACATCGAGAAGATCGACGAGATGGGCGGCTCGGTCGCGGCGATCGAGGCCGGCTACATGCAGGACGAGATCGAGCGGGCCGCCTACGACTGGGCCACCCAGGTCGACGCGGAGCAGAAGGTCATCGTCGGCCTGAACCGCTACGCCAGCGACACCGAGGAAGAGCCCGACGTCTTCCCGATCGACCCGATGCTCGAGCGTGACCAGGCGGAACGGGTGCGATCGCTGCGGGAGCGGCGGGACGACGCCGCGGTGAAGGCGGCGCTGGAAGAGGTGCGGGCCGCCGCCCACGGCACCCAGAACCTGCTCCCGCCGATGAAGGAAGCCCTGCGCCGCTACGCCACCCTCGGCGAGGTCAGCGACGTGCTGCGCGACGAGTTCGGCGTCTACCAACCCGCCCGCTGAGCTCCGACCCTGACCCGGCCGCGGTCCGGCGCGCGCGGGTCATGCGGCTCGGGGTCGTGCGGTTGGTGGTGGGTCGAGTCTTCGTTTTCCGGTCTCGGGGTCGGGTGGGCCGAGGGTCCAGCCCTGGGTCTTTCGGGTGTGGTGGATGGAGCAGAGCCAGGTGAGGTTCCACCAGGCGGTGGGGCCGTCCTTGGCGTGGTCGACCTCGCAGTGGTCGAGCTCCAGGTACTCCCGACCCGAACACCCTTCGATCGAGCACTCGCGGCCGGAGACGATCATCGCGGTGCGCAGCTCGGCCGGGATGTGGCGACCGAAGTGCGCCACCGTCGCTGATGTCCTTGCCTTTCTTGATCGATCGCGGTCACGAACGCGGAGCCCAGAGCGTCGCGGACCCATTCGACGCTCACCGGACCGACGCCCGGGATCTCGCACGTCTCGCCATCGACCGCGTGGCCGCGAACCAGCGCCTCATGGTCGATCAGCACGTGCGCCGACCAGCCGCCACCCTTCGATGTCTCACCCGTTGCCGGATCGCCGACGATCGCGTCGGCGAACGCATCCGCCGCGTACCGATCCTGCGATTCCTGAACGCCCGACTTCCGCGGCGTCCCGGAACTTCTTCGCGGTGCCCTGGTCGATCACGGCTTCGATCGCACCACCGACCTCGGGGGTGACCGTGAAGTGGCCTTCGACCATCCCGTCGGGAGTGGGCCACATCCGAAACGACCGGGCCGCATGCTGACGAGCGCCCGTTCGGCCTGGTCTTCGCGCCGGGCCCGCGCCGCGATGCACTTGTCGCGCAACGGCACGAATCCCTTCGCCGCCGCCGCGATCAGCTGCCGCTCCACGGCGGGATCGTCCGGCGCAGTCTGGACGATCAGCTCCGCCGCCCGGGCCGACAAGGTCCCTGCCCGCACCGCGGCAGTCGGTCTCGGGCAGCGACTCGAGCTTGCCCGCGACCTCGATCGCCCGTTTCGCCTCACCCGCCGACACGCCCGTCACCCGCGAGCACAGCTCCGCCGCGTTGCGATCGTTCTCGTAGGTGTACGCCGCCGTGTCCTCGACCCGTTTCGCGGCCTTGCCCAACAACCCGTCGGCCAACCGGCGGATCCGGCCGAGCTCCTCGACCAGATCGATCGCTTCCTGTCCACTGCACGCGCTCGGATCGAAGCCGCGTGCCGCGGATTCGAGAGCATTCCCTGCGTGGCGAAGATCATCCTTGATCACGTTCCCATGATCGCATGAGGGTGGGACAGCTACGTCGGGAACCTGAAATCGTTGGACACCGCCACTCCCGCGAAGTGGGATGACCCTCGATGTCCGCGGCGAAGATGCACGACGACGAGGTCGACATCGACGCGACGCTCGTTCGGAAGCTGCTCGCCACGCAGCTCCCGCAGTGGGCCGAGCTGCCGATCGAGCGCGTTCGAATCGACCGGGACTCGACAACGCCATCTACCGGCTCGGCGACGACATGGCCGTTCGGCTCCCGAGCCGGCTCGCATCGACCGTGCAGGTGGAGAAGGAGCAGCGGTGGTTGCCGGCCTTCGCTCCGAACCTGCCGCTCGCCGATCCCGACGCCGTTGGCCGCGGGAACGCCGGGCGAGGGCTACCCGTTCGTGTGGTCCGTCTACCGGATGGCTCGACGGTGAACCTGCGCCCGTCGACGGCTTCGCCGACCTCGTGCGCGCGCCGACCGATCTGGGACGCTTCGTGACCGCCCTGCACCGCATCGACCCCGCCGGCGGACCGGACCCCGGTGCGCACAACTTCTACCGGGGCGTTCCCCTGGCCGAGCGGGACGACGTTCACCCGCGCCGCGATCGAGCGCTGCGCCGGCAAGATCGACACCGACGCCGTGATCGACGCGTGGGAGGAGGCGCTCTCGGCACCGGTGTGGTCCGGCCCGCCGGTCTGGGTGCACGGCGACCTCGTGCCCGGGAACCTCATCTTCGACGACGGCCGGCTGCGCGCCGTCATCGACTTCGGCGGACTCGGCGTGGGCGATCCGGCCGTCGACCTGATGCCCGGCTGGAACCTCTTCACCGGCGTCGCCCGGGCCGAGTTCCGTGCTGCGACTCGAGGTCGATGACGCGGCCTGGATCCGCGGTCGCGGTTGGGCGCTCTCGGTCGCGCTCGTGCAGCTCCCGTACTACGAGACCACCAACCCGGTGCTCGCCGAGAGCAGCCGGTTCGTGATCGCCGAGGTCCTCGCCGACCACTGACCGACCGGTAGCGCCGGGTCAGCTACTGCTCGTCTTCCTTGTGGTGGCTCTGGCTGAGCTCCGCCAACGCCTCAGGCGCGATGTCCGAGCGCGGCGGCGCACGCGATCTTGCACTTCGTGACCGCGCGCAACGTCGCGGTGCGCTTGCCGTGGTCCTCGATCAGCGCCCGCTCGCCGAGCACGGCGCCCGGGCCGAACTCGGCCATCACCTCACCGTCCACCTCGGCCGCGAGCACCCCGTCGAGCACGAGGAAGAGCTCGGTGCCCACATCGCCCTGCTGCACGAGCGTCTTGTCCTTGGCCAGCTTCTTGATCTTCGGCTCGACGCCACCGCGCATGATCTGCATCGACAGCTGCCGCTCGAGCGCGCTCTCCACCGCGGTCGCGAACGCGGGCGACTCCTCGTCGCCCCAGGGTGAGTGCTTGCCGAACGCGGTCCGGTACCAGGACTTGAACTCGATGAGCCCGGACTTCTCGATCAGCTGCCCGCTTGCCGTCGTAGATCCAGTGACGAGGGAACGGGCTGCAACCGACGAGCTTCCCGGTGCTGGTGCCGTCGGACTCTGATCGTGAGCTCCAACGTCGTCCAGGCGATCGGGGCCTGCACCTTCACGAACGGGGGATGGTTCACCCGCCGCGGGCGCGGGGGCGCCGGTCTGGCCGCCGGCGGTCTGGGAGAAGGTGACCGAGTCCACGCTCAGGTGCGGTTCGGGGCGGAGATCCGCGCAGTGCGCGTGGCCGCCAGGGTCATGTCGTGCGCACCGAGCTTCAGCGTGGTGGAGCCGATGCGGCCGGCACCGGCGTAGCCGTAGTCGATGATCTGGTCGTCGACGACGTCGATCCAGCCCCGCAGCTCGTTGGCGAACCGGAACCGGTCGGCGGCCTGCAGCGCGCCGAGGTCCTCGATCACGTCCGGCGGCGGCTCGTCGTAGTGGGCGACGCCCATCGCGAACGGCAGCTTCGTCATCCCGATGATCGCCTCGGACGGGATCCACGAGATGGACGTGACGGACGACTCGATCCGCATGCTGGCTGGCTCCTCCCGTTCGGCGCCGGCGGCGCCGATCCGGCCCACGCTACCGAGCCGCGCGCGCTACCCGCCCGGCACGACCGTGCAGGGGAGAGGAAGGTCAGCTGGCGCGGGACAGGCGACCCAGCTCGTTCGGCTGGGGCGGCTGGACCGCAGCCAGCCGGCGACGCGCCTCGGCGATGCCCTTGCGCCCCGTCTTCAGGGTGCGAGCGTCGAGGTGGCGAACCGGCCGGCCGCCTTCGAGCAGAAGCAGTTGCGAAGTCACAAGATGAGTATCACCGGAAGGTGGGACAGTTATTCCCCCTGCCTACACTCGTTGCGTGCCGGCGTACCTCGATCACGCGGCCAGCACCCCCATGCGGCCCGAAGCGGTCGCAGCGATGCTGCCGTTCCTCTCCGACCATCCGGGCAATCCCGTCGGGCGGTCATGCCGTCGCGCGGGCGGCCAAGACCGCGCTGGAAGCGGCCCGCGAGGATGTGGCGGAAGTCCTCGGATGTGGCCCGAGTGAAGTCGTGTTCACCGGTGGTGGCACCGAGGCGGACAACCTCGCGGTGAAGGGGGCGGCGCACGCCCGCCTCGAGGCCGGCGTCGACGCGGTCGTCACCACCGCCATCGAGCACAAGGGTGTCCTGGCCGCGGCGCAGCGGCTCGAGACCGACGGGTTCCGGGTCACCCGGGTCGGGCGTGGACCGGGGCGGGATCGTGGATCTCGACCAGCTGGCGCGATGCCCTGGACGAGCACACCGCGGTGGTCTCCGTGATGCTCGTCAACAACGAGGTGGGCACGATCCAGCCGCTGGCCGACGTGGCGGCGCTGGTCTCGGAGCGGGCTCCACATGCGGTCCTCCATACCGACGCGGTCCAGGCGGTGCCCTGGCTCGACGTGGCCGCGGCGACGGCCGGCTGCGACCTGATCGCGATCTCGGGCCACAAGTTCGGTGGGCCGAAGGGCGTCGGCGTGCTCGTCGTGCGCAACGGCGTGACGCTGATCCCGGAGATCGAAGGCGGTGGGCAGGAGCGCGGGCTGCGGGCCGGCACGGTGAACGTCGCCGGCGCGGTGGCGCTCGCCACGGCGTTGCGGATCACCCACGAGCGGCGCGCCGAAGAGACCGCGCGGGTGATCAAGCTGCGCGAGCGCTTGATGACGGGTTTGCTCGACGTGATCCCGTCGGTGTTCGTGAACGGTGATCCGGACCACAAGATCGTGGGCAACTGCCATCTCGGGTTCCCCGGTCTCGAAGTCCGAAGCGCTCCTCGTCGATGCTCGACAACGCGGGCATCTGCGCGGCCGCGGGATCGTCGTGCTCGTCAGGCGCATCCGAGCCCTCGCACGTGCTCGAGGCGATGGGTCTGTCCCGGTCCGGACGCGCTGGCGTCGATCCGGCTCAGCCTCGGCTACGCGTCGACGGTCTCGGACGTGAACACCGCGGTCGACGTGATCCCGGGTCTCGTCGCCCAGCTGCGCGGGATGGCGGCGGCATGACCACGCGTCAGCGCGAGCGGGTGCTCGTCGCCATGAGCGGCGGGGTGGACTCGTCGGTCGCCGCGGCGCTGCTGACCGAAGCCGGCCACGACGTCACCGGCGTCACCCTCAAGCTCTGGGGCGGCGAGTCGGACTCCGGCTGCTGCAGCGTCTCGGACGTGGAGGACGCCCGCCGGGTCGCGGCCCAGCTCGACATCCCGCACTACGTCTTCAACTTCTCGGACGACTTCGAGGCGAACGTCGTGACGCCGTACGCGTCGTCGTACGCGGCGGGCGAGACCCCGAACCCGTGCGTCGAGTGCAACCGCACCATGAAGTTCGGTCGCCTGCTCGACCGGGCGAAGGCGATGGGCTTCGACGCGGTCGCCACCGGTCACCACGCCCGCGTCGGCCACGACGACGTGCGGTCGGCCGGTGCTCGTACGCGGCGCGGACCGGGCCAAGGACCAGTCCTACGTCCTCTACATGCTCGGCCCGGACGAGCTCGCCAAGGTGCGGCTGCCGGTCGGGGAGCTGACCAAGGCCGAGGTGCGGGAGCACGCGCACCGGCTGGGTCTGCGCACCGCGGCCAAGCCGGAGAGCATGGACGTCTGCTTCATCACCAAGGGCGGGAAGGACGCGTTCCTGTCGTCCCGCATCGCCCGTTCACCCGGCGCGCTGGTCGCGACCGACGGTTCCGTGGTCGGTGAGCACTCCGGGATCGACGGGTTCACGATCGGCCAGCGGCGTGGGCTCGGGGTGGCGCTCGGCGAGCGGAAGTTCGTCGTCGACGTGAACGCCACGCACGAGCACCGTGACGATCGGCGACCGCGAGGACCTCCTGCGCGACGAGCTCGTCGTGCGGGATCCGTTGTTCGCGGTCGAGCCGGCCGCGGACGAAGCCGTGCTGGTGCAGGTCCGCGCCCACGGCGAGCCGTTCCTCGGTCGCTGGCACGGCGATCGCGTCGTGTGCGACTCACCCCAGCCGCGCGTCTCGCCCGGCCAGGTGATCGCCCTCTACCGCGGCGACGTCCTCCTCGGCGGCGGCATCGCCGCCTAGCGCAGGCTGCCACGTCGGCCTACGTGTGGACGGTGATGCGGCGGGACTTGGCGTGGTCGAGGAGCTCGGCTGACGCGACCGGGGCGATGAAGATCAGGTGGGTGCGCGTGCCCTGCGCCGCGCTGGCGGGAGCGGCGGTAGAGGTCGACGTCGTCGTCGAGCAGCAGCGCGATCGAGCCGAGCGCGGCGCCGAGGCGAAGGTCGGCGGCTTCCGACGGCGGGCGGATCTTCGGGTCGGCCGGGACCGAGGCCGAGGATGTGCTCCCGGGGAAGAGGATCGGGTCGGTCAGCGTCATCGGATCGGCGATCACGAAGCCGGCGGGGACGAGCACGGCCCAGCGGCGGGACAGGAGGTGGAGCGAGCGCAGCAGCAGCCCGGCGAGCGGGAAGCCGATCACGACCGCCACCACACCAAAGACGGTCTGTCCGTCCGCCAGCAGCAACGGCCCGGTCGCGATGCCGGCGCCGACGGCCAGCACGGCGAGCGGCAGGATCCCGAGGAACAGCACCGGCGGCACTTTGAGCGGGAATCGCTCCTCGTCGCCGTATGCCGCGCTTTCGCGCGCACGCACGCGCGAAGGGCGGGATCGAGACGAGCGCGATGCAAGCGATCGTCGCGACCAGTGCCACGATCGAAGCAACGACGGACGGCCGCCCGGTCGCCACGAAGAGGACGACCGCGACGAACGCCAAGGGTGCTCCGGTGCGCGCGGCCGTCAGCCCCATGGGCCGCGGCGCGAGCAACGCGACGAGCACGGTGACCCACAGGAGCCACAGGAGCACCTCGGCGACGACCCGCGGTGTCGCGTCCCACGGACGCAGTGCATCCGCCGCGACGGAACCCGCGGTCACGGGCAACGAGACCCAGGCGAGGCGAAGCAACAGCAAGTTCACATCATTCGTGCGCGCCGGCTTCGTAGTCGGAGCAATGCGCGTCCATATACTACGAACCTGATGCTCGCTGGCAGGCACGCAGACGCACTCGCACCCGGACTCGCGACCGGCATCGGCAGCCTGCCGCACCACGACGCGCCGGCTGCGACCGCGCTGACGTTGCGCATGCACCCGAGGCTTCCCGCGGTGCCGCAGCTCCCCGAGCTCGATCCGGCCGAAGGTCTGATCGCGCAGTGGGCCGGCGCGTTGCCGGAAGTCACGGTGGCGCGCGACGGGTCGATCACCGTCGATCGCGAGCGGTGCACGGAAGCGATCGCACCCGCGTTCGGCGCCGACGACGCACGGCGGGCTCTTTGCGTTCCTCGAAGCGCGTCGAGACCGATCCCTGGCGCACGACCGGATCAAGATGCAGATCGTCGGGCCGCTGACGCTCGGTGTCGCGCTCGAGGCCGCGGGGCTTCCGGCGAGCATCGCGTTCCAACGCGCCGGGTGAAGCAGTGCGCGCCTGGGTGCGGGCGGTCGACGAGCTCCTGACGTTGCGCGCGCCGCACGCCGTCGGTGCTGCTGTTCCTCGACGAGCCGGCGCTCGTGCTCTGGAAGCGCAACATCGCGCCGCTCGAACGTGAGCAGGCCGTCGATCTCCTCTCCGGCGCGCTCGCGGCCGCGACGTGCACCACCGGCGTGCACGTGTGCGGCGACGGCGACCTCCGCATCGCCTTCGAAGCCGGCCCGCAGGTGCTCGGCGTCCCGGTCTCGGACGCCCTGATCGCCGACGCCGACATCCTCTCGCGCCACTGCGACGCCGACGGCTGGATCGCCTGGGGTGCCGTCCCCACCGACCAGCCCATCGGTGAGTCGGCCGACGCGCTGTGGCGGCGGTTGGCCGGCGTCTGGTGCGAGCTGACCCGCCGTGGGTGCGACCCGCTCCGGTTGCGCACCCGGGGTCTCATCACGCCGGCGTGCGGACTCGCCGGTCACGGCGTCACCCAGGCCGAGCGTGCGCTGCGCCTCGCGGCGGAGATCGCGGGACGGGTCGGCGACCAGTCGGTCGCCGCCCGCCTCACCGTCGGCGCCTGACGCTTCGTACGCACCGGGTCGGCTCGGACCGTGCGATGAGTTTGCCGACGCGACGGTCTACCGTCGTAGCTTCCCACTGACGAGAGGAGCAGTCCCATGCGAATCGTGATCATTGAGTTCATGAGCTTGGACGGTGTCGTGCAGGCGCCCGGCGGACCGGACGAGGACACCGACGGTGGCTTCGTCGCACGGCGGCTGGTCGCACCCGTTCTTCGATCCGGAGGTGGTCGGGCGGCGCGTTCGCCGGCGCGATGACCGACGCCGCGGCGCTGCTCTACGGGCGGCGGACCTGGCAGACGATGGCCGCGGCCTGGCCCGAGCGCGCCGGCGACCCGTTCGCCGACGAGATGAACGCGATCCCGAAGTACGTCGTGTCCACGACGCTCGGCGAGGACGACCTGACGTGGAACAACACCACGCTCATCCCGGGCGCCGACGCCGATCGCCCAGATCCGCAAGCTGCACGAGACCGACGGCGGTGACCTCGTGGTGATGGGCAGCCCGTCACTCGTACGCACGCTGCTGAGCGAGGGCCTGGTCGACGAGCTCCGGCTCATCGTCATGCCGGTGCTCCTCGGCGGCGGCAAGTCGATCTTCCCCGACCGACGGCGCGCATGCGCACGCTCGAGCTGGTCTCGACCGAGACCAGCGACCAGGGCGTCGAACGTCTGCATCTACCGGCCGGTCTGACCGAGCGCCGCGATCCGGCCCGGAGCCCGTCCCACCCCGTCGGTAGGCTCGGAGCGTGAGCGCCCCCAAGGAGGTCGTCGCGCGCGCGGCGGAGCTGCGCGAGCAGATCCAGTACCACAACGAGCGGTACTTCGGTCATGACGAGCCGGAGATCTCGGACGCCGAGTACGACGCGCTCGCTCCGCGAGCTCCAGGCGCTCGAAGCGGAGTACCCGGACGTCGCCGCGCGAGGACTCGCCGACCCAGCGTCCCGGTGCGGCGCCGGTTCCCACGCCGTTCTCGGAGGTGCGCCACCTCCGGCCGATGCTCTCGCTGGACAACGCGTTCTCGCGCGAGGAGCTGATCGCGTGGGGTGAGCGGCTGGGCCGGCTGGTGCCCGGTCCGATCGCGTACGTCGGCGAGCCGAAGCTGGACGGTCTCGCGATCTCGTTGCTCTACGAGGACGGCGTGTTCGTGCGTGCCGCGACTCGGGGCAACGGGGAGACGGGCGAGGACGTCACCGCGAACGTCCGCACGATCGCCGACGTCCCGGAGAAGCTGAAGGACAAGAAGCCGCCGAAGGTGCTCGAGGTGCGCGGCGAGGTGTTCATGTCGCTGGCGTCGTTCGAGGAGCTGAACCGGCGCCAGGGCGAGGCCGAGGAGCGGCTCTTCGCGAACCCTCGCAACGCGGCCGCGGGCTCACTGCGCCAGCTCGATCCGACCATCACCGCCAGCCGGGCGCTCTCGCTGTTCTGCTACCAGCCGGGCGCGATGGAGGGCGGGCCGCGCCTGCGCACCCACCACGAGACGCTCGAGTGGCTGACCAAGCTCGGGTTCCCGGTGAACCCGCACATCGAGCGGCTCGGCGATCTCGACGCGGTCTACGCGTTCTGCACCGGCATGGAGGAGCGGCGCCACTCGTTCGGCTACGAGATCGACGGCGCGGTGGTGAAGGTCGACGACCTCGGCATGCGCGACGAGATGGGCACCACCAGTCGCGCGCCGCGCTGGGCGATCGCCTACAAGTTCCCGCCGGAAGAGAAGACCACGACGCTCAACAACATCATGGTGAGCATCGGCCGCACCGGTCGGGCGACCCCGTTCGCGGTGCTCGAACCCGTCTTCGTCGGCGGCTCGACCGTCGGGCTCGCGACGTTGCACAACGAAGACGAGCTGGCGCGCAAGGACGTGCGGGTCGGCGACACCGTGATCGTGCGCAAGGCCGGCGACGTGATCCCCGAGGTCGTCGGCCCCGTGCTGTCGAAGCGCAAGCGCGGCGCGCGGAAGTGGAAGTTCCCGGAGACGTGCAACTGCGGGCTGAACCAACCGCTCGTGCGGCTCGACGGTGAAGCCGACCGCCGCTGCGTCAGCTCGGACTGCCCGGTGCAGCGCGAGCAGAAGATCATCTACTTCGCCAGCCGCGGTGCGATGGACATCGAAGGGCTCGGTGAGGAGCGGGTGCACCAGCTCGTGCAGGCCGGGCTGATCGAGGACGCGGGGGATCTCTACTCGCTGCGCCAGGAGCAGCTCGTCGAGCTCGAGCGCATGGGTGAGATCTCGGCCCGCAACCTGATCAACGGGATCGAGGCGTCGAAGCAGCAGCCGCTGGCCCGGGTGCTCGTCGGGCTCGGCATCCGCCACGTCGGGCCGACGGCGGCGCAGGCGCTCGCGGTCGCGCTCGGGCACCTCGATCGCATCCACGAGGCGAGCGAGGAAGAGCTGGTCGCGGTCGACGGCGTGGGATCGGTCATCGCGCAGAGCATCGCGACCTGGTTCACGGTCCCGACCAACCGGGCGCTCGTCGAGAAGCTGCGCGCGGCCGGGGTGAACCTCACCGGACCGGAGGTCGGCGCCGTCCACCGAGGAGCAGACGCTGACCGACCGCACCTTCGTCCTCACCGGTGGGCTCGAGGGATTCACCCGCGACGAGGCGGCCGCCGCGATCACGTCGCGCGGCGGCAAGGTCATCGGCAGCGTGTCGAAGAAGACGAGCTTCGTCGTCGTGGGCGAGAATCCCGGATCGAAGCTGGCCAAGGCGGAGCAGCTCGGCGTGACCCTGCTCGACGAGGACGGGTTCATGAAGGTGCTGGCCGAGGGACCACCACCGGAGCCGGAGCCCGAGCCCAAGCCGGCGAAGGCCGCGAAGAAGACCGAAGAAGACCGCGAAGAAGACCGCGAAGCAGACGACGAAGAAAGCGAAGGGGGACTGATGGTCGACGCGAGCGCAGTCGGCACGACGGACGAGCCGTTCCGGATGACGGTCGAGCGGGGCAAGATCCGCGAGTTCGCCCGGGCCACGATGTCGGACAACCCCGAGTACCTCGAGGACCCGGCGCCGCCGATCGAGCCGACCTTCCTCACCTCGGTGAGCTTCTGGACGCCACCGGGCCAGTCGGTGTTCTCGAAGGTGAAGCTGGACCTGCGGCGCATCCTGCACGGCGGGCAGGAGTACACCTTCCACGGTCCGCCGCCCCACGCCGGTCAGGAGCTCACGGTGCAGACCCGGGTGGACGAGATCTACGAGAAGGAAGGCAAGCGCGGCGGGACGATGACCTTCGTCGTCACCGTCACCGAGTTCCGGGACGAGAGCGGCGAAGCTCGTCGCCGAAGCCCGCTCCACCGCGATCGAGACCGGCAAGCCCGCGACGCAGAAGGACGGTGCGTGATGGCCCCGAGCTGGGACGACCTCGATGTCGGCGCCGCGGCCGAGCCGCGCACCGTCGGCCCGCTGACCCGCACCGACTTCGTCCGCTACCAGGGCGCGTCGGGCGACTTCAACCCGATCCACCACGACGAGGAGTTCGCCAAGTCCGCGGGCTACCCGACGGTGTTCTCGGTCGGCATGCTGCAGGCCGGGATCCTCGCGAGCTACGCGACCGACTGGCTCGGCGCCGACAACGTGCGCAACTTCGGCGTGCAGTTCCGCGAGCAGGTGTGGCCGGGCGACAGCCTCGTGTGCACGGGCACCGTCGTCGAGCGGGTCGAGGCCGCGAACGGCGACGAGCGGACGGTGAAGCTCGAGCTCGTCGTCGACCGGGTCGGTGGTGGCACCGCCATCAAGGGCTGGGCCACCTTCGCCGTCCCCGACCTAGGCGCGGGTCCGATGCGCGCGCAGGTGCTCAGGGCGCCGGCCCCGGCGGCCACCCGTCCGCTCGAGCTCGTCGACGTGCCACGGCCGGAGCCGCGGCCCCGGCGAGGTGCGCCTCGCGGTGTCGGCCTGCGCGTGCTGTCGGACCGATCTGCACGTGGTCGAAGGCGACCTCGACCTCCCGCTGCTGCCGGTCACGCCGGGGCACCAGGTGGTCGGGACGAGTGGACGCGCTCGGCGAGGGGTGCAGCCGGCTCGCGCTCGGCGACCGGGTCGGCGTGAGCTGGTTGCACCGCACGGACGGGACGTGCGGCTACTGCCGGCGGGGCGAGGAGAACCTGTGCGAGTCGGCGGACTTCACCGGCTGGACCGTCAACGGTGGCTACGCCGACGCGATCACCGTGCCCGAGGACTTCGCGGTCGCGCTGCCCGACGCGCTCGGCGATCTCGAAGCCGCGCCGCTGCTGTGCGCGGGCGTCATCGGGTACCGCGCCCTGCGGCGGGCCGAGGTGCAGCCCGGCGAGCGCGTCGCGCTGATGGGTTTCGGCGCGTCCGCCCACCTCGCGTTGCAGGTCCTGCGGTACTGGGGCTGTGAGGTCGTGGTGCTGACCCGCGGCGAGCGTCACCGCGAGCTGGCCCGCGAGCTCGGCGCCGACCTGGGTCGGGCACGCCGCCGAGCTGCCGCCGGGTTCGTGCGACCGCGCCGTCGTGTTCGCCCCGGCCGGAGAGCTGGTGCCCGTCGCGCTCGAAGTGATCCGGCCCGGCGGCACCGTGAGCCTCGCCGGCATCCACATGAGCCCGATCCCGTCCTTCGACTACGCACTGCTCTGGCGCGAGCGGTCGCTCCGATCGGTCGCCAACATGACCCGACGGGACGCCGAGGAGTTCATGGCCCTCGCCGCCGAAGCCGGTGTCCGCACGACGTTCGCGACCTACGCGCTCGAGGATGCCAACGACGCGCTCCTCGCGATCGCCTCCGACGCCGTCCAGGGCGCCGCCGTCCTCGACCTCTCCACCTCAGCCCCCGTTCTCGGCACGTTGAGGGGGCAGTGGACCGGCTGAGCGTGCCGAGAACGGAGACGGTGGTCAGCTCTTGGAGACGAAGACCCAGCTGAACGTGCCGTTGTCCTGGGCCGGGTCGGCCTGGGAGCGGTAGGTGACCCGCACCCGGTTGCGGCCGGGCTCGAAGGCCTCGATCTCCCGGCCCGGGCCCGGGCGGAACGTCAGCTGGCCGAGCGCGGGGATGAACGCGACCTGGTCGGCCGGGATCGGGATGCACGCCACCGGTCGGGCCGCACACCTCGAGGTCCGCGGTGAGGTCGTCGCGCAGGTCCACCGAGATCTGCTCCTGCGGCGGCACGATCGAACCCGGCTTCGGCGTCACGCTCTGCACCTGGCCCGGGAGCGTGCTCTTCACGTCCTTCGTGTCCGCGCTCGATGATCGCGCCGGCGAAGAGCAGCGCCACCAGCGTGAGCCCGCCGGCGACGATCGCGAAGCGGCCGGGGTGCTGGATGGCCTTGCGGCGCGTAGTTGGTCCCGATATCTCGAGCAGTCACGCACCGCCGAAGGTACCGCCGTACCGGCACCTTTGCGCATCGAGTGCCCGGGTTTCGGTGGGTGCGGCCGGTAGCGTTGGCTTCGATGGCCAGCAGCGCAGTGGCCGACCTCGTCGGCCGGGTTCTCGCCGGCCGCTATCGCCTGCTCGGTTCGATCGGGGCGGGCGCGAGCGGCCGCGTGTACATCGCCGACGATGTCCGGCTGCGCCGCCGCGTCGCGGTCAAAGTGCTCCATGCGGGACTTTCCGACGATGTCGGGTTCCTGCGCCGCTTCCGCACCGAGGCCCAGCTCGCCGCCTCGCTGCACCACCCGAACGTCATGACGGTCTACGACTGGGGTGAGGACGACGGCATCCCGTTCATGGTCCTCGAGCTGCTCGTGGGTGGCTCGCTGCGGGGGATGCTCGACGCCGGCATCCGCCTCACGCCGTCCCAGGCCGCGCACGTCGGCCGCCAGGTTGCGTCGGGGCTCGAGTACGCCCACGGTCGGGGTCTGGTCCACCGGGACGTCAAGCCGGCGAACCTCCTCTTCGACGAGCACGGCATCGTCCGCGTCGCCGACTTCGGACTGGCCCGCGCGCTCGCCGAAGCCAGCTGGACCGAACCGGCCGGCGCCGTGCTCGGCACCGCGCGCTACGCGTCGCCCGAGCAGGGCAGCGCGGCGCGCCTCGACGGTCGCGCCGATCTCTACGCACTGGGTCTCGTCCTCGTCGAGTCGGTGACGGGCGCGGTGCCGCTCGTCGCGGAGAGCCCGCTCGGGACGTTGGCGATGCGCGCCGATCAAGCGGTGGTGGCACCGGCGAGCATGGGCGCGCTCGGTGTCGTGGTCGAGCGCGCCGGCCAACCGAATCCCGACGACGCGCTATCCCGACGCCCCGACGATGGCGTCCGCGCTCGACGACGTCATCCGCGTCCTGCCGCCGCCCGGCCCGTTCACGCTCGCCGGGCTCGGCGACACGCCCGACGATCCGCACCCGACCCAGATCGTCAGCGCGGAACCGGAAGTCGTCTTCGACCAGGACGCGCGAGCGCCAGCCCAAGCCGGTGCCGATGCACCAGCCGAGCCGGCCGGCCGACGTGGACCAGCCCCGGGGCATCGCTCCGCTGATCCTCGGTCTGGTCCTGATCCTGGCCGTCGCCGGCGCCGTGTTCGCCCTCACCCGCCCGACGGCCGGCGCCACCGTCACGGTGCCGATCCTGCAGGGCATGAACGAGGACCTGGCCCAGACCACGGCCAACCAGAAGGGCCTCGCTCGTCTCGTTCGACTCCCGCACCGCGGACGATCCGGCCGGCTTCGATCGTCAGCCAGTCGCCCAAGGCCGGGTACTTCCTCGGTCGGGGTGACTCCGTGCGGCTCGTCGTCTCGAAGGGTCCGAAGCCCGTGAAGCTGCCCGGGTGTGGTGGGCCTAGCCGTTCCCCGACGCGATCGCCGCGCTCGAGCAGGCGCAAGTTCGTGGGCAACGTCGTCCGGCGCCAGTTCGACGAGACCGTGGCGAAGGACGCGGTCATCGCGACCGATCCCGCCGGCAAGGCACCGCCCGACTCGACGGTGGCGCTCGTCGTCTCGGACGGCCCGGCGCCGATCGTCGTCCCGAACGTCGCGCGCAAGAGCTACGACGCCGCGGCCGCGCAGCTGCAGACGATGCGGCTCGGCGCCGCGCGCGTGGAGCAGTTCAGCAACACCGTCCCCGCCGGTCAGGTCATCCGCACCGAACCCGCCGTCAACACCAAGGCGCCGCGCGACTCCGTCGTCCAGGTCTTCGTGAGCAAGGGACCGGACATGGTCGCGGTGCCGGACCTGCACCGGCAAGACGATCGACGCCGCGACCGCGGCGGCCCAGGCGAACGGGCTGCCCGTGGTCGTCAACGGGGCGTACACGCCGGGCAAGAAGGTGCGGGCCCAGGACCCGCCGGCCGGCGACCCGGGTCACCCGGGGCACCACCATCACCCTCTTCTTCTGATCTCTGACGCTCCGTGCCGCCCGCCGCCGGGGTGGGTGGCTGGCTTGAGTGCTTCCAGGTGCCCGCGCCTACCATGCGCCCGGACCGAAATCAGACGCCGGAACCACTTCACGAGCGGGAGACAGACGACATGGGTGCACTCGACGGCCGCGTTGCCATCATCACCGGCGCAGGACGTGGCCTCGGCCGCGAGCACGCGCTGCTCTTCGCCTCGGAGGGCGCCAAGGTCGTGGTCAACGACCTCGGCGGCGACATCGACGGGACCGGCGACGACCGGGCGCCGGCCCAGCAGGTGGTCGACGAGATCAAGGCCATGGGCGGCGAGGGTGTCGCCAACGTGGACAACGTCGCCGACTGGGAAGGGGCCCAGCGCCTCATCCAGACCGCGGTCGACACCTTCGGTGACCTGCACGTTCTCGTGAACAACGCCGGGATCCTGCGGGACCGGGTGATCGTGAACATGACCGAGCAGGAGTGGGACTCGGTCATCCACGTCCACCTGAAGGGCCACTTCTGCCCGACCCGCTTCGCCGCCGCCTACTGGCGGGAGCAGACCAAGGCGGGCAAGGAGGTCAAGGCGTCGATCATCCACACGTCGTCGACCTCCGGGCTGCTCGGCAACCCCGGCCAGGCCAACTACGGGGCGGCGAAGAGCGGCATCGCCACGTTCTCCCAGATCTGCGCGATGGAGCTGAGCCGGTACGGCGTGCGGTCGAACGCCATCGCCCCGGCGGCCCGGACCCGGCTCACCGAGCAGACCCCGGGCCTGAGCGAGGTCGTGAAGGAGCCCGAAGACGCCTCCGCCTTCGACGTCTGGGCACCCGGCAACGTCTCCCCGTTCGTGGCCTACCTCGCGACCGAGTCGTGCACGCTGAGTGGCGAGGCGTACCTCGTCCAGGGTGGCGTCGTGCAGCGCTTCGCTCCCTGGACCCTGTCGGAGAAAATCGACAAAGGGGACCGCTGGACGGTCGCCGAGCTGGCCGCCGAGGCCGAGAAGCTCGCGCCCAAGAAGTAGCGCTCCGCGGTCGCGGCACGCGCCCACGGTGGGTGGATGTTCCCACTGTGGGCGCGCACATCACCGCCGCGCATTTCATCCCCACTTCGCAGCTCCTGACCAGGGCAAAGCGCGAGAATCTCCGCGCTTTCGACACGCGCAGATTTCCGAAAATGGGTCTTGTGGCCTGCCGCCACGCGCCGCATAATCAACGCGGAGAGTGGTTAGGGTTGCCGTCGGAGTTCGACGGCCGGTCGTCTGGGAGGCGGGGCAATGCGCAGACCCCCGAGGGGTGGCACGACCCGACCCGGGATGTCGCGTCCCGGGCATGGGTACGGTCGACCGCTGCGCCCGCGTCCCGGTCGCGATCTCACTCCGCGTCCATGGTTGGATCCCGCCTGGTGGGTGGCGATCGAGATCCCGTCCCGCTCCGAGGCGGTCTCCGAACACTCGATCGCGGTCGCTCCGGGCTCCGCACTTGCGTCACCGGCGTCCGCACGTGCCGCTCGCGTCGCTCGGCGTCCGCCCGCGCTCCCGTCGCTCTGCTCCGCGTGACTCCGAATCTGACCGTGCCGCTCGCCCCGTTCGCTCACGTCGCCGCGGCTGACGGAGGCCTCTCGTAATCTGACCCGGTGCCCGACCGCCCCGCTCCGTTCGTCTCCGACGCGCCCGGCGGCGAGGAGATCCCGGTCATCGCGTGGCCGATGCTCTTCCGCGCCCGGATCAGCCACCGGGTCCGCCAGAGCGACCACTACCCGTGGTGGGTGCTCGTCACCGTCCTCGCCGGGCTGTTCGCGAGCGGCTTCACCATCACGATCATGGCGGTGTCGCTGAAGGACATCGCCCACGAGCTCGGGACGAGCGAGACCTCGCTCACCTGGGTGGTGACCGGTCCGTTCCTGGCCCTGGCGCTCACGATGCCGCTCTTCGGCAAGCTCGGTGACGTCTACGGCCACCGGCGCGTCTACCTCCTCGGCTTCGCCGGCTTCACGCTCGGCGCGCTGCTGACCGCCTTCGCCTGGAGCGGCCCGGCGCTGATCGCCATCCGCGTGCTCGGCTCGATCCCCGGCGCCGCGACCGGCCCGACGTCGATGGCGCTCATCATGCGCGCCTTCCCCGAGGACGACCGGGTGAAGGCGATGGGGTGGTGGGCGCTCGTCGCCGCCGGCGCGCCCGTCATCGGTCTCGTCGCCGGCGGTCCGATCGTCGACGCGATCGGCTGGCGCTGGATCTTCATCGCCCAGGTCCCGCTGTCGCTTGATCGCGCTCGTGGTCGGCGTGATCGTGCTGCACGAGACGCCGCGCAAGGCGCGGGAGCCGATCGACGTCGCCGGCGCGGCGACGCTCGGCGTCGCCACCGTGTCCGCGCTGCTGTCGTTGACGCTCGGCGCGGAGCTCGGGTGGGCGCAGCCCGGCGGTCATCGGTCTGCTCGCTGCTCGCCCCGGTCGCGCTCTGGTTCTTCGTGCGGGCCGAGCGGCAGGCGGTGGATCCGCTCATGCCGCTCGAGTTCTTCCGTCGGCCGGACTTCACCGCGTCGCTCGTCTCCCAGGGCGCGACGAACTTCGCGTACATGGGCGGCTTCATCGTCACGCCGCTGCTGATGGAGAACCGGTTCGGGTTCTCGGTCGCGGCGACGTCGCTGGCGATGGTGTGCCGGCCGCTGAGCAACAGCATCGCGTCGCCGGTCGGTGGCTACGTCGCGGCGCGGGTGGGGGAGCGCAAGGCCGCGGTGACGGGCACGGTCCTGGTGGCGGTGTCGATGGGGCTGTTCGCGTTCGCGGCGTCGGGGAGCGTGCTGGCGCTGGTCTTCGCCGGGCTGGTGCTCTCGGGCATCGGGCTCGGCGGTTCGGCGCCGTCGCTGATCACGGTGGTGGCGAACACGGTGGACGCCGAAGACCTCGGGGTGGCGAACGCGGCGCAGCAGATGGTCGCGATGATCGGCACGGTCGCCGGGATCCAGGTGCTCTCGACGATCCAGGGCGGCTCCGAGGCGGCCGGCCCGTTCACCGCGGCGTATCTCGTCGGGTGGGGCCGTGGCAGTGATCGGGGTGGTCGCGGCGAGCTTCGTGCACAGCGCCCGGCGGGCCGCGTCGCTGCGGATCGCCGACTCCGACGCCGCTTGACCTGGGACTCGCGTCGTACCGCTAGTCGGCGCCGACGGCGCGCAGGTCGCAGTACCAGGCGAGCAGGAGCGCGACGGCCGCGCCGATCAGCAGCAGCGTCGTGATGCTGATGTAGTCGACGATGACCCCGCCGGCGAGGACACCCAGCGGCACGACGCCGCCGAACGCCATGATCCACAGCGCCATGATCCGGCCGCGGATCGCGTCGTCGAGGTGGGCCTGGAGCGAGATCGACAACGACGTGATCGTCATGAAGTAGACGAAGCCGAGGACGAACGCGACGGGGAACGCGACGCCGGCCTGGCGCACCAGGGCGAAGGCGGTGAGCATCACCGCGAACGCGACGAGCGACCAGCGGGCGATCTTCGCCTTGGAGTGGTGCGCGAGGTAGGTGCCGACGGTGACCGCGCCGAGCGCGGCGCCGAGCCCGAACGTCGCGTAGAGGAATCCGTACACCGCGTTCTTCGGCCCGATGCCGAGGTTCGCCTTGGCGATCTCGGGCATCAGCCCGACGAACGTCAGGGAGAAGAACGAGAACGTGGTCATCGTGATGAGGATCCGGCGGATCAGGGGATCGGCGCGCCGCGATCTTGAAGCCGGAGAGGAAGCGGGTGAGCCCGGTCTCGGCCGCCGACCGCACGACGCGCGCCGGGTACTTGGCGACGACGAGGCTGCCGATCGCGAACGCGTAGGTCAGCGCGTTGAGGCCGAAGACGGTGCCGATCGCCGAACGCGGCGTAGAGCGGCGCCCCGATCGCCGGGCCGATGACCCGGGACAGGTTCATCTGCACCGACTGGAGCGAGACCGCGCCCGGCAGGTCTTCGCTGGGCACCAGGGTCGGGAGCAGCGCGCAGATCGCGGGGCCGCTCAGCGCGTTGCCGATGCCGATCAGCGAGGACGCAGACGAAGATCGCCCACTTGTTCGGGTGCGTCGACCGACGCGAGCACCGCGAGCAGCACCGAGAACACGACCTGCTCGAGCTGCATCCAGATGAGCAGCTTCCGGCGGTCGAGGATGTCGGCGAGCGTGCCGCCGAGCGGAGCGAGGAAGAGCAGCGGACCGAGCTGGGCGAAGAAGACGAGCCCGACGTAGGACGGATCGCCGGTGAGCTCCAGCGCGAACGCGCCGAGCAGCACGTTCTGCATCCAGGTGCCGATGTTCGACGCGAACGTGCCGGCCCAGACGACCCGGAAGTCCCGGTGGCGCAGCGCGGCGACCGCGGTGCCGGTGGCGAGCGCCTGATCGCCGTCGACGAGGGCGTCGGTCGCGTCCTCGGCGCTCGGGTTCTGCTCACGGCGAATCGACATGGTCGGCCCAGGCTACGGGCGCTCGCCGAGCCGTCCCCAATGACTTGGGTCACGCCTCCGTGACGGCGAACACCGGGTGGCGGGGCGCGATGCGGCGGAGCTCGTCGTCGGACGAGTCGGCGCTGACCCCGTCGAAGAAGACGCCGACTTCGGCCTTCCAACGCTTCAGGTAGGCGCGCAGGATCTCGACCTTGTCGGCATCGGCGACCTCGGTGGCGACCCAGTGCGTGCGGTGCTTCCCGAGGAGCAGGTCGAGCCGGCCGTCGTTGGCCCGGACGTTGCGGACCCACTGGCCCTCGCCGCGCGGCGACACGAGGTAGTGGCCGTCGTCGAAGCGTGAGCAGGTTGACCGGCGTCCGGCGCGGCTCGCCGGTCTTGCGGCCCGGCACCTCGAGCACCCGGCTGCCCCAGACGCTGACGCCCATGCGGGTCAGTCCGGCGACGGTCCGGTTGAACACGTTGCGGGTGAACCACCCCGGCTCCTGGTAGTGCGGCGCGGGCGCCGCTTCGTTTGCATCGGTCATGGCTGCTCCTCGGTCGGGGCCTCGCTCGAACCTTGCGCCCGCGACATTCTCGCGACCATCGGGGCATGCCCGCGGGCGACACGCGGCGAGCGGAGCCGTACCCTGCCGCAGTGGGCAGCAACGGTGCCGTCTTTCTCCGCCTCGGTTCGATGGTCACCGCCGCGGTCCTCGTCGCGGCAGCTCGGTGGTGGGGGCTCGTCGGACTCGACGACTGGATCCAAAGGATCTCGAACTCGCCGCCGTTCGCGCTCGGGTGTGAACACGCGGCTGTGGGGCGCCGGGCCCGACAACCTCTTCTCGTGTTGGATGGCCGTCGAGCAGCCACCTACGACTTCGCCGCACGGCGAGTGGCGCACGGCTCCCGGTTGCTCCGGAGCTCGGCTCGGTTCAGGTCACGAACGTTCGATGGCACCGTCCTAGTGCTGAGGCACAGAGTGCGCCAGCTCGTGTTCAGAGGACGAACCCGCGCCGGTCGGTGATCGCTGCGCTCGAACCTGGACTCGCGACGGCGGCTGGAAGCACGCCGACACGGGGTTGCGATCGGAGCAGCCGTTGTTGATCACCGCCACGCAGACGACGGAATGGGACGGACGGTCCTGGGTGACTCACCCCAGCGCTGCCGCCGGTCCCGTGGTAAGGCGGCTCCGCGGTGACGACGAGCTCCGGAGCCGCGGTCGCTCCGATCGGGGCCGGATCCTTGGCTGCGTACACGGACGGAACCTGGGAGACGATCAGCGTGTCCGAAGGGACCCTGTTGAACCCGCCGATCCTGAGCATCGCCACCGTCGGCGATCGTGTCATCGCTGTTCGACGCCCCGCGGTCCGACTCGGAGACCGGCACACTCGAACAGGTCCGGCTCTGACCGCGACTACTCCTTCGCCGTGGGATTCGGTGAAGAGGACGGGAATGATGAGCTCGAGGAACTCTCGTAGAGGTCGACCTGGGTCGGGTCGACCTGCGTCGCGTGCGCGAACCGTCGGAGGTCGAGAGCAGGATCCCCGCCATCGTGTCGGCCGGAAGCGTGAGCTGCGAGCCCGGCCGCGGTGGCGTTCTCCTCGAGGAACTCGGCCACCAGCTCGCGGTTCCGCTGCCGTTGTGCCTCGGACGCGCTCGCGCACCGACGGGTTGCGGACCTCGTAGAGGCGGAACTCGAGCTCGAGCGTCAGGAGGTCCGGGTCGCCGATGATGCTCGCCCACATCTGCGCGAGCGCGGGAACATCGAAGAAGCTCGACACTCCCTGCTCGAGCATCTGCGCGAACGCGTCGAGGGTCTGTTCGTTGACCCGCTCGAAGACCGCGAGGAACAGCTCTTCCTTGTCCGCGAAGTTCTTGTAGATCGCGCCGCGGGTGAAGCCGGCGGTCTCGGCGATCTCGTCGAGCGACGCGCCGTGGAAGCCGCGGCGCACGAACACCTCGCGGGCGGCGTCGACGAGTGCGGTGCGCGTGCGCTGCCGTCTGCGCTCCGGGCGTCAGCTTCTCGATGGCCACGGCGGTCATTGTCCCTGATCCCGACTTTCGCGATCCGCGCTTGACTCTGAGAAACGATATCCGTATCTTAGATACATGACCGTATCTCAGAATCGAGCGTGTATCGCCGCGACGCGGACGAGCCAATGACGACGGGCTCGCCGGTCCTCCGGGTCGAGGGTCTGCGGAAGGCCTACGGCGACGAGGTGGCGCTCGACGGCGTCGATCTCGAGGTCGAGCCCGGGGACATCGTCGCCCTGCTCGGCCCGAACGGCGCCGGGAAGACGACGCTCGTCTCGATCGTCGCCGGCCTGCGCGGCGCGGACGGCGGGAGCGTCCGGATCGGAGGGATCGACGCGCTCGCGCATCCGCACCGCGTGCGCCCACTGTTCGGGCTCGCGCCGCAGGAGACGGGCATCTACCCGACGCTCACGTGCCGCCAGAACCTGCGCTTCTTCGCCGAGCTGACCGGGCTGCGGAACCGCGCGTTGCACGCCGCGGTGGACTCGGTCGCCGAGGCACTCCAGCTCACCGAGCTCTTGGATCGACGCGCGCAGCACCTCTCCGGTGGCGAGCGCCGCCGCCTCCACACCGCGCTCGCGTTCGTGCACCGTCCCGCACTCGTGATGCTCGACGAGCCGACGACCGGCGCGGACGTCCGCACGCGTACGCAGCTGCTGGAGCTCGTCACGGATCTCGCGGCGAACGGCTCCGCGGTCGTGTACTCGACCCACTACCTGCACGAGGTGGAGCAGCTCGGCGCTTCGGTCATCATCATCGACCAGGGTCGCGTGATCGCGCGCGGACCGTCCGGCGAGCTGGTCGACGCGCACGCCGCCAACGTCGTCGAGATGACCTTCGCCGGTGCCGCACCGACGATCGCGCTCGACTGCGCGGCGTCGAGCGCGTCGAACGCGACGGATCCGTCCTGCGCGTCCATACCCGCCGACCGGATGCCGTCACCACCGCGATCATCGAAGGTCTGGGTGACGCGGGCGCGGGACCTGCGGACACTCGAAGTGGTCCATCCCAGCCTGGAGGCGGTGTTCCTCGAGCTGACCGGCCGGCGCTACGAACCCGCCGTCGAGCCGGAGGTCAGTGATGTCCGGTAAGCGGGTCATGGCGATCATCCGCCACGAGCTCCGGCTGGTCAGCCGGGACCCGTTCCCGGTCGTGGTGCTCGTGCTGTTCCCGGTGCTGGCGATGCTGTTCCTGAAGCCGGCGTTCAAGCTCGCGCTCGTCGCCGACGGCTACCGGAGCGCGAACGGAGCCGAGCAGGTGGTGCCCGGGCAGGCCGTCCTCAACGCGTTCTTCATCGTGAGCATGACGAGCTTCGCCTTCTTCTCCGAGTACGGCTGGAACACCTGGGAGCGGCTGCGGGCCAGCGCGGCGAGCTCGACCGAGATCATCCTCGGCAAGGCGCTCCCGCGGCTCGCGATGTCACTCGCCGGCTTCGTCGTCATCTTCGCGATCGGCATCCCGCTGCTCGACCTGCACAGCCGCGGGCCGCTCGCGGCCGCGATCCCGCTGGTCGATCGCGCTGGCGATCTGCCTCGTCATGCTCGGGGTCGTGTCGACCGCGCTCTCGCGGACCGTCCAGCAGGCCAACGCGTTCGCGATGGTCGGCCTCGTGCTGTTCGGGTCGATCGGCGGCGCGCTCGTGCCGATCAACGTGCTGCCGGCGTGGGCGCGCACCGTTGCGCCGGTCACGCCGACCTACTGGGCCATGCGGGGCTTCCGGTCGGTCATCCTCGACGGCACCGACATCTCCGGCGTCCTGCTGCCCGTGGCGGTCCTGCTCGGCATGAGTGCGGTGTTCGCGGCCGTCTCGGTGGCGAAGTTCCGCTTCGACGACACCAAGACGTCCTGGGCCTAACCCGCGGTCGCTGGCGTCGGCCACCAAGCGCGCCGAAGACCTCGGCGGCGTGGCTGCGCGAAGAGGAAGTGGCCGGCGTCGGGAACCACGCGCAGCTCGCCGTCGGGGAGCGACGCGGCGAGGCGCTCGGCGTGCGCCATCGGCAGGAGCGTGTCGGCGTCACCCTGCCAGCACCGGACCGGCATGCTGCACGCCGGCCGAGATCGAAGCCCCAGTCACCGCCGAACGCGCGGTAGTCGTCGACGGTTCCCCGCACGCCGTGCCGCAGCGCGGCGAGCGTCGCACCGACTGCCGCGTCGGGTGACGGGGGGCGAGGAGCGCCTGGTCCGGTCTCGGGCAACGTCTTCAACATCCGCGCTCTTGAAGCGCGCCGGCTTCGATCGCCGCACGAGCTGCAGCGCGCCCGCGACCAGCCACGGCGCTCGGCGCGACAGCGGGATGAACAGCCGGTCGACCGCGAGGCCGAGCTCCTGCCGATCTCGCGCGCGAGCGGATCGGCGCCATCCCGCCGATCGTCGCGGCCGCGGTCACCCGATCGGGCAACGCCGCCGCGCACGCGAGCGCGAACGGACCGCCGGCGGACCATCCCGCCACCGCGAACCGATCGAGGCCGAGCGCGTCGGCGACCGCCGCGACATCGGCCGGCCAGTCCGCGACGCGCCGACCCTGGTCGCGCGGGCCGGACTCACCGATCCCCGGCCGGTCGACGGTGACGAGTCGGATGCCGAGGCCGGCGAGCCCGTCGCGAGCCAGGCTGATGTCCGTGCGGCTGCTCAGCCCGCCGTGACACCAGACGACGGGGTAGCCGGCCGGGTCACCGAGCTCGGAGACCGCCAGCGTGCGGCCGTCCGGCCACCGTCACCCGGCGCGGATCTCACCCCCGGTCGGCCACGGCGGGGACCGTACTCCCGCCGCGGTGGTCGCGATGCGATTGAATACCGCCATGTCATGGTCCCAGCTCGCCGCCGAGAGTCCGGATCTGGCCGCGAAGGTTCGGGCACGCTTCGAGGCGCACCCCCACCACGTGATTGCAACACTCCGCGCCGACGGATCACCCCGCGTGAGCGGCACCAACGTCGAGCTCACCGACGAGAGCGGCGCGGTCGAGCTGCGGATCGGGTCCATGGCCGGCGCGGTCAAGGCGCTCGACCTCGTCCGCGACCCGCACTACGCGCTGCACAGCGCGCCGCTCGACGAGCAGCTCGACGGTGGCGACGCCAAGGTCTCGGGCGTCGCCACGGTCGTCGGCTCTCCGAACGAGGACGAGGATCACACCTTCGTCCTCGCAATTCACGAGGCGTCGCTCGTCGAGGTCGATGGCGAGCAGCTGGTCATCACGAGCTGGTCGCCGAGCACGGGCACGCGCATCCGCCGGCGCAGCTGACCGACCGGGCTCCGGTCAGTCGAACTGGTTCGGCACGTCGCCTTCGGGGAGGTCGATCACGGGGACGTCGGAGAGCGGCACGACGCTCGAGGCGGCGGCTTCGTCGCCGTTCACGATCCGCCCGTCGCGGAGGCGGATGCGCCGCTGGGTCTGCGCGGCGATGTCCTCGGCGTGGGTCACGACGATGACCGTGACGCCGTGCTCCTCCGAGAGGGAGCGCAAGGTGGCGACGACTTCCTCCGCGGTCGTGCTGTCGAGGTTGCCGGTCGGCTCGTCGGCGAGGATCGCGCGCGGCTCGTTCGCCAGCGCGCGAGCGATCGCGACGCGCTGCTGCTCGCCACCGGACATCGTCGACGGGAGGTGCATCGACCGCGGCGCCAGAGCCCGACCCGCTCCAGGAGCGTCGGCGACGCGCTCCTTGCGCTTGCGCGCCGTCCTGGACCAGCGGCACCATCGCGGCTTCGACGTTCTCGGCCGCGGTCAGCGTGGGGATGAGGTTGAACGTCTGGAACACGAAGCCGACGTCTTCGGAACGCAGCTCGGTGCGCGCCCGCTCGGTCAGGTTGGTGAGGTCGTGGCCGTCGAAGAACAGCGACCCGGACGTCGGCCGGTCGAGCACGCCGAGCAGCTGCAACAGCGTGCTCTTGCCCGAGCCGCTCGGACCTTCGATCGCCAGCAGCTCGCCGCGCGGCGACGGTGAGGTCGATCCCGTCGACGGCCCGCACCTCGCCGCCGCCGGTGCGGTAGACGCGCCGCACGTCCTGCGAGCTCGTAGAGCGGGCCCGCGCCGTGCGCCGGTCATCCGAGGTCCCGCAGGGCGACGACGGGCGACAGGCGGGCGGCCCGCCAGCCGCCGATCAGACCGGCCAGCACCCCGCCGACGAGGGCGAACACGACGCCCGAGCAGCAGCGTGGCCGGGCTCAACACGGCGTGCAGGCTGACGTTCGTGGTGCGGACGACCGTCGTGGTCTGGCCGAACACGCCGGCGAGGTTCGAGCCGTTGAGCCCCGGGACGCCGGCGGTGGTCGCGCTGAGCGAGGGGGAGAGCGCGTTGATCAGCGCGACCACGACGATGCCGACGCCGATGCCCAGGATCCCGCCGAGCAACCCGATCCCGATCGTCTCGGTGAGGAGCTGACGGACGACGCGGCCCTTCGACCAGCCGATCGCCCGGAGGGTGCCGATCTCGCGGACACGCTTCGAGATCGACGCCAGTGTGAGGAGCACCGCGATGACGAACGCGGCGCCGAGCACGATGATCGCGAGCGCGGTACCGAGCCGACCGGACAGCTCGTGCGCGTCGGCGAGGCTGCCGGTGACCTGGTCGGCGAGACCCTTCGTGGTGACGACCTCCGCGCCCGGCAGCTGCTGCTTGATCGAGGCGGCGACGGTGTCGACCGAGTCGGCGTCCTTCGCCTTCACGAGCACCTGGGTGACGCGGTTCTCCTTGGTCGCGAGCTTCTGCAGCGTGGCGAGCGGGAAGTAGACGTCGGCGGTGCTGCCGGTCAGCGTCGGGCGGACGAGGCCGACGATCTTGTAGTCGGTGCCGTTGATCGGGATCGTCGCCCCGACCTTCAAGCCCCTTGGTGTTCGCGTACGCGACGTTGACGAGGATCTCGTTCGGCGCGGCCTTCGCCAGCCAGCGACCCGACGTGAGCTGGTCCTGGGTCACGAGGCCGACGTCGGGGCTGGGTCGGATCGACCGCCGCGGCCGTGTACGAGGTGCTCGTGATGTCGGTCGACGGCGGGTTCACGACCTGCTGGATCGTCTGCAACGGCGTGGTGAACGAGGCGCGGAACTCCTTGAACCGTGCCGGGAGGCAGTCGTCGAAGGCCGGGTTGCCGCGGAATCCGCCGCCGCCCCCGCCGCCCGCCGCCGCCGGACCCGCCGCCACCGTCGGGTGGGCCGCCGCGTCCCGGCGCCGCCACCCGCTTGCGGTCCGATCGTGACGCCCTTCGCCTCGAGGCACGCGCGGAACGCCTCGCGCTCGGCGTCGGTCATCGGGTCGGGCCGCACGGTCTGCTCGAACGTCTGCCCACCCGTCTGGATCGACGCGACGATCTGGGGCACCGTCCCGGTCTGGTGCTCCGCGAGCTGCACGAGCCCGCCGACCGCGGTCTCGACTCCGTCGACCTTCTCGATCTTGCTCACCGCGCTCGCCGGGAAGCTCTGCAACGTCGCGGAGAGGAAGAAGTCGTGGGTGAACTTGTCGCCCGGGCTTCCCGAGCTTCGAGAGGTCGGTGATCACGCTCTGGTTCTCGCTGAGCAGCGCTTGCGGTGTCCTCGCGGTTCTGTTGCCCGTCGCCACCGCGGCCGGCGAAGAACCCGCCGCCGGGTCCGCCTCGGCGGTCCACCACCCGGTCCACCGAGCTGACCGTTGGGCGCGGTGGTCGTGGTGGTCGATCCGGTCGCGTCGGTCGTCGCGCCGGTGACGCGGGTGACGAGGATGTCGGTGCCGACGGAACGCAACGGCGCGAGCACGTCACCCTGCGCATCGTCGAGACCTTGCGAAACGCCGATGATCCCGATGACCAGCCCGACGCCGAGCGCGAGCCCGAGCGCGGTGAGGATCGTGCGCCCGAGGCGGCGTCGCAGCTCCTGGAACGTGTAGGCCAGCTGGAACACGGGGAGCACCAAAACACGCCGACGTAAGAGGATTGTGAGAATCCGCCCGGTGCGCCCGACCCCTTTCGGGGCGCGTACGCGTCGCCAGAGCGACGCGTAGCCGCCCCGAAACGAGGTGGGCTACTCGGTGATGCCCTGGATGGCTTCGCTGAGGGCCTGGTTGCCGCCGCCCTGCTGACCCATCATGAGCTTGGTCATGTCGCCCTGGACCTTGACCTTGCCGGCCATGAACGCCTGCATGCCGGCCTGCTGGTTGCCGGAGACGAAGACGTCCTTGGCGGTCGCGTAGTCGGTGGTGAGGGTGACGTCGGCGTCGTCGACGAGGCCGATGCCCCATCTCGGCCCTTGCCGTCCTTCGCGCCCATGTGCATGTGGCGCTCGTCGCCGAACGGGGTGTCCGTGACGACGAGGTTGACGACGACCGGGTGACCGGCCGGTGCGTCAGCGCCGTGCTCCTCGACGAGCTTCTCGACTTCGGCGAACCATTCGTCGGCGAGGAACGGGTACTTCGACACGGGAGCCTCCTGGAGCGGGCAGGGCACAACGGGACAACGAACGGCCGGGAGCCTACCGACGCGGCCGTGGGGCGTCGAGACGGTCGCAACGGCGGGCCCGGGGACCGCCCCGTCTACATTGGCGCCATGCCGGCATCCACCCGCGACGAGCGCATCGCGTCGCACGAACGCAACCCGAAGTGGCAGAGCCCACCGTTGCGGATCGAGATGTCCGAGTGCATCAACTGCGACACCTGCATCCGCCACTGCCCCCCGCAATTCGGGGCCATCTTCAACCACGGGATCGACGTCATCATCGTCCCCGAGCTGTGCAGTGGCTGCGGGAAGTGCCTGCCGCCGGTGTGTCCGGTCAACTGCATCTACCCCGACCCGGACTGGACCCCGCCGCCCGACCGACTGGTGGCAATACCCGAACCGGGCCGACGACCCCTACTCGTAGACTCGGTCCCACGGGTCGCTCACGGGCTCCGCACTTCGTGCCCGCTCCGGCCTACGCTCGCTCCACATGTCCGACCGGCTCTCTCCCTCCGACGTCGAACACGTCGCGAACCTGGCCCGCCTCGCGCTCTCGCCCGAGGAGGTCGAGCAGTTCACCGAGCAGCTCGCGGTGATCCTCGACCACGCCGAGGACGTCGCCGCGCTCGATCTCGACGGCGTCGAGCCGACGGCCCACCCGCTGCCGCTCGTCAACGTGCTGCGACCCGACGAGGTGGCCCCGTGCCTGGACCGGGACGAGGTGCTGGCGCAGGCGCCCGCAGCCGAGGACCGGCGGTTCCGCGTGCCGCGGATCCTGGGCGAGGCACCGTGACCGCGCGGTCGACCGCCGCCGAGGTCCGGAGCGGGCGAACGCTCGGCCCGCTCGGTGGTCGAGGAGCATCTCGCCGCGATCGATGCGCGTGAGTCGGAGATCCACGCGTTCAACCTGGTGATGCGCGACTCCGCGCTCGCGGCCGCGGACGCGGTCGACGCGCAGGTCGCTCGCGGTGAGGACCCGGGTCCACTCGCCGGGCTGCCGGTCGCGTTGAAGGACAACCTCTGCACCCGGGGGGTCGCGACCACCTGCTCGTCCAAGATCCTCGACGGCTGGGAGCCGCCGTACACCGCGACCGTGGTGGAGCGGGTGCGTGGCCGCGGGTGGCATCCCGATCGGCAAGACGAACCTCGACGAGTTCGCGATGGGTTCGTCCACCGAGAACTCGGCGTTCGGCGCGACCCGCAACCCGCACGACACCACGCGGGTTCCCGGCGGTTCGAGTGGTGGTTCGGCGGCGGCGGTCGCGGCCGGCTTCGCCGCGCTCGGGCTCGGCTCGGACACCGGCGGCTCGATCCGCCAGCCCGCGGCGCTCTGCGGCGTGGTCGGGGTCAAGCCCACCTACGGACTCGTCTCCCGCTACGGGTTGATCGCGTTCGCGTCGAGCCTCGACCAGATCGGTCCGTTCGCGACGTCGGTGGACGACGCCGCGCTGCTGCTCGAAGCGATCTGGGGTCACGACCCGATGGACAGCACGTCGATCGGTTCGGCTCCCGCGCGCGCTCGGCGACATCACCGACGTCTCGGGTCTGCGGGTCGGGATCGTCGAGGAGCTCACCGACGTCGAGGGCATCCAGCCCGAGGTGAAGGCCGCGGTCGAGCGGGCGGGCGAAGGGCTCGAAGCGGCCGGGGCGAAGGTCGAGCGGGTGAAGGTGCCGAGCTGCGTCTACGGCCTCTCGGCCTACTACCTGATCGCGCCGGCGGAAGCGTCGAGCAACCTCGCCCGCTACGACGGCGTGCGCTACGGGTTGCGGGTCGACGGCGCCGACGTCGCCGAGATGAACGCGAAGACCGCGCGCCGCGGGATTCGGGGCCGAGGTCAAGCGGCGCATCATGCTCGGGACCTACGCGCTCTCCGCCGGCTACTACGACGCGTACTACGGGCAGGCGCAGCGCGTCCGCACGCTGATCATCCGCGACTTCGCCCGCGCCTACGAGTCGTTCGACGTGCTGCTCTCACCGACCGCGCCGACCACTGCGTTCGAGCTCGGCGCCAAGACCGCGGACCCGCTCGCCATGTACCTCAGCGACGTGTGCACGATCCCGTCGAACCTGGCCGGCCACGCCGCGATCACCGTGCCGTTCGGGACCGGCGAGTCCAGACCTCCCGGTCGGGGTGCAGGTGCTCGCCCCGGCGCTCGGCGAGCCGGTCATGTTCCGCGTCGCCCGGGCCATCGAGGGCCTGGCGTCATGAACCCGCTCGCCCGGTCAGAGGAAGAAGTGCGTCGAGCGCGCGGTTGAAGGTGTCGGCGGCCTCCCACTGCAGGAAGTGGCCCGAGCGCCGGCGACCTCGAACGGGCCGATGCACTCGGTGAACGCCACCCGGCACCGGTCGGGGAACGAGGCCGGCACCACGTGGTCCTCGGGCCCGTAGAGCACGAGCGTCGGGATCGGGTTCCGCTCGAGGAAGCGGGGCAGGTCGCTCATCGGCCGGTTGCCGGTGGAGCTCTCGTACACACCCCAGCTCGCCCGCAGCTTCTCGGCGATCGGCGTACGGCTCGGTCATGAAGTCGGTCTCCTCGGGCGTGAACGCGCCGCGGCCGGCCCAGAGCCGGTGGCCGTACATGTCGGCGACGTACGCCCGTCGACGAGCCGGGGTGTCGAGCTCCGCGAGCAGACCTTCCGGATCCGTGGCCTGGCGCAGGAAGTAGTCGCCGGTGGAACGCAGCTGCGGTCGGCGCGTCGGGCGGGATGCCCGCGGCTTCGTACTCCGCGTCGAGGATCGGCGGGACGGTGTTGAAGAAGCAGAGCTTGGGCACGAAGCCGGGGTAGCGGAGGCTCAGGTCGTAGACGACCGGGCCGCCGACGTCGCCGCCGGCGAGGAAGCACCGTTCGTGGCCGAGCACGTCGTGCACGAGGGCGTAGAGGTCCTTGGAGAACGCGGCGACGTCGTAGAAGCCGTCGGGGGCGAGGCTCGAGTCGCCGTGGCCGCGCAGGTCCGGAGCGATCACGTCGAAGCCCGCGGCCGCGAGCGGCGCGATGTTGCGCCACCAGATGCGCTTCGTCTCCGGGTACCCGTGCACGAGCAGCAGCGGTGTGCCACCCGCGCCGGCGCGCACGTAGGCGAGCGTCACGCCGTTGCCGACGTCGGCGTACTCGGTCGGGAACTCGGTTCGGGTCCGGCGGCGTGCTCGTGGCGGCAGTGCTCATGGTGGAGGAGTCTTGCGCGATGCCTGAGTACGAGGCGGTCATCGGTCTGGAGGTGCACGTCGAGCTGTCGACGACGACCAAGCTCTTCTGCGGCTGCCCGAACGAGTTCGGGTCCGAGCCCAACACGCACATCTGCCCGGTCTGCCTCGGCCTGCCCGGCTCGCTGCCGGTGCTGAACCGCCAGGTCGTGGACTACGCGCTGCGGCTCGGGGAGGCGATGCACTTCGACGTGCCGCCCGAGTCGATCTTCCACCGCAAGAACTACTTCTACCCGGACATGCCGAAGGACTACCAGGTCAGCCAGTACGACGCGCCGATCTGCGTCGAACGGGTGGATGGAGATCGACGGCACGCGCATCCGCATCGAGCGCGCGCACATGGAAGAGGACACCGGGAAGACCCAGCACATCGGCGGCGGCGGACGGATCCACGACGCGACGCACTCGCTCGTGGACTACAACCGCGCCGGTGTCCCGCTCATGGAGATCGTGAGCCAGCCCGACATCCGCAGCGCGCGAGCAGGCGCGCGCGTACGTCAGCGAGCTGCGCGGGATGCTGCAGGCGATCGGTGTGTCGGACGTGAAGATGGAGGAAGGCTCGATGCGGGTCGACGCGAACGTGTCGATCCGACCCGTCGGCACCGAGGAGCTCGGCACCAAGGTCGAGGTCAAGAACATGAACTCGCTGCGCTCGCTCGGGCGCGCGATCGACTACGAGATCGCGCGCCAGATCGCGGCGATGGAATCCGGCGAGCGCATCGTCCAGGAGACCCGCGGTTGGGACGAGGCCGCGGGCGTGTCCGAGGGCATGCGGAGCAAGGAAGGTTCGAACGACTACCGCTACTTCCCCGAGCCGGACCTCGTGCCGGTCGCGCCGAGCGACGAGATGCGCGCCGCAGCCGCGCGCCGCGGTCCCGGAGCTGCCGGCCGACCGGCGCGCCCGGCTCGTCGCCGAGTGGGGGATCGCCGAAGCCAGGACGCGCCGGGTCCTGGTCGACAACCCGTTGCTCGCGGAGTACGCGGACGCCGCGGTCGCGTTCGGTGCGCCGGGCAAGGACGTGGCGAACTGGTGCACCGGCGAGATCCTCGGCTTCCTCAACGAGACCGGGCTCTCGCCCGAGGTGCTGCCGCTCCCGCCGGACGGCCTGGCCGAGCTCATCGGGCTCGTCACCGACGGCACGCTCTCGCGCAGCCTGGCCAAGGACGTGCTCGACGAGTGCCTCGCGCGAGCCGAAGCGGCCGAAGCAGGTGGTGGACGAGCGCGGACTCGCCCAGGTGAGCGACGAGGGTGAGCTCGGCCGCCGTCGCTCGACGAGGTGCTGGCGGCGAACGAGGGCGAGCTGGCGGAATACCGCGCCGGGGACGAGAAGTTGCGAGGGAAGAAGCGGGGCTTCTTCTTCGGTCAGGTGATGAAGGCGACGGACCGCAAGGCGAACGCCGCGACCTCTGAACCGGCTGCTCGACGAGAGGTTGAACTGATGGCTGACGTGCAACCGCCGCAACGAACGAAGGCATCGAGCGGATCCTGGTCGTGAGCGCGCATCCGGACGACGTGGACTTCGGTGTCGCCGGGTCGATCGCGTCGTGGACCGCGTCGGGCATCGACGTCAGCTACTGCATCGTCACGGACGGCGACGCCGGTGGTTCGGACCTCGAGCTGCCGCGGCCCGAGATGGCGAAGATCCGGCGCGTCGAGCAGACGAACGCGGCGGCGACCGTCGGCGTGACCGATCTGCACTTCCTCGGCTACCCGGACGGCCGGCTGCAACCGACGATCGAGCTCCGGCGCGACCTCTCGAAGGTCATCCGCCAGCGTGCGGCCGCAGCGGGTCGTGTGCCAGTCGCCGGAGCGGATCTGGGAGCGCGTCTACGCGAGTCACCCGGATCACCTGGCCGCGGGCGAGGCCGCGGTGTGCGCGGTGTACCCGGACGCCCGCAACCCGTTCGCGCACCCGGAGCTGCTGGCCGACGGACTCGAGCCGTGGACCGTTCCCCAGCTGTGGATGATGGCGCACCCGAGCGTGGACGTGTACGTCGACACGACCGACACGATCGACAAGAAGATCGCCGCGCTGTCCTGCCACGTGAGCCAGATCCCGGACCCCGCCGGCCTGGACCAGCGCATGCGCGAGTGGGGCCAGATGATCGCCAGCCGCGTCGGCCTCCCCGAAGGGCGGATGGCCGAAGCCTTCCAGTCCGTCGACGCCGCCTGACCCACCCCAACGTGAGTTCGACCGCCTGAGGAGGGCAAGACCGAAGCGAGCGTGTAGGGGAGGAGGCTGAGGGAGGTGACGGGCGCGAGCTTGTCCATGAGGATCTCCCAGGTCGTGCCCGCGTCCTCCGACTGCCAGACGACCCCGCCCCGGGTGCCGAACACCACCCGGTCGTCGAGCGCGTCGAGCGCGTGCGTGTCGACGTTGCCCTCGATCCAGTCGGTGACGCGTTCGAACGGTGTCGTCGCGTCGAGGCCACGGCGGTAGAGCGCGCTCTGGCGTCCGCGCGGTCCTTCCGACGCGCTGATCAGCAGCGCGTCGCCGGCGACCGCGACGGCGCGGCAGTACGTCGCGTGCAGCCCGTCGGCGATCACGCGCCAGGTGACGCCACTGTCGTCCGACCGGCAGCACCCGACGGCCGCCGCCGCGAGCACGACATCCGGCCGCCCGGGGAGTGCCCGGACCTGATGCACGTCGGCTTCGATGTCGATCGTCGGTGACCAGGTGCGCCCGAGGTCGTCCGGAGCGCGGGATCCCACCGACGTGCACGCTCGCGAGCAGCACGTTGTCGTCCGTGACCGCGAGCGAGCGTGTCTCGGGCAGGCCACCCCACGGCGTGTACCACTCGTCCCGGCCGGCGATCGCGTCGAAGCCCGCGACCCGGCCCAGGCCGTCGGCACCCACCTGGACGAGGTGCGCGCCTTCGGTCCCGATGAGCAGACCGCCCGGCGCGTCGGCGGCGCACAGGAGGTCCGGTCCGCGGCCCAGCTCGGTCCAGCCGGCGCTCGAGTGCCAGAGGACCCGTCCGTCGGCGCCGATCGCGGCGTCGCCGAAGACCCGGGTCGGGCCGGGGAGGGTGACGCCGTCGGGTGGCTCGACGAGTCCTTCGACCGTGCCGACCCGGAGCCGGCTCATGGCGTGCGGAAACCGGCGAGTGCTTCGGTCCAGGCCGCCGGGTCCGAGCGGTAGGGCGCGTTGAACGCGATCCGGTCGACGAGATCGCCGTAGCGCGCGGTCATCTTCGCCGCGATCTCGTGCGGCGCCGCGCAGATCGCGAAGGTGTCGAGCATCGTGTCGTCGATCATGGTCGCCATGATGTCCCACCGGCCGTCCTTGGACAGGCGGTTCAGCTCGGGCTGGAGATCGCCCCACCCGTGCGCGTCGAGCACGACCCGGTAGGCGGGGGTGGATCCGTAGAACGCGAGCTGCGCCCGCGTCGTCGCCGGCGGCGGCGGCGACGTCCTCCTCCGTGGCACCGGTGACGACCATCACCGGGAACGAGATCTCGATGTCCTCCCGCGTGCGAGCCGACGTGGCGAGACCGCGTTCGAGCGCCGGCAACGTGTGCTCGCGCAGGAACTCGGCGGAGCTGAACGGGTGCACCAGGAAGCCGTCCGCGACTTCGCCCGCGACCTCGGTCATGGCCGGGCCGACGCCCGCCAGGAAGATCCGCGCCGGGCCGTGCGGGACTGGGCGCCGGCGTGAAGAACGGGGTCATGAGCGTGTGGCGGTAGAACTCGCCTTCGAACTGCAACGGCGTGCCGTCCTGCCAGGTCGCCCAGATGGCCCGGATCGCCAGCACCATCTCGCGCATCCGCGCGGCCGGCCGGGACCACGGCATCGAGAACCGCTTCTCGATGTGCGGCTTGATCTGCGAGCCGAGCCCGAGGATCGCCCGACCGCCCGAGAGCTCCTGGAGGTCCCAACCGATGTGCGCCAGGTTCATCGGGCTGCGCGCGAAGCCCGACCGCGATCGCGGTCGCGAGATCGAGCCGTTCGGTGTGCTCGGCCGCCAGCGCGAGCGGGAAGAACGGATCGTGCGGCCCCTCGAACGTGTAGACGCCGTCGTAGCCCATCGCCTCGATCTCGCGCGCGAGGCGGGGGACCTCGGACAGCGCCGCGGCGACGAGCGGCGCGTCGACCTTCATGTCCGCGTCATCAGTTCGCGAGCGGTTCCGCGAGGTTCGGCGCCGCGAGCAGCGACACGTAGGGCTCGGGGTCGCCGTCCCAGAGGTATCCACGGATCTGCTCGGCGGTGCGGCGCCCGCAGATCAGGCGGGCGAGCTCGTACGGCTCGGCGATGACGGTCGCGCCGGGCTCACCTTCCCCGAACCGCCACTCGTCGACGCCGGCGCGGAAGCGCAACGGCGCGACACCCGGCTTCGGCAACCTGGCCCTGGCGCATCCCCGCAGTACCCAGAGATCGCCGCGTGCTCGGCCTCGGGATCGCGCCCACCCTCGATGCCGAGCGTGCCCCGGACGTCCTGCTCGTGGTTCCAGATGTCGGCGACCCCCAGGTCGGCCTGGACACCACCGATCGCGGTGAGGGTGGCTTCGAACTGCGACGCGCCGGCTTCCCATTCGTCGATCAGCTCGGCGATGGAGCGGTCGCGGCGATCGGCGACCTGCGCGGCGTTGGCTTCCTCGCTCCCGAGGCCGTCGAACCGGCCCGCGTTGATGTCGGTGACGATGCCGACGAGGTGCGAGACGACGTCATGCACGGTCCACGCTCCGGTCGCGGGACCGGCGTCGCCAGCTGGCGGTCGTCCAGCCCGCGGACGAGCTCGGTCATCCGCCCGCGGCACGCTCCGTAGATCACACCCACCTCTGCCATGCCCCGAACGTACCGGAACTCCGACAAACCGTGCCGGGGCCGGGCGCTGCCCCGGCCTAACCTCCTCGCCATGACCGAGAACATGAAGCCGCGCAGCCATGAGGTCACCGACGGGATGGAGCGGGCGCCGGCGCGCGCCATGCTCCGGGCCGTCGGGATGACCGACGCCGACTGGGGCAAGGCCCAGGTCGGCGTCGCCTCGAGCTGGAACGAGGTCACGCCGTGCAACGTCCCGCTCGACCGGCTGGCCAAGCGGTCGAAGGAGGGCGTGCGCGACGCCGGGGGCTTCCCGCTCGAGTTCGTCACGATCGCGGTCAGCGACGGCATCTCGATGGGTCACGAAGGGATGCGCGCCTCGCTCGTGAGCCGGGAGATCATCGCCGACTCGGTCGAGTGCGTGATGCACGCCGAGCGGCTCGACGCGCTCGTCACCTTCGCCGGCTGCGACAAGAGCCTGCCCGGCATGCTCATGGCGTCGGCCCGGCTGAACGTGCCGTCGGTGTTCCTCTACGGCGGCTCGATCCTGCCCGGGCACTACAAGGGCCAGGCGCTCGACGTCGTGAGCGTGTTCGAGGCCGTCGGCGCGTGCGCGGCGGGAACGCTGACCGAGAACGAGCTGGGCGAGATCGAGAAGCGGGCGTGCCCGACCGAGGGATCGTGCGCCGGGATGTTCACCGCGAACACGATGGCGTCGGTCGGTGAGGCGATCGGGATGTCGCTGCCCGGCAGCGCGTCGCCGCCTGCGGTGGACCGTCGCCGCGACGACTTCGCGTTCGAGAGTGGCCGCGCGGTCATGAACCTGCTCGAGCTCGGCATCCGGCCGCGCCAGATCATGACCAAGCCCGCGTTCGAGAACGCGATCGCGGTGGTGATGGCGCTCGGCGGTTCCACGAACGCGGTGCTGCACCTCCTCGCGATCGCGCACGAAGCGCGGGTGGACCTGGAGCTCGACGACTTCAACCGCGTCGGCGCCAAGGTCTCGCACATCGCGGACACCAAGCCGCACGGCAAGTACCACATGGTCGACATCGACCGCATCGGTGGTGTGCCCGTCGTCATGCGCGAGCTGCTCGAAGCGGGCCTGCTGCACGGCGACGTGCTCACGGTGACCGGCAAGACGATGGCCGAGAACCTCGCCGACGCTCGACCCGCCGAAGCCCGACGGCGAGGTCGTGCACCCGCTGAGCGACGCCGATCCACGTGCAGGGCGGCATCGCGGTCCTGCGCGGCTCGCTGGCTCCGAACGGCGGCGTGGTGAAGGTCGCCGGGATCGACGAGCCCCGCTTCGACGGCACCGCCCGCGTCTTCGAAGGTGAAGCGCACGCGATGGAGGAGATCCTGGCCGGCAAGATCAAGGCCGGGGATGTCGTCGTGATCCGCTACGAGGGCCCGAAGGGTGGGCCCGGCATGCGCGAGATGCTCGCGGTGACCGGCGCGATGAAGGGTGCCGGGCGCGGGAAGGACGCGGCGCTCGTCACCGACGGCCGCTTCAGCGGCGGCACGCACGGCTACTGCGTCGGCCACGTGGCGCCCGAAGCGGTGGACGGCGGCCCGATCGCGCTCGTGGCGGACGGCGACCGGATCGTGATCGACGCCGAGGCGCACACGATCGATCTCCTGGTCGACGACGCCGAGCTCGAACGGCGCCGCCAGGACCTGAAGCACCCCGAGCCGCTGTACACGAGCGGCTTCCTGGCGAAGTACGCCCGCCTCGCGCAAGGCGCCGAGAAGGGCGCGATCACCAACTTCTGACGCGCACCCACCGTTCTCGGCACGCTGAGGGGGTTCACAGCCCCTTGAGCGTGCCGAGAAGGGGCGAGAGGGAGACGGGTTGCCGGAGATCCTGGAGGCGGAGCGGGCGCGGGAGCTGTTGGAGGAGCGCGCGCTCGGGCGGGAGATCGCGACCGTCGACGCGCCGGACGCGTGGATCCTCAAACGCGGCCTGACCCCCGACGCGGCCGCGCGCCGCGCTGCCCGGCCACCGGCTCACCGCCGCGCGCCGGCGCGGCAAGCTCCTCGTGCTCGACACCGACGACGACGGCCCGACGCTCGCCCTGCATCTCGGGATGAGCGGCCGGGTCGTGATCGACGACGAGGCCGCCGGCGATCCGCTGCTCTACGCCGCGAACGGACCGAACCCCGTCTGGCTGCGGTTCGGCGTGACGTTCACCGACGGCGGCTCGCTCTACCTCCGCGACCCGCGCCGGCTCGGGGCCGTCGAGCTCGATCCGGACGAAGAGCGGCTCGGCGTCGACGCGTTCTCGCTCAAGCTGCCCGGCGCTGCGGCGGTTCACGAGCACGAGTCGGGCGCCGATCAAGGCGATGCTCATGGACCAGTCGCGGATCGCCGGTCTCGGCAACCTGCTCGTCGACGAAGTGCTCTTCCGCGCCGGCATCGATCCCACCCGACCGGCCAACACGCTGAGCGACGACGAGGTGAAGACGCTCGCCCGATCGATCTCCACGACCCTGCGCGTCCTCCAGCGGCGCGGCGGCTCGCACACCGGAGATCACATGCCCGCCCGCGAGCCCGGCGGGCACTGCCCCCGGGACGGCGCGGAGATGCTCCGCCGGACCGTGGGCGGCCGGACCACCTATTCGTGCCCGAAACATCAGCACTAATTGGCCGGTGGCCCAGGTTGCGACACCCCAACCCGTAGGCTGGTCCGCCTTGTCTGCATCGTCTGCTCTCGGAGCCGCGGATGCGACACCGTCCCCGTGTGGAGCGGTCCTCGCCCAGGAACAACGGCGACGGCAGCGAGATGCACGGATCCTGGCGGCGGTCGTCGCGGTGGCCGGCCTCGTCAACGTCATCTCCGGCCTCACGCCGAGCGTGGCCGACGCGAGTGCATCTCGTGGCCGCCGGCCTCACCCCGGACGTCCGCCAGCTCGCGCACGGCGCCACCGCGCTGCTCGGCCTCGCCCTGATCCTGCTGGCCCGGGGCCTCGCCCACCGGCGCCGGCTCGCGTTCGTCGCCGCGATCGCCCTGCTCGGGGTCTCGGTCGTCACCCACGTCGCCAAGGGACTCGACATCGAAGAGTCCGTGATGATGCTCGTCGTCGCCGGCGCTGCTCATTCGCAGCCGCAAGCTGTTCACCGAACCCACGCCGCGCACCCGCTGGCAGTCGCTGCTGCTGTGGATCCCGATCATCGTCATCTTCGACTTCGCGTACGGGCTGCTCGGCCTCGCACTCCGGCACGATCGCGTCCAACCCGCGCTGACGTTGCCGCTCGCGCTCCACGAGATCAGCGCGCGCCTGCTCGGTCTCGTCGGCCCGCTGCAGCTCCAGGGTGGGTTCGGCCACTGGTTCCCCATCTCGATCACCGTGCTCGGTGTCATGAGCGTGGTGGCGATCGGCCTGATCGCGCTGGCGCCGGTCGCCGAGCAGGTCGGGTTGCACCACCACGACGCGCGCAACCGCGTCCGGCCGTTGTGCAACCGCGCCGACGGCGACACGCTCGATCCGTTCGCACTGCGCCAGGACAAGAGCTACGTCTTCTCCGCGGACGGCAGCGCCGCGCTCGCGTACCGCTACATCAACGGCATCGGTCTCGCGTCGGCGGACCCGATCGGCAACCCCGCGGCGTACCCCGAGGTGATCGCGGCGTTCATCGAGCACTGCGACGCGCACGGCTGGCGGCCCGCGTCACTCGGCGTGCGCCACGACCGGGTCGGGCTCTGGCAGGACGCCGGGCTGCGGGCGCACTACCTGGGCGACGAGGCGATCCTCGACGTCGAGTCCTTCACCCTCGAGGGCCGGGCGATGCGGCCGGTGCGCCAGGCGGCCAATCGGACCAAGAACCACGGCATCACCACCGAGATCATGCGGGAGGGCGAGCTCAGCCCGGACCTGCGGGCGGCCCTGGTGGCCATCGCCGACCGGCACCGCAACGGCGAGCCCGAGCGCGGGTTCTCCATGGCGCTCGACGGTCTGCTCAGCGGTCGCGACCCGCAGTGCGTCGTGATCGTCGCCCGCGACGAGCACGGCACCGCGATCGCGTTCCAGCGGTACGTGCCCTGCAAGAACGGCCACGGGCTCTCGATCGACGCGATGCGCCGAGACGCGGTCGGGCCGAACGGCGTGAACGAGCGGATGATCGTGGACATCGTCATGTGGGCCCGCGAGCACCACATCGGCGAGGTGTCGCTGAACTTCGCGGTGTTCAAGGGCCTGATCGAAGAGGGCGCGGACCTCAAGTTCGTCGAGATCGCCGAGGCGTGGTTCGTCCGCCGGCTGAATCCGTACTTCCAGATCGAGTCGCTGCTCACGTTCAGCGCGAAGTTCGGGCCCCGCTGGGTGCCGCGCTTCCTCGTGTACCGATCGGCCGGCGACCTCGTGGCGACGGGCATCGCGGCCGCCAGCGCCGAGGGGTTCATGCCGTTCGGGCGCAAGACCGCCGCGCCCGTCGCGTGACGCAGAGCGAGATGAGCGCAGCGGGAGGGGGCCCGACGTGGCGACGGTGGACGCGCCCGAGAGATGCCTTGCGCGAATTGCCGGACGAGCGTGCGATGATGCACCTCGCTATGTCACACGCCTCCGACATTCTCGTAGTTACCTAGCGCACGGCGTTCTCTCCGCGTCCGTGCGCTTCCGCCCCTCGCTCTGCGAGGGGTTTTTCACGTCCGGAGGCGCTCTCGGTGCCCCGGACACGATTCCAGGAGCACCGATGAAGCTGACTGGGGCCCAGGCCCTCATCAAGAGTCTCGAGATGGAGAACACGGAGGTCATGTTCGGCCTCCCGGGCGGGGCGATCCTGCCCGTCTACGACCCGCTCATCGACTCGTCGATCCGGCACATCCTCGTGCGCCACGAGCAGGGCGCCGGCCACATGGCCGAGGGCTACGCGCACGCGACCGGGCGTCCGGGCGTGGCGATGGTCACGAGTGGGCCGGCCGCGACCAACATCGTCACGCCGCTCGCCGACGCCTACCTGGACTCGATCCCGATCGTCGTGATCACCGGTCAGGTGGCGCTCAGCTCGATCGGCACCGACGCCTTCCAGGAGTGCGACACGGTCGGCATCACCATGCCGGTGACGAAGCACAACTGGCTCATCACCGACGCGCAGGACATCCCGCGCATCGTGCGCGAGGCGTTCCACGTGGCGACGACGGGGCGTCCCGGTCCGGTGCTCGTGGACATCCCGAAGGACATCGCGAACCAGACGATGGACTGGGAGTGGCCCGACTCGGTCGACCTGCCGGGCTACAAGCCGAACCTCAAGGGTCACCCGAAGCAGATCAAGGAAGCGGCGCGCCTGATCAGCCAGGCGCAACGGCCGGTGATCTACGCGGGTGGCGGCATCCTGAAGGCGCGTGCGGCCGAAGCGTTGCGCGAGCTCGCCGAGCTCACCGGCATTCCGGTGGTCACGACGCTCATGGCCCGGGGTGCGTTCCCCGACGACCACGAGCTGTGCCTCGGCATGCCGGGCATGCACGGCAACTTCACCGCCGTCACCGCCATGCAGAAGTCCGACCTGCTCATCGCGCTGGGTTCGCGCTTCGACGACCGGGTGACCGGCAAGGTCGGCGCGTTCGCACCCGACGCGAAGATCATCCACGTGGACGTGGACCCGGCCGAGCTGGGCAAGGTGCGCCGGCCCGACGTGCCGATCGTCGGCGACTGCCGCAACGTGATCGAGCGCATGGTCACTGCGGTTCGCACCGACCAGGGCAAGCACGAGTGGCCGGACCTCACGCCCTGGCGCAACCAGCTCCAGCGAGTGGCAGCGCGACTTCCCGCTCACCTACGACCAGTACGAGGACGGGCCGCTCAAGCCGCAGTTCTGCATCGAGGCGCTGCGCGACCACACGCCCGAGGACACGATCGTGGCGTTCGGGTGTGGGGCAGCACCAGATGTGGACGAGCCAGCACTGGAAGTTCCGCCACCCGTACACGTTCATCAACTCCGGCGGTCTCGGCACCATGGGCTTCGCGGTGCCGGCGGCGATCGGCGCGAAGGTCGGCAAGCCCGAGCGCATGGTGTGGGCGATCGACGGTGACGGCTGCTTCCAGATGACCGCGCAGGAGCTCGTGACGGCGAGCGCGGAGCGGATCCCGGTGAAGATCGCGATCCTGAACAACGCGTACCTCGGCATGGTCCGCCAGTGGCAGGAGCTCTTCTACGAGGAGCGCTACAGCGAGGTGTACCTCTCGCCGGACCTGCCGGACTACGTGAAGTGGGCCGAGGCGATGGGCTGCGTGGGCTTCCGCGTCGACACGCCCGAAGACGTCGTGCCGACGATCGAGAAGGCGAACGAGATCGACGACCGTCCGGTGGTCATCGACTTCCGCACCGACTACCGCGAGAAGGTGTACCCGATGGTGCCGGCGGGTCAGTCGAACGACAACATCATCATCGGTCCCGAGACCGACCGCCCGGGAGGTCGGTAGACATGGATGGATCGCATCACATCCTGAGCGTCCTCGTGGAGAACAAGTTCGGTGTGCTCAGCCGCATCGCCGGACTGTTCGCCCGCCGGGGCTACAACATCTACTCGCTCGCGGTGAGCCCGACCGAGGACCCGCGCTACTCGCGCATGACGGTCGTCGTGGACGGCGACAGCGCCCCGATCGAGCAGGTCACCAAGCAGCTCAACAAGCTCATCCCGGTGATGAAGATCAGCGAGCTGACCGCGCAGGAAGCCGTGGAACGTGAGCTGATGCTCGTGACCGTGAAGGCGGACGGAGCGTTCCGGTCCCAGGTCACCGAGCTGGCGTCGATCTTCGAGGCCAAGATCCTCGACGTCGGCTACGACGCGATGACGCTGATGGTCGCCGGCGCCCCCGAGAAGCTGGACGCGATGACGGAGCTGCTGGCCCCGTATGACATCGTCGAGCTACAACGGACCGGCCGCATCGCGCTGGCCAAGCTCTCCCGGGAGTCCGCAAAGCTCAAGCTCGTCAAGAACAAGGGCGCCTAGACCAGCTCGCGCGTCCACCCACCTCGAGAGGAACCCAGATGCCCGCCACGATCTCGTACGACGACGACGCCGATCTCGGCCTGCTGTCCGGCAAGAAGGTGGCCGTCCTCGGCTACGGCTCGCAGGGTCACGCGCACGCGCTGAACCTGAAGGACTCCGGCGTCGACGTCATCGTCGGCCTGCGCGAGGGGTCGTCGAGCAAGGCGAAGGCCGAGGAGGCGGGCCTCACCGTGCTGCCGACCGGCGAAGCGGTCGCCGCCGCGGACATCGTCATGGTGCTCCTGCCCGACACCGAGCAGAAGAAGGTCTACGAGGCGGACATCGCGCCGAACCTGGCCGCGGGCAACTCACTCGCGTTCGCGCACGGCTTCAACATCCACTTCGGCCAGATCGCCCCGCCCGAAGGCGTCGACGTGTGGATGATCGCGCCGAAGGGTCCGGGTCACCTCGTTCGCCGAACCTACGAAGAGGGTGGCGGCGTGCCGGCGCTCGTCGCCGTGGCTCAGGACGCGACCGGCAACGCACGTGCCACCGGGCTCGCGTACGCCCGAGGCATCGGCGCGACTCGCGCCGGGGTGCTCGACACGACGTTCGAAGAGGAGACCGAGACGGACCTCTTCGGCGAGCAGGTCGTGCTGTGCGGTGGGCTCGTCGAGCTGATCCGCAACGGGTTCGAGACGCTGGTCGAGGCGGGCTACCAGCCCGAGTCGGCGTACTTCGAGACGCTGCACGAGGTGAAGCTCATCGTCGACCTCATCTACGAGGGCGGCATCGCGAACATGCGGTACTCGATCTCGGACACGGCGGAGTACGGCGACATGACCCGCGGGTCACGCATCATCAACGCCGTAGACGAAGGTCGAGATGCGCAAGATCCTCGACGAGATCCAGAGCGGCGAGTTCGCCAAGGAGTGGATCGCGGAGAACGAAGCGGGCCGCCCGAACTTCGACCGGCTGCGCGCCGAGTCGGCGAAGCACCCGATCGAAGCCGTCGGCGCGCAGCTGCGTTCGATGATGCCGTGGATCGGGGCCGGCAAGGCCAAGCCCCAGGACGTCTCCGGCGGCTGACTCCCCGTTCTCGGCCCGCTGAGGCGCCCACAGGCGCCTGAGCGTGCCGAGAAGGTGGGTCAGGCCTCGAAGTGCTGCTTCATCCCCTTGACCGCACCGGCGATGGTGGGGGCGAGGATGTCGCCGAGCATGTCGGGCTTCACGTCGACGCCGTAGACGACCAGCGTTCCGTCGCCGTCCTCGAGCACGTCGATCGTCGAGAGGTGGTACTCGACCGGGATCGGCATCTCGGTGATCGAGTACTGGAAGCGGCGGAGGTCGTCGTCGACGGTGACGATCTCCTCGGTGACGGTGATGTCGCCCATCTTGATCTTGCGGGCGGTGCCGTCCATCTCGCCGCCGGTCGAGGCCGTCGAACCAGTCGAGGAGCGCCAGTGGGTCCCGGACCCCCGCCCAGACCTTGTCGGGCGACGCGTTGATGTGGATGGTCTCGCGCATGGTTGCCATGCCCGGTTGTCTAGCAGCCGATCCGCGTGACCGTCAGGTGGCGGGAGCGTCGCCGGTGTCGCCGGTGCGTCGGTGTCGTCGGCCTTCAGCGTGGCCAGCTCGCTCTCGACCGCGGTGATCTCGGCCACGAGGCGGGTGATCTCCTCGTCGCCGGCGGGGATCGCGCCGACGCGCTGGCCGTAGACGACCCCGCCGAGCTCCTCTTTCAGGTCCCCGACCTTCTTCTTGAGCTTGGACTCCTCGAGCTTCTCCTGGCCGGTCTCCGCGGCCTTCTGCACCTGCTCGGCCGCCTTGTTGGCGGTGTCCTTGACCTTGTCCAGGAAGCCCATGGCGGACACTCCTCGGAAGACGGCGGGGAAGCCGAGATCCTACCGATGGCCTCAGCTGGAACACAGGCGGCGGTGGCGGCGTCGGGGTCAGGTTCGGGGGAGGGCGGCGAGGATCTCGTCGGCCCAGGTGACGTCGGGGCGGGGGCGGCGCCGGGATGCGATCTCGTCGGGGACGTCGATCTCGAGCCGCATCGAGCGCGCCGCCGAGCGTCTTGCCGAGGTTGTCCGAGCGCAGGCTCTTCGGCCCGCCGCCGCCGAGTGCCCCGCGGAGCACGAAGTTCAGCGCGAGCACGTTCGGCGCTTCGTAGCGCAACACCTCGCCGTGCACCATCGACCCGAACAGTGCCCGCACCTTCGCCGCGGTCACCTGCTCGACGAGCAGCGCGTAGATCTCGTCGTCGTACGCGAACACCGCGACGTCCGCGGTGTCGCCCTTGTCGCCGGCGCGGTATCCGCACAGCTCGCGCAACGCGACCTTCGTTGCCATCAGCGCACACCTCAGATCTCCTCGACGGTCACGGTCACGCCCGGGTCGACCAGCTGCTTGTCCACCAGCGTCGGCCAGAGCCCGAGCAGCTCGGTGCTCGCCCCGGCCATGCCCGCGACCCATGCCGGTGAGGCCGGCCGGCGGCGCCGACAGCGCGAGCGGCACGAGCTCCCGGCCGACGCGCACGCGACGCGCGCTCGTCGTCGCAGCGCCACGCGGCGCGCAGCACGCACTCCGGCGGTTCGACCCCCGGGGCGAGCGGCGGCACGGTCGGACCGCCGAGCGCGTTGACGCCCCAGTACTCGAAGCACCACTCGCGCACCTCGATGCCGGCCATCTCCACCCGCTTGGCCAGGATCGCCGCGGTCGCCTTCGCCTTCTCCTGCGCATCGGGCCAGGAGAACGCGACGCGCGTCTCTCCGGCCCAGCCGGCGTGATAGGCGAGCAACGCCTTGTAGGTGTCGGTCGCCGGATTCCCGGTCACGCCGCTCACCTGCACCCGGTCCGAGCCGAGGTCCTCGAACTCCGCGCTGGTGAAGTCCGCGACCACGTCGGGCGAGAAGTACGCGGCGCGGGTCGTGCACCTCGTACAGCAGCTGGTGGCGCACGGTGTCGATGTCGACGCGTCCGCCGGACGCGGCCGGCTTCGTGATCACCGCGGTGCCGTCGGCCGTGACCTCGGCGATCGGGTACGGCAGGTTCCACGGCTCGGGGATCGTCCACCACTCGCCCGAGAAGTTGCCGCCCGCGACCTGGCCCGAGCACTCGAGCAGGTGACCGACGAGGATCCCGGCCGACAGGTGGTCCCAGTCGTCGCGGGCCCAGCCGTGCTCGTGGATCAACGGTCCGAGGAACAGCGCGGCGTCCGCGACCCGGCCGGTGATCACGACGTCGGCGCCGTCGGCGAGCGCCTCCGCGATCGGGAACGCGCCGAGGTACGCGGACGCGAACAACGGGGTGTCGGGGAGCGCGGCGAACGGATCGCCGGTCTCCATGTTGGCGAGACCGGTCGAGGTCTCGCCCGGGAGCGTGTCGAGCCGGGTCATCAGGTCGTCGCCGAGCACCGTCGCGATGCGCAGCCCGGAGATGCCGAGCGCCTTGGCCGTCTCCTTCGCCGCGTGCGCGGCCGCGGTGGGGTTGATCCCGCCCGCGTTGGTGACGACCTTCGTCTTGCCGTCGACGACCGCGGGCAGCGACGGCGGCGAGGTAGCGCGGGAGGTCGCGGGTGTACCCGAGCGTCTCGTCGCGGGCGCGGTCCTTCTGGAGGATCGCGAGCGTCAGCTCGGCGAGCGCCTCGAGGCAGAGGTAGTCGACGCCCTCGGCGAGCAGCCCTTCGACGGCGCGCGGCGTGTCGCCGTAGAAGCCCTGCCCGCCGCCGAGCCGGATTGCGCCGGGTCAGGCATGGACGGCCGGCTGGCGGTCGGCCCACGGCGCCGCGGCCTCGAGCTGCGCCGCGACCCGGAGCAGCACGTCCTCGCGGCCGTAGTCGGCGACGAGGTGCACGCCGACCGGCATCCCGTCCGCGCCCTGCGCGATCGGCAGCGAGATCGCCGGCTGCCCGTTCTGGTTGCACGCCGGCGTGTACGGCGTGAACGTCGCGGCCTTCCCGTACCCGACGAACGGCTCGTCGGGGGTGTTCAGCACGCCGAGCTCCGGCGGCGGCTCGCCGAGCGTCGGCGTGAGCAGCAGGTCCCAGCGCCGTCGGGAGCGTCGCTCGACCACCACTGCATGAAGCGGCGCGAGAACGTCTGCATCGCGAACAGCGCGTCGGTGTACGCGACCGCGTCGACCTTGCGGCCGTGGTCGGCGAGCAACCAGGTCAGCGGCTCGACGTCGTCCTGGCCGAGCTCGCGGCCGATCACGCGACCGAGTCTCGCCAGGTTCGACGCGGCCATCGCCGACCAGATGGGGATGAACGCGTCCATCGGCGCCGGCGTTGTCGAACGCCTCGGGGTGCGCGACCTCGACCGTGTGGCCGGCGGCCTCGAGCAGGCGCGCCGCCGCTTCGGCCGCCGGCGACGCAGTCGGGGTGCACGTTCTCGTCGCGTCCGGGAATCGTCGTCATCAGCCCGATGCGCAACGAGCCCGGGTCCGCGCCCACCTCGTCGCGGTACGGCCGCGACGGCGCCGGCGCGACGAACGGGTCGCCCGGCTCGGGTCCGGCGGCGACGTCGAGCAGCGCCGCCGCGTCGCGCACCGTGCGCGTCACCGCGAACTGCACGCTCAGCGGACGGGCGATCTCGCCGCTGCCCGGGCCGACCGACACCCGGCCGCGCGAGGTCTTCAGGCCGACGAGCCCGCAGCACGCGGCGGGGATGCGGATCGAGCCGCCGCCGTCGCTCGCGTGCGCGGCCGGCACCATCCCGCTCGCGACCGCGGCCGCCGAGCCGCCGCTCGACCCACCGGAGATCCGGTCGGTGTTCCACGGGTTGCGGGTCGGCCCGTACGCCGCCGGCTCGGTCGTCGGCATGATCCCGAGCTCGGGCGTGTTCGTGCGGCCGAGGATGATGAACCCGGCCTCCTGCCACCGGCGGGCGAGGTGGCTCGTGTCCGGCGCGATGTAGCCGGCTTCCTTGAGCGCCCGCATGCCTTCGTGCGCGGGCTCGCCGGCCATCGGGATGGAGAGGTCCTTCACGAGGAACGGCACGCCACGGAACGGCGCGTCGGGCCGGCACGTCCCTTCGCCCTGATCGGCGAGCTTCGCCTCCTCGAGCGCGCGCTCGAAGCGGTTCGTCGTCGAGCGCGTTCAGCGTCGGCTGCAGCGCCTCGATCCGCGCGATCGCCGCGGTCGACGAGCTCGGTCGGGGTCGCGTCACCGTTGCGGACGAGCTCGGCTTGCGCGGTCGCGTCGAGCTGGGCCAGATCGTCGCCCATGAGCGGCGGCCTCCTGAAGTCAGTCAGGGTCAGGCGAAGACGGGCGGGCGGCGGTCGACCCAGGGCTGCGCGGCCTCGAGCTGCGCGGCGACCCGCAGCAGCAGATCCTCGCGACCGAACGCGGCGACGAGCTGGATGCCGATCGGCAGCCCGTCGTCGTTCCAGTGCAGCGGCAGGTTGATCGCCGGCTGGCCGCTCACGTTGAACTGCGCGGTGAACGGCACGAACCCGGCGGAGCGGAAGAAGCCGCCGAGCGGCTCCTCGGGCGTCGAGTCGAACGTGCCGTGCGGGACCGGCGGCTCACCGAGCGTCGGGGTGAGGAGCAGGTCGAAGCCGTCGCCGTCGGGTCCGTGGTCCCACCACTCGCGCGGCCATGCCGGTTCGCCTTCATCGCGTCGGTGACCGCGCCGACGAGCTGCGCGGCGGTGACCGATCCGGCCCATGCTCGGCGAGCGCCCAGGTGAGGATCTCGACGTCGTCGGCCGTCACCTCCCGCCCGACCTTCTTGCCCCAGTCGTCGAGCAGGTACGAGCAGTCGGCGGCCCACACCGCGCCGAACTGCATGATGAGCTCGTCGTTGTCGAAGCCCTTCGGCGCCGACGACCTCGACCGAGTGGCCGAGCGACTCGAGCAGCTTCGCGGCGTTCTCGGCCGCGGCGACGCAGTCCGGGTGGACCGGCGTGTCGCCGATCGGGTTCGTGGTCTGCAGGCCGATCTTGAGCTGGCCCGGGATCGGCGCCGACCTCGTCGCGGTACGGACGCGACGGCGGCGGGGCCTGGGTCGCGTCGCCGGGGAACGGGCCGTTCACCGCGTCGAGCACGCCGGCGGTGTCGCGCACGGTGCGGCTCACGCACAGCTCGGCGATGAGGAACTGCGAGATGTCGTTGAGCTCCGGGCCGGTCGACGTGCGGCCACGCGTCGGCTTGAGCCCGACGAGCCCGCAGCACGACGCGGGGATGCGGATCGAGCCGCCGCCGTCGTTCGCGTGCGCGACCGGCACCATGCCGCTGGCGACCGCGGCCGCCGATCCACCCGACGAGCCGCCCGAGGTGTGCCCGCGCTTCCACGGGTTGTGCGTCGCGCCGTAGCGCGACCGGCTCGGTGGTCGGGACGAGGCCGAGCTCGGGGGTGTTGGTGCGCCCGATCGACGACGAACCCGGCGTCGAAGTACTGCTTCGCGAGGTTGTCGGTGTGCGGCGAGCCGGTAGCCGGCGTCCTTCAGGAACTGCATGCCCTCGTGGTACGGCTCGCCCTCGATCGCGCAGCCGAGGTCCTTGAACAGGATCGGGACGCCCGGTGAACGGCCCGTCCGGCAGCGGTCCCGGCGGCGGCCTTGCGGGCCTGCGTCGAAGCGCGGGTGGATCACCGCGTTGAGCTCCGGGTTGAGCTTCTCGACCCGGTTGATCGCCGCGTCGACGAGCTCGAGGGCGAGACCTGGCCGGTGCGAACCAGCTCGGCTTGGGCGGTGGCGTCGAGAGTCGCGAAATCGTCGGTCATGGGCCGAGCGTAGGCCGGAGCGGGCCCGAAGTGCAGAGAGCGCAGGCTGCAGCGGGCCGAAGTGCGGAGCCGAGCGACTCGACGCCGACCAGCCCCGGAGGTCGACTTCCCAGGTCTCGACGACGTCCTCGCCGTCGACGACGTGCATCCGCTCGTGCAGCGCGATCGTCGGGTCGACGTGCGCGGGCCAGACCCGGAGCCGGTCGCCGACCCGCGGGCGGGTCCCCGGCTCGGGCGGACGGTGATGTGCTCGTCCGAGCAGAACAGCACCTCGCCGGCGTCGACGCTCGGGTCGCCGTGGTCCATGCCGAGCGCCTTGAGCCCGCAGTCGGCGACGAACCAGCCCTTCGGCGAGACCGAGATGACGGTCGCCTCGACCCAGAGCGCCTGGCGGAACGGGAGGCCGAGCTTGGCGTACGCGGTGTCCATCAGCGTGTACGAGCCGGCCTGGATCTCGGTGCACCAGATGTTGATGTCGAAGGTGCCCGGTCCCGCCGCCGGACACGACGTCGCCACCGACGTCGTCGTGCGCGGCGTGCAGCAGCGCCATGCACTGCTCGGTCGTCGTCGGCGCGCCACTCCCGGTCCGGGTTGCCGACGACGTGGCCCTCGTACCCCATCACGCCGCGCACGCGTCATGCCGCGGCGCGCGGCCAGGTCGGCGATGCGGCCCGGCGTCCTCGGGCGCGCATCCGCAGCGGGGGAGCCCGACGTCGACGTCGACGAGGACCTCGCGGATCCCGTTCGCCGCCGCGGCCTCGACGGTCTCGGCGGAGTCCACCGCGACGGTCACGCGCGCGCACCGCAGTCCGCCATCGCCCGCAGCCGGTCGCGGTCGACGGTCTCGTTGGCGAGCAGGAGGTCGTCGCCCAGCCCGGCGGCGGCCATGCCGATGATCTCCCGCGGCGTCGCGGCGCAGAAGGCGCGGTGCCCGACGCGCGGCCTGGCGGCGGGCGAGCGCGGTCGTCTTGTGCGCCTTCACGTGGGGCCGGCAGCCGGGCGCCGGGCAGCGCCGCGGCCATCGTGGCCAGGTTGTGCTCGAACGCCGGCGCCGTCGACGACGAGCGCCGGGGTCGGGAGATCGTGGATCTTCACGGCGCGCCCCGCCGTTCGGGCGCGGTTCGGACGGGTCGAAAACGCGCCCGGAGCGCGGCCTGCTGAGGGAAGGGGCTCCCATCTGCGCGAGCATGGCACCTAGATGAACGTGCAGGGGCGACGAGGAGCGCGACGGTGAGCGGCGACGGCACGGGCACCCGGGGTGGTACCCGGATCCCTGGGGTACCCCCGAGGAGCGGTACTTCGACGGGGTCGCCTGGGCCCGCACCACGCGCCGTCCCGGCGGGCTCGACACGCCCCCGGTGACTACCCGCTGACGCCGCCCGGCGGTGGCCGACGATCCGCCGCGGTCACGACGCGCCGCCGCCGCCGGCCGGCGAGCACCGCCGCAGCGATCCCGCCGGCCGCAGACCGCGCCGCCCGGTGCGCCGCCGGGGTGGCACCCGGACCCGTGGGCCGCGGCCGCGCTGCGGTACTGGGACGGCAGCCAGTGGACCGGTCACGTCAGCGGGCATGCCCGGCGGCCCGGCCCCGACGCTGCGGCTCGCCGAGGAGCGCACCGCGGCGCGATGGGCGCAGGCTCGGGCTCGCGTGGGCCGGGCCCGCGCTCGGCGTGAGCACGATCGCCGGCGCGTTCCAGTGGCACTGGATCGCCGACCACTGGGACGAGCTCACCGCGCCCGGGAGCTCGGTCGACAGCACGAACGGCAACTCCGGCGCGGCGATCCTCGGCCAGCTCGCCGGGCGTCGTGCTCGTCGTCGCGGGCGTGCTGTTCCTGATCTGGTTCCACCGTTCCGCGGTGCTGGCCGCGTCGTCCGGGCTCGCCGCGCGGCGCAGCCCCGGTCTCGGCGACCGCGTCGTTCATCATCCCGATCCTGAACCTGTGGTGGCCGTACCAGTCGACGTGCGATCTCCTGCCCGCGGACCATCCGGCGCGGCCCGCGTCGTCCGGCGGTGGTGGGCGCTCTGGATCGGCGTGCATCGTCGGCGGGCTCGGCGATCATCGTCACCGCGTTCGTCGAACCCGATCGCGCTCGGCGTCACGACCGGCGTCGACGGTGGTGCTCGCGCTGCTCGCCGCGGTCGCGGCGCGCACGGTCGTGAGCGAGATCACCGACGCGCACGACCAGCTGCTCGCCGGCGTCTAGCGCAGCCGTCGGCGCCGGTCGGATCGGCTCAGGTACCGGTCCAGCGCGGCTCGCGCTTCTCGGCGAACGCCGTGGCGCCCTCGATCGAGTCCTTGGACGCGAACACCTCGATCGCCAGCTCGTAGTTGCGGGGCCAGGCCTCTTCCTCGGTGAGGTCCGGCGCCTCGCGCACCATCTTGAGCGTGTTGCGCACCGCGAGCGGTCCGTTGACCGCGATGCGCGCCGGCGAGCGCGAGCGCCGCGTCGATGCACCTCGTCGCCGGCGACGACCCGGTTGACCAGGCCGAGCTGCGAGCGCCCGCGCGGCGTCGATCGGGTCGCCGGTGATCGCGATCTCGGTGGCGATCGCGAGCGGGATCCGCTTGGGCAGCCGGATGAGCCCGCCGGCCGCGGCGAAGAGCCCGCGCTTCGCCTCGGGGAGCCCGAACTTCGCGTGGTCGGCCGCGACGACGAGGTCGCAGCGTGAGGACGATCTCGAAGCCGCCGGCGAGCGCCGGGCCGTTCACCGCGGCGATGAGCGGCTTGGGGAACTTGCGGGTGACGATGCCGCCGAAGCCGCCCCGCTTCGTGGCGAGCTCGCCGCCCTTGCCCTTCGCCACCTTCTTGAGGTCGGCGCCGGCGCAGAACGTGGAACCCGGCGCCGGTGAGGATGACGACCGTGATCGCGTCGTCGGCCTCGAGGTCGTCGAGGATCGCTTCCATCGCCTGGGCGAGCTCGCCGTTCACCGCGTTGCGCGCCTCGGGCCGGTTGAGGGTGACGATCGCCACCCGGTCGCGTCGTTCGACCTCGACTACCGCCATGCGCTCGTCCTCTCCGAGGTTGCTCGTGGGACCGGTAGCGCGTACCGCGCGTCACGGGGCAGTCGATCGCATCCGGAGGCGAAGCCGTCGAGCGGCGCGGCCGGCGCGTCGAGCGCCGAGGCGAAGCTGCGGCCGGAGCAGCCGGGCGAGCAGCAGCAGCGCGAGCATGAGCACCGCCGCGCCGGCGGTCGTCGGCGCGCAGGCCGATCTCGTCGGCGATCGCGCCCTGGAGCACGGCGCCGAGCGGGTAGAGCGAGCCGAGCAGGACCAGCAGCACGCTCAGCACCCGGCCGCGCACCGCCGCGGGCGCGCGGAGCTGGGCGATGCTCGTGAAGCTCGAGAGCGCGCCGAGGTAGAGCAGCCCGACGAAGAAGATCGCGACGGCCGAGAGCGCGAGCACCGGCATCAGCGCGTAGACGACGAGCGCGGGCGGCAGCCCCCACAGCACCATCGAGCAGCACGCGGCCGTTGCCGAAGCGCGCCGCGAGCGCGGCGAGCGACAGCGCCATCGTCACCGCGCCGATGCCCTGCGCGGTGACGAGGACCGCGGTGCCGCTCGGCGCCCGCGTCGAACACCTTCTCGGCCATCGCCGGGACGAGCGCGATGAACGGTGCGGCGAGCAGCGTGTTGACGACCATGTACGCGACGACGACCCGCAGTCCCGGATCTCGGCGCACGTAGGCGAGTCCCTCGCGGATCTCGCGCGCGGATCGACTGCCGCCCGGCGCACGACCGGCGGCGGGAGCCGGAGCTGGGTGACCGCGAAGATCACCGCGAGGAAGCTCAGCGGCGTTGAACGCGAACGCCCACTCGTAGCCGCCGATGGCGATCATCACGCCGGCGAGCGCAGGTCCGACGACGCGCCCGAGGTTCCACTGCGCGGAGCGAGAGCGCGACCGCGCCGACCAGGTCCTCCTGGGGGACGAGGTCCGGGAGCACCGCCTGGTACGCGGGGAAGCCGATCGCCTGGACGCAGCCGGCGCGCGAACACGATCAGCGTGACGATCCCCGGGCCCGGGGTCGCCGGTCGCCACGAGCACGGTGAGCGTGCGTGGCGAGGATCGTCTGGATCGTCGTCGTGATGAGCAGCAGGCGCTTGCGCGGGCAGCCGGTCGGCGAGCGCGCCGCCGACCGGGCCGAGCACCGCGAGCGGCGCGAACCCGGCGGCGGCGACGAGCCCGGTCCAGATCGACTGCGTCCGTCGCCTCGGTGACGAGGATGCCGACGCCGACCGTCTCCATCCAGGTGCCGATGTTCGAGACGAACGCGCCGGTCCACAGGATCGCGAACATGCGGTGCCGGAGCGGAGCGAGCGAGCGGTTCACGTCGCGTGCAACCTACCCGTGGCGACGGTCGTCCGGCCGGGTCGGTCGCGGCGCGGCCCTAACCTGGCGCGATGGCTCGGGAACCGCGACCCGACGGGAAGATCGTCGAGGTCGGCGAACTTCGGCATCGCGCATGGAGGCGGACGACGGCGATCGCGCTGCTCGAGGCCAACGGGATCCAGGCGTCGGGCAAGTTCGGCGACGCCGGCGGCTGGATGCCGCACATCGCGCTCGCTCGACGGGTTCCGGGTGCTGGTCTTCGACGAGGACCTCGACGCGGCGAAGGCGCTGCTCGACGCCGAGGACTTCCTCGAGACTGCACGGATCCTCGAGCCCGACGCGGAGCCCGACCCGGACCTGACCGACGAGCGACCGCGCTACTCGACGAGCGGGTCGGCGCGGGGCACGAAGATCGGCATGACGAGCAGCTCGGGCCGCGGTCGTCACCGTCCCAGGCCCACGCCGCGATCTGCTCGACGCTGCGGCGCCCGGTCGACGCGCGGAGGAACTCGAAGCGGGTCGTCGCGCACGTCGCGGTCGACCTCGCCGGTGCCGAAGACGTGTACGCCCGGCCTCGGTCTCGACCCGGAGCGCGCCGGCTCCGGCCGCCGTCGCGGAGCTCGCGCGACGCGGTCGCCGAGCCAGGCGAACCCGATCGCCAGCGCGTCGCTCTCGCGCGCGCCGGGCGCGTCGCAGCGCGCCACGGATGTCGTGCTCGTGGGTGACCGACGTCGACCAAGAACTGGCCGGCGACGCACCGAACGACGGGATCATCGGGTCGATCTGCGGTCCGTTCCTCTCCCACTCCGCGATGAGCGTCGGTCGACGGGTCCAGTCGCGGCGCGCGTCGACCTGCACCTGGGTCCACGGATCGGTACCGACACCGTCGAGGTTGCCGGTCAGGATGTCGGTCGTGTCGCCGGTCAGGTGCGCGAGCACGTCGCGGATCCGCCATCGCGGCGTCGCGGGGCGTGGGCGTCGAGCTGCTCGTCCGTCGCGCCGCTGCACGAGCTCGATGACCCGCTCGCGCAGCGATCGGTAGGCGCGCGGCGTAGTCGATCTCGTCTTCAGCCATCGCGGAGAACCTAGCTGCCGGCACGCGATGCGGCGCGGCCTCCGAGCGCCCGGGCGCGGACCTCGGCCTCGCCGTCGATCCGGCGGTGGCGCATCAGGACCCGGCCGTCGACCACGACGGTGTCGACGGCCGCGCTGCTCGTGGCGTAGACCAGCGACTCGATCAGCGGCCCGCGCGTCATCTCGATGCCGGAGGTGTCGATGAGGAGGAAGTCGGCCGGTTCACCGACCGCGAGTGGGCGTGCCGCCGAGCGGCGGGGCGAGCGCGCCGGTCGCGAGCGCCCAGGCCTCGGCCGCCGGCAGGACCGACGGGTCGCCGGGCGGCGTGCTTCTGCAGCAGCGCGAGCACCTTCATGTCCGCGAGCAGGTCGAGCGAGTTGTTCGACGCGGCGCCGTCGGTGCCGAGCCCGATCGCGACCCCGGCGGCGCGCGCCTGCGGGTACGGGAACGCGCGTCCGACCGCGAGCTTCATGTTCGACACCGGATTCGTCACGATCGTCGCGCCACGTTCGGCGATCGAGCGCGAGCTCCTCCTCGTCGAGCCAGACGCCGTGCGCGAGCACCGAGCGCTCGTTGAGCAGGCCCGAGCCGGTCGAGGTAGTCCGGCGGCCGGCAGCCGTGCGCGTCGATGCAGTCGTGCACCTCCTGCTCGGTCTCCGAGAGGTGGGTGTGCACCGGGACCTGGTGCGTCGTCGGAGATCTCGGCGACGAGCCGGAGCGACGGCTCGCTCACCGTGTAGTGCGCGTGCGGGGTGAGCGCGGCACGCGACGCGTGGCCGAGCTCGCTGAGCTGCGGCGATGCCCTCGGCCGCGTGCTCCGGGCGGGCGCCGTCGGGCGCGCCGGGGAACTCGAGGATCGGCTGGCCGACGGTGGCGCGCATCCCGCTGTCGAGGACCGCGCGCGCGACGTCGAGCTGGTGCCAGTACATGTCCCAGAAGCGCACCGTGCCCGACCGGATCATCTCGAGGCACGCGAGGCGCGTGCCCCAGTAGACGTCGTCGGCGCGTGAGCCGGGCTTCGGCCGGCCAGATGCGCTGCTCGAGCCACTCCATGAGCGGCAGGTCGTCGCCGAAGCCCCGGAACAGCGTCATCGCGGCGTGGGTGTGGCCGTTGACGAGCCCGGGGACGAGCGCCAGCGCCGTCCGCGTCGAGCGTCTCGTCGCCCGGCTCCGGCCGCGACGTCGGGTCCGAGCGCGACGATCGTCCCGTCGACCGCGCGCAGCCCGATCGGCTCGCCGTCGAGCGTCGCGTTGGTGACGGTCAGCGGCATCTGCGGCATCGGCCGGCGAGCACGGGCAGCACAGCATCGAGGTCGGCGAGCAGCGCGGCCCGGTTCGCGACGACGCTCGGCCTGGAACTCCTCGATCGTGAGCGGCTCGGGGTCGAGCCCGTTGCGAGGTTGTCGACGACGCACACCGCGGCGTAGGCGATCCCGAGCTCCTTGGCCAGGATGCACTCGGCGGCGAGCGTCATGCCGACGAGGTCGCCGATGCGGGCGAGCGCGCGCACCTCGGCCGGCGTCTCGAAGCGCGGGCCCGCGGGTCTGCGTGTAGACGCCGCCGTCGATGATCGGGGTCGCGGCGTGTGCGCGCCAGGTCGTCGAGCAGCCGCGCCGCGCCACTGCCGGGTCGAAGCCCGGGATCGTGTGGCTCCGCGCGTCGTCGTGGATGGTGTCGTTCACCTGCGGCGCGTAGAAGTCGTCCGGGCAGACGAAGGTGCCGACCGGCCAGTCGAGCCGCAGGCTGCCGGTGGACGAGAGGCCGAGCACCCGGTCGCAGCCCGCGGCCTGCAAGGCGAGGACGTGGGCCCGGTGGTCGATCTCGTGCGCGCGGCACGTAGCGGTCGAAGCCGTGGCGTTGCAGGAAGACGAAGTCGCCCGCGTCGAGCAGCGTGACGCCGTCGAACGTGACCGGTTCCGCGCCCGGCACCGAACGCGCTCTCCCGCACGCCGGTGCCACCGATGACCGCGAGTCGACCCACGCCTCTGCTCCGTCAGCCGGAGGCGAGCTTGCGCCACAGCGCGCGGTAGCTCGGGTACTCGAGCGGCGGCTGCACGTAGCCGGAGCGGATCAGCTCCTCGTGATACGCGGGGAGGTGGCGGAACGGGATGCCCGAGTCGACGTGGTGGGCGAGGTGCCAGCCCGTGTTGTACGGCACGATCGTGAGCCGGGCCGGCCAACGACTGGCGCACCGAGTGCGTCGTGTTGCGCCGGTCGTCGTGACGCCTGCATCCCACCGTGCTCGGCGATGGAGCGCAGCCGGTTCATCACCCGCCAGACCGTGAGGTCGGGGAGCAGCCAGAGGAAGAGGTACAGCCACGGGTGGCCGGCGAGCGTGAACAGCCCGAGGATCACGACCTGCGTCGCGAGGATGCTCCACGCCTGCTTGCGGACCGCGGCGTGTCGGCGACGCAGGCCACGCAGCAGGCCGCGCATCAGCTTCGTGCCGGTGATGCCGAGCGCGTCGCGCGTGAGCTTGCGGCGCATCGAGTCGCGCGGGATCGGGTAGCCGGAGTAGAGCGGGATGTCGGGCTCGTTCGGCCCGAACTCCTCGCGGTGATGCGCCATGTGGCCGCGCCGGTAGAGGTCGATCGGCGCGAACACCGGGTAGCCGAGGAACCAGCGGCCGACGAAGTCGTTGACCTTGCGGTTGGCGAACAGCAGCCGGTGCGCGGCTTCGTGCATGAGGATGTTGAAGCGGCCGATCACCGGGCCCATCGCGAGGAACGCGAGCACCCAGACGACCGGGTTGTTCGCCCAGACCGCGAGCGCGATGACGCCGACCGTCGATCGCGTAGAGCAGCACGACGGTCAGGGCGTTGCGCCACGACGGGATCCGCCGGAGCTCCTCGCGCCACTCCGGCACCGGCTTCGCCGATCGCGGTGAGCCGGCTGTCCGGGTCGGCAGCACGAGGAGCGGCGGGTCCGGGATCATCGTGGACTGGTCGTCGCCACGACTGATGTTACGATGATTACAACAGATGCAGCAATCGCGTAATGTCATCCGAGCGCCGCGCCGGGCCCGGAACCACTGCTCGAACGGCCGCTCTCGGCCCGTTCGGTGATGGCGAGCCTGCTGCTCGGTCGCCGGCCGCCCGAGGCGCCCGTGGCCGATCTCGTGCGCTGGTGCGGGCTGTTCGGCATCGCCGAGGGGACGGCCCGCGTCGCGCTGCACCGGATGACGGCGAAGGGCGAGATCGTCGCGACCGACGGCGTGTACCGGCTCGCGGGCCGGCTCGCCGGTCGTCAGGCCCGCCAGGAGACGAGCCTCGCGCCGCGCGTCGCGGACGTGGAACGGTGAGTGGACGGGTCGCGGTCGTCGTCGCGACGCGCCGCGACGCGTCGACACGTGCCGGGCTTCGCGAGGCGATGCGCCGGCTCCACTTCGCCGAACGGCGCGAAGGGGTGTGGCTCCGGCCCGACAACCTCGAGCTCGATGTCCCGGAGCCGGTGCGGCGCCAGTGCGAGTGGCTCCGCGCCCGACCGGAAGACGATCCGGTCGCGCTCGCCGATCGGCTGTTCCATCCCGAGCGGTGGGCGCGCCGCGCCGAGGGGCTCCGTGCGGCTCGCCACCGACGGCGACTCGAGCGGCTGACCGGGGACCGCGAGCTGGTCGCCGACGCGTTCGTCGCCGGCGCGGCGGCTTTGCGTCACATCGGCACCGATCCGCTGCTCCGCCGGCGCTGCTGCCGCCCGATTGGCCGGGCGACGCGCTGGCTGCGTACGCCGGTACCAGCGCGCGTCACCAGGCGCGCGCCTGGTCGACCGCGCTGGTCCGCCTCGCGGCGCTGGTTCCGGCTCGGCAGGAGCGGCGAGCTGGATCGGCTAGCGCGGGGCGACGAACTGGAGGTCGAGCTCGATCTTGATCTTGTCGCCGAGCATCAGCTTCTCGGCGCCGGGGATGATCCCGAAGTCGATGCCGAAGTCGCTGCGCTTGATCTGACCGGTCGCGGAGAACCGGCGTGCGTGCTCTGGTCAGCCGGGAAGACCTCGGTGCCGTGGAACTCGACGTCGAGCGTCACCGACTTCGTGACGCCGGCGATGGTCAGGTCACCGACGAGCTCGTAGTCCTCGCCCGAACCGGTGACCGAGGTCGAGCGGAACGTCATCGTCGGGTGCTTGTCGGTGTCGAAGAAGTCGGTGCCGCGCAGGTGCGCGTCACGGTCGGCGTTGGAGGTGTCGACGGACGAGAGGTCGACGTCGGCGGTCACGGTGACCGAGTCGAGGTCGGCGCCGACGTCGAGGGTGGCCTCGAAGCGAGTCGAAGCGGCCGCGGACGTTGGAGAGGCCGAGGTGACGGACACGAAGAGGACGCTGGAGTGGTTCTTGTCGAGGGTCCACGGGCCGGGGGCGAGGGGGAGGGTGGTGGTGGGTTCGGTTGCAGTCATGTGCGGGACTCCTGGGGACTGGCGTGGCGGTGGGGCTGGTTACGGAACAGGTATCGGTATACTTTTGTTCCTGAGCGACCGATACGTGACCGCCCTCCGACCTGGGAAGAAGGCACTTTGATGTTCCCCGAGCCACTCCGAAGGTGCCCGCGCACGGCCGATGGGCGCCGACGGACACTCGGATTGCATCGTCGTGCGCGAGATCCTCGATCGGGTCGGCGACAAGTGGAGCGTCCTCGTCATCGCGCTGCTCGGCGAGCGGGGCCACCGCTTCAACGAGCTGCGCGCGCGCGATCGACGGCATCTCGCAGCGGATGCTCACGCTGACCCTGCGCCAGCTCGAGCGCGACGGGCTCGTGTCGCGCACCGTGCACGCGACCGTGCCGCCGCGGGTCGACTACGCGCTCACACCGCTCGGGCGAGTCCGTGCTCGAGCCGATCAACGGCGCTCACGCACTGGGCCGCGGAGCACGGCACCGACATCGCCGAGGCCCGGCGGCGGTACAAGGAAGCGGACGATCGCGGCCGCCCAGACGACGGGCTGAGATCTAGTCGGGCAGCGCGTCGAGCCCGCGTCGAGGAGCGTCGCGACCGAGCCGAGCGAGCAGGCCGCGCTAGCGAGTCGTCGCCGCCCGGCGGCCGATCGGGGACGTCGCGTGCTCGCACCGCGCGCCGTACGCGAGCGATCGCGACCATCGCCGCCGCGGAGCCGGCGGCGCTTGTCGCGGTCGAAGCTCTGGGCGCCTCGGGCGACCTGGTACTCGCCGACGAACGCCGCGATCTCGTTCGGGGTCGGGAACCGGGTCTCCGTCCATCCGGCTCCAGTCGACGCTGAACGTGGTCGCGGCTGGCGCGAACGCGACCGGTTCGCTGCTCGACGCTGCACGCTGTCCCAGTCGTAGACCGCGACGAGCGTCCCCGTCGCTCACGCCGAGGTTCTCGATCCGCCAGTCGCCGTGCACGACGACGCGCTCGCCTCGGGCGAGATCGAGCGCAGGCGCTCCCGGGCCGCGGTCGCGAGTCGTCGATCCACTCCGCACCCGACGCGGTCGCGGCGAAGTCGAAGCGGGCCGAGTGCGGGGTGGGTAGAGCTCACCGTCGCCGACCGTCATCGGGATGGTGGTCGAGGCGAAGGCCGAGCGGTGGTCCTCGCGCGAGCCGCGACGAAGTCGAGCGAGCCCCGCGCCAGGAGCAGCCGGACTCCGGGATCGTGACCGTCGACACGATCGGCGCGGAGCATCACCTCCGCGGTGAGGTGGCCCGACACCGACGGCGTCGGCGCGACGAGCGGACGCGGGCCGGAAATCGGCGCCGCCAGAGCCGCCTGCACTGATGCCACGGCCTCGAGGTACCGACGGGTCACCGAGGGGCGGTGGCCCTTGACGACGACGTCACGACCGTCGGCGAGCCGGACGCCGTGCACGCTCCCGCTGCTCGAGTCGAAGAACTCATACCGCTCGATGCCCGCGCCGAGGTGCGGCCCGGCACCAGACGTCTACCGCGGCCGCGATCGCGTCCGGGCGCGGCGCTGCCGAAGAGACGCGCGCTCGAGCGGAGGTCGTCGATGCCCCACTCGGCGAGGGGTCGGGATGCTGGCGCGCCAAGGATCGGACCGTTGCAACTGGTCTGGAGGAGTGAATCGGGTATGGATCGACGTCGAAGTCCCTCCGACGGCGCGGCTGGTTCGCGGTGAGACAGCTGACGCCGTTGAGCTCCTGACCGGTCCTTCGTTGTTGGGTGCGGCTTAGGTCGTCGTTGGTCGTGCGCAATACGAGAAAGTCGGAAGAGCGGATCGTGGTGAAGTCGACCGCGGCGCAGACCGTTGGAGGGCTCGAGCGGGTGGAGATACGACGGGCGACGTGGCGAGCGGCGGTGCCGACGGCGGTGCGGCGTCGCTGCTGTTGCAGCTCACGTCTGGTGTTGACGAAGCTCTCCCGGGCGGAGCGGCGTGCGCGTCAGTGGATCCGTCCGTCGTGTGCCGATCAGCGTTCCTGAGCTGATCTCTGTACTCGACCGCGGTGCAACCGGGTCGGTGACGCAGCTCACGCCTGTCAGCTGGTTGTAGCTCGCGCTCGGGCTCGGCGCGGCCCGCCGCACCCAGAATTTCGCGCCGGCGGCAGGCGTGGGCAGAGCCACGCAGATGCTGGAGAGCGGCGCCGCGGCACCCGCGAGTCGCGCGATTCGGCCTGCCCGCCACGCTCAACTCCCCCGCATGGTCCCGCCCCGACCTCGGGGCCCAGTGTCGTCGTGAATCGTTCGGAGAGCAAGGATCGTTAGCATGCGCGCGGTGACCGACGAGGCCGACGTCGTGACCGTGGAGCGTGTGATCTCGGCTCCACCCGAGGCGATCTTCGACCTTCTCGTGGATCCGCGCCGGCACCGCGACATCGACGGATCGGGCACGGTCCGTGACGCGCGGGGAGCCGCCGCAGCGACTGGAGCTCGGGAGCTAGTTCGGCATGTCGATGAAGATCGGGGTGCCGTACGCGATGGTGAGCACGGTGATCGAGTTCGAGGAGAACCGGCGCATCGCGTGGCAGACGCGTGGTCCCACGGCGATCGGGCAAGCTCGTCGCCGGTCGGATCTGGCGCTACGAGATCGAGCCGGTCGACGGCGGCTGCATCGTCCGCGAGAGCTGGGACATCTCGCAGGAGTCCGCGGTGACCAAGCCGTTCGCGCGGATGGGCGCGGAGCAGACGCGCAAGAACATGGTCGCCACGCTCGCGCGCATCGAGGAGATCGCGACCGGCACTACACCGAGCTGAGCCGGTCGTCACCCAGCCGGGGTGAAGGCGCAGGGCATGCGCTTGATGCCGTGGATGAAGCTCGACTGCAGGCGTCGCCGGCTCGCCGGTGATCTCGAGGTCGGGGAGGCGCCGGAACAGCTCCTCGAACATCACCCGGATCTCGCGGCGGGCGAGGTTGGCGCCGAGGCAGAAGTGCGGGCCGCCGCCGCCGTAGCCGACGTGCGGGTTGGGTGAGCGGGTGATGTCGAAGTCGAACGGGCGCTCGAACGCGCGCTCGTCGCGGTTCGCCGAGTTGAAGAACATCACGACCTTCTCGCCTTCCTTGATCGGGTGCCCGTCGATCTCGGTGTCCTGCGGTCGCGGTGCGCCGGAAGTGGATGACCGGCGTCGCCCAGCGCACGATCTCCTCGACCGCGTCCTGCGCGTAGCGATCGAAGTCGCTCATCCAGAGCGCCTTCTGCTCCGGGTTGTCCTGCAGCGCGAGCATGCCGTGGCTGATCGCGGTGCGGGTCGTCTCGTTGCCGGCGACGACGAGCAGGATGAAGAACGACGCGAACTCGGGCACGGTCAGCCGCTCACCGTCGACCTCGGCGTGCATCAGGATGCTCGTGATGTCGTCGGTCGGGTGGTCGAGCCGGTGCTGGCCGAGCTCCATCGCCATCTGGTGCAGCGTCATGAACGCGCGCCATCAGGTCTTCGTAGGTCTGCACGTACTCGGGGTCGCCGACGCCGAGGATGACGTTCGTCTGCGCGAAGACGCTCTGCTCGAGCGACGGCGGCACGCCCACCATGTCGCAGACGAGCTGCAGCGGCAGCAGCGCGGCGATCTCGCTGACGAAGTCGCACTCGCCCTTGTCCTGCGACCGCGTCGATGACGCTCGCGCGCGCACCTGCACCTGGTCGAGCAGCTGGTTGAGCTGCTTGGGCCCGAAGCCCGAGTTCACGAGCCCGCGCAGCTTCTTGTGGCGCGGGTCGTCCATGTTGATGATCGAGCCGAGGAACTCGGCGAGCTCCTGGGGGATGTCGCCGATGTTCGTGCCGCCGCGCCCGGAGCAGAACAGCTCGGGGTGGCGGCTCACGTGCATGACGTCGGCGTACCGGGTGAGCGCCCAGTACCCGGGGCCCTGCGGGAACTCCTCGATCAGGATCTCGTCGTAGAAGGTGATCGGCGCCTCGTCGCGCAGGCGCTTGAACGCGGCCTCGCGCTCGGCTTCGGGCTTGGCCCAGAACTCGATGTCGCTGAGGTCGATGTCGTCGATCGCCAGGCTGGTCATTGCGGTGCGGACCTCCGGGAGCCGGTGGTGGCCGCGACGGTAGCGTGCGCCCATGCGATTCAGCGTGGGGCTCCCGGTCGATCACGTCGATCAGCCGGACGAGTTCGTGACCGGCCCGGCGATCGGGGAGATGGCCGCGGCGGCCGAGGCGGCGGGGTTCGATGCGGTGTACGTCACCGACCATCCCGGCGGCCGACGACCAGTGGCTCGAGGGCGGCGGTCACCACGCGCTCGAGCCGTTCGTCGGCCTCGCGTTCGCGGCCGCGGCGACGACGACGCTGCGGCTGCAGACCCACGTCTACGTCGCCGCGTACCGGAACCCGTTCCTCGCGGCGAAGGGCGTCGCGACGCTCGACGCGCTCTCGGGCGGCCGGGTGCATCCTCGGGGTCGCGGCCGGCTACCTGCGTCCGGAGTTCGGCGCGCTGGGCGTGGACTTCGACGAGCGCAACGAGCTGCTCGACGAGTGCATCGAGGTGATGAGGCGGGTGTGGACCGAGGACTGCGGTCGCGGTCGAGGGCCGGCACTTCCAGCGCGCGCTCGGTCACGATGCGGCCGCGCCCGGCGAGCCGGCCGCACCCACCGATCTGGGTCGGCGGCAACAGCAATCGCGCGATGCGCCGGGCCGTGGAGCTCGGCCAGGGCTGGGTGCCGTTCCCGAACCCGGTGGCCGCGGCGCGGGCGACCAAGACGCCGTCGATCACCTCGATGGACGAGCTCGCCGACGCGGCTCGACGCCGCCCGCGACCACGCGCGAGACGGTCGGTCGCACCGAGCCGCTCGACGTGTGCTTCGCGCCGTTCCGACTCGACGACGACCCGGCGGAGTACGAGGCGCTCGGCGTCACCTGGCTCGCGGTGCAGTTCGACGACGTGACGACCCGCGCCGAGTGGATCGATCGGATGCGCGCGTACGCCGCGGACGATGATCAGGAGGGCGCTGATGGACCTCGATCTCGCGATGCGCACCACCGGCGCGGTGCGCGGCGTTCACCGACGCGCCCGTCGACGACGCCACGCTCTACCGCGTGCTCGACCGGGCCCGCTTCGCTCCGAGTGGTGGCAACCGCCAGCCGTGGCGGGTCATCGTCCTCAAGGACGCCGAGCAGCGCCGGCGCAGGTGCGTGATCTGTGCGTCCTCGGCTGGCGTGAGTACGTGGCGTTCGTCGAGGCGGGTGAGGTCCCGTTCGCGCCCGGCCCGGACGGACGGCCGAACCGTTCGGACATCGATCTCGACGGCGGCGCGCGCGACGCCGCGCCCGTCGCCGTTCGTCGACGACCTCGACCAGGTCCCGGCGCTGCTCGTCATCGCGGCGCACCTGCCGAGCCTGGCGGTCCTGGACTGGGGGTTCGAGCGCCAGAGCATCATCGGCGGCGGTTCGGTCTATCCGTTCGGGCAGAACCTGTTGCTCTCGGCGCGCAGCGAGGGCCTCGGCGGCGTCATGACGACGTTCCTCGCCCGCCAGGAGGAAGCCGCCCGCGAGCTGCTCGGCGCTGCCGCCGGACTTCGCCCTCGCCGCGGTCGTCGCGCTCGGCGTGCCCGAGAAGTTCCCGAGCCGGCTGAAGCGGCGCCCGGTCGAGGAGTTCACCACGATCGACCGGTTCGACGGAGCAGCGTTCGATGGCTGAGCCGGTCCGGCCGCCGCGCGACCGCCGAGCGGCCGCAGTGCTGCGCGCTCGCTCGCGTACGTCGCGACTGCTCGTCGCGATCCTCGTGCTGCTCATCGACGACATCCCGGCGCTGCATCGGCGCCTGGGTGGTCGTTCGTGCTCGCGGTCATCGCCGGGTACTACGCGGTCACCCGGCGTCCACCTCGTGCGCGATCGTCGCCGCGGTGGTCGCGGTCGCGATGGTCGTGCTCGGCGGCGTCGATCCTGCTGCGCAACCGGACCGATCGTGGAGCTCGTGGTGGTGGTCGTGATCGTCGTGCTCGCGACGGTCATGGCCCGGTACGCGCTCGCCACCGACAAGAACGGCGCTGCGCGAGCTGCCGCCGCCCGGGGTGCGCGGCCGCGGCACCGAGCCAGCCCGTGCTGATCATGAACCCGAAGTCGGGGGGCGGGAAGGTCGAGCAGTTCAACCTGGTCGAGGAGTCGCGGCAGCGGGGCATCGAGCCGGTCGTGCTCGGGCCGGGCGACGACCTCGAAGCAGCTCGCGCGTGCCGCGGTGGCCGGCGGCGCGGACGCGATCGGGATGGCCGGCGGCGACGGGTCGCAGGCGCTCGTCTCGGCGATCGCGATCGAGCACGACCTGCCGTACGTGTGCGTGCCGGCCGGGACGCGCAACCACCTCGCGCTCGATCTCGGCGTCGACCGGGACGACGTCGTCGGGTCGCTCGACGCGTTCGCCGAGGGCTACGAGCGGCGGGTGGACGTCGGCCGCTGCGCGGGTCGGGTGTTCGTGAACAACGTGTCGCTCGGTGTCTACGCGCGCATCGTGCAGTCCGACGCGTACCGCGACGACAAGCTCGGCACCACCGCGGAGATGATCCCGCGAGCTGCTCGGTCCGGACAGCACGGCGTTCGACCTCGAGTACACCGGCCCGGGCGGGAACCAGCACGAGGGCGCCGACCTCATGCTCATCTCGAACAACCGCTACCAGCTCGACCGCATCGGCGGGTTCGGCTCGCGGGCTCGCATGGACACCGGGCAAGCTCGGCGTCGTCGTGCGTGAAGGTGCGCACCGCCGCCGATGTCGCGGAGCTCGTCGCGGCGCAGACCGCCGGGACCGTGTCGCGCTACCGGGGCTGGCGCGAGTGGGAGGCGGACACGTTCGAGGTGCGGTCGGGCGAGCTCGATCGAGGCCGGAGTGGACGGCGAGGCGCTGCATTTCGACTCGCCGCTACGCTTCGAGATCGTTCCGGGCGCGCTGCGCGTGCGCGTGGCACCCCATCATCCGGGCTACTCACCGGCGGCGCTGGCCGAATCCGTCCGTCGGGGCGGGATCCGGCGGCTGGTCGGGGTGGCGATCGGGCGGGACCCGGGCGGGCTGCGACTGCCCGACGAGACGAGTAGGAAGCCCGATGGACCAGCGGCCGCCGAGCCCGGACGACGGACGGGTCGACCCCGAGCCGCGCCGTCGTGCCGTGGACCCGTCCCGAGCCGCCGGCGATCGGCGTCACCGGCCTGCTGCGGCGGGCGACGGACCTCGGGCTCGGCGCGGCGAGCATCGCGGCCGTCGCCGCGGTCGACGCGATCGAGCGCTTCGTGCCCGGCGAGCCCGTGCGAGAACGGTGACGAGTCGCGACAGCCCGGAGTCGTCCGGCTCGTCCCCGGCGCGCTGATGGGCGCCGGTCTGGTCGCCCAGCGCCGCATGCTCGACGTGTCGGCGCGCGTGGAGACGGCGGTGGCGCAGGTCGCCGGGCACGCTGGCCCGAACCCCGTTCGTCGGCGCGCCGGTGCGCGCGACCGAGGGGTACCTCGAACGTTGGAGCGACCTCGGCGAGGTCGAGCAGGCGCGCAACCGCGCGCTGGTCACCGAGTTCGTGCGCCGGCTCGCCCCGGAGCTCGCGACCGCGGTCATCGCGCAGCTCGACATGGACGCGCTGATGGGCCAGCTGCCGATCGACTCGATCGTGGCGCAGGGTCGAACATCGACGCGCTGCTCGACAACGTGAACGTCGAGGGGATCATCGACCGGGTCGACGTGGAGAAGATCATCGACCGGGTGGACGTGGAGAAGATCATCGACCGGGTCGATGTGGAGAAGATCATCGATCGGGTGGACGTGGAGAAGATCATCGACCGGGTCGACATCAACGCGATCGTCGGTCGGGTCGACATGCAGGGGATCATGGGCAAGATCGACATCGCGCCGATGGCCCAGGACATCATCGCGACGGTCGACATCGGCGCGATCGTCCGCGAGTCCACCGGGTCGATCACCGGTGACGCGGTCGACGGTGGCCGGGTCACGGCGATGCGCATCGACGGGTTCGTCGATCGGGTCGCCGACCGGATCCTGTTCCGGAAGAAGGCGCGCAACCTCGACGTGCCGGGCTTCGACCCGCTGCGACGGATGCCGCGACCGCAGGAGACCGGAGGAGGCCGACGAATGACGGCGACCCGATGTCGAGCCCGATCCGGAATCCGAAGGCCCGCGAGCTCCAGGCCAAGCGGGCCGGGCATCGCGAGCCGCGTCGCCGCGGACGCGATCGACTGGGGCATCGTCGTCGCGATCTACGTCGGCATCCTGCTCGGCGATGGCGCTCTTCGAGTACTTCGTCGGGAGCGGGAAGTTCGACGTCCCGCAGCCCGCCGCCCGGCGTGACGCTGGTCGTCGCAGTGGGTGATCGCGGTGCTGTACCTGACCGCCGGTTGGGCCGGGACGGCCGCACGGTCGGCAAGAGCTTCATGGGGCTCCGGGTCGTCACCAACTCGGGCCAGCCGCTGCGGCCGCGGCGGGCGTTCTTCCGGGCGCTGATCTGCGCCACGCTCGGCGCGATCGCACTGGCCTGGGTGATCGTGAGCCGGCGCCGGGCCGGGATCCACGACGTGATCGTCCAGACGACGCGTCGTCTACGACTGGACACCACGCCCTAGCTCGGACTCCGCGTTTTCGCGATCGCCCGCCGGTACGCTCCCGGCGACGAAGGGGGACGACCATGGGCATTGATCGCGAAGATCCGACACTGCAGGACGCCGTACGGCGAGGTCGCGCGGGTGTGGTGGGTGGTGCTCGTCATCGGCATCATCTTCACGGGCTTCGGCATCGTGATGCTGTTCGACGTCGCCGCCGGCGCGACGACGATCGCGATCATCGTCGGTGCGTTCCTCATCTTCGACGGGCTCGTCGAGATGATCTCCGGCGGCCGGCGCGGCGGCTCGCGCGGCCTGGGCGATCGTGCTCGGGCATCCTGCTCGTGATCGGCGGCATCGTCGTGATCGTCTGGCCGGGCGTGACGTTCCTCGTCATCGCCGTGGTCTGGGGCATCACGCTGCTGGTCGGCGGCATCGCCCGCGTCGTCTCGCGCGTCGATGCTGCGCGGCTACGGCTGGGGTTGGCTCGTGGTGCTCGGCATCATCGAGACGATCATCGGCATCGTGATGCTGGCGTGGCCGCACCAGACCGCGTACGTCATCCTGATCCTGATCGGCATCTACTCGATCATCGCCGGGATCATCCAGATCTTCCTGTCGTTCCAGCTCAAGAAGGCGCCGGAACGGCTCGCCGAGCTCGATCGCAGGCCGGACCGTCCGGACCTCGCCTTCTAGCCTCAGCCCGAGCTGCTCAGTCGAGGGTGGCGGCGCGGCGTTCGAGGTCCTCGCGGAAGTCGGGATGCGCGATCCGCGGCGAGCGCCTGCGCGCGCTCGCGCACGGTGCGACCGCGCAGGTGCGCGACGCCGAACTCGGTCACGACGAGATCGAGCTGGTGGCGCGGCGTGGTGACGAGCATGCCTTCGGGCAGCGCGGCCGCGATGCGCGACACGACGCGCCGTCCGGCGACGTCGCGGTCGACGGCAGGCAGATCACCGCCCGGTCGCCGAGCTCGAGACCCGGAGACCGAGACGAAGTCCTCGTGGCCGCCGATGCCCGAGAACTGGCGCCCGTGCAGCGTGTCGGCGGCGACCTGGCCCCAGAGGTCGACGGCGAGCGCGCCGTTGATCGTGACCATCTCCTCGTTGCGGGAGATCGTCTCCGGTGAGTTGACGATGTCGACGGGGAGGAACCGCACCTCGTCGTTCCCGTCGAGCCACTCGTAGAGCTCGGCGTTGCCGGCCGCGAACGTCGTGACCGAGAACCCGTCGAACTGGCCCTTGCGCCGGTTGGTCACCTTCCCGGCCTTGTGCAGCTGCATCAGGCCGGTCGTGAACATCTCCGAGTGGACGCCGAAGTCACCGGCGTCGCCCTCGGCGAGCAGCTGCACGACCATCGACGGGATCCCGCCGATCCCGGTCTGCAACGTCGCGCCGGAGCGGATGAACGGGCTGCACGTGCTCGGCGATCGCCGGTCTCGATCGGGCGTGGGCTCGGCATCCGCGAGGAGGTAGGGCTCGCGGTCGCGTCTCACGACGAAGTCGACCTCGTCGACGTGCAGGCGGTGCGGGAACTCGGGTTCGAGCCCGAAGGTGCGCGGGAAGCGGGGCGACGCCTCGGCGATCGACGATCCGACCCGGGTCGGCGATGACGCGTTGCAGCTCGTACCAGGCCGCGCCGGAGTGCAGCGACAAGCTCATCCACCCGTCGGCGTCGGGCGCGCTCACCGCGGCCGCGACGACGCGCGGGTGGAAGCGTCTCGATGATCGGGGAGAAGCGGCGGAAGTCCGACGGGACGAACTCGACGTTCGGCGCCGGAGTCGCGCAGGAACCGCTCGGCCGGGCCGAAGAAGCCGGAGAGCAGGCGGACGCCCGGCTTGGTGAACAGCGCGTAGAGGTCGATCAGCAGCGCGCCGAAGACCTCGAGGCTCCTCGAAGTCGTCGCGTTCGCCGAGGGCGTGGAGGAAGGTCGCCGGGCTGGCCGGGACCGAGCGGGATCGCGAGCCGGTCCTGGCTCGGACGGCCGCGACCGCGGCGTCCATCGAGCGTGATCGGCATCGCCTACCGCGAGCACGTCGAGGATCTCCTCGACGTGGGTGATCGTCCCGAGGTGGCCCTCGCCGGGCCAGATCCGTGAGCTCGGACGCCGGCGACCCGCTTCGCCAGCTCCTCGCCGTGCCGAACCGGGACCATCGTGTCCGCGTCGCCGTGGAAGATCGTCAGCGGGGTGTCGATGTCGCTCGACGTCGAAGCCCCACGGCTGCGCGATCGCGGCGTAGTCCGCGACCACGCCGTGCGCACCACGCAGGAATGCCTGGGTGAACAGCGCCATGACCTCGTGCGGGTCGCCCAGTGCCCCAGCACGACCTCGCGGTCACTCGTCGTTCAGCTGCTTCTCGAAGCTCTTCATCGCCGTCTTCGGGCTCCACCGGGCGAGCCGGCCCGTCGTGCCGAGCATCACGCGCGCGACCGCCGGGTACTTCGTCACGACGTTCAGCATCTGGCGGTCGGTCTGCTCGAACTCGTCGAACGTCGCCCACACCCCGACCTGACCCATGCCCGCGGCGACGACCGTCGGAGGTGACGCGGTCGCCGGAGAGCGCGGCGCACGCGACGGCGTACGGTCCACCGCCCGAGTATCCCCAGACCGCGAAGCGCTCGATGCCGAGCGCGTCGGCGAGCGCCGCGACCCTCGGCGGGTAGTCGGCGACGTGGAACGTCGGTACCCGGCTCGAGAGCCCGACGCCGGGCCGGTCCGGCGCGATGAGGCGAAGCCCGCGTCGCGTGCCGGCGCGTCGGCCCACGCGAACCCGGCGCCGCACGCAGGCGTTCCGTGGAACACCATCACCGGAGCACCGTCCGGGTCGCCGTACTCGTACACGCCGACGACCTCACCGACGGCGTTGACCTCGCGCGGCGCCGGGAAGCGGCGTGTGCATCGCTTGGCTAGCCGGGGAGCTCGTCGACGGCGCGGAGCTTGTCGAGCGATGCGTTCGAGGGCGGCGACCTCGCCCGGCTCGAGCCGGTCGAAGAGCTCGCGCTGCAGGTCCTGGAGGTGGATCGCCAGCGCTTCGTCGAGCTTGCGCTCGCCGGCGTCGCTCAGCACGACCCACTGGACCCGTCGGTCGCTCGGGCAGGACTCGCGCTGCGACGAGGTCCGGCGGCGACCATCCGGTCCACGAGGCGCGTCGTGCCACCGCTGGTGAGGCCGAGCTGCTCGGCGAGCTCGCTCATGTTGAGCCGGCCGCCGGGGGAGCGGCCGACCCGCAGCAGGACCTCGAAGAACGGGCCGCTGATGCCGCAGGCCTGCTCCAGCGAGCAGTTGAGAGGCCCGGTCGAGCCGCCGGTGGGCCTCATGGAGCAGGCCGAAGCCCCGGATCCGCTCGTCGTCGCGGTTCGTGTGCGTTCGGCCTGTCTGCTCCACGTCCGCGCAGGGTACCAGGTCTTGCTTGACAAGTCATTATCTGTATGAGAAGATACCTGCCGACACAACAACTGATCTCGCAAGTATCCCGGCGATCACCTTCCCGGGAGACCACCCAGGAACACCAAGGAGCAACCATGACAGCAACCGCCCCCCGCACCCAGACCGCAGCTGCCGGCCCCCGGCACTCTGGACAGATCGACGCCTCGCACTCCTCGGTCGAGTTCGTGGTCCGCCACCTGATGGTGGCCAAGGTCCGCGGCCGCTTCGCCGAGTTCTGCGGCGACATCCACGTCGGCGACACCCCCGAGGACTCGAAGGTCGTCGTGGCCATCTCCCCGGCGAGCATCACGACCGGTGACGAGCAGCGCGACGGTCACCTGAAGTCCGCCGGACTTCTTCGACGTCGAGCAGTACCCGACGATCAGCTTCGCGCAGCACCGGTGTTCGCACCGTCGGCGACCGCTACGCGGTGGACGGCAACCTGACGGTGCACGGTGACACCAAGCCCGTGACGCTGGACCTCGAGTACCAGGGCAGCATCACCGACCCGTTCGGCAACGACAAGGCGGTCTTCTCGGCCTCCACCGAGATCGACCGCGAGGACTGGGGTCTCACCTGGAACCAGACCCTCGAGACCGGCGGCGTGCTCGTCGGGAAGAAGGCCCGCATCGAGATCGAGATCGAAGCGATGCACCAGGCGTAACCCCGATGCAATCCCCCGTACCAAAGTTTTGGCGTCACGTACCCACGCATTTCGTGGCGTACGTGACGCCGAAACGCGTTCGGGCGGTCGTGGCGCGTAGTCTCGGCGCCGATGTTGTTCGAGATGCGGTTCCGGGACGGCGGTGCAGGACGGGTCGGTCACCGTCACGTTCCGCCGCTGGAAGCGGTGCCAGGCGATTGCCGGCCACCGCTACCGCACGGCGGTCGGGCATGATCGAAGTCGAGTCGGTCGACGTGATCGACGCGGCGAGGATCACGAAGGCCGACGCGCGCCGCGCCGGCTATCCCTCCCGCGAAGCGCTGGTCGCGGACCTGCGGGGCACCGAAGATCTTCCGGTCTACAAGATCCGGTTCCACGCGGTGAGCGGACCGGATCCACGCGACGAGCTTGCCGCGACCGCCGACCTCACCGCCGCTGACGTCGCGGAGCTGGACCGACGACTCGACCGCCTCGATCGGGCCAGCGCCTCCGGGCCGTGGACGGCCGAGACGCTGGCGATCATCGGCCGCACTCCCGCGGTGCGGGCGGGTGACCTCGCCGAGTCCCTCGGCCGGGAGCGGGCGCCGTTCAAGCTCGACGTGCGCAAGCTCAAGAACCTCGGCCTCACGATCAGCCTGGAGGTGGGCTACCGCCTCTCGCCTCGGGGTGAGGCGTACCTGGCGGCCACCCGCCGCCCGCGCCGCAGCCGTAGTGCGCCGCCTGCGCCGGATCTTGCATGATGCCTGCCATGGATGAGAACGCGTCGGGCGTGGAGTGGGTCGACCCCGAGTCACTGACCATCTCGACCCGAGGGACCGGCGAGCTGCAGGCGCAGCTGCAGGAATGGCTCGCCGGTCGTACCGGTGATCCGGCCGCGACGATCCTGTCGCTCGACCGCCCGTCGGCCAACGGCATGTCGAGTGAGAGCGTCCTGTTCGAGGCCGAGTGGCGAGACGGTGATGCCGCGCACTCGGGCGAGTTCGTCGCCCGCCTCTCACCCGCGGCCGATGCGTACCCGATCTTCCAGGAGTACGACCTGCCCCGGCAGGCGCGCGTGATGCAGCTCGTGGCCGAGCGCACCGATGTGCCGGTGCCGGAGGTGGTGTTCGAGGAGCCGTCGGGCGGTCAGCTCGGGACGCCGTTCTTCGTGATGCGGCGCATCCAGGGAATCGTTCCGCCCGATGTCATGCCGTATCCCATGGGCAGCTGGGTGACGGAGGCCACCGACGCACAACGCCGGCAGATGGAGCGGAGCGCGGTCGAGGTGCTCGCGGGAGTGCACGGCACGACGGACAACCCCGACGACTGGAAGTTCCTCGAGTTCGCGCAGGCCGGTGACACCGCGTTGCGCCGCCACGTCGCCCACGAGCGGGACTACTACGAGTGGGCGCGCGACGGCCTGCACTTCCCGTTGCTGGAGCGGGCGTTCGACTGGCTCGACGACCACTGGCCCACGGCGGCCGACGCGGCTCCGCCCGTCCTGAGCTGGGGCGACTCGCGGATCGGGAACATGATGTTCCGCGACTTCGAGCCCGTCGCCGTCCTCGACTGGGAGATGGCCGGCGTCGCGCCACGCGAGCTCGACGTGGCCTGGATGATCTTCCTGCACCGCTTCTTCCAGGACCTGTGCTTCGACATGGGACTCCCGGGTCTGCCGGAGATGTTCACCCGGGAGAACGTGGCCGCGCACTACGCCGCGGTGTCCGGTCACGAGCCCGTCGATCTCGACTGGTTCATCGTCTACGCCGCGCTCCGGCACGGCATCGTGATGACCCGGGCCACCCGGCGCGGGGTGCACTTCGGGGACCAGGAGATGCCGGACGATCCCGACGAGCTGGTGATGCACCGTCGCTCGCTGCAGGCCCTGCTCGACGGCACCTACTGGACCGACCTCGCGCAGTGACGAACCCCGTCGGTCCGATCGTCGCCGCGGACGAAGGGTTCCACCACCAATTCGCCGACACGTTCGCCGTCGTCGGGACGAGTGACCCGGCCTGGACCGAGAAGGTCTGCGCGATGGCGATGTCGCGCGACGGCGCGGTGCAGCTCGGCTTCGGGATGGGCAAGTACACGAATCGCGACGTGATCGACGGCTACGGCGCGGTGTCACGTGGCGCGAGTCAGTGGACGGTGCGGGCGAGCCGTCAGCTCGCGACGGACCCGGAGCGCACCGCCGTGATGCCGCTCCGCTACGAGGTGCTGGAGCCGCTGCGCGTCGTGCGGTTCGCCCTCGACGAGAACGACGTCGTGCCCGTCTCCTTCGAGTGGACGTTCGAAGCCGCGCTGCCGACCGCGTTCGAGGACCGCACCGTGCACCAGGACGGGTTCCGCACGTCGGCGGACCTCGTCCGGTACCACCAGATCGGCGTCGGGTCCGGTTGGGTGGAGATCGAAGGCGAGCGCACGGAGCTCGACGACCGACGGCTGCGTCTCGACCCGCGATCACTCCTGGGGAGTGCGCTACGGGGTCGGCGTGCCGTCACCCGACAAGCCGGAAGTCGACGCGCTCGCCGGCCTCGGCTTCCAGATGGTGTGGAGCCCGCTCCTGTTCGAGCGGGACGACGGCAGCCGCTACGGGATGCTCATCCACTTCCAGATCGTCACCGCGCCCGGCCTCGGCATCGTGCACAAGATCGTGATGGGTGGGGTCGAGCACGCCGACGGCCGGCTCGAGCCGTGGATCGATCTCGCGCCCGAGCTCGAGTACCACCCGACGAACCGGCGCCTGCAGGGCGGCGTCATCCGCGCGACCACTGCGGACGGCGTGACCCGCGAGCTCGTGATCGACGTGCTCGACGACACCGGCATCCAGCTCGGCGCGGGCCTGTACTTCGGCTTCGACGGTCATCACCACGGCGAATGGCGGGGCGTGCACCACGTCGACGGCGAGCACATCGCCGATTGCACGACGCCAGGCGCGGCGCGGCGCCTGCACCAGATCCGGGACACCGTGATCCGGGTCACGGATCCGGTCGGTGGTGGGGTGGGGCTCGGGAACTGCCAGCCGATCATCACCGGTGGTCATCCGGACCTGGGGCTCTCGGCCGACGACACGTTCTGGTAGCCGAGGCACCCGGGACTGGCACACTGGTGCGGCAGGGACAACGGCCGGGACGGGGGAACGGACCGCATGAGCTCACTCGATGTTCGCACCCGCACACCATCGGACCTTCACGAGGTCGATACCGCGGGATTCTTCGATCGTGAGCTGCCGGAGCTGATCGCGGCCCGCGCCGCGACTGGCGGTGCCCGGCGCACGCGAGCTCGGGCTCGAGCCGTTCACGATCGCGACGCCGTCGGGCAGCTGGACGCTCGCGCTCCTCGACGACACCATCAGCCTGACGTCCGGCGAGCACGGCGTCGCGATGGTGCGCCTCGAAGACGACGAAGTCGCCAAGATGGTCGATGACCGGCTCACGCCGATGACCCTCGTCTCGTCGGCTCGGCTGCGGATGGAGCGCGGCCAGCTCGGTGACTTCCTCAGCTGGTGGGTCGTCTTGCGTTCGCTCATCGACGACCGCGCCGTCTTCACCAAGGGGTCGATCGAGTTCCGAGGGTCGGACGGCGAGCCGCTCGACCTCCAGCGCTCGTTCTCGCCGGACGACGCCGACGAGGACATGGCGGAGTTCCTCGCGGTCGCCGGCTTCCTCCACCTCTCGGGTTGGTTCGAGCCCGGCGAGATGGATGCGATCAACCGCGACATGGACGGCGCGTTCCCGCACTACACGCCGGATGACGGTCGGTCCTGGTGGGCCGAGACGTCGGCGGGTGAGCACCGCGCGGTCCGCTTGCAGCGCTTCGAGGAGCACAGCCCGACCGCGGCCCGGTTGCTCGACGACGACCGCCTGCTCCGCATCGGCCGGCTCACCGGCGACGACTACCTGCCCCGCCGTTCGGTCGAGGCGCTCGAGAAGCCGATCGGGGTCGTCAAGGGCATCTCGGATCTGGTGTGGCACAAGGACTGCTCGCTCGGCATGCACTCGTACAACTGCTCGGGCATCACCGTCGGCATCTCGGTCACTGCCGCGGACGCGGCGTCGGGTCAGCTCGCGGTCGTTCCCGGCACCCACCGCGCGCTGGTGCAGCCCGCGTTCTACCGCCCGCTCTGGGGTCTGCCCGATCCGCGACCTGCCCACGAGCGTCGGTGACCTCACCGTGCACTGCTCCTGCACGATGCACATGAGCCACCCGCCCGTGACGAGCGAGCGGCGGGTCCTGTACACCGGGTTCTCGCTCACCGCCCGCGACGGTCCGCTGGGTGAAGACGCGACGGAGCTGCGCAAGGTGCGCGAAGAGGCGTACAAGAAGGTGTCGCAGGCGCCGAGTCCGGTGGTGGCAGGCTACCGGCACCTAAGTTTCGCCGCATGGCTGAACCCGGTGGAAGTGGACCGATCGGGCCGTACCCGCCCGGCGTCGAGACCGACGAGCAGCGCGACGAGTACGACCGGCTGCGGCGGCGCGTGCTCTGGAAGATGCCGTCCGGTCTCTACGTGCTGGGCTCGACCGACCGGGGCGAGCGCCGCAACGGGATGACGATCAACTGGGTCACGCAGCTGAGCTTCGACCCGAAGTGGATCGGCGTGAGCGTCGAGCAGACCGCGTTCACCCACGAGCTGATCGAAGCGGGCGGTTGCTTCGCGCTGAACCTGGTCGACCTCGAGGACCGCGCCATCGTCCGGAAGTTCACCAAGCCGGTCGAGGTCGACCTCGCGGCCCGGACGCTGAACGGGTTCCCGTACGTCGAGAAGGTCACCGGAGCGCCGATCCTCTCGCAGGCGGTCGCGTACATCGACTGCACGGTCCGGGAGCAGGTCGCGGTGGGCCACCACACGCTCTTCATCGGCGAGGTCGTGGACAGCGGCTTCTTCAAGGACGAGGACACGGCCGTGCTGCGGATGGAGGACACCCGCATGAACTACGGCGGCTGAACCGCTGTTCGGGTCAGGTGAGCTTGACCATGACGTGCTTGAGCTCGGTCTGGGACTCGAGCGCGTACACGGAGAGGTCCTTGCCGTAGCCCGAGTGCTTGAAGCCACCGTGCGGCATCTCGGAGGTGGTCAGGATGTGGTCGTTCACCCAGACCGCACCGAAGTGCAGCGCGCGGCTGACCCGCATCGCCCGGCCGGTGTCGGAGGTCCAGACGCTCGCGGCCAGCCCGTAGTCCACGTCGTTCGCCCGGGCGACCGCTTCGGCCTCGTCCGTGAAGCGCTGCACGCTCACCACCGGGCCGAACACCTCGCGTTGCACGAGCTCCGCGTCCTGTCCGATGTCCGTGATGACGGTGGGCTCGTAGAAGAAGCCGCGCGCCGTCGGGTGCGGCTCCGCCGGTCGCGACTCGCGCTCCGGCGCCGCGGGCGCGGTCGACCATGCCGGCAATGCGGTCGCGCTGGCCGTGCGAGATCACGGGCCCGAGCTCGGTGGCGTCGTCGCGCGGGTCACCGAGGTTGAGCGCGCGGGCGGCCTCGACGAGCCCGTCGACCACGTCGTCGTGGACCTTGGGCCCCGCGAGCACACGGCACGCCGCGGTGCAGTCCTGGCCCGCATTGCCGTAGCCGGCCATGGCGACCGCTTCGACCAGCGCGTCGAGGTCCGCATCGTCGAACACCACCACCGGCGCCTTGCCGCCGAGCTCGAGGTGCACGCGGGTGAGGTTGTCCGAGGCGAGCGGCGGCAACCGCGCGTCCCGTGTTCACGGACCCGGTGAGCGACACCAGCGCGACACGGGGATCCGAGACGAGCGCGGCACCGGCTTCGGTCCCGGTGCCGCAGACGACCTGCAGCACACCGGGCGGAAGGAGGTCCGCCGCGATCTCGCCGAGCGCGATGGTCGTGAGTGGCGTCAGCTCGGACGGTTTGAGCACCAGGACGTTGCCGGCGGCGAGCGCCGGGCCCACTTTCCACGACGCCATCATGAGCGGGTAGTTCCACGGGCGTGATCGCGGCGACGACGCCGATGGGCTCGCGGCGCACGAACGAGGTGTGGTCCTCCAGGTACTCACCCGCGGCGCGACCGTCGAGCTGGCGGGCCGCGCCGGCGAAGAAGCGGAGGGTGTCGACGCACATGTCGATCTCTTCGGGCATCGCGCTGATCGGCTTGCCCGCGTTGCGTGACTCGAGGTCGCCGAGCTCGGTGCGCGCGCGCCTCGACCTGATCGGCGATTGCGAGCAGCAGCTCGCCGCGCTCGCGCGGGGTCGTGCGGGACCAGGCGGGGAACGCAGTGGCCGCGATGTCGACCGCGTGCGCGACGTCGTCGGGACTCGCGGCCGGGATCTCCGCGATGGCTGACCCCGTTGCCGGGTCGACGACCTGGTCGACCGGCGTCATCCGAGGGCGTCGGGGGCGAGGCCGACTTCGGCGGTCGCCGCGATGCGGGCGTCCTGGAGCAGGCGCTTCCGCGACGGGCCGCCGTGCAGGATCACGTCGAGCCCGAGCCCGTCGAGCATGCGCCGAGAGCCGGCGCGCCGCGCCGGCCGGGTCGGGGCACTGGAACGCGCCGGCGGCGACGCCGTCGTGCAGCACCGTCTCGAGCGCGCCGCTCCACGCGAGGTCGAGCTCGGTGAGGATGTTGCGCAGCCGCTCGTTGCGGATCGCCTGACCCCACGCATCGACCCAGATCACCCAGCTCTGGTCACGCCGCTGCTCGGGCAGGTACTCGCGCAACACCCGGTCGAGGCGACGCAACGGATCGTCGAGCTCGCGCGACCGCCTTCTCGAGGCGCGCGATGTCCGCGTCGGCCGCGTGGCGCAGGGTCTCGGCGAGCAGCTCGTCCTTCGAGTCGAAGTGGTAGTGGACCAGGCCGGAGCTGATGCCGAGCGCGTCCGCCACGTCGACGACCCGGGTGCCGGCAAAGCCGCGCTCGAGCACCACGCCGACCGCGGCATCGAGGATCTCGGCCCGTCGCTGGGCGACGTCGGTGACGACCCGCCGGGGGCGAGCGGCGCTCACGTCCGCACCCCGATCGGATCCGGCAGCGGCGCCGCCAGCGCGGTGCGGAGCAGGCCGTGCAGGTGGGCGACGCCCATCTCGTGCTCGGTCGACAGCACGCCGTCCGGTGAGAGGCCACCGGTGTACGTGCGCTGCACCATCTCGCAGATCTCCAGGTCCTGCGCCCCCACCAGCCGGGTCGCGGCGACGTCGGCCTCGCGGCGGGCCTGGGGAACCGAGGGGTGCCAGAGGTACTCCCGGTCCACGATCGTGTGCGTCGCGTCCACCGGTGTGAGGCGCAGGGTCGCGGCGAACCCGGGCAGCAGGCTCACCATGAGGTTGGGCCACAGCGTCATGTACGTGCCGGCGATGAACGACTCGTCCGGACCCGCGGTCGCGACCTTCTCCCAACCGGGCTCACCCGGACGCGCGGCCGCGAGCGCGCGCTCACCTTCGTCGCGCGGCGCGTGCGGTCGATCCCACGCGAGTGAGATCAGACCCGCGGTCTCGATCGGGTAGTCCCAACCGTCGACGATCAGCTCCGGATGCACGAACGGCGTGTGGTAGTTCTCCGAGAAGTTCTCGAGGAACACCTTCCAGTTGAACTCGCGCTCCCACGAGTCACTGGCCGCCAGCTCGAGCTCGTCAATGCGGTACGGATCGATCGCGGCACCGAGCGGTCCGGGGTCGAACGGCGCGGCGTCGGGCGCGAGGTTGACCATGATCGTCCGGCAGAACGTCGTGACGGACACTTCCTTGAGCCCGAACTCCGCGCGGGTCGAACTCCTCCGGCTCGCCGACACCCGTCGCGCGAGCCAGCGATCCGTCGAGCCGGTAGATCCACGCGTGGTACGGGCACTTCAGCGCGCGGGCGGTGCCGCACCCCTCGGCGACGGGGGAGCCGCGGTGGCGGCAGACGTTGAGGAACGCCCGCAGCGTTCCGGCTTCGTCGCGGACGAGCGAGCACCGGCGTCTTCCCGCCGACCTGCACCGACCGGTAGGAGCCGGGGGCGGCCACGTCGTCGGCCCGGGCGACGCCGACCCACTCCCGGCCGAAGACCGCGTCCAGCTCCCGGGCGTGATGGCCGGGGTCGGAGTACCAGGAACCAGGAAGCGTCCGCACAGAGAACAGAATACATTGACTGATGAGTCAGTCAATAGGATGATGGGGGCCACACCAGATCGGACCGGGAGCAGGGAATGCCGACACAGCACGACGCCATCGTCATCGGTGGGGGCCACAACGGACTGGTCGCCGGGGCGTATCTCGCCCGCGCCGGTCTCGACACGGTCATCCTCGAAGCTCGCGACGCCGTCGGCGGCGCGTCCTCGACCGAGACGCCGTTCGGACCCGACTTCAAGATCACGACGCTCTCGTACGTGATGAGCCTCATGCCGCCGCAGGTGCTCGAAGACCTGCAGCTCGCGAAGCACGGCTACGAGGTGTACCCGATGGGGCCGGGCTACATCCCGTTCCCCGACGGCCGTTCGCTCACGCACTACGACGACGTCGAGCGCAGCCAGGCCGAGTACGCGAAGTTCTCCAAGGCCGACGCCGACGCGTTGCCGCGCTGGGAAGCGTGGATGGAAGGTGTCGCGGCGGTCCTCGGACCACTGTTGATGACGACGCCGCCGAAGCTCGGCTCGCGACGCCCGAAGGATCTGCTCGAGCAGCTCCGGCTCGCGTGGGGCATGCGCGGGCTCGACGTGCGCGGCGTGGGTGACGTCACCCGCCTCTTCACGATGAGCATCACCGACCTGCTCGACCGCTGGTTCGAGTCGGACGAGGTGAAGACCGACCTGGCGATCAACGGCATCATCGGGACCTGGGCCGGACCGAAGGAGCCCGGCACCGCGTACGTCATGCTGCACCACTCCATCGGTGAGGTCGGCGACGGACACCTCGGGAGCTGGGGCTACCCGCGAGGCGGCATGGGAGCAGTCGCCGACGCGATCGCCAGCTCGGCCAAGTCCTTCGGTGCATCGGTGCGCACGAGCTCGCCCGTCGAGCGCATCCTCGTGAAGCGGGGCCGCGTCGTCGGCGTGGCGCTCGTCGACGGCACCGAGCTCATGTCCGACACCGTGGTCGCGGCGACCCACCCGCAGATCACGTTCCTGCGTCAGATCGACGACCGGGAGCTGCCAGACGACTTCGTCGAGGACCTCAAGCACTGGCAGAGCCGCAGCGGCACCGTGAAGGTCAACCTCGCGATCTCCGAGCTGCCGAGCTTCTCGGCCGATCCGGGCACGAACGTGCAGGAGCACCACGGCGGCGCGATCGAGCTCTGCCACTCGCTGGCCTACCTCGAGCAGGCGTTCATCGACGCCCGCGAGGGTCGCCCCGCGGCGCGTCCGTTCTCGGACGGCTGCATCCCGAGCGTCTTCGACCGCACGCTCTGCCCCGAAGGTACGCACGTGATGTCGCTGTTCACGCAGTGGGTGCCGGAGACGTGGTCCGAGGAGCCGCACACCGAGGAGCTCGAGGCGTACGCCGACCGGATCATCGACGGCTACAACGAGCTCGCGCCGAACTTCAAGCAGTCGATCCTGCACCGCCAGGTGATCGGTCCGCACCAGATGGAGCAGGACTACGGCTTGATCGGCGGCAACATCTTCCACGGCGAGCTCTCGACCGAGCAGCTGTTCCACATGCGGCCGGCGCCCGGCTTCGCGGACTACACGACGCCGATCAAGGGCCTGTACCAGTGCTCGTCCGCGACGCACGCGGGTGGTGGCGTCACCGGCATCCCCGCGTACCTGGCCAGCAAGCGCATCCTCGCCGACCGCAAGCTCAACCGGTTCACCGGAAGGGGACCGCCGCCGGCCGCTCCGCGTCGACTGCCAACCGCGCCGCCGGCGCAGACCTTGGGGGGACCAGCACGTGAACCTGACCGTCAACGGTGCACCGCCGCTCCCGCTCGACGAGGTCAAGGCGGTCCTCGATCCGCGTAGCTCCGGTCGGATGCTGCCGCGTGGCGCGTACACGGACCCGGCCGTCCTCGCCTGGGAGCAGGACCACTTCTTCGCCGGCTCGTGGGTGTGCGTCGGTCGCTCGGCCGCGGTCGAAGAACCGGGGGCGCGCACGGCGGTGCGCATCGGCAACGAGGGCGTGCTGCTCGTGCGGAGCGAGTCGGGTGCGTTGCATGCGTTCTCGAACGTGTGCCGCCACCGCGGTCACGAGCTGCTGCCGTGCGGTGAGTCGGACAAGCGCTCGACGATCGCGTGCCCGTACCACGCGTGGGTCTACGACCTCGACGGCTCGCTGCGCACCACGCCACGCTTCGAGCCTCCCGAGGGCTTCGACATCTCCGAATACACGCTCTTCGGCCTGCCGGTCGCGGAGTGGGAGGGGTGGGTGTTCGTCAACGCGTCCGGTGACGCCGGGTCGTTCGACGATCACATCGGAACGTTCGCCGACCTCGTCGCTCCGTACGAGCCCGGTCGGCTCGTCGTCGGGCGCGACGCACGACTACACGCTCATGGCGAACTGGAAGCTCGCGATCGAGAACTACCACGAGTGCTACCACTGCCCGGTCATCCACCCGGAGCTCTGCCGGGTGAGCCCGCCGACCAGCGGTGAGGACTACGACGTCACCGGGCTCGCGATCGGCGGCTCGATGGAGCTGGTCGACGGGCGCAGTGACGATGTCGCTCACCGGTGAGAGCCCGCTGCCGCCGTTCCCCGGGCTCTCCGAGAAGCTGAAGCGTGACGTGCTCTACGCGGGCGTGTTCCCGAACCTGCTGATCAGCCTGCACCCCGACTTCGTGATGACGCACCGCATCGAGCCGGTCGAGCCGGGGATCAGCCGGGTCGAGTGCCAGTGGCTCTTCGACCCGGACGAGGTGGCCAAGCCGGGATTCGACCCGTCGTTCGCGGTCGACTTCTGGGACCTCACGAACCGGCAGGACTGGGGTGCGTGCGAGAGCGTCCAGCGGGGGATCGCGTCGCGCGGGTACCAACCAGGGCCGTTCTCGCTCGAGGAGAGCGGGGTGAGGGACTGGGCATCGCAGATCGCCCGGGGATATCTCGAGGGTGGAGTGAAGCCGTGACCAGCACCGCAGCTCCGTCCGGTCTCGCCGCCGTCGACGCACTCGTCGAAGTCGAGGAAGCGAAGTTCCTGGCCCGCATGCCCCGATCGCGCGAGCTGCTCGCGCAGGCGCGCGGGTCGCTCGTCGGTGGTGTGTCCTCGAACTGGCAGTCCGCGCCGCCCCAAGCCGTTTGGGTCACGCACGGCAAGGGCTCGCGCGTGTGGGACGCCGACGGCACCGAGTACGTCGATCTGCACGCGGGCTTCGGGGTGATGCTCGTCGGACACGCGCACCCTGTCATCGTGCGTGCGGTCAGCGAGCGCGTCGCGCTGGGCACCCACTTCGCGCAGCCCGTTCCCGACACCATCGTCGTGGCCGACGAGCTGGCGCGCCGGTTCGGGCTGCCGCGCTGGCGGTTCGGCAACTCCGGCACCGAAGCGACGATGAATGCCGTGCACCTCATGCGCGCAGCGACGAATCGTCCGAAGATCATCAAGGTCGAAGGCTCGTACCACGGGCACCACGACCACGTGCAGTTCTCCGTGTACCCGACGCTCGAAGAGGCCGGCCCGGAGTCGCACCCGAACACGGTGCGCACCGGACCCGCCATTCCCGAAGCGATGATCGCGTTGACGGTGGTCGTCCCGTTCGGTGACCTCGACGCGGTCGCGCGCGTGCTGGCCGAGCATCCCGGCGAGATCGCCGGGATGCTCATCGAACCGGCGATGATGAACATCAGCATCATCCCGCCGCCCGACGGCTACCTCGCCGGGCTCCGTGACCTGCTCCACGCGCACGGTGCGCTGCTCGCGTTCGACGAGGTGAAGACCGGGTTCACCACCAACCCGGGTGGGATGACCGCGCGCACCGGTGTCACTCCCGACATCATCTGCCTGGCCAAGGCGATGGGTGGCGGCCTCCCGTGTGGCGCGATCGGTGCGACCGAAGCCGTCATGCAGCTCGTCGAAGACGGCGTCTACGAGCAGGTGGGCACGTTCAACGGCAACCCGCTCACGATGGCCGCGGCCCGGGCGACGCTCACCGAGATCCTCACCCCGGATGCCTACGCGCATCTGGACCATCTCTCGGCTCGCATGGCCGACGGGGCGACGGCGATCCTGCGCGAGCGTGGGGTGGAAGGTCACGTCGCCGCGCTCGGCGCCAAGGGTTGCGTCGTGTTCCAGGCCCAGCCGCTGCGCGGGTTCCGAGACTTCGTGGACTACGACGACCGCTGGGGTCACGCGCACTGGCTGTACCAGCACAACCGGGGCGTGTTCCTGCCGCCGTGGGGCAAGTGCGAGCAGTGGACGCTGTCGGTGCAGCACACCGACGACGACGTGGACCGGTATCTGGAGAACCTCGACGGGTTCACGGCCCAGGTCGGAACGAAGGTGGGATCGTGACGCGGGATCGCGGCATCGTTGGGCCAGGTCGGCTTGCCCGCACCGGTGTCGGAGCTCGCGGGCACGACGTGGGACGCGGTGCTCGTCGGCGGCGGTCACAACGGCCTTGCCGCGGCCGCGTACCTGGCGAAGGCCGGCAAGTCGGTGCTCGTGCTCGAACGACGGGACCAGCTCGGCGGCGCGTGCACCCTCGAGCGGCCGTTCGCCGACGAGCGCTACACGGTCAGCCCGTGCGCGTACGTCGTCGGGCTGTTGGACCAGCGGGTGATCGACGAGCTCGACCTGGTGCGGCACGGCTACAAGGTGTTCGTCGCTGATCCGAACCTCTGGTGCCCCTTCGAGGACGGCACCCACCTCGCCCAGTGGGCCGACCGCGACCGGACGGCCGCGAGCATGCGCGAGAACGGCTTCTCCGACGGCGACATCAAAGGGATGTTCGCCTACGAGGACATGTTCGACCGGCTCCGCCGCGCCCTCCGCGAAGGCGCGCGCGACACGTGGATCGGCGACTCGCCGGACCGAGATGAGATCGAGGAGCTCCTCGGGCATGATCCCGAGCTGATCAACGTGCTGTTCGACGCGTCGATCGCCGAGGTGGTCGAGCGGTACATGAGTGACGAGCGGCTGCACACCGGTCTGTACGGCCAGGGTGTGATCGGGGCATGGGCCGGCCCGCGCGATCCGGGAACCGCGTCGATCAAGCTCATGCACTTCGCCGGCACGCTCGAAGGTGAGGCTGCGGTATGGGGCTACGTCGAGGGTGGCATGGGCATGGTGTCGTTCGCGATCGCCGAAGCGGCGCGCGAGGCCGGTGCGGTGCTCGCGGCCGGGGTACCGGTCGCGGAGATCCGGCCCGGGGAAGGGGTCGTCCTCGAGGGGGGCGAGGTCATCCGCGCCCGCGCGGTGATCTCGAACGCGGATCCGCGGCGCACGCTCGGACTGGTCGCGAGCGGGGTGCCCAGCGAGTTCCAGTCGCGCATCGACGGGTGGCGCATGACCAGCCCGGTGATGAAGGTGAACTGCGGGCTCAACCGGCTGCCCCGGTTCTCGAGCGCGCCGGACTCGGACTGGCCGTGCGGTTCGATGGTGTCGATCACCACGGGCATCGACGACGCGCAGGCCGCGTTCGCAGCGTGCACGCGAGGCGTTCCGAGCCCCGGCTTCGCCGAGCTCTACTTCCAGACCGCGTACGACGCGTCGGTGGCCCCTCCCGGCAAGCACACGATGAGCGTCTTCGCCCAGTACGCCCCCTACGAGCTCGACCACGGGACCTGGGAGACCCGGCGCGACGAGATCGGCCGGAAGGTGCTCGACGCCATCGCTCGCTTCGCGCCCGGGGTCCACGACTGCGTGGACTTCATGGAGGTGCTCGGCCCACCCGACATCGAGAGCGCGAATCGGTCTCACCGGCGGGCACATCTTCCAGGGCGAGTGCATGCCCGATCAGATGTGGCAGGGGCGGCTCACTCCCCGCACGCCCGATCCCTGGCGTCTACCTCTGCGGCGCGGCCACACATCCGGCGGGCAGCGTGATCGCGCTGAACGGCCGCAACGCGGCGATGGCGGTCCTGGACGACCTCGCCCGCTGAGGGCCGAAATTCCCCGGAGCTCGATCATCACCGCGGCGCTGCTCGCCGACGTCGCCTGAGCCGGCGATTCGCGCGCGAAACTCCATTCATGAAATCTGAAGCTCGGTCGTACTGGTCGCTCTGGTCCAAGCGGTCGTTCCTTTCGATCGCGTCGACGGGCTCGATGCTCTCGATCGGTTCCGTCGGGTCGTTCCTGTCGATCGGCGGCGTCGGCTCCGCCTACTCGATCTGCTCCTTCGGCTCGTTCGGGTCGATCGGCTCCGTGCTGTCGTCGATGTCGCGCTGGTCCGTGCTCTCACACCGGACCCGCGCCGGCGTCCTCCGCGCCCCCTAACCGCCGTTCTCGGCCCGCTCAGGGGGCTGTGAGCCCCTTCAACGTGCCGAGAACGGGTCAGACGAGCCAGGCGCGGGCGGGGTGCTCGGTGGTGAGCGCGTCGCGGTCGATCGCGAACGGCGTCAGGTCGTAGGGCGAGTCGCGACCGGTGATCAGGTCGCGCATGATCTCACCGAAGAGCGCGGCGAACTTGAACCCGTGCGCGGCACCGAGAGCTACGAAGACCTCGGGGTGCTCGGGGACCGCGTCGAGCACGAAGTCCCGATCCGGGGTGAGCGTGTAGAGGCAGGTCTTCGAGATCGCCTCTCCGGTCGACAGCACCGGGCAACGTGTCCGCGAGGAACGCGAGGAGCCGCGACTCGGCACCGAGATCGGGATCGAACGTGCGCGTGGCAGCAGTGACCTCGCGGCCGCCGCAGTCCTGCGCCGTCTTCACCCACCCGGCTTCGCCGAACTCCGGGAAGCCGTACCAGCTCGGCTCATCCATCCAGATCCATACGGGAAAGCAGTCGCGGGTGAACTGCGAGACGTCCGCCGGCCGCGTGTACGTGAGCTGCTCCTGCGTCACGACCAGCGGGATCTGCCAGTCGAGGCCGTCCAGGAGCTGGTTCGTCCAGGCATCGGCGGCGAGCACGACCCGGCCGGCCCGAATCTCGCCGCCGTCGGTCTCGAGCACGATCCCGCCGGCGGTGTCACCGACCGAGCGCACCGCAGTCTCCCCGCGCAGCACGGCGCCGTGCGCGAGCGCCGATCGCCGGAGCGCCGACGTGGCGAGCTCCGCGGCGACGATGCCGGTGTCCGCCTGGTACAGCCCGACGCACGTCCGGCGCGAGGTGCCACGCGGGCCAGCGCGCCATGATCTCGGCTGCGTCGAGCAGCTCGAACGGCACGCCGACGGCGTCCATGCTCCGCGTGTAGTCGTCGATCGGGATCGCGGCGTCTGCGGGGAACAGGTCGACGCCGCCGGTGCGGATGACGAGTGGCTCGTCGGATTCGACGCGATCCCATGCGTCGTACGCGTCGCCGGTCAACGTGACGTAACCGGGCGTGTGATACGAGCGCCGGATGATTCGCGAGTGGTCGTGTGACGCGCCGCGTGCGTGCCCAAGGTCGAACTGCTCCAGTCCGAGCACCGAGACACCGGCCCGCGCGAGTGCGTGGCAGGTCGCGCTGCCGATCGCGCCGAGGCCGACGACGACGACGTCGAACTGCTCCGTCACGGCTCGTCCTGCATGCGCGGGGCGTACCACGCGCGGAGGTCGAGGCTCGGGTCCTCCATGGGTGCGAACCAACCCTGGGTGAAGCCGCGTGACGCCATCCCGCGCTGCACGCTCTCGCAGATCGCCCAGTCCTGTCGGTTGGTGAGATCCCAGAGATCGAACGCATCGGACGGGTCGAAGTCCGGCGCGGCGATCGCGTCCGGGTGGAAGAGCAGGTCGAACTCGATCGTGGTGTGGCCCGCCCCGCGTGGGGTGAGCACGAACGACGCGACGTGATCGCACGAGAGGCTCAGCAGCAGGTTCGGGAACGCCAGCTCACCCTTGTGGCGTACCCGCTCGTCCTCGTCGAGGTCAGGGAACGGTGCCGCGGTTCGTCGTGCCCGTGGTCGTGAACGTGTACGCACCCTCGCGGTGCGGGATTCCCCGTTCCCATTCGAGCCCGTCGCCGCCGGCGCGCCGGAACGAGGGCACGAGCTCGCACAGCTCCGGGTGCACCGGACCGCAGTGGTAGCACTCGTTGTAGTTCTCCGCGAGCACCTTCCAGTTCGCCGCGACCTCGTACACGACGCGCGCGCCGCGCCGAACCTCGGTCAGCGGGTAGCGGGTCACGCGGCCGGGCACCTCGCCGAGCTGGTCGAGCAGCGTGGTGGCGGGAGCCGGGGCGAGGTTGACGAACACGAAGCCGCCCCAGGTGTCGACGCGGACGGCCGCGAGCGCGAACGCGTCGGCGTCGGCGTCGCTGACCGCGTCGAGGAAGGGTGCGCGGCGCAGCCGACCGTCCAGGGCGTAGGTCCAGGAGTGGTACGGGCAACGAATCGCGCCGCCGAACGAGCCGCAGGCCTCGGCGTGTGCGTCGACCAGCTCCGCACCGCGGTGACGGCACACGTTGAAGAACGCGTGCAGCGTCCCGGAGGCATCGCGGGTCACCAGGATGCTCTCGCCCGCGACCTCGACCCGCAGGTAGGCGCCGGTCGCGGCGACGTCCTCCTCGCGCCCCACCGCACACCAGGTCCGGCCGAAGATCCGGTCGCATTCACGCGTCCACACGGCCTCGCCGAGGTACTCCTCGCGTGAGAGCGCCGGCTCCAGGCGATCGCCGAGGTCCTCCGTCACCCGTGCTCTGCTCCCTGGGTCGCTCCGGCCGCCGCACAACGTGTCCGCCGTCGGCATCCGCTCCTAAGGTGCGGCGATGCCGAGCCCGGGGGACGCACCGTACGTCTGGATTCCGATGGCCGACGGTACGTGCCTGTCCGTTCGACTGTTCCTTCCGGACGGCGACGACGGGCCGTGGCCCGTCCTCCTCGAGGCACTCCCGTACCGGAAAGACGACCTTACCGCCTCGTACGCGAGCGAATACCGGCGCCTGCGCGACGAGGGTCGCTTCGCGGTAGCCCGCGTCGACCTGCGCGGGACGGGTGCGTCGGAAGGGTTCGCCGAAGACGAGTACCCCGCACAGGAGCAGGCCGACCTGATCGAAGTGATCGCGTGGCTCGCCGCGGCGCCGTGGTCAAACGGCAAGGTCGGAATGTTCGGCACGTCGTACTCGGGGTTCAACTCGCTGCAGCTCGCGGCGGAGCAGCCGCCCGGGCTCGCCGCGATCATCGCGATCTACGCGTCGGACGACCGGTACACCGATGACGTGCACTACATGGGCGGCGCGCTCAAGGCCGTGGACCTCGTCGACTACGTCCTCTACATGGCGGCGATGGTCGCGCTGCCGCCGCCGCCGGCGTTGGCCGGTGAGTCGTGGCGCGACGCATGGGCCGAGCGGGTGGACCGGACCGAACCGTGGCTGCTGCGGTGGCTCGAGGAGCAGTGGGACGGCCCGTACTGGCGGCACGGCTCCCTGCGGCAGCGGGACGGGCAGGGTGAGTGGGTGGGGTACGAGCGCATCCAGATCCCGACGATGATCGTGGCGGGTTGGGCCGACGGCTACCGGAACAACAGCTACCGCACCTTCGAGCGACTTCCGGCCGGGCGCGAGCTGCTGATCGGACCGTGGGCGCACATGAGCCCGGCGAGCTCGCTCCCGGGTCCGCACATCGACTTCGTGCCCGAGATGATCCGCTTCTTCGACACGTGGCTGCGCGACTCGCCGCCGGCGGATCCGCCGTCGCCCGTGCGCGTGTTCCTGCGGCGGCCGACGGCTCCGGCTCCGGACCTCGCGCAACACCGCGGCGACTGGCGCGCGGACGTGACCTGGCCCCCGGCCGACGCGCACGAGATCGTCTTCCACGGTCCACCCGGCCAGGACGTCCTGTCGGTGCGGGGCGACGTCGGGACCACCGCGTGGATCTCGTGCGCCGGCGCGCTGCCGTGGGGCCAACCGATCGATCAGCGACCGGACGAGGGGCTGTCGCTCGTCTACGACTGGCCGGCGCGGGACGAGGACCTCGTCGTGGCGGGCCACCCGCGGCTCACCGTCACCCTGCAGTCGGATGTCCCGGTCGCGTTCCTCGCGGCAAAGCTCTGCAACGTCTTCCCGGACGGGACGTCGCAGCTGGTGACCCGTGGCTTCCTCAACCTGTGCCACCGCCGCTCCTCGTCGGCGCCCGAGCCGCTGGTGCCGGGAGAGCCGACGACGATCACGCTTCGAGCTCGAGGCGACGGCATGGATCTTCGAGCCCGGCCACCGGATCCGTCTGGACCTCGCCGGTGCCGACTGGCCGAACAGCTGGCCCCCGCCGGAACCCGTCACACTCACCGTCGACCGCGGCTCGATCCGGCTCGCCCTGCCCACGCTGCATCGTGACGCGGACCGGGAACGGGCCGAGCCGACTCCCGAGTTCACGCCGGCGCCACCCGACCCCGACGAGCAGGAGGAGTCCGGCCATCCGAAGCCGGTGTGGCGCGTGGAGCATGACGTGCTCGGCCGGTCGACCCGCTGCGTCATCGACCACGGGTCACGCTACGCGGGTGACCACGGTGCGGCCGTCGAGGAGCACTACACGGGTGACGTCGCGGTCTCGACGACTGATCCGGGCGACGCGAGCGCGCACGCCACGGCGCGCTACGTGATCGCGTGGCCGGAGGCAACCGTCAGCAGTGAGGCGCACCTCGAGGTGCGCTCGGACCGCGACGCGTTCGAGGTGACCGTCGAGCTCGACGTGCACGACGGCGACGAGCTGCTCCGCTCCCGGCGCTGGTACCGCCACATCCCCCGCCGCCTCCAGTAACGGCAGCCGTCGGCTACGGCGTGGTGGCAGTCCGACGAGGGTGGCTAGCTGTGGCGTCGGCGGTGACGTCGTTGTCGCCGAGCGTCGCCGCGTGGCACGCGGCCGCGTGACCGGTGCGCACGCCGATCCGCTCCGGGTCCTCGCTCTGGCAGCGCTCGAGGATCCCGAGCCGTTCCGCCTCGCCGGACGCCACCAGCGGGCAGCGCGGGTGGAAGCGGCATCCGGTCGGGATCCTGGTCGGGTCGGGCGGCTCGCCGCGCAGGATCTGCGGCTCCATCTGCTCGATCTCGGGCACGACGCTCAGCAACGCGCGCGTGTAGGGGTGCTTCGGGTTCTCGAGCACCTCTTCGGTCGTGCCGAGCTCCACGATCCGCCCGAGGTACATGACGGCGATCCGGTCGGCGATGTTCCACGCGAGGCCGAGATCGTGGGTGACGACCAGCATCGCGACCTCGGTCTGCTGCACGAGCCCGAGCATGAGGCGGAGGATCTCGCCGCGCACCGACGCGTCGAGGCTCGCCACCGGCTCGTCGGCCACGATGAGCCACGGGTCCAACGCGATCGCGCCTGCGATCACGACCCGCTGCCGCTGACCACCCGAGATCTCATGCGGGTATCGCTGGAAGAACCGTTCCGGCGGCCGCAGCCCCGAACGCGCGAGCGCGCCCGCGACCAGGTCCTTCTCGTTGCCCTCGATCTTGTGGATCCGGAGACCCTCGGCGACGGATTCGTAGATCGTCTGGCGGGGGTTCAACGCGCCGGTCGGATCCTGGAACACGATCTGGACGTTGCGGCGGTACTTGCGCAGCGCCTTGGTGGAGCGGGGGAGCGGCGTCCCCTGGAACCGGATCTCACCGCTCGCCGGCAGCTCCAGACCGAGCAGGGTCCGCGCCAGCGTGGTCTTGCCGCAGCCGGACTCGCCGACGAGCGCCACGATCTCACCCGGGCACGATCTCGAGGTCGACGCCGTCGACGGCCCGGGCCGGGCCCGCGTGCCCGCGCCGGCCCCGCTTGTTCTCGAACGTCACGTGGAGGTCGCTGACCTCGATGATCGGGCCGTCCTCGCTCACGCCCGATCCTCCACCCTGATGCACGCGGCGTGTCGCAGCGGCCCGGCGGGGAGCAGAGCCGGTTCGGCGTCGTTGCACTCGTCGATGGCTTCGGCGCATCGCGGGACGAACGGACAGCCGGCCGGGAGCTCTCTCGGGTCGGGCGGATCACCATCGAGACCCAGCGGCGCGCGCCGGAAGCGCATGTCGCCGATGGTCGGGAACGCGGCCGCCAGCGCCTTCGTGTACGGGTGCTTGGGCTCGTTGAACACGGTGTGCGACGGGCCGTCTTCCACGATGCGGCCCGCGTACATGATCGCCAACCGCCGGCAGCACGACGTGAGCACCGACAAGTCGTGCGTGATGAAGACCATCGCCAGCCCGAGGTCCTCCTGGAGCTGCTCGAGCAGCGCGAGCACCTGCGCCTGCACCATGACGTCCAGCGCGGTCGTCGGCTCGTCGGCGATGAGGAGGTGCGGGCTGCACGCGAGCGCCATCGCGATCATCACCCGCTGGCGTTGACCGCCGGAGAGCTGGTGCGGGTACGCGTCGGCGCGCCGGCCCGGCAGGCCGACCTGCTCGAGCAGCTCTCCGACGCGAGCCTGCGTTGCCTTGTCGCCGATCGGGTCGTGCAGCTGGATGGCCTCGGCGATCTGGCGCTTCACCTTCTGGACCGGGTTCAGCGCGTGCATCGCGCCCTGGAAGACGATGGCGGCCTCGGTCCAGCGGACGGCGCGGAGGCGACCGGGACTCATCGTGAAGACGTCCTCGCCGTCGAGGAGGACCTCGCCCTCCACCTTGGTGCCCGGCGGGAGCAGCTTCAGCGTCGCGGCGGCCAGGCTCGACTTCCCGCACCCCGACTCGCCCGCCAGTCCCAGGGTCTCACCCGCGTGCAGCGTGAAGCTCACCCCGCGGACCGCCGGGACGTCGCCGTCGCGGCTGGGGTAGGTCACGTGCAGGTCGCGGACATCCAGCAGCGGCTGAGAAGTCGGCGACCGGCCGCGGGGGTGGAGCCGGATCTCGATGCGCGCTCATCGCTTCCTCAGGTTGGGATTGAGGACCTCTTCGAGCGCGCGCCCGCACAAGGTGAAGGCCAGCACCACCGCGATGATCCCGAGACCGGGGGGCAGGTAGTACCACCACGCACCGAGCGACGTGGACCCGGCGTCGAAGGACGCCTGGAGCGTCTGGCCCCACGAGACGCGGAGGGGATCGCCGAGACCGAGGAACGCCAGCGTGGTCTCGGAGAGGATCGCGATCGGCACCGTCAGCGTGAGGTTGGCGAAGACCAGCGGCAGCACGCTCGGGAGCACGTGCCGACCGACGATGCGGCCGTGTCCGGCGCCGAGCGCGCGAGCGCGTTCGACGAACGTTCGCTCCTTGACCGAGAGCACCTGGGCGCGCAGCAGCCGCGCCGTTCCGGGCCAGGACGTGATGCCGATGACGAGGACGATCGTGGTCAGGGAGCGGGAGAGCACGGACGCGAGGACGATGGCGAGCGGGAGGAACGGGATCACGAGGAACCACTCGGTGATCCGCATCAGGAACCCTTCGGTCCGACCGCCCGCGTACCCGGCGACGATGCCGACCACCGATCCGATGACGATCGCGACGAGCGTCGCCGCGACCCCGACGAACAGGCTGATCCGGGCCCCCCAGATGAAGAGCGTGAACACGCTCCTCCCGCTCTCGTCGGTTCCGAAGGGGAAGTCCCAGCTGGGCGACGCGAGCTGCTTGTTCCCGGTTGCGCCGGTGACCTCGAGGCCGGAGCTGGACGAGATCAGCGGGGCGAACAGCGCGATCGCGACGAAGAACAGCAGGATGATCAGTCCCGCCTTGCCCTGACCGCTGCCCCAGAACTCCCGCCAGACGTCGCCGGCGCTCTTGCGTCGCCGGCTCCAGGTGAGCGAGCGCCGGTCGCCCGGCTCGGGAGGGAGCGGCGCCATCGCCTCGGCGAGCGCGCTGTCCCGTGCGCTCTCGAACGCGCCGCCGGTCGGGTCGGTCACGGCGTGCTGACTCTCGGGTCGAGGTAGCCGTAGACGAGGTCCGTGACGAGGTTGGTCAGGATGATCGCCGCGCTGAAGAGCAGGAACAGGCCCTGGAGCATCGGGTAGTCGGGGCCCTTCAGCGCGTCGGCGGTGGCCTGACCGAGACCCGGCCAGGAGAACACGGTCTCCACGGCGATGGCGCCCGACAGCACGAAGCCGAGGTTGAGTGCGAACAGCGTGACCACCGGCAGGATCGCGTTGGGAACGGCATGGCGCTTCCGCACCGAGCGCGTCACGCAGACCCTTCGCCCGGGCCGTGATCAGGTAGTCCTCGCCGAGCACCTCGAGCAGCGACGATCGCATGATGATCGTGTACTCACCGAAGTAGGCGATCGCCAGCGTGGCGCACGGCAGGATCAGGTGCTTCGCATGGTCCGTGAACCCACCACCCCCCGGCGACTCCATGCCGCCGGTCGGCAGCCACGCGAGCCAGAACGCGAAGAACGCGAGCAACAGGATCCCGAGGTAGAAGTCCGGGATCGCGTACGTGAACATCGATGCGGCGGTGGATCCGCGGTCGAACGCGCTGTTTCTTCGCCACGCGGCGCGGATCCCCGCGAAGACACCGAGAATCGCGGACAGGACCGTCGACAGTCCGACGAGCAGGACCGTGGGCCAGATCTTCGACCCGATCTCGGTCGTCACGGGCCGGCGGGTCGAGTACGAGATGCCCAGATTCCCCTGGGCCGTCTGCTGGACGTAGGCGATGAACTGCTGGGGCATCGACTTGTCGAGCCCGAACTCGGACCGCAGCCGGTCCTTCGCCGCCTGCGAGACGTTCCGACCCCGAAAGAGGCTGCCGACCGGGTCGGACTTCACCATGCGGAACAACACGAAGTTGATCGCGAGGACGAAGATCAGGCTGAGCAGCGCGGCGCCGACGCGTCGCAGGACGTACCGCGTGTTCACGCGGGCTCCTGCTACTCGCGCTCGTCGGCTGTCTGGCGCCGCCTCGCGATGAAGAACCCGCCGCCGACCACGATCACGATCCCGGCGATGATCGCGATGATCAACCCGGTGTTGGAGTCACCTCCACTGTCGCTCGTGGAGGCTGCCTCGTTCGTGGAGCCGGACGACGAACCGCCCGACGTCGAGACGGGCTGGATGAGCGAGTACGACGGATCGCTCTGGGTGTAGATGACCGGTCCGGTGTCGGCCGGCTGGCGCACGAAGCCGGTGAAGCGATCGTTGCGGTACGCCTCGACCGTGTCCTGCAGGTAGAGCACGACGTACGGAGACTGGTCGTAGAAGCGCTGCAGGGCCTGATGCACCAGGTCGACCCGCTTCGGTCTCGTCGAGCTCGACTCGTTGCGCATTGAACAGCCGGTCGTACTCGGAGTCGCAGAAGAACGCGTCGTTGTACAGGCCGTCGTCGGTCTTCTTCGGTACTTGGGAGCACGTGAGGTACGACATCATGGCCGTCGGGTCCGCGTAGGGCGTCCAGGACCAGATCACGAAGTCGAACACGCCCTTGTTCTCGATCGGCGTGAGCTCGTCCTCGCTCTTCGGCGTGACGGTCGTCGCGATGCCGATCTGCTGGAGCCATTCCTTGATGAACTGCGCGTCGCGGGAGTACACGGAGTCGTCGGACGGGAAGTAGAAGCGCATCTTCAACGGGTTCGTGCCGTCCGGCATCCTCCGGATCCCGTCCGAGCCCTTCGCGTAGCCGGCGTCGTCCAGGATCTGATTTGCCTGGGCGATGTTGAACTTCAGCTCTTTGTCCTGGGGGATGGTCTTGAGGTTCCACTTCGGCGCCACGGCGACGTTCATGGACGTGCCGGGGGTCCCGAGTCCTTGCAGGACCCGGGAGACGAGCGTGTCCTTGTCGATCGCGTGCGCGATGGCCTGCCGCACCCGCACGTCCTTCAGCGCGGGGTGGCCGTTCCCGATCTTGCCGGAGCCGGTGTTGATCGTCAGCTGGGTGAAGCTGCCGTCCTGCGCGTTGATCGGCGTGATGTTGGACTTGCCGTCCAAGGTGGAAGCGAGCTGCGGCGCCAGGTTGTAGATGGCGTCGATCTCACCGTTCTTCAGCGCCGCGCTCATCGCCTCGTCGTTCTTGAACAAGCGGAACCGGACCTTGTCCACCGGCGGCTTCCCTGCGAAGTAGTTCTTGTTGGCCGTCATCTCGAAGTAGCTGCCCTTGTTCCAGGCCGTGAGCCGGAACGGGCCGGAGGTGACGGGGTTCGTGTTCGGGTAGCTGCCCACCTTCTTCGGCCCGTACTTCTCCCACACGTGCTTCGGGAGGATGTACACCGGGAGGCTGGGCAGGCGCGGGTCCGGCTCCTTCGTCGTCACGATGACCGTGGTCGGGTCCGGCGCGGAGACGTTGGTGAAGCCCTCGGTGAACGGAGAGAAGTTGGACCACTCCTCGTCACGGGTGCGCGTGAAGGTGTACGCCACGTCAGCGGAGGTGAGGGGCTTGCCGTCGGACCACTTGATGTCGTCTCGGAGGTGGAACGTCCAGGTGAGACCGTCGGCCGAGCGCTCCCAGGACGTGGCGACCTCGGGGATCGGGCCCATGTCGCCGGCGCTCAGGTTGACGAGCACGTTGTACTCGAGGTTCCAGACCTCGTACGCGGACAGCACCACCCCGGCGTAGGGGTTCATGTTGTCGACGTCCTGCTTGGTGCCGACGGTGAACACGACCTCTTTGCTGTCGGCGGCCGGTGCGGCGCCCGGTGCGAAGGCGGTGCTCAGCAGTGATGCGAGCACCCCCAGCACGAGGAGCAGCCCCAGGCCCCGCTGAGAATTCGGTCGAAGACCAGTGCGGTTCACGTCGTCACCTTCCCGCTTCCCCGAAACGCTCTGGTGTCCAGAGCGTGAACTCGGGGAGAACGTACCTCCTGTTGTCTCCGACCGCTAGGCAGGTTCTTTCCGTCGTTTTCGACTCATGCGCCGATCGATTGCGAAGCGAAACCGCGGAATCGGCAAGGAAAGCGCGAATCGACCGCGGGCGGGCCGCCGGGCCGCGGACGGCGCTCGGGGGCGGCGCGAGCGGCGGCCGCCGCACTCTCCGTCGCGGGACCCTGCGACCTACGCTCCTGCCATGGCGAAGACGACGGAGACCGGGGCCGGGCGGCAGTCGCTCGGCAAGCGCTGGCTGTACGTGCTGGCCACGACGAATCCACCCAAGGGCGACCTCGACCCGGTGTCGAAGTGGCTCTGGCTGACCCGGGCCGGCGTCCTGCCGATGACCCTCGTCGCCGGCGCCTTCGCCGGGCTGCTCGCGATCTACCGGGACGCCGACGTCAACTGGTGGTACTTCACGCTCGCGGCGGTCGGCATCGTGCTCGCGCACATGGCGAACAACATCATGAACGACCTCTTCGACCTCGAAGTCGGTACCGACACCAAGGACTACCCGCGCAACCTCTACTCGCCCCACCCGGTCATCTCCGGTGTGGTGAGCCGCAAGCGGCTCGCGATGTACGCACTGGTCGTCAACGTGATGTGTCTCGCGATCATGATCTTCCTCACCGTCGAGCGTGGTTGGCCGATCGTCGCGTTCGCGCTCGGCGGGTTCCTGCTCTCGGCCGCGTACACCGCGCCGCCGTTGCGGCTGAAGAAGCACGGGCTCGGTGAGCCGACCGTCATCGCCGTCTGGGGTCCGCTGATGGTCGGCGGCGTGTACTACGCGGCGACCGGTTCGATCCCCGCCGCGGTGCTCGTCGCGTCGCTGCCGTACGCGATCCTCTGCACGACGGTGCTCATGGGCAAGCACATCGACAAGGCGCCGTGGGACGGTCCGGATGGAACGCACACGCTCCCGGTGATCCTCGGCGACAAGGTCGCGCGCGACGTCACCCGCGGGATGTTCCTCGCGTTCTACCTGCTCGTTGGTGTGCTCGTGATCGTCGGGATCCTGCCGATCTTCACGCTGCTCGTGTTCGCTTCCTTCACGATGCTGGCGAAGGTGTGGAACGTGTTCGGCCAGCCGAAGCCGGCGGAGTCGCCGATGCCGAACCCGGTGTGGCCGCTCTGGTTCGCGCCGCACGCGTTCCTGCTCACGCGGCGGGCGGGTGGTCTCCTGATCCTCGGGATGATCGCCGGCGCCGTCTTCGGCATCTGACCGGAGCCGAGCCGGTCATTCGGCCGCTTCCTGCCTGCGTTCCCACATCGTCGCGTTCAGCGTCGCCGAGGCGGACATCGCGCGGCCGAGGAGGTACAGGGCGAGCAGGATCCCGATCGCGGACCCGATCGCGCCGTAGGTGTCCGACGCGTGCGACATCTTGCGCGAGAAGTAGAAGACCGTCAGGAGGTGCATCGCCCACACGACGAGCCCGAAGAGCAACGACCCCGGGATCAGTGCGGTCCACGGAATGTCCTTCGCGTGTGGGAGCAGCCACGAGATCCCGAGCCACGCTCCGCCCCACACCACGATCAGCGAGAGGCCGAGCAACAGGCCGATGCCCGGGCGCTCGGATCGCACCTTGCCGACACCCGTCGTGACGAGGGAAACGCCCAAGACGATCGCGATCAGGATCCCGGCGGCCCGCGTCGAGTTCCGCAGTCGGGTCAGCGGCACGCGCCAGGCGAGCGCGTGCACCGCCCGCAGCGTCTTCACGACCGCGCGAGACGCGAGGAAGAGTGCGAAGACCCCGGCGACGATGCTGATGATCTTCGTGCTGCTCGTCTGCCGCTGCGCATCCGCAACTGCTTTGCCGATCATTCCCGTGAGCCCGGCGGAGCGGGCGGCGTCCTGACCGGACTCGTTCTGCAGATCGGAAGCTGATCCGAAGATGGTGATCACGACGAAGACATACGGAACCGCGAAGAGGAAGAGTCGGAATGCCAGCGCCCCCGCGAGCACCCCACCGCCCGCGCCGACGTCACGCTCGTAGAAGTGGAACCCGGTGTCGACCAGGTGGTTCGTCGCGCGGGCGGCTTGCAGCTGTTCGAACTTCGCCTGCGCCAGCGCCTGGCTCTTGGTGAGCGCCGGCCCGCGCCGCCGCGATCTTGCCCGTCGGCTTGGCGGGATCGTCCGGAGCGGGTCGGGGCTCGAGTTCCTCGGTCACGGCGTGAGGATAAGTCCTCCCGTTCGGCCGAGCCGAGGATCAGCACGCAGACCGGGGCGGGCGACCTCGAAGCGAGGCGATTCAGAGATCTCCGGCTCGGGCGGTGGGTCCGGCGCCTTCGCCGCCTCCGCCGCGTTCTCGTGTCGGGCCGCGGCCCGCGCCAGCGCGACGACCGCCACGATCGCGACCAGCGCCGACGCCGCGACTGCCGCCCACTCGAGCACGCCGGTCGCCGTGATCAGCTCGTCGAGCATGAGCATCCCGAGCACCGAGCCCACGATCGGCTCGACCACCGTGAGAATCGGGAGTGACGCTTCGAGCTCGCCGGCCTGGAACGCGGACTGGTTGAGCAGGAGCGCGACCACCGCGGTGACGATGCCGACGTAGGGCTCCCAGCTGGTCACGAACGCGTGGAGTCCTTCACCGAGCTCGACGACCGCTGACTTCGTGACCACCGCGGTCATGCTGTACAAGACCGCAGTCGCCAGCGCGAGGAGCACGGCACGCGCGGTGTTGCGCGTGCGCATCGCCGCGACGACGCATCCGACCATCACGGGCCCCAGCACTGCGATCGCGATCAGCCACGAACGCGTGGAAGCGAAGTCCTTGCCGTCGGTCGGGTCGCCGACGATGAGGAAGACCGCGAGCCCGGCGCTCAGCGCCACCGCGGCCACCCACTCCCCGCGCCCGAGCCGTCGCCCTTCCCAGGCCGCACCGATCGGCAGCGCGAAGAGCAGGCCGGTGCAGAGCAAGCGGCTGGACCACGAGGATCGAGCCGAGCCCGAGGGCGACCGCCTGGAGCCCGAAGCCACTCCAGTCCGCCGCGGTCCCGGCCAGCCACATCGGGCGGCGGACGAGCCGCAGGAGCAGGCTCGGGCGGAGCGAGGTCTCCTCGGGAATGGACCGGGCCGCCCGCTGTTGCAGCACCGAGGCGGCGGCATATGCGAGCGCTGCTCCCAGCGCGAGAAGGACTGCCATGCGTGGCCGAACGTACCCGGAGCCGGGGTGACCCATCCGGGGGCCGAAAACCGGCTTTGCGGAACCCTCGGGAGTACGATCATGGGCCGATGCAGCGACGTATTTTGATCGTCTCTGCTTCCATGGGCGCAGGCCACGACGGCGCGGCACGGGAGCTGGAACGTCGCCTCGAGTCCGAAGGACACGAGGCGCGCATCGTCGATTTCCTGGACTGCTGCCCGTTCGGAATCGGCTGGTTCATCAAGTGGAGCTATTTGCTCCAGCTGCGCTTCGCGCCTTGGTCGTATGACCTGACCTACCGCCTTTGGTACAAGCTCCCGTCGTCGTGGGGCTTCATTGTCCGCCTCGACACGTTCGTCGCCGGGCGGCGCCTGCGGAAGGCGATTCGCGAGAGCGACGCCGACGTCGTGGTCTCCACCTATCCGTTGTCGTCGCTCGTCCTCGGCAACATGCGGAAGAAGGGATGGCTGAAGGTCCCCGCGGTGACCTTCCTCACCGACTTCGCCGTCCACCCGCTCTGGGTCCACCCCGACATCGACGCTCACGTCGCCACGAGCCCGTTCGCGGCGGAGACCGCGGTCGAGCGCGGCGGCAAGGATGCGCGCGCCTCCGGTCCGCTCGTCTCCGATCGGTTCGTCGACGCGACGGTCTCGTCCCGCGAAGTCACCCGCCGGTCACTCGGCCTGCGGCCGGACGAGCGGGCGGTGCTGGTGGTCGCCGGCTCCTGGGGTGTCGGTGACGTCGTCGGCACCGTGGACGCCATCCTCAACGTCGGCGGGTACCACCCGGTGATCGTCTGCGGCAATGACACCCACCTCAAAGCCACGCTCGAGGAGCGCGGCGTCGGCACCGTCATCGGCTGGACCGACGAGATGCCTGCGCTCATGGGCGCATGCGACGCGATGGTCGAGAACGCCGGCGGGCTCACGGCGAACGAGGCGTTCGCCGTCGGGCTGCCCGTCGTCACGTTCAAGGCCATCGCCGGCCACGGCAAGGACAACGCGGAAGGGATGGCCGAGATCGGCGTCACCCGCTACGCCTTGAGTGAGGACGAGCTGCGGGACGCGCTCGCCGCGGTCACGGTTCCCGGGCCGGAGCGGGACGCGCAGATCGCCCGGGCCCGCGCCTTGTTCGCCGGTGACGCGAAGACCGACGTGCTCGAGATCGCCGAGTACCGGGATCGGGACGGCGTGGTCGTGCCCGTGCGCGATCCGAAGGCGCAGCGGCGGGTCACGACGATCGCCGCGTGCCTGCTGCTCGCCTACGTCGGGCTGACCGTCGGTGCGCAGGGGGTTTCGGCGCTCGGGGTCGGCGTGGCCCGCGCGCCGAAGAGTGCGAAGCACGAGGTCTTCGTCGGCGTGCGCCTCACCCGCGACCAGCTGCAGAGCCCGATGATCCAACGCCACCTCGTCCGGATGGACGCGACCGCGATCGTCGACGGTCACACTGCTCGCGCCGCGGGGGCCACGGCGTTGGAGCAGCTGGCCGACGCACACATCGACGTGGGCAATGGTGGCTGGGGCAAGGGTCGGCCGTTCCGCTTCCTCCGGGCGAAGAACGATGTGGCGAAGACCGCGCGACCTGCTCAAGGCCGGCGACCGGGGTCAAGGTGCAGCGAGTTCGTGCCCGAGCGTCGCCTCGACGCGTTCGACCAGCTGTGGTGCCGGCGCCGGGGCCAGCGGCTCGTGGAGCCGGATCACGTGTTCCGGCCCGAGACGGTGCCCGAGTCGGTGAAGGACCGCAAGATCTACGTGCTCGACGGACGCGATCGTGACCGCGAGTCGTTGCGGGTCGCGCTCGCCGACTTCTCGACGGTCGTCGCGGACGCCGGGCTCTCCGTCACGTCGCTCGACCAGCTCCGGTGAATCCTCGGCGGCTCGCTACCGCTCGGGATCGGTCTCGGCGTCGGCGTCGCCGGCGTGGCCGCAGTGCACGCCGCACCGTCGCTGGTCGCGCTCTCCTCGATCGGCCGTCATCTCTCACCGTCGCTCGCCGGTGTCGGCGCGCCCGGTCACGTCGCGCTCGACGTTCGACGACGGTCCGGACCCGAGCTCCACGCCCGCGTTCCTCGACGCGCTCGACGAGCTCGGTTGGCGGGCGACGTTCTTCATGCTCGGCGAGATGGTGCGGGCGAATCCCGGTCTGGCCGCCGAAGTCGCAGCGCGCGGGCCACGAGGTCGGCGTGCACGGCGACCGCCACCGCTCGCTGTTGCGCCTCACGCCCGGGGCGACGAGTGACGACATCCGTCGTTCCCGGGACGTGATCGCGGACGCGACGGGCGTCGCGCCCGAGTGGTACCGACCGCCGTTCGGGACGCTGTCGGTCGGTGGATGGATCGCGGCCCGCAAGCTCGGCCTCGACGTCGTCCTGTGGACCGCGTGGGGTCGCGACTGGCGGGCGGAGGCGACGCGCGGAATCGGTGGTCGAGGACGTCCTCGACGGCTACGTCGACGGTGGGACGGTGCTGCTGCACGACTCCGACTGCACGTCGGCGCCGGAGTCCTGGCGGGCCACGCTCGACGCGCTCCCGCTGCTGGGCAAGCAGCTGGCGGACCGCGGCCTGGCCGTCGGTCCCGTCGGCGAGCACCGCATCAGCTGACCCGCTGGTGGAGCGCGAGCAGCCGATCTCGGTCGAGGTGTTGCCGACCGAGGAGCTGGACGCGGCCACGCGGGCCGCGGTGATCGACGTCTGCATCGCTGCCCACGAGAACGACGCTGTTCACGACCTCTTCACGTTCATCAGCTCGGGCGGGCGGCACTTCCTTGGATATCGCGGGACGGATCTCGTGAGTCACGCGGTGGTGACGACGCGGTCGGCGCAACTCGAGGGCTGCGCCGTGGCGAAGACCGCGTCGTCGACGCCGTCTCGACTGGCCTGGCGTTCAGGGGCTCGGTACGGGAGCGCGGTCATGCGCGGCTGGCCGCGGAGGTCGGCGACTCGAGATTGGCGCGCTGCAGACCGATGAGCCGCGGTTCACGAGCGGTTGGGCTGGCAGGCGTGGCGCGGGCCGCTCGCCGGCCGGGACGAGTCCGGGCTGGCGGTCCCGCGGACCCGGGTGTGAGGACACGACCGTGGACAGGTGTCGAATGCGAGACTTGGGCATGGCTGCGAACGTCGACCCTCGAGCCGGGTTCCACTCCGTGACGCCGCGCATCGTGGTGAGCGACGTCGACGCGGAGGTCGCGTCCTCCGGGAGGTGTTCGACGCACCGGCGATGTCCCGGACGGCCGCCCGGCCGAGATCCGGGTCGGAGACTCGCTGATCATGGTGTCATCAGCTGCCGAGCGGGACCTCTTCCCGCGTTCCTCTGGTTACGTCGACAACGCGACGCACCACCGCCTCGCCGTTCGGCGCGGCAACGCTCGAGGCTCCGCTGGACACCCCGTACGGCGACTGCCGTGCGATGGTGCGCGACCCGCTGGGCAACGATATTCCAGATTGCCCACCAGCTTCGCTAGCGCCTGTCGTCGGTCCGAGCGTCTGATCGCTCGAGGCTCAGGACGACGGTGGCCAATGCTCGGCCAGGTCAGAGGTGGCCGCGATCGGTCGTCGAGGCAACACGATCCCTCGACAGCGTCGGGCGTTCGACCGACGAGTCGCCCCCGTTGCCACCGCACGAGACGAGGGCGAAGACGAGGACTCCCACTCGGACGTCGTGCCGCACACCGACCCTTGCACCCTTCGCCCGACGAAGACCAGGTCGACGCGGCCTAGTTCTGGAGGGCGAGGATGCGCGTCGGCGATGGGTTCGAGCTCGGCTCGCCAGTCTTCGGGTTCCTGGAGTGGGACGAGCACGAGCTTGGAGAAGTCCCGTTCGATGTAGGACTCGAGCTGGTGCTCGAGCGCGTCGAGCGTGCTCGGGACCAGCTCGTCGGGGTTCGCGTCGGGATTGCGTGACGCGATCAACGCCTTGATCGGCTCGGGAATTTCGCCGTGCGAGTAGAAGACCATCGCGCCGTAGTGCTCGGGGTCGATCTCGCGATCAGCGCCGCCGCGGCCTCCTCGATCGCGGGCCGGCTCGCCGCGCACACCTCGGGCGTCGCGAACGACGCGAGCCAACCGTCGCCGAGCCGGCCGACCCGGCGCAGCTCGCCGGGCGCCTTGCCGCCGAGCCACACGTCCGGCGGTTGCTGGACGGGCTTGGGCAGCACGCGCAGGCCGTCGTAGTGGAAGCGCGCGCCGTCGTGATCGACGGCGTCCTCGAGCCACAGGCGGCGGACGAGCGGGAGCGCTTCGTCGAACCAGGCCGAACGGTCTTCGCGGGCCACGCCGAACGCCTGCTGCTCGGCCGGGTTCACGACGCCCAGCCCGAAGCCCGGAAGGAGCCGCCCGCCCGAGAGCACGTCGAGACTCGCCAGCTCCTTGGCCAGCAACGCCGGGTTGCGCCCGGGCAGCACCTGCACGCTCGTCCCGAGCTTGAGCTTCTTCGTCCGGCCCGCGGCGACCGACAGGCCGATGATCGGATCCGGCGCGTCGCCGCTCACCCGCTCGGACAGCCAGAGCGAGTCGAACTTCAATGCTTCGAGCGTGTCGACCATCTGGTTGAACCGATCGGCGGTCAGCCCCCGCTGCGCCCCGAGCCCGTACCCGATCCGGATCTTCATGCCCGCTCCTGGCCCTGCGGGCCGGGCCGCTCGGGCCACGCCTCGCTGGTCCAGAGACCCTCGGCACGCAGCATCACCGCTCGGCTCTTCATGTGCGGAACGCTTCGTACTTGCGCAGCTCGCGCCGGGCGATCTGCTGCTTGTGCACCTCGTCCGGTCCGTCGACCAGGCGCAGGGTGCGGGCGTGCGTGTACATGTCGGCGAGCGGCCAGTCCTGCGAGACCCCGGCGCCGCCGAACACCTGGATGGCGCGGTCGATCACGGTCGTCGCGGTGCGGGCCGCCAACACCTTGATCGCCGCGATCTCGAACCGGGCGCCCTTGTTGCCGACGGTGTCCATGAGCCACGCGGCCTTCATGGTCAGCAGCCGGGCCTGCTCGATCTCCATGCGGCTCTCGGCGACCTGTTCCTGCACCACGCCCTGATCGGCGAGCGGCTTGCCGAACGGCGCGCGCATCTGGGCCCGCATGCACAGGAGCTCGAGTGCCTTCTCGGCCAGGCCGATCGCCCGCATGCAGTGGTGGATGCGGCCCGGGCCGAGCCGGGCCTGGGCCATCGCGAACCCGTTGCCCTCGCCGCCGAGGATCGCACTCTCGGGGAGACGGACGTTCTCGAACAGCGTCTCGCAGTGACCCCCGCCGGCGTCGTGGCCGAAGACGGAGAGCGTGCGCACGACCTGCGCGCCCGGCGCGTCCATCGGCACGATGATCATCGAGTGCCGGTGGTACGGGTCGGCGTCGGGGTTCGACACGCCCATGAGGATCGCCACCTTGCACCGGGCCGACGCCGCGCCACTCGTCCACCACTTGTGCGCGTTCACGACGTAGTGGTCGCCGTCCTTCTCGATGCGACTCTGAATGTTCGTCGCGTCGGAGCTCGCGACCCACGGCTCGGTCATCGCGAAGCACGAGCGGATCTCGCCTTCGAGCAACGGGACCAGCCATTGGTCCTGCTGCTCCTCGGTGCCGAACTCGGCGAGGATCTCCATGTTGCCGGTGTCCGGCGCCGCGCAGTTCGTCGCCTCCGCGGTCAGCAGGTTGCGGCCCATGATCTCGCAGAGCGGGGCGTAGTCGACGTTGCTCATGCCCGGCCCGTAGCGGTCGTTGGGCAGGAAGAGGTTCCACAGCTCGCGCCGGCGGGCCTCGGCCTTCAGGTCCTCCATCACCGGCGGGTGGAAGTGCGGGTCGCCGGACTCCTCCACCTGCTCGAAGTAGACCGGCGTGGCGGGCTCGACGGTCGACGTCACGAAGTCGAGCAGCCGCTCACGCATCTCCTCGGCCTTGGGCGACATCGCGAAATCCATGGGTGTTCCTCCGGAGTCGACGGTCCGTTCGTGACCCTACCGGCCCGTCGCCGACCGGGCCGCGGCGGCCTACTGCGCCGTGATCCAGTCCGCGACGATGCGCGTCGCGACCTCACGGCCGGCGTCGACGGGGAATCCGTAGTGGTCGGCCGCGACCTCGGCGCGGTCGAGCGACGTCGTGGCGAGCGACTCGGCGATCAGCTCGTCGTCGGACGGGAACACGCAGGTGTCGCCGGTGTAGGAGACGAGCAGGCTCGGCAGCGTCATGCGGCTGCCGGTCTCCGAGATCTCGGCCCGCGACGACAGACCGGACCACGTCGAGAGCCACGCCTCGGGGGTGACGACCCGACCGAAGCCGACCGCGCCGTAGTTGATCCAGTCGGGCCGCTTGCCCCAGAGCGAGCCGTAGCCGCGCTCGGACGGGTCGAGCGAGCGGTCCACGCACCGTGGGTCCGCGTCGGTCCGGTAGACGCGGAGGAAGTCGGTCGCGATCGACGCCCGGCGGTCGTCGGTGTCGCGCGTCTCGCTCCACCGTCGGCGCGCTTCTCGTCTTCGGGTCACCGCCGCCCGGGCCGCGGCGTCGATGCGCTCGACCCGCGCCTGCTGCGCGGCGCGGTACATCTCCAGGAAGTCCGCGTCGTAGCGCGGCTCGTCGGGCGGCTCGACGAACCCGTTGGCCGGGTTGTAGAGGTCGAGCGCGGGGTTGCAGGAGCGCGGGTCGTCCTCGTCGGTCACCGACGGGTCGATGGCGCGCAACAGGAAGTGGCCCTCGCCGGGGTGGCCGGCCAGGTACACCATCGCGTCGGCCGTGGGCAGCTCGAACTGGTTGAGGTCGAACGGATCACCGGCCGCGGTGTCGGTCAGCCGATCGCCGGTCGCGGCGAGCGCCTGGTGCAGGTAGAAGGTGAACAGCGACGCGCCGCCGCTGTTGCCGACGAGCACCACCCGGTCGAAGTGCTGCCGCGCGTGGGCGAGGGCCGCCGCGACATCGAGCAACACCTGCTCGTGGATGAGCGTGGCGTCGTTGTTCAGCCAGCGACTGTTGACGTTCAGCACCGCGAGACCGGCTTCGAGCAGACCGGGCGTCACGTAGTGGTGCGAGAAGTTGGCTCTCGGGTGCATGAGCACGACGACGGTGCGCTCACCGCCGCGTGAATAGAGCCAGCCCTGCGCGACCGCCTGATCCGCGGTCTCGAGGATCAGCGGCGTGCACGCCGTCCCGGTCGGCGGGTCCCGGTGCCACTCGGCCACGAGGTACGGGTTGTCGTAGTGACCGATCCGGGTAGCGGGTCGCGACGGCATGGCATGGCAGGCTACCGGCCGATGTCCGCCGATCAACCGGCCCTTTCCGGCCTGCGTGTCCTCGAGCTCGGCTCGTTCATCGCGGGTCCGTTCGCGGGCCAGCTCCTCGGCGATCTCGGCGCGGACGTGGTGAAGATCGAGCCGCCCGAGACCGGGGATCCGATGCGGCGCTGGGGTGTGCTCGACGACGGTCGCAGCCTCTGGTGGCCGTCGATCGCGCGCAACAAGCGGTCGGTCGCGGTGAACCTGCGCGACGAACGCGGCCGCGACGTCGTGCGTCGGCTCGCCGAGCACGTGGACGTCGTGCTCGAGAACTTCAAGCCGGGCACGCTCGAACGCTGGGGTCTCGGGTACGACGCGCTCGCCGCGGCGAACCCGGCGGTCGTGCTCGTCCACGTCTCCGGCTACGGCCAGACCGGGCCGCGGGCGCACGAACCCGGCTTCGGGGCCATCGGCGAAGCCGTCGGCGGCATCCGCTTCACCACCGGTGACGCGGACCGGCCCCCGGCCCGGGCCGGCATCTCACTCGGTGACTCGCTCGCGGCGCTCTTTGCCGTCATCGGCACGCTCACTGCGGTGAACGAGCGTCATCGCAGCGGCCGCGGGCAAGAAGTCGACGTCGCAATCGCGGAAGCGGTGTTCGCGCTGATGGAGTCGACCGTCGCGGATTACGAGCTCGGCGACGTGGTGCGCATGAGGAGCGGTGGGATGCTCAAGGGCGTCGCACCGTCGAATGCCTACCCGACCGCGGACGAGCGGGACGTGGTGATCGCGGCGAACGCCGACGCGGTGTTTGCGCGGCTGTGCGACGCGATGGGCCAACCGGCGCTGGCCGCCGATCCTCGCTACGCCGAGCACGAAGCGCGCGGCGAGCGTCAGATCGAGCTGGACGCGGAGATCGCGCGCTGGACGGCGCAGCACGCCGCCGACGATCTCCTCGCGATCCTCGAGCGCCACTCGGTGCCGAGCGGGCTCATCCACGCCGCGCCCGATCTCGCCACCGACCCTCAGCTCGCGGCGCGCGACATGGTGCTGCGGCTCGCGGCCGGCTTCGAGCGTCCGGTGCCGATGGCGGGCGTCGTGCCGAAGCTGTCGCGCACGCCCGGCGCGGTGCGCACCGTCGGTCCCGCGCTCGGCGAGCACACCGACGTCGTCCTCCGCGACCTCGCCGGCCTCACCGACGACGAGCTGACGACGCTCCGCGCCGCCCAGGTGATCGCCTGACGAACATTTTGGCGTCGTCCGGGCACCTCTACGGTGCCTACACGACGCCAAAACCAGAGGGGGCGGGTTAGGCGGGGGCGGACTCGGTTTCGGGCTCGTAGAACGTGACCGCCGGTGTGTCTTCGAGCTCGGGCTTCTTCGCCACGAGCAACGCGGCCGCTTCGGCACGGTCCTCGTCGGTGAAGTCGATGGTCGTGGTGCAGAACTCGACCATGATCCCGTTCGGGTCGTTGATGTAGATCGACGTGCACCAGCCGTGATCGATCTCGACGACCTTCTCGCCGTGGTCCAACCAGCGGTTGCGCATCTCAGCGAGCGACTCGAGCGTCGGCGCGTCGAACGCGATGTGGTTCGTCCACCCCGGCAGACCGAGGCCCTTGCTGATCGACGGGTTGAAGTCCGCGATCTTCTCGTCGTTGCCGTCGTGGATGTCCCAGAACGCCATGAGCCCGCCCTGGTGCGTGTCGTAGAACGCGTGACGGGCCCAACCACCTTCCATGGTCTCGCCGGCGACGATCTTCACGAGGTCGAAGCCCATCACCTCGGTATAGAAGCGATGCGTGGCGTCGAGGTCGGTGGTGGCGATGGCAACGTGGTGGAAGCTCACGAGCGCCAGGATACCGTGCCGTCATGACCTCGTCACCCGACTCCTTCGACGAGCACGACGTCGACGCCGATCCGTACCGCCAGCTCGCGAGCTGGCTGGCGGACGCGGACATCGCGACGGAGAACAAGGCCTCGGCGATGACGATCGCGACCGCGACCTCCGACGGCCGGCCGTCAGCCCGGGTCGTGCTGCTCCGCGGCTTCGACGAGCGGGGTCTGGTCTTCTACACGAACTACGACAGCCGCAAGGCCGAGGAGCTGGAATCGAATCCGCATGCCGCCGCGCTCTTCTACTGGCCGCAGCTCGACCGCCAGATCCGGGCCGAGGGTCCCGTGACGCGCGTGAGCCGCGCCGAATCCGAGGAGTACTTCTCGGGCCGGCCGCGCGGTCACCAGATCGGTGCGTGGGCGTCGCCGCAGAGCGCGCCGATCGCCGACCGGGCGTTCCTCGAGTCGTTGTTCGACGACGCGGAAGCGCGCTTCGCCGATGAGAGCGTCGACGTGCCGCTCCCGCCGTTCTGGGGTGGCTACCGGCTCGTGCCGGAGGTGTTCGAGTTCTGGGTCAACCGCACCGACCGCCTCCACGACCGAATTCGGTACCGCCGTGCCGGCGACCGGCGCGAGGGCGACGCGTGGGTCATTGAGCGGCTGGCGCCGTGACCTCCGCCGCGGCGCGGGCCTGCCGCTTGCAGCCAACCCTCGTGCTCGATCAACGTCACGTAGACGACGACCCGGCCCAGCACGAGGAACCACACGAGCAGTGCGAACACGGTGCCGATGGTGCCGTACAGCGACGACGAGCGGGTCACGATGTTCGGGATCACGAGCGCGCCGACGAGCTTGAGGATCTCGATGCAGATGCCACCGACGATCGCGGCGGGGAGCATCGCCCGGAGCGGGATGCGACGGGTCGGCAGCACCCACGCAGTCCAGAGGAACAGCGCGGTGTCGATGACCAGACCACCGACGATGCCGAGCTCCGGGAACGCGCCGCTCCCACCGACGAGCGCGAGCATGAACAGCGCGACCGCGAACAGGACGAGTCCGCCGAGCAGCCAGCCGAAGCCGAGGGCACGGCCGCGGAACCCACCGCCGGGGATGCGCCAGGTCTGATTCCACGCCGCGGTCAACGACGCGGCGAGGCCGGTACCGGTCCACAGCAGGCCGATGATGCCGATGATGCTCGAGGCGACCTTGGTGCGTTGCGCCGTCTTCACCGCGTCGGTGATCGTGGCGGCCGCGCTGCCGCTCAGGCCGAGCGCCTTCACGATGTCGTCGGCCACGGTCTGCGGATTGCCGCCGACAAAGCCGACGACCGCGATCATGAGCACGAGGACGGGGAAGAGCGCGAGGAACCCGCGCATGCTGATCGCCGCGGCCAGGTTCGCGCCGCGCTCGGCGCCGAACCGCTGTTGCACCTTGACCGCCACGTCGAGCCGCGGATGACGCGCGCACGCGTCGTCGAGCTTCGCCTTCCAGCGATCGGTGCGCTTCACGCCGGTCGACGGTAGTGGGCCGGTCACGATTCGAAGAGCACTCCCGGATTGAGGATCTCGCCCGGATCGAGGGCTCGCTTCACCGCCTGCATCGCCGCCAGCTCGGCCGGTGGGCGGCTCCGGGCCAGCGCGGCGCGCTTGGCGATCCCGATCCCGTGCTCGGCACTGATGCTCCCACCGAGACGGATCACGAGGTCGAGCACCGCGTCGTCGACGGTGGCGTCGTCCGGCGGAGGACCGAGGACGTTGACGTGCAGGTTCCCGTCGCCGACGTGGCCGAAGAGGATCACGCGCGCGTCGGGCGCGCTCGCCGCGACCACCGCCCGGACGGCGGGCTCGAACTCGGCCAAGCGGTCGAACGGCAAGGTGACGTCGAGCTTGTGCGGGACACCGGCCGCGTTGATGGCCTCAGCGTGCCCCTCGCGGTAGCGCCAGAAACGTGCGCGAGTGTGTTGGTCCGCGGCGACCGCGGAGGCGCGGACCTCCGGTGCGTCGCTCACGATGGTGCCGAGATGGTCGACCAGTGCGTCGGTGTCCCCGCCACGCTGCGCGCACTCGGCGAGCACCACGACCGGTGCGGCGGGCGTGAACGGCGGGGGCAGGTCGAAGTGGGTGCGCACGAGCTCGAGCCCGTCGGCGAAGCACACTTCGAGCGCCAGGAGTGAGTCGAGCTCGTGACGCAGGCGGCTGCACACCTGCAGCGCACCGCGCAGGTCCTCGACGGCGAGGAGCGCCACGACGCGGTGCGGCAGGTGCGGGACAAGGCGCAGGTGCACGCGGGTGACGACGGCCAGCGTGCCTTCGCTCCCGGCCAACATCCCGGGCCAGTGGTAGCCGGTGTTGTCCTTGCGCAGCGCCGGCACCCGCCCGACGATCGTCCCGTCGGCCAGGGCCGCTTCGACGCCGATGATCTGTTCCGCCATCGGTCCGTAGCGCAGGACGTGCTCGCCCCCGGCGTTCGTCGCCACCATCCCGCCGATCGTGCACGAGCCACGCGAGGAGAGATCGACACCGAGCTCCCAACCCGCCGCGCGCGCGGCTTCCTGGACATCTTCCAGGACCGCGCCGGCACCGACGACCGCCTCGCCCTGATCCGCGTCGATGGTGATGTCGGCCAGGCGCCGCAGGCTGAGCACCACCTCACCGCCGCGCGGCACGCTGCCGCCGACGAGTCCGGTGTTGCCGCCTTGCGGTACGACCGGCGTTCCAGCAGCGGCACACACGGCGAGCACCGCGGCGACCTGCGCGGGGTCGGCGGGTCGCACCACCGCGCGCGCCGAACCGTGGAAGCGACCGGTCCAGTCCGTCTCGTATCCGGCCCGCAGCTCGTCGTCCGTCATCACGTGCGCCGCGCCGACGATGTCGACGAACGCGGTCAGCAGCGGGTCGGGTTCGGGCACGTCACCTATGGTGACACGGTGCGCGACGGGGGCAGTGTGAACCAGTGACGACTGCGGCGTGGGTGCTGCTCGCACTCGCCGGCGTCTTCGCGGTGGGCAACTGGATCGCCGTTGTCCGTGGTTCGACGCAGCTCATGTACGTGTGCAAGCCCGCGACGCTCGCGTGCCTGATCGCGGTCGCCCTCGTGCTCGACCCCGTGCACTCGGACATGCGCACCTGGTTCGTCGTCGCGCTCGTGTTCTCGCTGCTCGGCGACATCTTCCTCATGCTCCCGAGCGACAAGTTCGTGTTCGGGCTCGGTGCCTTCCTCCTCGGCCACGTCGCGTACACCGTGGGGCTCAACCTGCACACCGAGGGCCTCTGGCTCCTGGCCATCCCGGTCCCGATCATCGCGGCGGCCCTCGCCGTGCGTCTCGTGCGGGGGATCCGGAGCACGGGAGAGGGCGCGCTCGTTCCGCCGGTCATCGCGTACGTCGTCGTGATCGGGGCGATGGTGTGCAGCGCGGTCGCGAGTGGCAACGCGGTCGCCGCCGCCGGTGCGTTGCTGTTCATGGCCTCCGACGCGCTCATCGGCGAGACGCGGTTCGTGAAGCCGCAGGTGTGGGGCGGCCTCGCCATCATGGTCACGTATCACGTCGGTCAGGCGCTGCTCACGGTCTCCCTCGTCACCTGAGGTCGGATCGTACGCTGTCGCCGATGCGACGATCGATCGACGACTCACTCGACGACCACCCCGCAGACGACGAGTTCCCGCCGGTCTCGTGGATGGTCGGCCTGAACGACGATCCGAGCGCCTCGCCCGACGGTGAGCCGCGGGTGAGCGTCACGCTCGAGGAGCGGGGCCAGGCCGCGCGTGGTGTCGTGGCCCACCTGGCGCCCGGCGACCGCCCGCCGGCTGCGCGCCGCGATCGCCGCCGCGCTGCGGGAGATCGGCGAAGCGCCCGGCGACTGACCTACGGCCGAAGCCCGCCTGACCCACGACGCGACGGGTCGGGCATCTTCCCGGTGGTCTAGAGCAGGAGGCGGGCGGGTGAGTCGGACGGACTCGCCGAGCGCGGCGCGGTGGTCGGCGATCTGCGCCACGGAGATGATCGCGACCCGGTGCTCCTGGGCGAACAGCTCGAGGAACGGCAGGCGGGCGGGCGATCCGTCGTCGTGCAGCACCTCGCAGATGACCGCGGCCGGCGCGAGACCGGCGAGGCGGCACAGGTCCACCGCAGCCTCGGTGTGACCGCGGCGCTCGAGCACGCCACCCGGGCGGGCCCGCAGCGGGAACACGTGACCGGGCTGCACGAAGTCGCTCGGTCGCGAGCCGGGGTCGATGATCTTCTTGATCGTGTGCGCGCGATCGGCGGCGCCGATGCCACTGCCGGATCCGACGTGGTCGATCGACACGGAGAACGCGGTGTCACAGCCGGCCCGGCCGGGCGCGCACCATCGGCGGCACGTCGAGGCGCTGCCAGGTACGACTCCTCGATCGGCATGCACACGAGCCCGCGGGCCCACCGCAGCATGAAGTTCACCGCTTCGGGGGTGACCCACTCGGCGGCGAGCGTCAGGTCGCCTTCGTTCTCGCGGTCCTCATCGTCGGCCACGAGCACCATCTCGCCTCGCCGGATGCGCTTCAGGGCTTCGTCGACCGTCGCGAATCGCGTCATTGTGGGAGCTCCTCGGTGTACAGCGTTCAGGCCCGGACCACGGAGGGTCGGGCGCCGGGCAGGTTGACGACCATGCGACAGCCATGGGGCTCGCATCGCTCGGGGTGGATCTCGCCGCCGTGGAGGTCCACGATCCAACGGGCGATGGCGAGGCCGAGACCTGCACCACCGTCACTGGCGGCCCGAGCCGAATCGGCCCGGTAGAAACGTTCGAAGACCCGGTTGACCTCTTGCTCGGGGATGCCGGGACCTTCGTCGATCACTTCGATGGTCACACCCGAGGCGCTGCGCCGGGCGCGCACCTCGACCGCGCCACCCGCGGGCGAGTGGCGCACCGCGTTCTCGAGCAGGTTGGCGACCACCTGGTGGACGCGCTCGGGATCGCCGTCCGCAGCGAGCCCGTCTTCTTCGACCGTCATCCCGATCACGACGCCCGGTGCGTGCAGCTCCTGCTCGCGCACCGCGTGGGCGAGCAGCGGCTCGACCGCGAAGTCCTGCCGGTCGAGCGGCACGGTGCCGGCTTCGAGCCGGGAGAGGTCGAGGAGCTGGGTGACGAGCCGGCCGAGCCGCTCGACCTGGGCGAGCATCGTGTTCAGCGTCTCCGGGTCGGCCTCGGCCACCCCGTCGACGATGTTCTCGAGCGTCGCCTGCACCGCGGTGAGCGGTGTCCGCAGCTCGTGGCTGACGTTGGCGACGAGGTCCCGGCGCACCCGATCGGTCTCGGCGAGCTCGGCGGCCATCCGGTTGAACGAACGGGCGAGCCGGCCGATCTCGTCGCGCGAGGTGTCGGTGACCCGGCGCGAGTAGTCACCCTTGGCCATCGCCTGGGTCGCTTCGGCCATCTCCCGCAACGGCGTGGTCAGGCCGCGGGCGACGAACCGCACGAGCACCAGCGCGACGATCGCGGCGGCGATCCCACTCACGCTCGGCCACAGGTGGAGGATCCGCAAGCCGAACCAGAACACGAAGACGGTGATGCCGACCGCGCCCACGATGAGCGCAGACAGCTTGATCTTGATCGAGGGAAGCGGGTCCAGCGGCCGCTCGGGCATGTGCTTCACGGCTACGCAGTCTCCTCGAGCGCGTACCCGACACCGTGGACCGTGCGGATCAGGTCGTTGCCGAGCTTGCGGCGTACGGCGCGCACGTGGGAGTCCACCGCGCGGCCACCGGAGATCACCTCGTAGCCCCAGACCTCGGCGAGCAGCTCGTCGCGGGTGAAGACCCGGTCGGGCGCGGCGGCGAGGAACGCGATGAGATCGAACTCGGTGGGGGTCAGGTGCACGACCTCACCGTCGCGGGTGACGCGCCGGGTGGCCGGATCGAGGGTCACGTCACCGATCTCGATCGGAGCATCGGGCGTCGGGTCGGCGCCGGCGGCCCGGTCCCGGTCGACCCGCCGGAGCAGCGCGTGCACGCGGGCGACCAGCTCGCGGGTGCTGAACGGCTTGGTCATGTAGTCGTCCGCGCCGACGCCGAGCCCGACGACGAGGTCGCGCTCGGAGTCGCGCGCGGTGAGCATCAGCACGGGGACGGGGCGGTCGGCCTGGATGCGCTCGCACACCTCCAACCCATCGACGCCCGGCAGCATCAGGTCAAGCACGACGAGGTCGGGCTGCAGCTCGCGCGCACCGGTCGATCCCGACCTGCCCGTCGCCGGCGATCTCCACCGAGAAGCCCTCGGAGCGCAGCCGGGCCGCAACGGCCGCCGCGATGGTGGCTTCGTCCTCGATCACGAGGATGGTTCGCGCGGAGGGCGCGATCGCGGCTGCGGAGGCCATCAGGCCAGGATAAGGAAGGGATCCCGGCAAGTCCCGTCCGGTCTGTGGAGATTCTGTGGAGATGGGCGCCGGCAGCCGGGAATAGTCGCCGGAACCCAGGCGTACGGTAGGTACATGGATGACAACGAGGCTGCAACGCTGACCGACGAAGAGTGGCGGGAGCGCCTCTCGCCCGAGCAGTACGCCGTGTTGCGCAAGGCGGGGACGGAGCCCCCGTTCAGTGGCAAGTACGCGCTCGCCAAGGACCAGGGCGTGTACCGGTGCGCCGGGTGCGGTGTCGGAGCTCTTCTCGAGCGACACGAAGTTCGACTCGGGTACGGGCTGGCCGTCGTTCTGGGAGCCGGCCGTCGCGGAGGCGGTCGAGCTGCGCTCCGACGGCTCAGCACGGCATGGTCCGCGACCGAGGTCGTGTGCCGGCGCTGCGGTGGCCACCTCGGTCACGTGTTCGACGACGGGCCGAACCCGACCGGCCAGCGCTACTGCATCAACTCACTGTCGCTCGAGCTGGATCCGACCGAGTCCGACTGACCCGCTCGGCCGCGGCCTCAGGCGGGTCGCGGGCGAGCGAGTCGCGCACCCATTGCTGGAACGCGAAGACGCCCGTTCTCGTGGCGCGGGCTCAGGCGGCCCGGTGTCGTAGACGCCGGACTCCAGGTTGCGTTGGACCTGCTCGCAGATCCGCCGGTCCTCGTCGACGACATCGCCGCTGATCCGGACCTTGTCCGCGTTGGCGCTCTCCGCGGCTGGGTGACACGTCGGCGAAGAAGTAGTCGTAGACGATCTGGGTCGAACGCGGCCCGGTGGGCACGAAGCGCTCGACCGTCATGCCGTCGGGATACAGGTTGAGCGCGAGGTTCGGGTAGCGCCAGAGCCACTTGCCCGCGTAGATCGCGCCGTCGCGCGCGGGCGCGGAGTGGACGCAGTAGTGGTCGTGCACCTTCACCTGGTACTGCTTGGCGAACACCTCGCGATTCAGCTCCGGGTGCACGAGCGGGATGTGATACCCCTCGCTGTAGTTGTCCGTGTACGTCTTCCAGTTCACCGCGAGCTCGTGCACGACGCGATGGCTGTAGGTGAGCGACTCGATGGGGAGGTCGGCACTCTCGGCGAAGAGTGGGCCGAGCTGATCGGTCAACGGCGGCGCGTCGAGGTTCAGGTTCACGAACACGAGGCCGCGTTGCTCCTCGACGCGCACCGGGAGCAGGCCGAAGTCGGCGGGATCGAAGTCCTCGGCGTCACCGAAGTCGCGCGCGGAGCGCAGCGCGCCGTCGAAGTCGTAGGACCACCCGTGGTACTGGCAGACCAGGTTGGCGCAGCGGCCAGTCGGCTTCGGTGACGAGCGGACCGGCGCGGTGGCGGCACACGTTGTGGAAGCCGCGCAGCGTCCCGTCGGGCCCGACGATCACGAAGACCCGCCAGCCGGCGACATCGAAGGCGATGTAGTCGCCCGCCTCGCGGAGGTGCGTGCGGAACCCGGCGAGCTGCCATTCGGTGGCGAAGATCGCCTGGCGTTCCCGCTCGTAGACCGCGGGGTCGAAGTACGCCGCGGCGGGAAGGGTCGTCGCCCGCCGGAGCTCCGTCGTCGAGCGTCACGGCTCAGCATCGTACGACCCAGGTGAGAGCATGCGCGGGTGGACGTGACGGCGTGGATGACCGGGCACGGTCACGAGCAGGTGGTGTTCGTCGAGCGACGCGTCCGTCGGTCTGCGGGCGGTGATCGCGGTGCACTCGACCGCGCTCGGGCCGTCGCTCGGTGGCATCCGGTTCTGGCACTACGCACGCGAGGACGACGCGGTGCTCGACGTGCTGCGGCTCTCGGAGGCGATGAGCCTGAAGGCGGCGGCGGCCGGGCTGCACCAGGGCGGCGGCAAGGCGGTCGTGCTGTGGGACGAGCCCCGGCGCAGCCCGCAGCCCGCAGCTCCTGCGCCGCGCTCGGGCGGGCGATCCACGAGCTCGGTGGCCGCTACCTCGCGGCGGAGGACGTCGGCGCGACCACCGCCGACATGGACGGGCATCGCCACCGTGACGCCGTGGGTCACCGGCGTGAGCGAGTCGGCGGGCGGATCCGGTGACCCGTCGCCGGTGACCGCGTTCGGCATCCACCGGGCGATGCGCGCCGCGGCGCGGGAGCGGTGGGGCGATCCGTCGCTGGCGCGACCGGCACGTCGTGGTGCAGGGCGCGGGCAAGGTCGGTGCCGCGCTGAGCGCGCTGCTGGTGCAGCGACGGCGCGACCGTCGCGGTGGCCGACGTCGACGACGCGCGCGGTCCGCGAGCTCGTCCGGACGGTCGGGGTGGACGCGATCCCGGTGGACGACGTGGTGAGCGAGCCGTGTGACGTGCTCGCGCCGTGCGCGCTGGGAGGGACCGTGAGCCCGGAGACGATCGAGCTCCTGCGCTGCGAGATCATCTGCGGCGGCGCGAACAACCAGCTCGCGACGCGACGAGATGGACGACGCGCTCGGTGCCGCGGGACATCCTCTACGCGCCGGACTTCGTGGTGAACGCGGGCGGGATCCTGAACATCGCCGAGGAGTTCTCCGGCTACTCGCGGGAGCGCGCGCTCGAGTCCACGGCGCGGATCGAGACGACGACGGCGCGGGTCTTCGCCGCCGCGCGCGAGCGGGGAGTCGCGCCCGGCCGGGCGGCCGAGGAGCTGGCTCGGGCGCGGCTCGAGGACGAGGCGCTGCCCGGCGGGCGGTGGGAGCCCGGCGACCCGGCGGCGTGGACCCCGGGCGAGCCGATGACCCGGCTCCGCCCGGAGTCGTAACGACCTACTCTCAGCGTCATGGGTTCACATCTTGCTGACGTGTGGTTCCAGGTCACCGATCTCCCCGTCGTCTCCGGCTCGGGATGCATCGTGACGACCGCCGACGGGACCGAGTACCTCGACTTCACCGCGGGCATCGCGGTCGTGAGCACCGGGCACTGCCATCCGCACGTGGTGGCGGCGATCCAGGATCAGGCGGCGCGCTTCATCCACTCCCAGGTGAACTGCTACCGCAATCCGATCGTCGACGAGCTGGGCGAGCGCCTGGCCGGGATCAGCCCCGAGGGCATCGACACGTTCTTCTTCGCCAACTCGGGCGCGGAGGCCACCGAGGCCGCGGTGAAGCTGGCCAAGCAGGCGACCGGCCGGCCGAACGTCATCGTGTTCTCCGGCAGCTTCCACGGTCGCAGCCACCTGACGATGGCGATGACGACGTCGAAGCACGGGTACCGCGCCGGGTTACGCGCCGCTGCCGGCCGGGGTGTTCGTGGCGCCGTTCCCGCATCCGTGGCGCGAAGGCCTGAGCGAGGAGGAGTCGGTCGAGCGTGCGTTGACCGCGCTGCATCACCTCCTGCTCGTCGCAGACCGCGCCGGGCGAGACCGCGGCGATGGTCCTCGAGCCGGTGCTCGGCGAGGGCGGGTACATCCCCGCGCCGGCGTCGTTCCTCCGTGGCGTGCAGGCGATCTGTCGCGAGCACGGGATCCTGTTCGTCGCCGACGAGGTGCAGACCGGCTGCGCCCGTACCGGCACGATGTTCGCGATCGAGCAGGCCGACGTCGTTCCCGACGTGATCATCATGGCGAAGGGAATCGCGTCCGGGTTCCCGATCTCGGCGATCGGCGCGCCGGCGGAGCTCATGGCCCGCTGGCCCAAGGGCTCGCACGGCGGGACGTACGGCGGCAACCCGATCGGGTGCGCGGCGGCGCTCGCGACGATCGACGTGCTGACCGAACCCGGCTTCCTCGACGCGGTGAACGCGCGTGGCGATCAGCTGCGGGCCGGGCTGCGAGCGGATCGTCGCCGAGCAGGGGGTCGTCGGCCGAGGTGCGCGGTCCGGGGCTCATGGTCGGCCTGGAGCTGGGCGACCCGGCGGCGGGCACGCACGACTCGGCGCGGATCGGTGAGGTCATCGGACGGTGTCGCGACGACGCGCACGTGCTGCTGATGAACGCCGGGACCTACGGCAACGTCGTGCGCTTCATGCCGCCGCTCGTCGTGAGCGAGGCCGAGATCGACCGCGGCCTCGACGCGGTCAGCGCCGCCTTCCAAGCCACCGCCTGACCCCGACATCCGCCCGATCCTCCGTCGGTGCCGTCAGGGTTCCTCAGGAACCGGCGGCACCGCGGGTCAGCGGTGGCGGAGGCGGGCGAGGCGGGAGCGGGGATCCTTGCGGTCGTGGCGGATCTGCTCGACGACCTTCAGCCCCGGGATGCCGGTGACGCCGCCGCCGCCGTGGGTCCCCGACGACGCCTGGTAGAGGTTGCGGATCGGCGTGCGGTAGTCCGCGTACCCGGGCGCGGGCCGCATGTGGAACAGCTGCGCCGGTGAGAGCTCGCCGTGGAAGATGTTGCCGCCGAGCAGGCCGTAGGTCTGCTCCATGTCGTACGGGCCGATCACCTGGCGGTGCAGGATCGAGTCGCGAAAGCCCGGGCGCGGCCGCCTCGACCTGGTCGATGATGCGGTCCGCGTACGCGTCGAGCTCGTCGCGGTGCGGTTCGTTCGCCCACTCGTGCGGAACCCACTGCGTGAACATCGAGACGACGTGCTTGCCCTCGGGCGCGAGCGTCGTGTCGAACACGGACGGGATGCAGATGTCGGCGAAGGGCGCCGCGGCCGGCCGGCCCGCGACCGCGTCCTGGAATGCGTTCTCGACGTGGTCGAGCGACGGCGCGAGCACGATGGTGCCGCCGTGGACCTCCGGGTCGAACCCGGGCGCCGCGGTGAACTCGGGCAGCCGGTCGATCGCGAGGTTCACCTTCACCGTGCCGCTGCGGGTCTTCCACCGGCGCAGGTCGTCGACGAAGTCGTCGGGGAGCTCGGACGGGTCGAGCTGACGGAGGAACGTGATCTGCGGGTGCGTCGCCGCGATCACGACGTCGGCGCGGATCTCTTCGCCGGTGGAGGTGACGACGCCGCGGACGGTGCCGTCGGTGACGAGGATCTTGGTGACGTCGACCTCGGTCCGGACCGTCGCGCCGAAGGACTCCGCCGCGTCGCGCAGCGCCCGCGTGACGGATCCCATGCCACCTTCGGGGAAGCCCCAGGCGCCGAGCTTGCCGTCGCCGACGTCACCGATCTTGTGGTGCGCCATCACGTAGGCGGTACCCGCGGACCGCGGCCCGGCCCACGTACCGATGACGCCACTGACCGAGAGCGCCCCGCGCATCGCGTCGGACTCGAACTCGTCCTCGAGCAGGTCCGCGATGCTCGACGTGAAGAGGCGGGTGATGTCCGCGATCGAGCGCTGGTCCCAGGAGCGGGCCTGCCAGCCGAGCTTCGCCTGCTCGAAGAGGTCGCCCGGCTTGTGGGACCCGAGCCGCGGCGGGGTCTCGGTGAGCAGCGGCGAGAGCACCTCGGCCAGGCCCCCGAGCCAACGCTTCCCAGCGCTCGTACGCGTCGGCGTCCTGCTTCGAGAACTGCGAGATCTGCTCGCGGCGCTCGCCGCGGGTCATCGGACAGCTTGAGCGCGCGACCGTCCGGTGCGGGGGCGAAGTACGGACCCTGCGCGTGGATCTTGTAGCCGTGCTTCTCGAGCTCGAGCTCGCGCAGGATCGTCGGCGGCATGAGGCTCACGACGTAGGAGAGCGCGGTCATCTTGTAGTCGGGGCCCCACGGCTGCTCGGTGATCGCCGCGCCACCGACCACGTCGCGGCGCTCGAGCACCACGACGCGCGCCCCCTGCTTGGCGAGCAGACCGGCGGCGACGAGGCCGTTGTGCCCGCCTCCGATCACGACGGCGTCGAACGGTTCGAGATTGCTTCCGGGTCGGGTCACGGACGAGAGGTTACGAGGCGGTCGTCGGTCCCAGCGCCGCGACGACGCGATCCCGGCGCCGGCGGGGGAGGGCGAGGTCGATCCGCGAGCCGTCGGCGAGCGTGACCGGGACCACCGCGAAGCTCGCCGGGACGGAGATCAGGTGGTCGCGCAGGCCGGGGGCCCGCTCCTCGTCGAGGCGGACGCGCCGTCGCCGGGAACCGGACCGGCGGCGGACGGCCAGGCCAGGCGCCGCCAGACGAAGTCGTCCATCTCGCGGCCCGCGTAGCCCGGCGCGGAACCGGTGGGTCAGGCCGGTGACGTCGCCGTCGGCGATCCGCAGCGAGCAGTCGAACCCGCGCGGCCGCGACGCGTGGAGATAGATGTGACGGACGCCGAGGGTGAGGCCGGCGAGCGCGGCGAGTGCGATGACGCTGAGGATGATGGCGCCCACGAACCGAGCCTACGTCGGCCACCACTCACCATTCTCGGCACGCTCAAGGGGTCCAGGGCCCACTCAACGTGCCGAGAACGGGGTTGCCGGGAACGGGGTCAGCCGATGTACCAGTCGAGGAACTTGTCGAGGCGGCGGTAGAAGTCGAGGAACGGGGCGCGGCGGAGGAAGCCGTGGCCTTCGCTCGGGTACGTGACGTACTCGAACGTCGTGCCGAGCTTGCGCAGCTCGGTGACGAGCTCGATCGACTGCTCCGGCACGACCCGGTCGTCGAGCTCGCCGTGCCCGATGAGCAACGGGATCGTGATGCCTTCCAACCGGTGCACCGGGGAGCCGGCGCGGATCGCGTTCGGCGCGAGGAACGGCGTGCTCATCATCCGCTCCATGTCCTGACGGCCTTCGCGGTCACCCATCGCCCAGGACGTCTTGAGGTCGCAGTCGCCGTACTTGCACACCGCGGCCGCGAACCGGTGCTCGGGATCGTCCGTGGCCGCGGCGAGCGCCATGTACGAGCCGTAGGACCCGCCGACGATCGCGACCCGCGCCGGATCCACCCAGCCGAGCTGCGCGAGGTAGTCGTACGCGGCCAGGCAGTCCTTGGTGTCGTCGACACCCCAGACGCCGTGGTTCTTGCGCTCGAAGTCCCGGCCGTAGCTCGTGCTGCCGCGGAAGTTCGGCGCGAACCACGCGTAGCCGCGGTCGACGAAGTACTGGGCCAGGCCGTCCCACTCGTCGATCGACGCGTCGGTCGGCCCACCGTGGGGGTAGACGATGGCGCCGACGGGTGTGTCCGCCGACGCGCCCGCGGGCCGGAAGAGGAAGCCGTGGATCTCCAGCCCGTCGAAGGAGAGGTAGGTCACCTCCTCGGGCTGCCACATGCGGCACCGCGGCGACCGCGGCGGGCGTGGGCGCGAGGAGCACGGTCCGATCGCGCAGCTGCGACCCGTCGAGCCGCTCGATGCGCGGGGCCGTGGCGTGGTCTTCGTACGTGGCGACGATCGCGCCGTCGGGCAGCCAGTGCGGGAACTGCCAGACGCCGCCCGCGCGCGACCTGCGTGACGGCGCCCGAGGTGGAGTCGACGGTGACCAGGTCGCGGTGCCCCCGCCGCGACCGGGTGGCCACGATGCGCGAGCCGTCGGGATGCCACTCGGGCTCGCCGAAGTCCGCGTCGTCGTGCGGTGAGCTGGCGGTCCTCGCCACTCGCTGGCGTCGACGAGATGCAGCTCGTACCAGCCGCTGCGCTCGGAGGACGTACGCGATCGTCGTGCCGTCCGGAGACCAGGCCGGGCCCTTGTCCTGCATCCGCGGGGTGCCGGTGACCGCGCGCGTCGCTCCCGGTGGCGATGTCCAGCACGTGGATCTCGGAGCGGTTGCGGTCGTCGTGGGGCCAGAAGGTGAACGCGACCTGGGTGCGGTCCGGGGAGACCGTCGCCTGACCCGCAGTCGCCGTTGCCGTGCGCGACGGACTGTGGCCACGGATTGTCGAGGTCGAAGGTGACGAGGTGGGAGCTGCCGTCGCGGCCGACGACACCGAGCAAGCGGGAGTCGTCGAGCCAGACCGGCGCCCCCGCGCGCACGACCCGGCGCGCCGGCGCGCGTGCCGTCGAGCGGCGCGACCCAGACGAAACCCCCGTCACCGAACGCCACGGTCGATCCGTCGGGCGAGACGGCCGGCGCGGTGTCCTCCCAGTACGGCTCCATCCCCCGTTGGGTCGTGACCCGGCGCGGGTGCTCGTTGCCCGTGGTGTTCGCGAGGAACCAGACGTCCGAGCTGTCGCGGTCGAGGATGAAGACGAGCCCGCCGGCCGGGGTCACGACGAGGTCACGCGGCCGCTCGACCGCGGCGATCGCCTCGAGCCGCCAATGCGGCGGCTGGCCGAGGTGCGGGCGCCCGGGGTTCGGGAGTCCACCGCTGCTCGTCCTTGCCGACGACGAGATCAGTCGGGCGTTGCATCACGCGTGCTCCTCATCTGGGGTCGTCGCGGCTCGAGGGATCTCCGCGTTCTCGAAGCCGGCCAGCACCTCGATGACGAGCGAGCCGAGATGCTCGAGGTCGTAGCCGCCTTCCTGGACGAAGACCGTCGGGACGTCGAGCGTGGCGAGCGAACGACCGGCGCGGGCGAACCCGGTCTCGGTGACCTTGAGCGGGCTCTCCGGATCGGCTTCGGCGGCGTCGACCCCGAGCGACACCACGAGCGCTCCGGGGTTGAACCGGCGCGCCTCTTCCACGAGGTCGTGCACCGCGGCAACCCACTCGCCGTCGCCGGTGCCGGGCGGCACGCGGAAGGTTGCGGTTCGTGCCGAGACCACCGTCTGCGCCACGCTCGTCGGCGAACCCGAGGAAGTGCGGGAACCAGCCGTGGCCCGGGTCGACGTGCACCGAGCCGTAGAACACGTCGTCGCGGTCGTAGAACAGCTCCTGGGTGCCGTTGCCGTGATGCGCGTCGATGTCGATCACCGCGACTCGCTCCAGCGCCGCGGTCGCGGAGGTACTGCGCGGTGATCGCCGCGTTGTTGAGGTAGCAGGACCCGCCGTAGAGCGCCGCGCCGGCGTGATGCCCGGGCGGTCGACACGCCGCGTACGCCGCGGGGAGCGGACCGTCGAGCGCGAGATCGGCGGCGGTGAGCGCGACATCCACCGCGCCGCGTGCCGCGTCGTAGGTCCCCGGCGAGATGAGCGTCATCGTGTCCATCGCGTACCGACCGCTGCGCGCCCACGGCGCGAACGGTTCCGGCATCGGACGACCGGAGGTGATCTGGGGGAGCGCGAACACGTACGGCACCACCCGGGCCTGGCCCGGATCCTGGTCGAGGCCCGCGGCTTCCCACTCCGTCCAGGCGCGCGAGAACCAGTCGACGAAGCCCGCGTCGTGCACCGCGAGCACCGGGTCGTCGCCGTGCAGCGATCGCGACGTGGACGGGCGATCCGGCGCGTTCGAGCGCGGCCCGCAGCACCTCGCCGCGCGGTGGCTCCTCGTCGCCGGGCAGCTCGATCCCGAGCCAGTAGCCGCCGCCCGGCGCATGGCCGACATGGCGAGGGGTCCAGACGACGGGCATGCGCACGGTCTGCTCCACGGCCGCGCACGGTACTGGCTGATTAGGGTGCGCGGTCGTGAACACCACTCCGGACGGTCCGCCGCCGCCCCGCGCCCGCGCCCGGGCGCTCGGGATCGAGATCGGGACCATGGCGCCGGGGCCGACGAACAGCATCGTCGACGTCGCCAACGTCTCGGTCGGGCACGCCACCGTCTGGTTCGACGAGCCGGCGCCGCCCGCCGGGCGCGGCGTCGCCCGCACCGGCGTCACCGCGATCGTGCCGTTCTCCCCGCAGGAGGTGTTCCGGGCCCCGGTGCCGGTCGGTGCCGCGGTGCTGAACGGTGCGGGCGAGCTCACGGGGTTCCTGCAGGCGGAGGAGTGGGGATCGCTCGAGACGCCGGTCTTCCTGACCCGCACGATGGGTGTCGGCCGGGTCTACGACGGTGCCGTCGACGTGATGCTCGCGGCCGATCCGGAGGTGGGGGATCCGGACGTCGTCATCCCGATGGTGGGCGAGTGCGACGACTCGTGGTTGAGCGACGGTCGGTCGGTGCAGGTCGAGGCCGCGGACGTGGGGCGCGCGGTCGCGGGCGCGCGCGGTGCGGACGGCGGCCCGGTGGTCGAGGGCGCGGTCGGCGCCGGGACCGGCATGTGCTGCCTCGGGTTCAAGGGCGGGATCGGATCGTCGTCGCGCCAGGTCGACGTCCGGCGTACACGGTCGGCGCGCTCGTCCTGTCGAACTTCGGATCACGGCGAGGATCTGATCGTTGACGGGGTTCCCGTCGGTCGTGACTTCGCCGCGTCCGGTTGGCAGTTCGCGCGCGACGAACCCGCAGGGCAGCTGCATCGTCGTGCTGGCGACGGACGCGCCGATGACGTCGCATCAGCTGTCGACGCCTCGCTCGTCGGGCCGGGCTCGGCCTGGCCCGCACCGGTTCGGTCGGCCACCACGGCAGCGGCGAGATCTTCGTCGCGTTCAGCACCGGCACCCGCTTGCCCGCGGGCGGGCGGATCGGCGGTCGTGCATGCGGCGCAGCTCGCGGACGAGGCGCTCAACCCGTTCTTCGCGGCCGCGGTCGAGGCGACCGAGGAAGCGGTGATCAACAGCCTCGTCGCGGCGGACACGGTCGTCGGGCACGCCGGTCACGAGGCCCGGGCGATCCCCCTCGACCGCCTGACCGAGATCCTCCGCGCCGCCGGCCGCCTCCCCCCGACCTGACGCCACGCTCGCTCGTTTCGGTGTCGGTTGGTCGCGCCAGGGCGTGCTCAGACGCACACCGAAACGAGTGGGGCGGTCAGAGGGTGAGGGTGGTGAGGGCGTGGTGGGTCGTGGTGACGATCTCGGCGAGCTGGGCGTCGGTGACGACGAGCGGGGGGCCGATGAGGAACAGGTCGCCGTCGACGCCGTTCGCGCAACCGGTGCTCGGGTAGACGAGCAGGCCGAGATCCTTCGCGGCCTGCGTGACCCGCTCGGCGACGCCGGCCGCGCGCGGGAACGGCTCCTTCGTCTCGCGGTCGGCGACGAGCTCGATGCCGATGAGCAGTCCGCGACCGCGGACGTCGCCGACGATCTCGACCGTTCGCGAGCGCGGCGCGCAGGTCGCTCGAGCAGGCTGCGCGCCGGATGCCCGGCTGCGTTCGACCAGACCGTCGTCGATGATGCGCGTCAGCACGGCCTGCCCGACCGCGGCGCCCGCGGGGTGGTGCGACCAGGTGAAGCCGTGCACGAACCCGCCGCCGCGCCCGAATGGTGTCGTGCACGGTTCCGCTGGCGATCGTGAGACCGAGCGGCCAGTAGCCACTCGACGCGCCCTTGCCCGCGACGAGCACATCCGGTTGCACGTCCCAGTGGTCGCACGCGAACCACGCGCCGGTCCGGCCGAAGCCGGTCATGACCTCGTCGGCGACGAGCAGCACCCCGTGGCGGCGGCAGACGTCGGCCACCGCGGGCCAGTAGTCGTCGGGCGGCACCGACAGCGCCCGTGGTCGCGCCACCGATCGGCTCGGCGACGAATGCGGCGACCCGACCGGGTCCGAGCTGCTCGATCGTCTCGTCGAGCCGCGCGGCGTGCTCCGCGCCCGAGAGCGTCGACCCGGTACGGATAGACGGCCGGCACCCGTTCGGTCAGGCCGAGCCACGGCAGGTAGGGCGCGCGCAGCGGATCGCGGCCGGAGAGGTCGAGGGCCCCGCGGGTGTTGCCGTGATACGAGCCGTGGCGGGCCAGCACGAGGTGGCGGTCGGGCTCGCCGCGGGCGAGGTGGAAGGCGCGGGCGAGCTTGCACGCGGTCTCGATCGCCTCGCTCCCGCCGCTCACCGGGTAGACCCGGGGGTCGACGACGGGGACGAAGGGCGCCAGCAGGTCCGGCGTACGACTCCAGCGCGTCGGTGGTGAACGTCGTCGGGTGGACGGAGTCGACCGTGCGGAGCTGCTGCGCGAGCGCGTCGATCACGAACGGGTCGCCGTGGCCGAGGTTCACCGCGATCGCGCCGGAACAGGCGTCGAGGTAGCGCGTTGCCGTCCGCGTCGACGATCTCGCAGCCGTGCGCCTCGACCGCGACCGGCAACCCGGCCGCGCGCGCGTAGACGTGCTCGCTCAGGGCGCGACCTCGGCGCAGGCGTCGGCCAGGATCGACGACCGCGGTCTCGGCCTGGTCCGGGCGGACGGTGAGCGCCGGGCGCGAACCGGATCGCGCGCTCGCCGCACGTCAGCACGAGCAAACCCGCGCCGGAAGCACGCCTGCTCGACCGCGGCCGCGATGTCGTGCGTCGGGAAGTCGATCCCGATCATGAGCCCGCGGCCGCGCACGTCGGTCAGCAGCGGCTGGCGCGTCGCGAGCTCCTGCAGGCCGGGTCGGTGAGCTGCTGACCCACGGTGGCGGCGTTCTCGGTCAACGAGCCTTCGACCAGGTCCAGCGTGGCGAGGGCCGCCGCGCAGCAGACCGGGTTGCCGCCGAAGGTCGACCCGTGCGCACCCGCGCTCCACTTCATGAGGTCCGACCGGGCGATGAGCGCGCCGAGCGGCATGCCGCTCGCGATGCCCTTGCCCGACAGCAGCACGTCCGGCTGGATGCCTTCGTGCTCGACGGCCCAGAGCTTGCCGGTGCGGCCGATCCCGCTCTGGATCTCGTCGGCGACGAACAGGATCCCGTGCCGCGTGCACAGCTCCTGCAGCCGGGCGAGCCAGCCGGCGGGGGGAACGATGTAGCCGCCTTCACCCTGGATCGGCTCGACCACGACGGCCGCGACCTCCTCCGGCGAGACGAGGTGGCGGAACAACACGTCCTCGATGTAGCCGTCGACTCCGTACGGCGCGTGATGCACGCCGGGGAGCAGGGGGCTGAAGCCCTGGCGGTACTTCGCCTTGCTCGCGGTCAGCGCGAGGCTGCCGAGACTCCGGCCGTGAAATGCGCCGAGGAACGCGATGATGTACTGGCGGCCGGTCGCATGGCGCGCGAGCTTGATCGACGCTTCCACCGCTTCGGTCCCCGAGTTCGTGAGGAAGACCTTGGAGTCACCGGCGATCGGTGCGCGCGCGACGAGACGCTCGGAGAGCTCCGCGTACACCGGCGGGTAGAAGTCGCTCGAGCAGTAGTGGATGAGCTCGCCGGCCTGCTTGGAGATCGCGTCGACGACCGCGGGATGGCAGTGCCCGGTGGACGTGACCGCGATGCCCGCGTTGAAGTCGAGGAAGCGGTTGCCGTCGACGTCTTCGATCACGAGCCCGGCCGCCTGCGCGGGAACGAGTGGGTACACCCTTCCCATCGACGGGCTGGTGACGCGCTGATCGCGCGCGATCCATTCCTTGGCCTTCGGGCCGGGCAGGTCGGTGACCAGCTTCGGCGCGGCGACGAACGCCAGGTCGGACTCGGTCTTCGTCATGCACTCACCACCGTTCGGCTCTGTTCGCGGAGGTATTGCTGGACGTAGTACGGCCCGCCCCCGGCCTTGCCGTTCGTGCCCGAGCCCTTCCAGCCGCCGAACGGCTGCACGCCGGGCCATGCCCCGGTCGTCGCGCCGGCCGGCCGGTTGATGTACACGACGCCGGCAACGATGCGGTCGAGGAACTGGTCGACCTCCGCGGCGTCGGTGCTGAACATGCCGGCGGTCAGGCCGAGCGCAGAGTGTGTTGGCGAGCGCGAACGCCTCGTCGAGCGAGTCCACCGCCGCCACGGCGATGAGCGGGACGAAGAGCTCCGTCGTCCAGATCCAGGAGTCGGGCGGTACCTCGACCACCGTCGGCGGGAGGTACGTGCCGCGCGCCGAGGTCACCGTCGGTGAGACGCTCACCGCCGCAGTGCACGGTGCCCCGCTCCCGGGCTTCGGCGACGGCGCGTTCGTACCGGGTGACCGCGGCTTCGTCGACGACGGGACCCAGGTACGTGTCGCGGGCGAGCGGGTCGCCGACCTTCAGACCCTCGGCCTGGGCGACGAGCTTGGTGATGAACGCCGGGGCGACGGGTCGTTCGACGTACGCGCGCGACGCGGCGGAGCACTTCTGCCCACTGAGCCCGAACGCCGAGCGCGCGGTCCCCTGCGCGGCGACGTCGAGATCTGCGTGTCGGCTCACGATCACCGGGTTCTTGCCACCCATCTCACAGATCGTCGGCTTCGGATGCTCGCGAGTGAAGCTGCGATAGATCTCCATGCCGACCTCGTACGAGCCGGTGAACGTGATCCCGTCGACGTCCGGGTTCGTGACCAGGGCGTGCCCGACGGTCTCACCGGGCCCGGTCACGACGTGGAGCACCTCCACCGGAACCCCGGCCTCCCACAGGGCCTCGCAGGTCATCAGGCCGGTGAACACGCCCTGCTCGCTCGGCTTCAGGACCACCGTGTTCCCGGCGACCAGTGCCGCGCCCATCGGACCGGCCGACGAGCGCCATCGGGAAGTTGAACGGGCTGATCACGGCCCACACTCCGTAGGGGCGCATGACGTCGGACGTGTCTTCGGTCGGGTTGAGCCGTTCCATCGGGAGCGCGAACCCGTCGTGCTCGGTCATCTGGTGGCAGTAGTACCGGATGAGGTCCGCGGACTCCTCGACGTCACCGAGCGCCTCGAGCCGGTTCTTGCCGACCTCCATCGCCATGAGCGCGGCGAGCTCGTCGCGGTGTTCGCTGATCTGGTCGGCCGCGCGCTCGAGGATGGCGACGCGCTCGCGCCACGGAGTCGCGGCCCACGCGGGTGCGGCGACGCGCGCGGCGGCGACCGCGTCACGCACATCCGCTTCGCTGGCGGTGGCGAAGCGCCCGATGACGAGATCGCGGTCGCTCGGTGAGCACTCTTCGAGCTCCGCGCCCGGGATGCCGGAACGGCGCTCGCCGTTCACCGGGAACCGGTGGTCCTCGCCGAGCCAGGAACGCGCGAGCTCGATGCCGCGGTCGTATCCCGCGTGCAGCTCGTCGTTGTCGGCCGAGAGGGTGGCGTAGGTGACTCGGAAGGCCATGGGATCACGCTCCTCGAAGGGGCCAGCGCGGCGAGGTGCTGCGGGGTGGGTAGAGGCGGGCCCGAACGTGCAGCAGGTTCGGCACACCGGACGCTACGGCCTCCGCGAGGGCGGCCCGGTACGACTCGCCCACACCGTCGACGGTCCGGGCCTCGATCCCGAAGCCTCGGGCCACCGCGGCGAAGTCGACGGTCGCGAGCTCGGTGCCGAGGTCGACGCTCGGATCGTGCCCGTAGCGGAGCATTCCGTAGCCACCGTCGTCGATGACCACTGCGGTGAGTGCGAGCCCCTCTTGGGCAACGGTCGCGAGCTCGCCGATGGCGAAGAGCATCCCGCCGTCACCACTCACGGAGACCACGGGCCGACCGACCTCCTGGAACGCGGCGGCCGCGCCGATCGCGGCCGGGAACGCGAACCCGAGCGTGCCCCAACCCATCGGGTACTGCAGTGCCGCGGGCTGCGCACGCGGTAGTGGCCGGCGAGCCAGTAGCCGGGGATGCACATGTCCGCGAACACGACTGCGTCCGCGGGCAGCGCGGCTTCGGTGTGCTCGAGGAAGTCAATCGACTCCGCGGTCTCGGGCGTGGCGCGCACGTCGTCCCGCAACGTCTTCACCCGGGCGGCGAGGTCGCCCGCCCAGGGATCGCGTGCCGGCAGCGCGTCGGCGAGCACGCCGGAGATGCGCGCGTCCGCGGCAAGGGTCGCGTCCATCGCATAGTTCTTCGTCGCGTCGACGGGGTCGATGTTGATCGCGACCCGGCGCGCGGGAAGCGGGAGGCGCCACGCCATCGTGGTCATCGCGTCGAGGTCGCTGCCGATCACGATCGCGAGGTCGGCCTGTTCGATCAGCTCGATCACGGCCGGCTCGTGGGGTGGCGCGCCGACGAGGAGGGGGTGATCCGCATGGATGACTCCCCGGGCCTGGTAGGTCGTGACGATCGGGGCGCCGAGGCGGAGCGCGAGCTTGCCGATCTCCTCGCCGGCGTCCCGGGCGCCACCGCCGATCCAGAGCAGCGGCCGCGCGGAGCCGGCGAGCGCGTCGAAGACGGGCTGCGCATCGCCTGCAGTGGAGCTCCAGTCGCCGGTCGCGCCGGCGACGATCGGGGCCGGCGCGTCGAGCAGGTCGGTCGGGATGCCGACGTAGACCGGTCCGGTCGGAGCGCTGCGGGCCAGGGTCGCGGCGGTGACGATCGCGGTGCCGATCCCGTCCGCGTCAGCGACGTCGATCGTCGACTTCGTCACCGCGACGAACATGGCCGCTTGGGCGATGCTCTCGTGCAGCACGCCGCGATAGACGCCCGGCCGGCGCTGGGTGGTCGGGATGTCGGTGGCGATGACCACGACGGGTGAGTGCGATGCCCACGCCTCGCCGACCGCGCCGATCGTGTTCGCCGCGCCGGGTCCCGTCGTGGTGAGTGCGACGCCGAGCGCGCCCGTCGCGCGGGCCAGCCCGTCGGCGGCGTACACCGTGCCCTGCTCGTGGCGCGAGCCGACGATGCGGATCCCTGCCTCGTGCAGTGCCGGCCAGAGCGCGAGGTTGTGCACCCCCGGTAGGCCGAACGCGATCTCGACTCCGGCCGAGCGCAACGCGGCGGCGACGGCCTGCGCGCCGGTCGTGTTTGGGCTCACTCGGCGGCCTGCACCGGCGGGCGGTTGTCGATCTGCGCCGCGCTGCAGCCGGCCCGAGTAGTCGACGTAGACGCTCTTGACCTCGCTGAACTGCTCGATGCCGCGCCGGCCCGCTTCGCGGTACCCGTTGCCGGTGTGCTTGGTGCCGCCGAAGGGCAGCTGGATCTCGGCGCCGATCGTCGGCGCATTGACGTAGACGATCCCGGTGTTGATGCGGTCCACGGCTTGCAGCGCGGGAGAGATCTGCTCGGTGTAGATCGCGGCGGACAGGCCGTACTCACTCTCGTTCACCACGTCGATCGCCTCGTCGAGCGACTCGATCTCGATGACCGAGAGCACCGGGCCGAACACCTCTTCGCGGGCGATGCGATGGGTCCGCATCACGCCCCGCAGGATCGTCGGCGCGTAGAACGCGCCTCCGTCACATCCGTCGACGGCCACGATCTTCCCGCCGGTCACCGCCGTGGCGCCTTCCTCGATCGCCGCCTGCACCATCCCGTCGATGCGCTCAGCTGAATGGCGGTCGATCACCGGGCCGACGTCGGTGTCCGGATCCGTCGGGTCGCCGAGCACGAGCGCGGCGGCACGTTGCGTGAGCGTGTCGACCAGCTGGTCCGCGACATCACGGTGCACCAGCGAGCCGCGACGTCGACGTGCATCGTTGACCCGCGGTCCCGAATGCGCCGAACAGTGCACCGTCGGCGGCGAGCGCGAGGTTCGCATCCGCCATCACGATCATCGCGTTCTTGCCGCCGAGCTCCAGGCTGACGAGTCGCGGCCCGGTCGCCATCGCCGCCGCCGCGACGATGCGCCCGGTCGGGACGGAACCGGTGAAGCTCACGGCCCGAACGCCGGGATGGATGACCAGCGCTTGCCCGGGTTCATGGTGACCGTGGACGACGTTGACCAAGCCGTCGGGCACGCCGGCTTCACGCAGCGCCGCGACGAACTCCTCCGCACACGCCGGCGAGTGCTCGGACGGCTTGAGCACGATGCCGTTCCCGGCGAGCAGCGCGGGAAAGCACTTCCAGGAAGGGATCGCGACCGGGAAGTTCCATGGGGTGATCATCCCGACCACGCCGACCGGTTGGCGGGTCGTCCACCCCATCTTGTTCGGCAGCTCGGAGGGCACCGTCTCGCCCCACGCGGCGCGGCCGAGGCCGGCGACGTAGTGGGCCATGTCGATGGCCTCCTGCACGTCACCGCCCGCCTCGATGAGGATCTTGCCGGCTTCGCGCGACACGAGGGTAGAGAAGTCAGCCTTGCGGGTCGCGAGGATTGCGCCGCACTGGTCGATGACTTCGGCCCGGGCGGGCGCCGGTACCTTCGCCCACTCGCGCTGCGCGTCGGTCGCCCGCTGCACTGCAGCGTCGACATCGGCCGCGCTCGACTCGGGGAACGTGCCCAGGATCTCGGCGGGCCGGGCCGGGTTCACGCTCGTGAAGGTCTCGCCCATCACCGTCTCCTCATCGCCGCCGGCTCGCCGCCTGCATTGTTGCCGACGAACGACCCACCTCCGTTCGTGCCGCCAGGGTGCTCCCGTGACCCTGACGGCACGGACGGAGCATGACGGGGGGCGGGGCGGCCGCTAGGGCTGGAGGGCGGCGGTGGCCTGGGCGATCAGGTGTTGGAGGTGGAGGCCGCGGGCCGCGTCGCAGGGGTGGGGGCCGCCGGTGCGGGCGGCGGTGGCGAAGTCCCGGCGCAGGTTCGCGAACACCAGGTCGCGGCGGTCGGCGCGACCGTCGACGGCCAGCGATCCGCCCGGCCCGAAGATCTCGACGTCGGTGCGGCTCGGCGTGATCGCCGCCCGGCACGAGATCGAGACCTCGCTCACCGCGCCGCTCTCGTGCTCGAGCAGGAGCCCGACCCAGTCGTGGACGTTGCCGTGGGCGCGCATCCCGACCGTCGGCCCGAGCGCAGCGTCGATGAGGTCGATGATGTGGGGGCCGACATCGATGAGCAGGCCCTCGTCCACGCGCCACTGCGACGACGCGTACGCGCCGCCCAGGAACGCGCCGGAGAGAAAGCAGGCGCGACCTCCGGTCGCGGTGAAGGTCGCGGCCTGGTCCAGGAACTCGCGGACCCGAGGCGCGAAGCGATACGTGAGCACCATGACGGAGCCGACACCCGCGTCGGCGACAGCCTCGGCGACGCGCTCCGCACCCGCGACGTCCAACCCGAGCGGCTTCTCGAGCATCAGTGCCTTGCCGGACCGCGCGGCCTGCACCGCCAGGTCCGGCTGCACGGCCGGCGGCACCGCGATCGCGACCGCGTCGCAGTGGTCGAGCAGCTCGGCGAACGACGCGAACGCCGGTACACCGTGCTCGGTGGCGAGCGACTGCGCGGACGCCGCGGTGCGGGACCACACCCCGGCGAGTCGCGTCTCGGGGCCGGCCGCGAGCGTCGGCGCGTGCACGGTGCGCGCCCACGGGCCCGCCCCCGCCAATCCGACGGAGAGTGGATCGGTCACGAGCAGGGTGAGCTCGGCCCGGACGGTGCCGGCGCGGGCGTGGTGCGCGGTGACCCGCACGGTCGTGCCGGGCGCCGCGCGGCACGACCCACTCGGCCTTGGCCCGGTCGTCCGTGGGGTCGAATCCGCCATCGAACATCGCGAGCATCTGCCGGGCGCGGCCGTGTCCGGTGAGCTGTCCCAGCTGCTGGCGCGGCTCACCCACCGCGAGGGAGGCGCCGTCGGGGAGGTCCAGCTCCGCTTCGACGGGTCGCACGGATTTGCGGTCGAGCGCCTTCCTGGTCACGTTGGTCGGCAGCCAGCCGGTGTTCTCGACCACGAGCCGAACGCGCCACACGTCTTCGCCGACCGACTCCGAGCCGAACGACCGCAGCGCGAGGCGAGGTGACGCGAGCAGGTGCGAGACCGCCCAGGTGCTGTGCGGCGCGACCTCCGCCTCCATGAGCGCGGGCGGCGCGTTGGTCCAGGTGCGGAAGAAGTCCCAGCCGCCGATCTCGACCCGGCCGAGCTGGGGGTGGTCGAACGGGTACCAGTTGACGAATCCCTCGCCGCCGAGCACGTCGTCGTTCCAGGCCAGGATGCGCAGGTCGTCCTCGACGGGGTGGCTGTCGAACCAGTCGATGTACTTGTAGTCCTTGATGCCGGCCGCGTGGATGGGGCTCCAGAACTCGGTGGTCCAGCCGAACACGCCCGAGGTGGTCGTAGACCCACTCGTCGCTCGCGCCGGTGATCGACGACTTCGGGTCGTACTTGAAGTCGTGGAACACCGACACCGCTTCGTATCCCGTGATCTCGGTCGCGCGCTTGCCGAGCTCCTGGTAGGCGCGCAGGTCCGCAGTGGGGAAGTGTTCGTCGGCGTGGCCACCGTACGGCCGGAGGATCACCGCACTGAACGTGTGGTACGCGATGTACGCGCAGATGTTCGGGTCGGGCGACGACCGCTTCGACGAGCGCGCGCACTTCCGGCTCCGACGTGGGGAACGGTCCCGAGCCGTACTGGTCACCTTCGGGGAGCCACTCCTGCGGGAAGTTGCGATTGAGGTCGAGGCTGCGGTGCTCGGGGGCGATCGGCACGAGCACGCCGTCGTACTCGTGGATCGTCCCTTCCGGTAGCAGGCGGTAGTACGGACCGGGACCGAGCTCGTCGATCGCGCGCGGCACCATCAGGCGCGGTTCGTCGGGATGGATCTTCCAGGAGCCGTTCGGGTCCGGGAGCCGCATCGTGAGCACGCGCCCGTCGCCGTCGATGTCCGACTCGATCAGGCCGGGCTGCTGATCGGGTCGGGGATAGATGCGGGTGCTGGATCGCAGATAGGTCGGCGGGTTCGCGAGCGCCATCTCGACGCCATCCGGGTTCAGCCGCGCGATGACGTACGCCACCCGCGTGTCGAGCGCCTGGGTGACCGCGGGGTCGTTGCCGTAGCCCGTGACGAGGTGGTGGATCAGGTGCAGCGCCGCGGTGGACCCGGTGATCTCGGTCGCGTGGATGTTCGCCTCGACGAAGAGCGCCGGCTTCTCGTTGTGTGGTCCGGTCGCGCGGTTGGTGATCGTGACCAGCCAGATCTCGCGGCCCTCATGCGATTGGCCCGCGCTCTCGATCTCGAGCAGGTCCGGGTAGGCGGCTGCGAGACCGTGGAGGGCGTCGGTGAGCTCGGCGTAGGGATACAGGTGGTCGAACGTGAGGTCGGTCATCGGAGGAGCGTAGGCAGGAGCGGGCACGAAGCGCGGATTCCGGAGCGACCAGCATGACGGAGATTACGCGTCGAGCGTCACGCGGCGCCGGCGTCGAGGGAGAGTCCGACGTGCTCACCGATGGTGGGGGCGTGGCCGCCGCGACTTCGAGCGACGCCGAGCGCGGTCTCGACCTGGACCAGGAAGTGGTCGCGGCGGAACGTGGTGGCGACGACTCGACCCCGGACCGGGCCGTTCGGGTCCAGCCGCAACGCGTCCGGGCGGGCGGCGAGGCGGACCGGCCCGGGGCGGTGACCCGGCGCGTCGGTGGCTACGCGGGTCGGGTGCGGGATGAGGCCCCAGGCGCTGCGGATCCCCGTCGGCGTCCCGGACCGCGTCGACCACGTTGGCGAAGCCGAGGAAGCGGGCCGCGAACTCGGTCGCCGGGCGCGCGCCACACGTCCTCGGGCGCGCCGATCTGCTCGATCGTTCCCGCCCGCATGATGACGATGCGGTCCGCGAGCGCGAATGCCTCGTCCTGATCGTGGGTGACGAAGAGGGCGGTCACCGCGAGGCTGACGAACAGCGCGCGGAGCTCACCGACCAGCCGCTCCCGCAGCTCGCGGTCGAGGGAACCCAACGGCTCGTCGAGCATGAGCAGCCGGGGTTCGGGAGCGAGCGCGCGGGCCAGCGCCACCCGCTGCTGCTCGCCGCCCGAGAGCTCGCGCACGCGCCGGTGCTCGAACCCGGCGAGGCCGACCCGCGCCAGCGCGTCGAGCGCTCGCGTGTCGACGGCAGCGCTTGGACAACCGTTGCATGCGCAGGCCGAACGCGACGTTGCCGAGCACGTCGCGGTGGGGGAACAGCGCGTGATCCTGGAACATCAAGCCGAAGCGACGCCGGTGCGGCGGGAGGCCGGTGAGGTCGTCGCCGTCCCAGGCACGCGGCCCGTCGTCGGGGCCTCCAGCCCGGCGGTCGCGCGCAGCAGCGTGCTCTTTCCGCTGCCGCTCGGTCCCAGGACGCAGACGACCTCGTGATCCTCGACGGTCACGTCGACCCGATCGAGCGCGGTCGTCTCGCCGTAGCGAACCGTGAGCTGTTCGATCTCGAGCATCAGAACTCGCCGACGTCGCGGATGCGCAGACGCTCGATCACCAGGACCGAGGCTGCGGTCAGTGCCATCAGGATGGTGCTGGCGGCCATGGCCTGGTCGTAGCTCGTGGCGCCGGGGCGGCCGAGCAGCCGGTAGATGGCGACGGGCAGCGTGGTCGTCTCCGGCCGGACGATGAACAGCGTCGCGCCGAACTCGCCGAGCGAGATCGCGAACGCGAAGCCCGGCCGCGACCAGCGCCGCGCGCGCGGCGATCCGGAGGTCCACCTCGAACCAGACCCGGCGGGGCGCCGCGCCGAGCACGGCGGCGGCCTCGCGGAGCCGGGGGTCGATGGACTGCAGGACCGGAAGCATCACGCGCACGACGAAGGGGATCGCGATGAGTGCGTGCGCGATCGGGATGATCGCGGGTGAGGTCCGGAGATCGAGTGGTGGCGAGTCGAGCGCGATGAGGAAGCCGAACCCGACGGTCACGGCCGAGACCCCGAGCGGGAGCATGACGAGCACGTCGAGCAACCCGCGACCGCGGCGTCGACGACGATGCGCGCCCGCCAAGCGCGAACGCGGCCGCGCCGCCGATGACGAGGGCGAGCGACGGTGGCGATCGTCGCGTACCGCAGAGACGTCCAGACCGCGCGGATCGGCGGCTCGAGGAAGCCGCTGCTCGCGTGGGTCAGGGCGCGGTACGCGGCGAGGCTGAGGTCGGGCCCGAACGACCGGTACACCAGCACCGCGATCGGTGTGCCGAGGAACACCGAGCATGAAGACCAGGTTGGCGCCGACGAACACGCGGGCGCCCCGCGTCCGCGGGCTGGTGCTCGCCTCGCTCGCCGACCGCAGGCCGAGTGCAACCGATGCGCCGGCCGCGGGCCCACCCGCCGACCGCTGAGCGCGGCCAGGACCGCGGCGAGCTGGACCAGCGGCGAGCGCGGCGGCGACGGGGAGGTCCAGCAGCTGCGCGGTCTGGCGGTAGATCTCGGTCTCGAGCGTGGCGTACTGCGGGCCGCCGAGCACCAGGATCACCCCGAACGACGTGAAGCAGAACAGGAACACGATCGACGCGGCCGCGATGATCGCCGGGCGGAGGGCGGGAGCGTCACGCCGACGAACGTCCGCCACCGGTTCGCGCCGAGGACCTGCGCGGCCTCTTCCGGCCGAGGGTCGAGGTGGGACCAGAGCCCGCCGACGGTGCGGACGACGACCGCGTAGTTGAAGAACACGTGCGCGAGCAGGATCGCCGCGAGCGAGCCGGAGACTCCGAGGGCGCGGAACGCGGCGCCGACGACCACCGTCGGCAGCACGAACGGGACGGTCGACGAGCGCGCGCGCCAGCGCCCGGCCCCGGAAGCGGTACCGGCTCAGCACGAATGCACCCGGCAGCGCCGAGCACCAGCGTGAGGGCGGTGGACAGCACCGCCTGCCAGACGGTGAACCAGAAGACGTGGCGCAGCGCCGGGTCGGTCAGCACCTCGCCGAGTGGGTCGAGGTTGAGCGCGCCATCGGGCGCGAGCCCGCGTCCGATGATCGCGAGCACCGGCCACGCGAAGAAGACGGCGAGGAAGCCGACCGGTACCGCGACGAGCGCGACCCGGCCGACGGCGCGGTCACCGCAGCACGGTGGTGGTCCACTGCTTGATCCAGTCGTCGCGCTGCGCGGCCGATCTCCGCCGGCGGCAGCGTTAGCGGGATCGCTCGGGACCGTCGCGAACTTGGTGAAGACGCTGGGCAGCGGCGTGCCGGCCCGGGCCGGGAACACGAACATCTGGAGCGGGATGTCCGCCTGGAACTTCTCGGAGAGCATGAAGTCGATCAGCTGCCGGGCCGCCTGCGGATGATCGGCGCCCCGCAGCACGCCGGCCAGCTCGACCTGGCGGAAGCAGGTGTCCGTGAGCGCGCCGGTGGGGGCGGTCGGCCGGCTTCGGGTCGGCGTAATAGACCTCGGCCGGCGGGACTCGACGCGTAGCTCACGACGAGCGGGCCGGTCGCCGTGACCCGAGCCGGCGGAGAACTCGCTGTCGTACGCCTGCTCCCAGCCGTCGACGACCTTCACGTCGTTGGCTCGCAGCCGCTCCCAGTAGCTGCTGCCAGCCGTCGGTGCCGTACTCGAGCGACGGTCGCGAGCAGGAACGCGAGTCCGGGTGACGAAGTGGCCGGGTTCTCCACCACGAGCCGGCCGCGGTACGCGCGCGTCGGCGAGGTCATCGAGCGTGCGCGGCACCGGCGAGCTGCTCGCGGGCGAACCAGGCCTTGTCGTAGTTCACGCACACGTCGCCGTAGTCGATGGGGGTGAGCCGGTGCCTGGGATCGAGCTGCAGCGCGGCCGGAACCCGGCTCGAGTCCCTTCGCGGTGTACGGGACGAAGATCCCGGAATCCGAGCGCGCGGGAGAGGAACGTGTTGTCGACGCCGAAGAACGCGTCGCCGAGCGGGTCGTCCTTGGTGAGGATCGCCTGGTTGAGCGCGGCGCCGGCGTCTCCCGACTTCAGGACCTTCACCTTGATGCCCGTCTGCTGGGTGAACGCGCGCAGCACGGGCTTCGAGACCGCGAACGAGTCGTGGGTCACGAGCGTGACGCGTGTTGTCGGCGGAGGAGCCGCTGCTCGCTGCTGCACGCGGTGACCGTGAGTGCGACGAGTGCCGCCAGGAGGAGCGGTGGCGATCAAGCGGATTCCGCATGTCAGAGGTCTCCGAGGACGTCGAGGTCCGGGGTGGGGACGGCGTGCGGTTGGATGGCGAGCAGCACGCCTTCGGTCAGGGTCACGGTGGCGGTGGTTGCGGTCATCTCGTTGCTCACTCCCCGGGTCGAGCCGGGGCGGAGCTCGTCGTCGCTCAGGAGCCAGCGCAGCCCGGCGGTGCGCACGCCACGAGCGATGCCGCGCCGGCGCGAGGAGGCTGACGAGCGACCCGACCGGACCGGTCAGCTCGACGACCCGGCGCACGACGACGACGCGGGCGTCACCGACCAGCGCCTGAAGCTCGAAGTCCGACCAGTCCGGCGCGACGAGCAGGAGCGCGTTGGCGAGGAAGTGGTCCAACCGACCGCCGCCCGCGCCGACGACGGTGACGTGGGTCGCGCCGGCGCGCTTGCGCGGCGCGCAGCGCCAGCTCGAGGTCCGTCGCATCCTTGTCGGCAGGGTGCTCTTCGATGACGGTGCCTTCGGCCCGGGCGCGCTCGAGGGCGGCCGGTGCTGACCGAGTCGAAGTCGCCGACCACGAGATCGGCGCGACGGCCCAGCGCATGCACCTGCTCGAGCCCGGAGTCGGCGGCGATGACGTACGCGTCGCGGGAGAGCGTGTCGTGCCACCGAGCGTCGAGTGCGTCGCCTCCTGCGAACACCAGGACATCCATCGCCGCTCCCGTCGTACGAGGGCACGCCGACGACGGGAAGGCTCGGAAGGCTCCCTGCGCCGGCATGACCCGGATCAGGTTCTGACGGTCGGGGGCTGCGTGCCCACCCTCTCAGCCCGGCGCACCGGACTCCCGCGTGTCGCGGACCGACCCTACCGTCCCCGCCGTCTGCGGTCGGGTGACGAGAGGGCGGTCAATGCGCGCGGCGACGAGGACCCGCACTCCGACGGCGATCGAGCGCTCGTCGACGTCGAAGGTGCTGGCGTGGAGGTCCAGGCGTGGACCGGTCGATGCCGGATCGTGGACGCCGAGCCGGACGTACGTGCTCGGCACCTTCTCGGCGTACCAGGCGAAGTCGTCCCCACCTGCGCTCTGCTCCGTGTCGACGACCGAATCCGGCCCGAGTGACCTCGACGCCGCGGCCGCGAACAGGTTGGTCGCCCGCTCGTCGTTCACGACGGGGGGTACGCCGCGGTCGTGGCGCAGCTCGTGGGTCGCACCGGTCGGTTCCAGCAATGCGTGCAGCGCGGACTCGAGCACCGCGGGCGCGGCGTCCCATGAGGAGCGATCCGGCGTGCGCAACGTGCCGCGCAGCTCCGCGGTGGCCGGGATGACGTTCGGTGCGTCGCCCGCCTGGAGCGCGCCGAAGACCAGGTTCAAGGACGGGTCGAGCTGGCGCAGCACCCCGGGGAGCTGATCGGCGAGACGGCCGGCGACCGCCACGAGATCGACGGTCAGGTGGGGCCGGGCCGTGTGCCCGCCGGGCCCGTGGAGCCGGATGGTCACGAGGTCCGCGGCCGAGGTGATCGCGCCGACCCGTACCCCGATCCGGCCGACGTCGAGCTTGGGATCGCAGTGCAGCCCGAAGAGCCAGTCGACCCCCGTGAGGCCGCCCGCGTCGATCACGTCGACCGCCCCGCCCCGCGCCGATTCCTCCGCCGGCTCGAAGAGCAGACGGACCGAACCCGCCGGCGCACCGTCGGTGGCCAGGAGTCGCGCCAACGCGAGACCGGCGCCGAGGACGACGGTCGTGTGCACGTCGTGTCCGCACGCGTGCGCCACTCCCGGCACCTGCGACCTGTAGGGCACCGTCGTCTCGTCGACCATGGCCAGGGCATCGAGGTCGGCCCGCAGTGCGACGCGCGATCCGTCGTCACTCGCGGCGACGTTCGACAGATCGCAGATGAGCCCGGTACCGGTCGGCAGGATCCTCGGCTCGAGCCCGGCGACCCGCAACCGCTCCGCGACGCGTGCCGTCGTCTCGTGCTCCTCGTTGCTCAGCTCCGGGTGTGCATGCAGCTCACGTCGGAAGGTGATGAGCTCCTCGAGGTGCGCGTCGAGAAACGCGTCGAGAGCCGCAGCAGGTGAACCTTCGGTCACCGGGCCCCCGGAACGTCCGTGGCGAGCTCGTCGACCAGGGCGTGCACCACGTCGAGCAAGCTCCCTCCGCGCCGCAACGACGGCCCGCTGCCGATTCGCGCTCGGTCCGAGCCGCAGGATCGTGGCCACGTCGGCGAGCTCCTCGACGCACCCGAGCTCGACCGCGGTCGGCATCAAGACCTCGATCAGCTCCAGCACCGCGTCACGGGCGGTCATCCGGGTGCCTTCGTCGTCGACGATGAGCTTCGCGTCCAGACCATGGCGGGCGGCGAGCCACTTGTTCTGCCGGATCGTCCACTCACGCGCGATGTAGAGCGGCTCGCCGTCGTCGAGCATCGTGTCGAGCCGGTGCACGAGGCACTGCACCAGCGCGCCGACGGCTGCGACCTCTCGCAGTGTGGGCATCGCGTCGCAGATGCGGAGCTCGACCGTCCCGAAGTTCGGGTGCGGGCGGACGTCCCACCACACCTCCCGGATCGACTTGATCGCCTCTGCCGCCACCAAGGTGTGCATGAACTGCTCGAAGTCGGCCCAGTCCTCGATGACCGGCGGGACACCCGCGGTGGGGAGTCCCTCGAACACCTGGACGCGACACGACGCGAGACCCGTGTCGTGCCCCTCCCAGTACGGACTGGATGCCGACAGCGCGAGCAGGTGCGCGAGATAGAACTGCAGTGCGTTCGCGATGGCGATCGACTTCTCGGCCGACCGCACCCCGACGTGGTAGTGGATCCCGAAGATCTGCAGGCGCCGCGCCGGCCACTGCATCTCCTCGATGAGCGCGGCGTAGCGCGGGTCGGGGGAGATCTGCTGCTCGTGCGGATGCGAGAACGGATGGCTGCCCGCGGACATGAGCGTGAGCCCGCGGGCCGCGGCGGCCGTGCGCAGCTCGCCGATCGTCGCGGCGAGGTCGGCCTTCGCCTCCGCGGGCGAGGCACAGATCCCGGTGATGACTTCGACGCAGCTCTCGAACAGCTCGTGCTTGGCCTTGGGGTGCAGGCCATCGGGGTGACCCCGGCCGAGCTCCTCGAGCAGCTCGGATGCGGCGCTCACGAGCTCACCGGTCTCCGGGCTCACGAGCGTCAGCTCCACCTCGATGCCGAGACTGGCGCGCTCGGAAGCCTGAAAGTCGATCCGCACCGGCCCAGGGTATCGGCGCGGCTCGCGTTGCTCTCGCTCGTGACGCACGGAATCGGCGCCCGGCGCGGGTCAGCGGTCGGCCGACTCCAACACCAGATCGGCTTGCCATGCCTGCTCGGGCCAGCCGCGCTTTCCCCGGGTTCGCTGGGCACGGTGGAGCCAGTCGACGATCACCGCGGGATCATGACCGAGCTGCACCAGCGCGCAACCGATCACCGTCCCGGTCCGGCCCCGGCCGGCGTGACAATGGACGACGACGCCTTCGCCGGCGGTGAGCCGCGCGACGACGAAGTCCGCCGCGAGGAACGTCTGCGCGCGATCGAGCACCGGATCGTCGGGCTGCTTCCGGGTGTAGAGATCCTGCAGCTGGATCGCGTGTGACGGCGAGCGGCGACGGGTCGTACAACGCCTCGGGGTGGGTCAGGCACACGACATGGCGGAACCCGGCCTGGTGCAGATCCGCCCAGCTCTGCCGCCGCGGGTACGACATCCCCGCGAGCGGCGCGGGATGACGCACCACCCAGTAGAGCTCGGCGGGAACCGCGAGCGAGCCGAGGAATCCGGCACCGCTTCCGGGCGGAAGGAGCCGGGGCGGCCCCGACTCCGTCACGGCTAGGAACGGGCGGACGCGAGCAGCTGCTCGACCGGCCCCAGGTCGTACGGCGCGCCCGTCATCACGATGAGGTGCTGCGCACCCGCGTCGAGGTACTCCGCCCAGTTCCCGACCTCGTCGGGCTGGAGCGCGGCGGTGCGCTCGACTTCCTTCGGGTTGCGATCGAGCTTCTTGCACCACTCGTCGAGCACCGCGGACTTCGCGGCGAAGCTCGCGGGAGGGCCGAAGGTGTTCCAGGAGTCCGCGAACTGTGCGACCAGCCGCAGCGTCACCTTCTCCCCGCTCCCACCGATCATGATCGGCAGGTCACCGGCGGGCGGCGGCGTCAGCTGGCCGAGCCGGTCGATGATCAGCGGCAGCGCGGCCGCGAGATCGCGCAAGCGTGACGGCGCCGTCCCGAACTCGTAGCCGTACTCCGTGTAGTCCCGCTCGAACCAGCCCGACCCGATCCCGAGTACGAAGCGGCCCTCGCTGATCAGGTCGATGGTGCGCGCCATGTCCGCGAGCAGCTGGGGGTTGCGATACGAGTTGCAGGTGACGAGCGCACCGAGCCGGGCGTGGCGGGTGTCGGCGGCCATCGCCGCCAGCAGCGTGTAGGCCTCGTAGTGGTTGGCGTCGGGGTTGCCGTACAGCGGGAAGAAGTGATCCCACACCCAGATGCTGTCGACCTCGAGCGCGTCCGCGGCCTGCCACGCCGCGCGCAGCTCCGCGACGGTTCCCTCCTGCGGGTGGAGCTGCACCCCGACGCGGAACTTCGCCATGCATCGTCTCGTTTCACTGTGCGGACGCTTCGGTGCGGCACACTACTGGTCTCATGTTCATCACCAACCATGTGCTCGCGGGGACGTTGGCCGGAAGCGCGTTCCGTCGCCGGCCCGTTCTCGCGTTCGCCGCGGGCTTCGCCACGCACGTCGTCATGGACATGACGCCGCACTGGGGCAACCCGTCACTCGGCCGGGACGGCTTCTACGCGGTCGCCAAGCGCGACGGCATCCTGGGACTCGGCGTGATCGCGCTCGTCACTGCCGCCGGCGTGCCGCCGCGCACCGCGCTCCTGGCCGGAATCGCCGGCGCGGCGGTGCTCGACTCGGACAAGCCGTCGGAGTACCTGCTCGGCATCAACCCGTTCCCGCGCTGGCTGAACGACTTCCACACCCGCATCCAACGCGAGTCACCCGGGGGCATGCGGACCGAGGTGGTGGCCGGCGTCACGCTCGCCACCATTGCCGCCGCCGTGCTGGTGCGGCGGCGCCGGAGCTACCCGATCCGGGTCTGACCCGGCGGCAGCGGGTTGTAGAGCGCGCTGCCGGTGCGCCACTCGTCGTAGCCGATCTTCCAGTCGACCATCGCGATGTCGTTGTTCGGGGGTCGCGGTGTCCCCGTGACCTCGACGATGTCGCCCCGCTGGCTGAAGTTGAAGAACCACTCGGCGTTCGCGTCACTGAGGTTGATGCAACCGTGCGACACGTTGCTCCGGCCCTGCGAGCCCACCGACCACGGCGCGGCGTGCACGTACTCACCGGTCGACGAGATCTGCGTGTCCCAGAACACGTCCTCGAGATACCCGTCCGGCGACTCGAGCGGGATCCCGTTCGTCCGGGAGTCCATGACGACCTTCTGTGACTTGCCGAGCACGAGGTGCTTGCCGCTCATCGTCGGGTACTGGTCGCGGCCCGAGCTCATCGGGAACGACTTGATCGCGGCGCCGTTCTCCGTGACCGTCATCGTGTGGGTGCTCGCGTTGGCGACCGAGACGTGCGCGTCACCGATGGAGTAGTGGACCGTGCGGTGCACGTTGCCGACGACCCCGTTGCCCGCGTCGACGCCGGTGAGATCCGCGTCGAGGAACACGGCAGTGTGCGCCGGCCAGTAGTCGCGGGGCCGCCAGTGGATCTCGGAGTCACTCATCCAACGCCATGATCCGGCGACAGGTACCGAGGTGGTGACCTTGAGTCGCTGTTCGACGGCCTTCTTGTTCGTCACCGGCTCGGTGAACCGAACCGAGATCGGTTGGCCGACTCCGACGACTTCGTTGTCCCCGGGGACGACCCGGGCACCGAGGAAGCCGGCCGGTGTGACCGTGGTGAACGTCCAGTGCTCACGGTGCGGCTTGCCGCGGTTGGGCACGACCTGCGCGCTGACCTCGTACGCGGTGGCGGGCGCGAGCAACGCCTGCGTCATCCACCATGCGCCGTCACCCGCGAGGTAGCCGGGGATGCTCACACCATCGGGACCCGTGACGATGAGCTCCTTGATGCGACCGTTCTGCGCGTCGACCTTGATGGTGGTCTCCGGAGGGATGCCGGTGGAGCCCGCGGGCGGCCAGGCCACGAGCTTGAAGGCTCCGGTACCGGTCGGCTCGATCTGCGGTGCCCCGGCCGCGTCGGCGGCGGGATCGTCGTGCCACGGCACCAGGAGGTACGCGGCCGCGCCGAAGCCCACGACGGTCGCGAGGGCGATCACGACGACTGCGGTACGACGAACGAGGTTCAAGACTTGCTCCTTGGTGCCGCGCCCAGGCTCGCGCGGCTCCAGAGCGAACAGGAGATTCTCGTGGGATCGGCAGGTCAAATGCAAACCTGGAGGAGCGGAGGTGCGCAATGGGCAGGAACTGCGGACATCCCGAGCGACCCGAGCAGCTGTGCTCACCCTCCGCGTCCGCCACCGGTTCGGCAGTGACGGACCGGCATCGGCGAGACTCCGGCCCGTGGATCTGCATTTCTCCGAGGAGGACGAGCGCTTCCGTCGCGAAGCGCGCGAATGGCTGACCGGGCGGCTCGAAGGTGAGTTCGCCGGGGTCCGGGGCCGGGGCGGGCCGGGGGACGAGCACGCGCTCTTCGAGGAGCGGCTCGCCTGGGAGCGGGCGCTCGGGCGCGGCGGGGTGGACGTGCCTGTCGTGGCCCGAGGAGTACGGCGGCCGGGATGTGACGTTGCTCCAGCAGGTGATCTTCTACGAGGAGTACGCCCGGGCCGGCGGTCCCGGCCGGGTCGGGATCGTGGGCGAGGGGCTGATCGGGCCGACGATCCTGCACTTCGGGACCGACGAGCAGAAGCGCCGGTTCCTCCCGAAGATCGCGAGCGGCGAAGAGCTCTGGTGTCAGGGCTACTCGGAGCCGAACGCCGGCTCGGACCTGGCGAACATCTCGACCCGCGCCGAGCTCGTTCCGTCGGCGAACGGCGGCGAGTGGGTGATCAGCGGGCAGAAGGTCTGGACGTCGCTCGCGCACTGGGCCCAGTGGTGCTTCGTGTTGGCGCGGACTGATCGCGACGCGCCGCGTGCACCGCGGCATCTCCTATCTCCTCGTGCCGATGGACCAGCCCGGGATCGAGATCCGTCCGATCGAGCAGATCACGGGTGACTCCGAGTTCAACGAAGTGTTCTTCGACGAGGCGCGCACGCCGAGTGATCACGTCGTCGGTGAGGTCAACGGTGGTTGGCGGGTCGCGATGGGAACGCTCGCGTTCGAACGTGGTGCACTGACGCTCGGTCAGCAGCTGGGATTCGCGAACGAGTGGCGCGAGATCATCCGCCGCGTCGGTGAGCTCGGGCGCGCGTCGGACCGGGTGTTGCGGCAACGCCTCGCGCAGGCTTGGATCGAGCTCGAGATCATGCGCTACACGGCGCTGCGCGGGCTCACCGCGATGGCCAAGGGTGAAGTGACACGCGAGACCTCGATCTCGAAGCTCTTCTGGGGGACGATGCACCGGAACCTCGGTGAGCTCGCGCTCGACGCACTCGGACCATGGGGCGAGATCGCCGACGGTGGTCCGTACGACCTGAGCCCCTTCCAGCGGCTCTTCCTCTACAGCCGGGCCGACACGATCTACGGCGGCTCGAACGAGATCCAACGCAACGTGATCGGCGAGCGGGTCCTCGGCCTGCCGCCCGAGCCCAAGGTGGTCTGATGGCGCCCGACGCCCCGAAGTACCCGCCCGCCCACGGACTGCTGGCGGGCAAGACCGCCCTGGTGACGGCCGCCGCCGGCACCGGCATCGGGTTCGCGGTCGCCAAGCGGTGCGCCGAGGAGGGTGCGCGCGTCGTGTTGAGCGACGCCCACGAACGGCGACTCGGTGAAGCGGCGGAACAGCTCGGCGACGCGGTCGTGGCCGCGATCCCGTGCAACGTCACGGTCGAGGAGCAGGTGCAGGCGCTGTTCGCCGGCGCGGTCGCGGCGACGGGCGGCATCGACATCGTGGTGAACAACGCCGGACTCGGCGGGACCGCGAATCTCGTCGACATGACCGACGAGCAGTGGATGACCGTCTTGGATGTCACACTCAACGGCACGTTCCGGTGCATGCGCGCCGCGCTCCGTCATCTGGAGCCGCGCGGCGCGGGCGTCATCGTGAACAACGCGTCCGTGCTCGGCTGGCGCGCCCAGGCGGGCCAGTCGCACTACGCCGCGGCGAAGGCGGGGGTGATGGCGTTGACCCGGTGTGCGGCGATCGAAGCCGCGCCGTCCGGGGTGCGCATCAATGCCGTCGCCCCGAGCATCGCGATGCATCCGTTCCTGGCCAAGGTGACGAGCGACGAGCTGCTCGAGGAGCTGACGTCGCGCGAGGCGTTCGGGCGCGCGGCCGAGCCGTGGGAGGTGGCGAACGTGATCGTGTTCCTGGCGTCCGACTACTCGACGTACATGACCGGCGAAGTCATCTCCGTCAGCAGCCAACACCCCTAACCCCCCGTTTTGGCGTCAGTAGGGACCTGCAGAGGTGCCCTACTGACGCCGAAATCGTTGGTGTCCCAGGGTGCGGCTGGACTGCGCCCCATGAACGTCGACACGGATGCCGACAGGATCCTCGCCGAGCACTCTGCTGAGCATCACGGAGTCTTTCGTGGCTGCCACGCTCGAATGGCCGGGCTCACGAAGCGGCAGATCGCGAAACGCATGGCCGACGGACGTTGGCTGACGCTGTACGCCGATGTGTATCGCCTCAATGGCGTGCCACCAACGTGGGAGAGCGACCTCCTCGCTGCGTCATGGGCCGGCGGCTTCCGCTCCGTTGCGTCGCACCGGTCGGCCGCTGAGCTCTACGTGCTGCCCGGCCGTCGGCGCGACTTCGTCGAGATCACGTGTCCCCGTTGGCGCCGGGCCCAGCAGGCGGCGTCGTCGTGCACGAGACCAAGGCCATGGACCCGATCGACCTCACCGTGGTCAACGGAATCTCGGTCACAACCGCGGCTCGCACGCTGTTCGATCTGGGCGGCGTGTGCCGAGCTGGATTGGTGGAGCTCGCATTCGAGAACGCTCTGCGACGCGGGCTTGCAACCGAGCACGAGCTCGCGGTGATGGTCAAACGATTGAGTCGGTCGGGTCGACCGGGCGGACCGACATTGCGTGCGTTGCTCGCAGCCCGAGATCCGGGCCGGCGACCGACCGAGAGCGAGATGGAGACTCGGCTGCTCCAGGCGATGCGTGCGCACGGGCTTCCGCAACCGACGGTGCAGCACGAGATCTGGCAGGGAGGGCTCTTCATCGGTCGAGTTGATGCGGCGTACCCGAGCGCCAAGATCGCGATCGAATACGACTCTGATGAGTTCCACTCGGGCCGTGATGCGACCGCCCGCGATCGCGACCGGCGGCACCGACTCATGGCCGCCGGTTGGTTGCCTGTCGACGTCGGCCCGGCCGACCTGCGCCAGGGCTGGAGCGCTCGCCTGCGCGGCGATCAGTCAGGCCCTCCGCGACCGGCCGCCCGAAGAACTGCTTGATCATTTCGGCGTCAGTAGGGACCCGCGAGAGCGTGCCCTAAGCTGACGCCAAAACGGCTCTTGGGGGGGTCAGTGGCAGTGGCCGTTGGTGCTTGGCGGGAGGTCGAGCGCGGGGTTGCGGTCGAAGAAGCCGCTCGGGGTGAGGAGGAAGCCGGTGTATTCGACGGGCATGACCGGCCAGTCCTCGGGCCGCACGAAGTGGGTGATGCCGAACGTGTACCAGACCACGATGTCGGTATCGACGAGCGCCCGGTCCTGCGCGGTCCACTTCGGGAGTCCGTCGCCCCCCTCGTGCTGGTTCGGGTGCTCACCCGCGGCGCGGCGCTCGTCGGCGGAGAACGGCGTGACCCAGAGGTTCTGCTGCGCGAAGCCGGCGCGCTTGCCGACGCTCGAGTCCGGGTGCGCGAGCAAGGTCGGCGTGCTCATCGTCGGGACCAGCTTGTAGGACACCGCCTGGCCGAGACCGTTCTTCACGTGCGGGTTCACGACCTTCCAGCTCCGGCTCGTGGCCGAGTTCGTCTTCCGCTGGGCTCCCAGCTCGGACTCGAGTCGTGTCACCACCGGTCGGAACGCGTTGCCCCACGGGTTGTCCGGGCCGTGGGGCACGGTCTCCGCCTCGACTTCGTGCACCTCGTTGTCGGTGCCGTCGAGGTCGAAGTCCAGGCGCACGTTGAAGAGGTGTTGGTGGTGCGGAGCCGCAACTCCGGGTGCGACCACGTTGGCGAACTCGGACGTGGTGCCGGGCTCGATCGCCATCGGCGACACGATCCCGGTGAGCTTCACCTCGAGCTGGATGTTGCCGTCGAGGTAGAGGTACCAGGCGAAGGCGTACTCGTAGTTGCCGACGGTCGCGACGAAGTTCACGACCAACCGGCGGCTCCGGCGCACCTCGCTCGTGCCGCTGAAGAGATCGACGTGCTTCCAGAGAATGCCGTAGTCCTCTTCGTGCAGGCAGATCGCGTTCTCGATCACGTAGGGCTCGCCGGTCTCACTCGCGAGCGTCGCGTCGAAGTAGTGGATCACGCCGAGGCAGTCGCAGCCGAGGGTGAGCGACTGTGTCATCCGCCCGAGACCCCACTCACCCGCGTCGAACGCGTTCTTCCAACCGTGCAGCGGACTCGGGTCGCCGTACGGCACGACCATCTCGGTCACCGACGCGCGGTGCAGGATCGTCCGCTCGCGTCCGTGGTCGTCGTAGGCCACCTGGTGGAGCACGACACCTTCGTGCGGGTCGAAGCCGATGCGGAGCGACCACCGACCCCAGCAGATGAGGTTGCCGTCGACGGTGAAGCTCGGACCTTCGGGCTGGGTGATCTCGATCGGCTTGATGTCGGTACGCAGCGGTTCGTGGTCCGCGGGGAAGTACCGCGCGTGCTGTTGCGGAAGCGACACCGGCCCGTGGTCGATGACCTCGATGACCTCGTTCCGGCCCAGGTCGAAGTGGACGATCAGTCCTTCGATCGGCCGGGCGTAGCCGTTGTCCTCGGGGCTCTCGCGGAGGAACGAGATGCAGCGGGCGATGCGGCGGTCGGTCTCGGCGTCATAGCCGAACGAGCCGGCCGGCCAGGGGTCGATCTGCACGTTGTCGATGTCCGTGATCCCGCGGCGGGCCAGCGCGGCGATGTACTCCGGGTGCTCCTTCGTGGTGAACATCGCGTTCATGGCCTCGAGGAACAGGAGCGCGGGTCGCATCCCCTCGATGTCGCGCCACTCGCGCACCTCGCCCGCGGTCACCGAGACGATGACCTCGAACATCAGCAGCTCGGGGCCGGGAACGACGAGCGCGCGCAGCTCGCGGTCGATCGGGTCGCCGGGCTTCCACGCCGCGACCGTTGCCTTCGCCGGCTCGTGCAGCACGACGTGCGCGAAGCGGGCCGCGTCGGTGAGCCGTCCGGTGGCGCGGATGATCTCCACCGCCTGGGTGATCTCGTCGCCGGTGACCATCGCGAGTGGGTGGTCGGCGGTGACCATGACGACAGGGCGAGCCGGTGCATCAGTCATGGTCGGATCTTCATGACGCCCGTGTCAGATGTCAACCGCTCGCTAACGGGCGCCGCGGGCGAGGCCGCGGCGCAGGGAGGTCAGCGCGGGCTTCGGCTGGTAGCTCCGGTCGAACGGGAGCGCGTCGCCGAAGCCGGGAAGCTCACCGGGGATCCACGAGTACCGGTCGGTGAAGCCCCACGTGACGAAGGTCCGACAGCGCGTGACCGCGAGGCACGCGTCGAGCACATTGGTGTACACGTTGGCCTGCTCGTCGAGCTTCTCCGGTGACGACGGCAGGTAGATGCCGACGTCCAGCTCGGTGATCCCGACGTCCAAGCCGAGGTCGGCGTACTCCTGGAGCGCGGCCTCGATCTTGTCCCGGGACGGGGGCCGGACGGTCAGCTCGTGCGCCTGGATCCCAACACCGTCGATCGGCACGCCGCGCGCCTGGAGATCGCGCACCAGCGCGTTGACGGCACGCGCCTTCGGCCCGGGAAACTCCAAGTCGTAGTCGTTGTAGAAGAGCTTGGCGCCGGGGTCGGCCTCGTGGGCCCACCGGAACGCGAGGTCGATGTACTCCGGCCCGATGACCTGCATCCACACGCTGTCGCGGAGCTGGCCCTGATCGTCGAACGCCTCGTTCACCACGTCCCACTGTGCGATCTTGCCGCGGTAGTGCCCGACGACCCGACGGATGTGGTCGTGCAGCACCTGTTCGAGCTCGGGCCGGGTCCACGACCGGTCGGTCACCCACGACGGGACCTGGCGGTACCAGACCAGCGTGTGACCGCGGACGGCCATCCCGTGCCGGCGGGCGAAGCGCACGATGGAATCGGCGGCGGCGAAGTCGTACCGGTGCTCCTCGGGGTGGATCGTGTCCCACTTCATCGCGTTCTCCGGCGTGACCGCGTTGTAGTTGCGAGCGAGCGTCTGCGCGTACCGCCGGTCGTCGCGCAAGGTGTCCGCAGCAACCGCGGCGCCGATGAGCATCCGCCGCGGCGCGGCCAACACGCGGAGTGCCGGCCCGTCCGGCTCCGCGGCGATCGCTCCCGGCTGCCCGGAGCCGGCGCCCTCGTCGCCGACTCCGAACGCGTGCAGCAGCCCGAACACCGCAGCCACGATCACGAGCAACGCCCCGATCGCCAACAGTCCGATTCCCGCGCGCTCGATGAGGCGACCGCGCGAATCTGCCATGGAGAGGTGTACGCCCGTTCCGGCTACGCGCCGGTGTTCTTGGCCGCGTCGGCGTAGGCAGGTCGCTCGCCGCCACCGTGCACGAGGATGTTGGCGCCACTGACGTACGCGGCGAGCGGCGAGGCGAGGAACAGGCACACGCCGGCGATGTCGTCCGGCGTGCCCATGCGGCCGAGCGGCACGGTCGCCGCCACCGCGGCGATGCCCTCCTCGTCGCCATAGAAGAGGTGGGCCTGCTCGGTGACGATGAGCCCCGCGGTCACCGCGTTCACCCGCACTTGCGGAGCGAAGTCGACCGCGAGGGTCGCGGTGAGATTGAGCAGTCCCGCCTTTGCCGCGCCGTACGCTGCGCTCCCGGGATTGGGTCGCGTGCCGCTCACGCTCGCGATGTTCACGATCGATCCACCGGTCTCCTGGCGCTGCATGACCGCGTAGACCTGCTGCGAGAAGACGAGCGGGGCGATGAGGTTCAGCTCGATGATCGCCCGCGAGAATCGGGGAGAAGCGGTCGCGGAATCGGCGGGCGGCGATCCACCGGCGTTGTTCACGAGCACGTCGATGCGACCGGACTGCTCGACGGTGGTGGCGACGACGCGCTCGATGTCGTCGGGCTCGCGCACGTCGGCGGCGACGAAGGTCGGCGTTGCGCCCGGCGACGGACGGCAGGCTCTCCGGCTCGGAGCGGCCACAGATGGTCACGTCGGCACCGGCCGCGAGGAACCCGGTGGTGATCCCCCGCCCGATCCCGCGGGCGCCGCCGGTCACGATCGCGACCTGGCCCGAGAGGTCAGGAGCCGCGTTGGCCGAGGAGGGGCCGGACCCCGATTCAGGCATGTCGATTAGTTTGGCATCCGATCTGACGACCCATCAGAAACGGAAAGCGTGCGCATGGGCATCTCCCAGACGGTCGACGACCACGGCATTGCCGAGGTCGTCATGGACAACCCACCGGTCAACGCCCTGACCGTGGGCGGGTGGTTCGACCTGGCCCGGATCGTGCGGGGCCTGGGGGAGGACCCGGCGGTCCGGGTGGTGGTGCTGCGGGCCGAGGGGCGCGGATTCAACGCCGGCGTCGACATCAAGGAGATGCAGGCCACCGATGGGTTCGAGGCGCTGATCGGCGCCAACCGCGGTTGCTACGCCGCGTTCGCGGCTGTCTACGAGTGTGCGGTACCGGTGATCGCCGCGGTCAACGGGTTCTGCCTCGGTGGTGGGATCGGCCTCGTGGGCAACGCCGACGTGATCGTGGCGAGCGACGACGCGACGTTCGGGCTGCCGGAGGTGGACCGCGGCGCGCTCGGGTGCCGCCACGCATCTGGCGCGGCTCGTGCCGCAGCACCGGATGCGCCAGATGGTCTACACGTCGGTCACCGCAACCGCGGCCGAGCTGCATCACTACGGCTCGGTCGCGCGCGTCGTCCCGCTCACTGAGCTGCGCGACGCAGCGTTCGAGATCGCGGAGCAGATCGCCACGAAGAGCCCGACGGTCATCCGCGCCGCGAAGGAGTCGCTCAACGGGATCGACCCGATCGACGTGAAGCGCTCCTACCGGTTCGAGCAGGGCTTCACCTTCGAGCTGAACCTTTCCGGCGTCGCCGACGAGCACCGCGACGCCTTCGTGGCCAAACGGGAGACGGATACCAGCGCGTGAGTGACAAGCGGATGACCGAGGAAGACGTCGTCGCGGAGCTGCGCGACGGCATGACGATCGGAGTGGGCGGCTGGGGATCGCGGCGCAAGCCGATGAGCATCATCCGCGCGATTGCCCGGTCGGAGCTGAAGGATCTGACGATCGTGGCGTACGGCGGACCGGACATCGGCCTGTTGTGCGCGGCGGGCAAGGTGCGTCGCGTCGTCTACCCGTTCTGCTCGCTCGACACGATCGCACTGGAACCGCATTTCCGCGTCGCCCGCCAGACCGGTGCGGTCTCGACGCTCGAGCTGGACGAGGGGATGTTCCTGCTCGGCTTGCAGGCGGCGGCGTGGCGGGTGCCGTTCATCCCGACGCGGGTCGGTCTCGGCTCGGACATCGTGGAGCGCCAGCCCGAGATCCGGCTGGTGACCTCGCCCTACGACGACGGTGAGGAGCTCGTCGCCGCGCCGGCACTCACCCTCGACGTCGCGCTGATCCACATGCACCGCGGTGACGCCCGCGGGAACGGTCAGTACCTGAACGTCGACCCCTACTTCGACGACCTGTTCTGCATGGCCGCGCAACGGCGGTTCATGAGCGTCGAGCGGGTGCTCGAGACCGAGGAGCTCGCGGGCGAGGGGCCGGTGCAGTCGCTGAAGATCAGCCGGTTGATGACGGACGGGGTGATCGAAGCGGAGTTCGGCGCGCACTTCACCGAATGTGTGCCCGACTACGGCCGCGACGAAGCGTTCCAGCGCGAGTACGCGGCGAGCGCGAAGACCAAGGAAGCGTGGGACGCCTGGCGGGAGAAGTACCTCGACTGCGGTGGACACGACGAGTACCGGAAGGTCGTGGGGCTGTGAGCGCCGCCGGAGAGACGAAGGACCTCGTGACCCGCGCCGAGTACTGCGTCATCGGGGTGGCCGAGTGCTTCCGTGGCGACGGCGAGATCATGGCGAACCCGATCGGCACCATTCCCGCGATCGGTGGGCGGCTGGCGCGAGCGAGCTTCGAGCCGGATCTCGTGATGACCGACGGTGAGGCGTTGCTGATCGCGGGTGCGTACCCGATCAGCGCCACGGACCAGCCCAAGGTGATCGAGGCGTGGAACCCGTACCGCTCGATGTTCGACGTGGTGTGGTCCGGCCGGCGCCACGTGATGATGGGCGGGTCGCAGATGGACCGCTTCGGCAACCAGAACTTCGCGTTCATCGGCGTCGTGGGACCAGCCGAAGACGCAGCTGCTCGGGTTCCGTGGCGCGCCGGGCAACACGATCCAGAACACGACGAGCTACTGGATCCCGAACCACTCGACCCGGACGTTCGTGGAGAAGGTCGATGTCGTGAGCGGCATCGGCTACGACCGGGCCGCCGCGCTCGGCGCCGCCGGTCGTTTCCACAACCTGCGTCATGTGGTGACGAACCTCGGCGTGATGGACTTCGAGACGCCGGACCACACGATGCGTTTGCGTTCGGTGCACCCCGGCGTGACGGTGGACGAGATCGTCGCCGCCACCGGGTTCGAGCTGGTGGTGCCCGACGACGTGCCCGAGACGCGGGCACCGACGCCCGAGGAGTACCGCCTGATCCACGAGGTGCTCGACCCCGAAGGCCTGCGCGAGAAGGAAGTCCCCACCCCATGACGCCGCCCACCCCCGTTCTCGGCACGCTCAGGCACACCACAGATGCCTCAGCGTGCCGAGAAGCTGCTCGGGGGTGGACGCGTGACGCACGCCGCGCTGAGGACGCGCGGCCTGCGAGCTCTTCGGCGTGGAGCTGCCGATCGTGCAGACCGGGATGGGTTGGGTCGCGGGCCCGCGCCTGACGTCGGCGACGAGCGCGGCCGGTGGGCTCGGCATCCTGGCCAGCGCCACGATGACGTTCGACGAGCTGGCCAAGGCGATCCACGAGGTGAAGAGCCGGACCGACAACCCGTTCGGCGTGAACCTGCGCTCCGACCAACCGGACGTCGACGACCGGATCGCGCTCCTCGTCCGCGAGGGCGTGAAGGTTGCGAGCTTCGCCCAGGCACCCGGCGAACGGCTGGTCAAGCTGCTCAAGGACGCGGGTGTCGTGGTGATGCCGACCGTGGGCGCGCGGCGGCACGCCGAGAAGGTGGCGGGGTGGGGAGTCGACGCGGTGATCGCGCAAGGCGCTGAGGGGGGCGGGCACACGGGGACGGTGCCGACGAGCCTGCTGCTCCCGCAGGTGTGCGATGCCGTCGACATTCCGGTGCTCGCAGCCGGCGGCTTCCACGACGGTCGCGGCCTCGTCGCGGCGATCGCGTACGGCGCGGCCGGTGTCGCGATGGGCACCCGCTTCCTGTTGTCCGCCGAGAGCACGGTGCCCGACGCGGTGAAGCGCCGGTACCTCGAAGCGTCGGTGACCGACACGGTGGTCACCACGAGTGTGGACGGCTACCCGCAGCGGGTCATCCGCACCGAGCTGGTCGACCACCTCGAAGGGGCGGGCCGCATCACCGCGTTGCCCCGCTCGATGATGAACGCGTTGAAGTTCCGCAAGCTCAGCGGCCGCTCGCTCGACGACCTTGCTCGCGAAGGGCTCGCGATGAAGAAGAACCAGGGGCTCACCTGGGCCCAGGTCGCGATGGCGGGCAACGCGCCGATGCTCACCAAGGCCGCGCTCGTCGACGGGCGCCTCGACACCGGCGTGCTCCCGACCGGCCAGGTCGTCGGCCTGGTGGACGAGCTGCCCACCGTGGCCGACATCATCAGCACCATCATGGACGAGGCGGACGCGACGTTGACCCGCCTGGAGGGGAAGCCGGAATGACCGAAGAGCGGACGAGCAGAGGCGGGGCGGGCACGAAGTGCGGCGGGGGCGCGACACAAAAAAAAGTCGCCGCGGCCGAGGGCTGGTTCACCATGGACGACGCCGCACCCGAGCTGCTCGGGCGGCGCGGCACCGAGACCGGGAGCTACTACTTCCCCCCGACGCTCGCGTTCTCCCGCAACCCGGCCGCCCCGGCCGAGGAGCTCGAAGAAGTCGCGCTGTCGCGTCCGCGGTCGCATCTGGTCCTGGACGACCAACCACTACAAGCCGCCGGAGCCGTACGTCTCGCCCGACCCGTTCGTGCCGTACACCGTCGTCGCGGTCGAGCTGCCGGAGGAGCAGATGGTCGTGCTCGGCCCGCTCGCCCCGGGAGTGATCCCGAAGCGCTGGCGGTCGGGCAGGACGTCGAGCTGGCACTCACCACGCTCTACGAAGACGAGGAGCACGAGTACGTCGTGTGGGCCTGGAGGAAAGCATGAGCACGACCAGCGAGAACGAACGGCAACCAGGCGGGCGAGGTCGCGATCCTCGGGGTCGGCATGCACCCGTGGGGAAAGTGGGGCCGCAACTTCGTCGAGTACGGCGTCGTCGCCGCGCAGGCCGCGCTCGCGGACGCGGGCGTCGAATGGCGTGACATCCAGTTCGTCTCGGGTGCGGACACGATGCGCAACGGCTACCCCGGGATACGTCGCCGGCGCGACGTTCGCCCAGGCACTCGGCTGGCAGGGCGCGTCGGTCGCGTCGTCGTACGCGGCGTGCGCGAGTGGTGCGACGGCACTGAACGCGGCCCGGGCTCAGATCCTCGCCGGGCTCTGCGATGTGGCGCTCGTCGTCGGTGCAGACACGACCCCGAAAGGCTTCCTGGCGCCGAACGCGGGCGAACGGGGCGACGATCCGGACTGGCTCCGCTTCCGGCTGCTCGGCGCGACCAACCCGACGTACTTCGCGCTCTACGCCCGGCGGCGCATGGAGATCTTCGGCGCCACCCCCGACGACTTCGCCAAGGTCAAGGTGAAGAACGCGCGTCACGGGCTGTCCAACCCCAACGCGCGGTACCGCAAGGAAGTGACGCTCGACGAGATCAACGCCGCGCCGATCGTGGCCGACCCGCTGCGCCTGCTCGAGATCTGCGCGACGTCCGACGGGGCGGCCGCGGTGGTCATCTCGAGCATGGAGTACGCGAAGTCACGTGGGAAGGGTCACCCGGTGCGGGTGGCGGCGATCTCGACCGTGACGCCGAGCTACCCGAACACCGATCATCGAGATGCCGGCGTTCGCGACCGACTCCGCGGCACGGCGTTGCTGCGCCGACGAACACGTTCCGCGACTCGATCGCGGCGGCGGCGTACGAGCAGTCGGGTCTCGGTCCGGACGATCTCGACCTCGCCGAGGTGTACGACCTCTCCACCGCGCTCGAGCTCGACTGGTACGAGAACATCGGCCTCTGCAAGCCCGGCGAGGCGGAGCGGCTGCTCAACGACGGTGACACCACGATCGGCGGACGGGTACCCGTGAACCCGAGCGGGGGCTGGCGTGCTTCGGCGAGGCCGTTCCCGCGCAGGCGCTCGCGCAGGTGTGCGAGATCACCTGGCACCTGCAGGGAAAGGCGGGCGACCGGCAGGTCGAAGGCGCGCAAGGTCGGGCTGACCGTGAACCAGGGCCTGTTCGGCCACGGAAGCTGCGTGATCCTCCGCAATAGTGGGTAAACTACCCACTATGGCGTACGTGACGGCCCGACCCAACGGTCGGTTCGAGATCCGGGAGTCCCGGACCACGGAGCAAGGACCGCGCTCGCGCACCTCGCGACGTTCCGGGTGCTGGACGACGACGCGCTGGCTCGAGGTGATGGCGCGGGCCGAGGCCCCGCTGGACGTTGCGTCCGTACGGCGCGCCGCCTTGCCGGGCCGGCGCCCC
>CAWFYD010000009.1:0-190127 GCA_963819945.1 uncultured Acidimicrobiia bacterium
TGACCGACGGTGATCCTGGCCAAGACGGTCAAGGGCTGGACGCTGGGTTCGAGCTTCGAGGCGCGCAACGCCACGCACCAGATCAAGAAGCTGACCGTCGAGGAGCTCAAGCGGTTCCGGGACCGGCTCTACCTCGACATCCCGGACTCGGAGCTCGAAGGCGAGGTCGCGCCCTACTACCACCCGGGCGTCGACTCGCCCGAGTACGAGTACATGATGTCGCGCCGCCAACTGCTCGATGGTTCGATCCCCGAGCGCGTCGTGCGGGCGAAGCCGCTCAACGAACCGGCCGCGAGCGTCTACGAAGAGCTGCTCGCGGGGACGGGGGAGAAGCTGCAGGCGTCGACCACGACCGCGTTCGCCGGTCTGGCGCGCAAGCTGCTCTCGGATCCGGAGATCGGGAACCGTGTCGTGCCGATCATTCCCGACGAGGCGCGCACGTTCGGTCTCGACGCGTTGTTCCGCGACGTGAAGATCTACTCACCGATCGGGCAACGCTACGAACCGGTCGATGCAAGCCTGCTGCTCTCGTACCGCGAGGCGAAGAACGGTCGCATCCTCGAAGAGGGGATCACCGAGGCGGGGTCGATGGCGTCGATGACCGCGGTGGGCACGTCGTACGCGACGTGGGGTCAGCCGATGATCCCGTTCTTCATCTTCTATTCGATGTTCGGCTTCCAGCGCATCGGTGACCTGGTGTGGGCGTTCGGTGACCAGCGCGGCCGAGGCTTCATGCTCGGCGCGACCGCCGGCCGCACGACGCTCACCGGCGAAGGGCTCCAGCACTGCGACGGGCAGAGCCAGGTGCTCGCCACGCCGGTGCCGAACTGCCGGGCCTACGACCCCGCGTACGCGTACGAGATGGCGGTGATCATCCGGGACGGGATCCGGCGCATGTACGGCCCCGAGCCGGAGGACTGCTTCTACTACCTGACGCTGTACAACGAGAACCTGTCGATGCCCGCGATGCCCGAAGGGGTGGAGGACGGCATCGTGCGCGGTCTCTACCGCTATCGCGCCGCACCCGAGGAGCGCGCGCACCGGGCGCAGATCCTGGCCAGCGGGACGATGATGGCGGGCGCGCTCGAGGCGCAGCGGCTGCTCGCGGAGCACCATGACGTTGCGGCAGACGTGTGGAGCGCGACGAGCTACAAGCTGTTGCGCGAGGAGGCACTGAGCGCGGAACGGTGGAATCGCTTGCACCCGATGGAGACCCCGCGCACGCCGTACGTCACCGAGCAGCTCCGCGGTGTGGACGGTCCGATCGTCGCGGTGACCGACTTCTTGAAGAGCGTCCCGGACCAGGTGGCGCGCTTCGTGCCGCAGCCGTTCATCCCGCTCGGCACCGACGGCTTCGGATACTCCGACACGCGGCTGGCCCTGCGTCGACACTTCGAGGTGGACGCCGCGCACATCGTGGTCGCGACACTTGACGGGCTCGCGCAGCTCGGTGACGTGAAGGGCGAAGAGGTCGCGGCGGCGATCCGGACCTACGAGCTCGACCCCGAGATTCCCGACCCGAGAACCACGTAACCCGCCAACCACCGTTCTCGGCACGTTCAGGCACCTCCTGGGTGCTTCAGGGTGCCGAGAAGGGTCAGGCGTCCTTGCGGTTGCGCTCCTCGTCGGGATCCCACGGCTCTTTGGCGGTGGTGATCTCGTCGTCCTCGAGGTAGATGATCCCGGCCTCCTCGTCATCGACGTCGGCCAGTGTTCCGGCACCTTCACGGAACATGCCGTCGTCGAAGCCCTGCTTCAGCTCGCGGGCCTCCCTGAACCGGCGTGCTCGTCCCTTCCTGGCCACGCTGCACCTACCCCCGAACGGGTGTCATGAGTGTTCACCAGCGGCAATTATCTCGCGTTTTCGCGCGTCGTGTGGAATGCCCCGTCTCAGGGGCTCTCAATCCCGGGTTCCAGGTCGAGAAATGCCCGGTTCCCGTAGCGGTCGAGATGCGTGAGCTCCTCCACCGGGCGCCGGGTCGTCGGTCCGTATCCGCCGCCGACCGGCCAGCCGAGCGGGATCACCGCACACGGGGTGACGCCTCTCGGCAGGCTGAGCGTGCGCCGGGCCAGGCCCGTCGACCAGAGGGGGAGCGTGGTCAGCGCCGCGCCGAGACCGAGCGCGCGGGCGCCGAGGAGGACGTTCTGGACGGCCGGGAAGATCGAGCCGAAGTAGGCGCTGCCGGCCATCGCCCCCGGCCAGCGGCGACCGTGGAGGCAGGCGACCAGGATCACCGGCGCGTTCTCGAAGTGGTCCGCCTGGTACTGCACCGCGGCCAGGATCCGGGCCTGGCTGAGGTCGCCGCGGGCGCGGGAGCGGGCGAAGCGGCGGTAGATCGAATACGCCTGCCGGTTGAGTCGGGCCAGCTGGTGCTTCACGTCCGGGTCCCGGACGACGACGAACTCCCAATTCTGGGCGTTGCTCCCGGTCGGGGCCCGGACCGCGAGCCGCAGCAGCGCCAGGACCGTCTCGTCGTCGACCGGGTCCGACTTCAGGCGCCGCACGGCCCGCTGCGTCTGGATGGCGTCCGCCAACGGCATTGCTAACCCGTCGGCAACCTCGGCGAACTCCGGCATCCCGTCCTCCCCAGTGACTGAGGCGCCGAGCGTAGTGGCGCGAGACCCCGACGGTTATCCTCGTCCGCTCCGGGCGATTAGCTCAGCTGGTTAGAGCGCTGCCTTCACACGGCAGAGGTCGTGGGTTCGAGTCCCGCATCGCCCACCGAGCGTCAGACGCGGAAAGGCCCATTCTCGAGCGCCACCTGGGGCGCGCGATCTGGGACACGGAGTTGTCTCGGGCCGGGCATTCGTTGGCGGATATGCCATCTGGGGGATGTTCTGTGGGACCGGTACCTCCACGATGCGGTCATGGCCCACACGGAAATGAACCTGGCAAACTCGGACGTGTCCCGAACCGTCGAGTCCGAGCTCCCGACCGGAACGGTGACGTTCCTGCTCACGGACATCGAGGGCTCGACGAAGCTCTGGGAGGCGGGTGCCGACGAGACGGCGCTCTCGGTAGCCCGTCACTACGAGCTGCTCGAAGCCGCCGTGACGCTCCACGGAGGCGTGCGCCCGGTTGAGCAGGGTGAAGGCGACAGCGTGGTCGGCGCCTTCTCGCGGGCGTCGGATGCGGTCGCCGCGGCGCTCGATGTACAACGCGCCTTCGCGCAGGAACCGTGGCCCGCAGGTGGGGTGGTGCGTGTGCGCATGGCGCTCCACACGGGCGAGATCCGCTTGCGCGACGCCGGCAACTACTTCGGTCCGACGATCATCCGGTGCGCGCGCATGCGGGCGATCGGGCACGGTGGGCAGACGCTCATCTCCGACGCCACACGCGATCTGGTGGTTGATTCGCTGCCGGAAGGGGCCGAGCTCCGTGATCTTGGGTTGCATCGGCTGAAGGATCTCGGCCGGCCCGAACGAATGTGGCAGCTCGTGCACCCCGACATTGGCCACCAGTTCCCTCCGTTGCGCTCGCTCGGCGCGCTGCCGACGAACTTGCCGGCGCAGGTGTCGAGCCTCGTCGGCCGTGAGGACGAGATCGCCGCGGTGCGTGAGGCCGTGCGTGAGAACCGGTTGGTGACGCTGACCGGTACCGGTGGCTGTGGCAAGACACGGCTCGCCCTGCATACGGCAGCCGACGAGCTCGACCTTCATCCCGACGGTGTGTGGTGCGCGGAGCTCGCCGCAGTCGCGCACGGCGGCGACATCGCGGAAACGATTGCGGGTGTGTTCGGCCTGCGCGAGGAGTTCGGGCGTCCGCTCATCGAGACGCTGGCGGAGCAGCTGCACGGTCGCGACGCGCTGCTGGTGGTCGACAACTGCGAGCAGGTGCTCGATGCCGCGGCCGTGATGATCGAGACGCTGCTCCGCGCTTGCCCGCGCTTGCACGTGCTGGCGACGAGTCGCGAACCGATGGGAATCGTGGGCGAGGTGGCCTGGCGCGTCCCGTCGCTCGACCAATCCACGTCGGTCGCGCTGTTCTTGGATCGAGCGCAACAGGCCCGACCGGGGTATGAGGCCGATGGCGACGCACTGAAGGCGATCAACCAGATCGTCGATCGCCTCGACGGGATTCCGCTCGCGATCGAGCTGGCCGCGGCACGCGTGCGCATGATGCATCCGACGCGGGTCGCCGCTGCGCTCGACGACCGTTTTCGCTTGCTCACAGGCGGCAGTCGCACCGCTATGCCACGGCAGCAGACTCTCGAGGCGTCGGTCGCGTGGAGCTACGAACTCCTCGATGACGACGAACAGGCGTTGGCCCGCCGGCTCTCGGTGCTCCACGGCTTCACGCTGGACGCGGCGGAAGCGATCAGCTCCGACGACGAAGCCGACCGGTTCGGAGTGCTCGAGGTGTTGACGAGGCTCGTCGACAAGTCGTTGGTCCACGTGGACCTCGACGACCCGGAGTCGCGCTACCGGATGCTCGAGTCGGTCCGTCAGTTCCTCCAGGTCAGGCTCGTCGAGTTGGGCGACGCGGAGGCTGTTCGCGCTCGACACTTTTCGTACTTCCTCGCCCTGGCCGAGCAGCTGGCGCCGCGCCTCGCGCTCGGCGACGGTCCCCGTTGCCTCGCTCGCCTCGAGGCCGAACACGACAATCTCGACACCGCGCTCGAGTGGGGCGACGGAGCCGCTGCGACGGAGGAGATGCTGCGATTGGCCGCGGCACTGACACTGTTCTGGGAGCTGCGTGGCCACCTTGCCAAAGGCGGACGGTGGTTCGCGCGAGTCCTGCACGACGACGATGCGCCACCGACCGTCGAGCGAGCTCGCGCGCTCTGGGGCGCCGCGCACGTGGCGCTCTACGGCGACGACTTCGAGACCATGCAGATCCGCGCGCCGCAGGCGTTGGCGATGGCCGAGGCCGTGGGCGACGACTGGGCCGCCGGGCGCGCCTTGAACTCGCTCGGGTTCGCTACGGCGCTCTTCGATCCGGAGGCCGGCCGCGCCCAACTGGCGCGCAGCATCGAGCTCGGACGAGTGAGCGGCGACGACTGGGCGGTCGCCGATGGTTGGAAGATGACCACGGTCGCGTACTACGTCGCGCACGACGAAGCAGGTGCCGCCGACGCGCTCGAGCAGTTCCGTATTGTCAGCGAAGAACTCGAGAGCGAGTTCTTCCTCGCCTGGCATCGATTCATCGTCGGGTACTTCGCGATGCATCGCGGCGACTACGCAGTCGCCCGCGCGGAGTTCTCGCGGTCGGCGGAAAGCTGCCGACTGGTCGGAGACCCATCGACCGGCGGCTTCACCGAGGCGTTCGACCTGGGCGCGCGAGCCGAGACCGGCGATCGCAACGGTGCCGCCGCCGGCCTCGACTCGTTCATCGCCCGGGCCAGCGCCGAGGGGGGCGGGTTCGCGCTCGGCGAGGCGATCGCCTTCCGAGCGGACATCGCGCTCGCGACCGGTGACATCGCCGCCGCGGGCGAGTGCGCCGGTCCGCTCTTAGAAGTGATTCGTGAACAAGGCGTGCCCCTGTGGACAGCTCAGGTCCTCCGGGTGCTGGGAGCGGCCCGGCGGATAGCGGGTGACCTCGACGCCGCGCAGACCGCGCTCGACGAGGCGGCTGCCCTCGTCGAGTCGTACGACAACGACTGGTTGGTCGCGTTGATCGAGTACGAGGGCGCGCTCGTCGCCCAGAAGCGCGGCGAGCCGGCTCGGGCGGAAGACCTGCTGCACTCGGCGTTGAACCGCCAAGCCCACCACGACCTGAAGCCGGGGATCACGGCAACGCTCGATGCGCTTGGCGCCCTCGCGCTGGATGCTGAGAGCCCGAGCGAAGCGGTGCGCTGCTTCGCCGCTGCGGATGCGCTCCGGACCGCGATCGGACTTGCGACCCGCCCCTACGACCAGGCAGCGCGCGCGCATGATCTCGACCGGGCGCGGGACCTCCTCGGCGAGGAGATCTTCGAACAACAATGGGCCGAAGCTGAGATTCTGCCGCTCGCCGAGATGATCGAGTACGTATCCCGAGCGCGCGGCGAACGCAAGCGGCCGTCGGCAGGATGGGAGAGCCTGACACCCACCGAGGTGCGTGTCGTCAGCGCTCGCGGCGACCGGGCTCACCAACCCGCAGATAGCGGAGCGGATGTTCATCGCTCGGGGAACGGTCAAGGTGCACCTGAGCCACGTGTTCGCCAAGCTCGGGGTCGCGACGCGCGCCGAGCTCGCCACGCAAGCGACCAAGCGCGGGCTCGCCGAGACTTGACACGCTCGCGGCGCCGACATCGCCCCCTGGAGCGGCCACGCGGAGCTGGGGGTGGCTGCGTACCGATCCTCCGGGCCATCCTCCGAAATAGGCGTGTCATAGATGTCCGCTGACGTCATGGGCGTCACACAATCCCGGTGGCCGTCGCCCAGTATCTTGCGCTCTGTGGCAGCGACGGTGACATTGCTGGTGACCGACATCGTGGACTCGACCCGGCTGTGGGCGGAGTGCGAGGCGGCAATGCGGGTCGACCTCGAGGGCCATGACGCGCTCATCGGTGAGGTGGTAGGCGACCACGGCGGCCCGGGTGTTCAAGCACACCGGTGACGGCGCGCTCTCGGTGTTCGAAGATCCGCTCGGCGCGGTGAACGCTCACCGGCATCGCCTTCGGACACGGACGGGTCGTCGGTATGAAATGCTGCGGCGCTCGAAGGGGAGGTGCCGTGGGAAGTTTCACGATCGCAGCGGTGCAGGCGACGTATGTGCTCCTGGACCGCGATGCCACGATCGACCGGGTCGAGGAGCTCACTGCCAGTGCAGCGCAACAGGGCGCGGAGCTGGTCGTGTTTCCCGAGGCCTTCGTTCCGGGCACGCCGATCTGGATCGACACGCGCCCCATCTGGGATGGCGACGATGAGTGGTTCGCGCTGCTGACCGAGAACGCGGTGACCATCCCTGGGCCGGCAGTCGATCGACTGGCGAAGATCGCGGAGCAGCACACCGTGTGGTTGGTCGTGGGAGTGCAGGAGCGAGCGCCGACCGGTTCGACCATCTATGACACGGTGCTGTACTTCTCACCGGAAGGCCGTCTCGTCGACCGCCACCGCAAGCTCATGCCGACCGGATCGGAGCGCACGGTCTGGGGCATGGGCGATGGCTCGACGCTTCGCGTGGTGGACACACCTCACGGACGCATCGGTGGTCTGATCTGCTGGGAGAACTACATGCCGCTCGCCCGGTTCCATCTCTACGCCCAAGGAGTCGACGTGTGGCTTGCGCCGACCCTGGCGCAGGGTGATAGCTGGATCCACACGATGCAGCACCTGGCAAATGAGAACTCGATGTACGTCGTCGGGGTGAATCCGGTCCTGCACATCGACCAGATCCCCGCAGACTTCCCTGGTCGAGATCGGCTCGTCCCGGCCGAGTTCGTCGAGGAGAACGGCCCGTGGATCGAGCCGGGGAACACCGTGATCGTCGGGCCCAACGGCAGGCTGCTCGACGGACCGCTGCGGGAGGCTGAAGGGATGCTCGTCGCCGAGCTCGACCTCGTTAAGGTCGCCGCCAATCGCCGCTTCATGGACCCGACCGGCCACTACAACCGGCCCGACGTCTTCCAGCTGCACGTCGACACAACCGAACGCCGGGCCACGAGCGCGATCGATCGCGTCAATCCGCGGGACGGTGAGATCGCTCCTGACGTTGTGTGACCCGCTCGCCCCGCCGCACGCCCGGTGGGCACGCCGAGCTCAGCCGCGACTGCGGCCATCGAGGCGCCTTGCTGCTCGCGTAGGCATGAACCAACGAAGCGCCGGTTCGCGATCGGGTCTAGCCTCAAGCCGGTATTCCTCGGCTTCTGTCCAGACCCCGCAAGGGTCGAGACCAATCGTCACGCCTCCCCAACCTTCCCCCAGAGGCAGGGGCAAAGGCGTGCGAGCGTCTCGAGGCCCTGACTTCACTTCTGTCCTCCTGAAGCCGGGGCCTCGACGCGTCCGGGCTGAGGGTTCCAGCCCCGTTGCCATGGGTACGGTCCCAGTACGCGGGTAATCCGGTGGGGGAGCGGAGAACCTGCCAGTGCGCCGGGTCCCCTGCTCCCGGGAGCGGGGCCTCGACGCGTACGAGCAGTCCTCGGTCTTGGACCACCGAGTACGTTGGAAGCGATGCCTGCGGCGACGCGTCCGGCCGACCGATTCACTGCGCTGTACGAGCGCCGACCGGCACCGTTGCTCACGCTGTCGGAGGGACCGCGAGCGTTCGCCGAGTTCGGTTGGTTCACCGTCGGCCGCCGGGGCCGGTGCTCGCCGGTGCGCCGCGCGGTGACGGGCATCGGGTGCTCGTGCTTCCGGGCTTCCTCGCGGACGATCGATCGACGCGGCCGTTGCGATGGTTCCTCCGCCGCCTCGACTATCGGGTCTCGGGCTGGCGGATCGGCCGCAACCTCGGCCCGACGGACCGGATCATCGACGGGGTGCTGCAGCGCTTCGAGGCGCTGACCGCCGATGGTGCACCGATGAGCCTGGTCGGTTGGAGCCTCGGCGGCATCTACGCCCGCGAGCTCGCTCGGCGCTTCCCCGAAGCCGTGCGCCAGGTGATCACCCTCGGGAGCCCGATCGGTCTCACCGATCCGGGGCCAGCATGCCGACGGTGCCGTACGGCTTGCTCTCGCCCTTCTTCGGTGACCACGGGCGCGACGCCGACTCGCCGCACCGATTCCGGTGCCATCGACCGCGATCTACAGCCGCGCGGACGGGATCGTCGCCTGGCGTGCGTCGAGGCAGCTCGACGGACCGCAAGCCGAATCCATCGAAGTGTCCGGCTCCCACTGCGGCCTCGGCCACAACCCCTCGGTGCTGCGCATCGTCGCCGAACGCCTCGCCCAACCCGACGGAGTCTGGGCGCCCTACGCGAAGCGCACCGGCTGAGCCGTCGGTTCAGCTGGATCCAAGTTCGTCGGCGACCTTGAGCAGCGTCGCGAGCTCGTCGCCGAGGGCATCGATGAGCCGCCAGATGTCCGGGATCATCTCGCGGCAGCGCCAGGAGCGCCGAAGTCGAGATTGCCGTTGTACGACATCAGGGTCATGTTGAGCCCGACACCGTCCGTGATGGCCGACAGCGGGTAGATCCCGCGGAGCATCGCGCCGGTCGAGTAGAGCGGGAACTGCGGGCCGGGAACGTTCGAGATCACCACGTTGAACGGTGGGTTGACCCGGTCGGCGATCTTCATGCGCGCCGCGACCCGACTCGCCATGCCGAGCACCGACGGCGGCGTGAACTGCGCGAAGTCCTGGAGCGCGTCAGCGGGGATCGCGTGGTGCTGCTCCTTCGCGATGAGCATCGCGTCGTGCATCCGGTGGAAGCGCTCGACCGGGTCCGGTTCGTCGGTCGGTAGCTCGACGATCATCGCCGAGATGCGGTTGCCGAACGTGCCGCGCTGCTCTTCGGTTCTCACCGAGACCGGCACCATCGCGAGCAGCGGCACCGTCGGGAGCGAGTCGTGGTCGATCAGCCACCGTCGCAGCGCACCCGCGCACATCGCCATGACGACGTCGTTCACCGTCCCGCCGAGCTCGCTGCTTGACCGACTTGACGTCGGGCAACGGCAACGAGCCATAGGCGAACCGCCGATGCGGCGTGATCATGCCGTTGAACGGTGTGCGCGGTGCCTTCGCTGCCCGGGGACGAGAGCAGCTCGCGAGGCCGGCGCACCGAGGGCACCGCGAGCGAGAAGTTGCTGGCGAGCGCACCGAGCTTCGGCACGGTGCGCCGTGCGAGCCGGAACCCGACCCGCGGGCGCGAGAGCAACCCGGCGAAGCCGCGCCCCAGCATCGACCACTGTGACCACTCGCGCTCGGCCCGCCACGGCGTCTCCGGGGCGGGGGTGGGCGGTGCGTCACGGACGATGTCGAGCAGCACGCCGAGGATCTCGGCGCCCGAGACGCCGTCGATGCACGCGTGGTGGATCTTGGTCACCTCGGCGACGGCGCCACCCGCGAGCCCCTCGATGACGTACATCTCCCACAGCGGACGGCGCCGGTCGAGGTGCTTCGCCGCGAGCTGCTGCGGCGAGGTCCGCGAGCTGACGCTCGTCGCCGGGTGGCGGCACGGCGATGTGGCGGAGGTGGTAGTCGAGGTCGAAGTCGGGATCCTCGATCCAGTACGGGTGATCAAGGCCGAGCGGGACGCCCACGAGTCGTCGGCGGAACGGCGCGACGAGGTGCAGACGTTCGACGAGCAGCTCTCGCACACGATCGAACTCGAGCGACCGCTCCCCCGGCTCGAAGATCGCCAGGGACGTCACGTGGCCATAGGTCGACGGCGTCTCCATCGCCAGGAAGCTGTTGTCGAGCCCCGAGAGCTGCTGCAACCGTCGCTCCTCATCGCCGAACCATGAAGAGCCTCATTCTCGGCTCTTGTCACGAGGATGACAATGCGCCGCCCGCAACGCGAAGGTGTCGAGCGATTTGGTCGACGGGTCAGATCGCCGCCGTAGCTTCGAGCCCCGGATCGCCTGCCGGTGAGCCCGCCCGCTTGAAGCCCCAGTACAGGACCCCGATGACCCAGGCCATACCGATCACGCCACCCAGGTAGAGGTTCATCGCGCCGCCGGGGGCGAGAAAGCCACTCTCACCGAACACCGTGACGGTCTCGATGGCCTGCTCGACGAAGAAGAGCACGCTGAGCCACCCGAGCCAGCGAGGGATGATCGGTGATTTGCCCCACGCGAGCGGGGCGAACGCCGCTGCCATCGTCATCGTCGACCCGTTGACGATCGGCCCCCAGTACTGCGGGATGTCGAAGAGGGTGCGAGCAGTTGCCGGGTCGAGACCTTGGGGGTGAAACGCCAATCCCGCCCAGAACCAGGCCTGCACCTGTCCGGTGATGACCCAGCCGAGAATGCCGCCGAAGAAGATGTAGCGATTCGGCTTGGGCAGCAGCGTCGTCACCATGCCACCGAAGACGGTGAGCGCCAGCGCCGCGAACGCCGCCGTCCAGGCGTATGCCTGGGCATTCGTCGCGTTGTCCGTGAACCAGCGGACGATCTCCTGACCGCTCGACTCGATCGTCGGGACCGAGCTTCCCAACGCGGTGAAGCTGGCGACGTAGAAGACGATCCAGCCGACGCCGGATACGAGCAGGACAGCCGGTGCCTTCTTCATCTGGGACCCCGTCGTGATCGCCGCTGCCCCTGCGCCGATCTTCACGGTCCGACGGCGAGGATCGCCGAAGCAGCTGGTTGCGTAGATATCTAGTTGCCCGGGTCCCGCTCCGACAACCCGATCGACGGGCTCACTCATAGGTGTTCGGGAGCCCGACCGTTCGCGGCACGCGCGTGTGACCGATGGCGCCCGCTACAGGTGCGCCACCACGCGGCCGAGGCATTGGTGAGCAGAGTCGGTGGGCCAAAGCGGGCAAGAGGGGCAAAGGTGATGAAGTTCTCCCGGTGGTTGGCAGTGGCTGTGGTGCTCGCGCTCGGCGTGAGTGCATGCGGCCGCAGTGACGGCGCCACGTCGTCCGGGAGCACGTCCTCGACTGCGGCCGCGAGCTCGAGCGCGAACGACGCGAAGAGCTCGACGTTCGGAGACCTCACCGACGTCTGCCAGGGGGGCAAGCCCAGCGGTGCACCGGCACAGGGCGTCACGCCGACCGAGATCGACATCTCGACCTTCTCCGATCCCGGGTTCGCCGGCCGACCGGGGCTGAACCAGGAGCTCTTCGACGCGGCCGAGGTCTTCAGCAAGTGGTGCAACGACCGCGGTGGGATCAACGGCCGCGAGATCGTCGTGCATGAGCGTGATGCCGCGCTCACCAACGTGATTCCCGCAGATGACGAATGCCTGCCGCGAGGACTTCATGCTCGTGGGAGGCGGCGCGGTCTTCGACCAGGATGGCGTCAAGGTCCGACTCGAATGCCTGATGCCCGACATCGACGGGTACGTCGTGAGCCCGGGCGCACGCGGTGCCGACCTCACCGCGCAGCCGATCCCGAACCCGGTCGACCGCGTGGGGAACGGTCTGTACAAGTACCTCGAGAAGAAGTTCCCGGCCGGCGCCAAGGCCTTCGGTGTCATCACCCCCGACCTTCCGAGCACACGCGAGGCGGGCAACCAGAACAAGGACGTGGTCGACGCGTTGGGATGGAAGAAGGTCTATGACGACGTGTACCCGTCGCTCGGCCCGACCTCGTGGACGCCCTACGCGCAGTCGCTCAAGAGCGCCGGAGTCAAGGGTCTGATCTGGGTGGGGGAGCCGGAGTTCCTGGCGAAGCTCATCCAGGCGATGAACGACATCAACTACTCGCCCGACTTCATCAGCATCAACGCCAACAACTACGACCGTGGCCTCATTGACAACGCCGGCGCCGCGCTCAAGGACAACGTCTACATGAGCACTCCCTTCGTCCCCTTCGAGGAGGCGAAGCCAGGTTCCGCGACGAAGCAGTACCTCGACGCGTTCGCCGAGTACCTCCCCGATGGCAAGGCCCGCGCCGCCTACGGCGCTCAGGCGTTCTCGGCGTGGCTGCTGTTCGCGCAGTCGGCCAAGGCGTGTGGCAACGACCTCACGCGCAAGTGCGTCTACGACAACGCGAAGCAGGTCACCGATTGGACCGGCGGCGGCTTGCACGCGCCGCAGAACGTGCGCGCCAACAGTGTGAGCGAGTGCATGACGGTGCTGAAGGCCACCGCTCGCGGCTTCGTCCGGGTCAAGGACCTGGCAGGCGACCGACGGGATCTTCCATTGCGCACCGGGAGACGTGCACGTGCTGAAGTCGAGGATCGGCGAAGGCGCCACATTGCAGGATGTCGGCAGGAGCATGGCCGACTTCAAGTAGGCAGGAGCGGTCGCCGCGAACGATGCGGGGAGAGTGTCCCTCCGCAGCTCCCATCGCAGGCATTCGTCCGGTCATCGCCGGTGGTGACGTGCCTTCGCCTTTGCTGGGATACTGATCCGGTCGCGCACTCGAGTGCATCGGGGTTCCGGGCTGGTGGAGCTGCCTTCGGGGACGGTCACGTTCCTGTTCACCGATCTCGAGGGTTCGACGCGCCTCTGGGAATCCAATCGAGAGGCGATGGCGGCCGCGGTCGCGCGTCACGATGCGTTGCTGGATGACTGCATCCGCCGCTACGGAGGCATCGTCTTCTCGAACATGGGTGACGGTGTGGCCGCAGCGTTCGGAACCGCGCGAGGTGCCGTCGCGGCCGCGGTGGATGCGCAGCGCGCGTTGGCGAGCGAACCGTGGGCGGAGACAGGTCCGTTGCGGGCGCGGATGGGCGTCCACACCGGCGAAGGTCGGGTCGTCGGGGATCAGTACGAGAGCCACACCCTGAACCGGTGCGCGCGACTGATGGCCGCTGCGCACGGCGGGCAGCTCGTCATCTCCGGTTCGACGGAGGAGCTGGTACGCGGTGATCTGCCTCCCGGTGTCGAGCTCGTCGATCTCGGAGAGCACCGGCTGCGCGATCTGCAGACGCTGATGCACGTCTTCCAGGTGCTGCATCCCGAGCTGGAATCGGAGTTCGGCGCGCTGCGCACGGTGGACCCTGCGCGCCGCGGCCGACCGAGCAATCTGCCCGCCCAGCTCGATCGTTTCGTCGGCCGCGTGCGACGAGCTCCCGGACATCGAGGATCGCCTCGGCTCGCACGCGCCTGCTCACGTTGCTCGGGCCCGGTGGCACCGGAAAGACCCGGTTGGCGGTCCAGGTCGCGAACGAGCTGCGCGACCGCTTCGACGACTGCGTGTACTTCGTGGATCTGAGCGCGTGTCGGGACGTCGAATCCGTCCTGTCGGTCATCGCCCGATCGGTCGGGATGCGCGAACAGAGCGACCGGCCACTCCTCGACGTGATCAAGGAGCAGATCGGAACGCAGACGATGCTGGTCGTGCTCGACAACTTCGAGCAGGTGACGGCGGCTGCGCTGGCGATCGTTGAGCTGCTGCGCGACTGCCCCGAGCTCACGCTGCTGGTGACCAGTCGCGAAGCCCTGAACATCTCGGGCGAGCAGGTGTATTCGGTGGCCCCACTCGAGTTGCCCGGCATGGATCTCGGGCAGATCTCGCTCGCTGAGCTCGAGAACTTCGATGCAGTCGAGCTTTTCGTCGAGCGGGCGCGAGCGGTGCACGCGGGCTTCCAGTTGACGGCCGGGAACGCGGCGGCCGTGGTGGAGCTCTGCATCCGGTTGGATGGCCTGCCGCTCGCGATCGAGCTCGCGACGGCCCGCCTCGCATTGTTCTCCCCGGAAGCGCTGGTCGAACGGCTCGGGGACCGGCTCAACCTGCTGAAGGGTGGCGCGCGCGACGCACCGGAACGCCAACGGGCCCTGCGCGACACGATCAGTTGGAGCTACGAGCTGCTGTCACCGACGACGATCAGCAGCTGCTCGCGTTGCTCGCCGTCTTCTCTGGCGCAACCGTCGAGGCGGTTGAGGCGGTCGCGGCCCGCGTGCGAGCGCTGGAGGGAATCGATGTGCTGGATGGACTCAGCTCGTTGGTGCGCAAGAGCCTCCTGCGCCACGTTGACGCCGGTGCCGGTGGGCCTCGCCTCTCGATGCTCGAGACGATCCGTGACTTTGCGGCCGAACAGCTCAGCGACGATACCGATTTGCGCGAGGGCGCCCTACGGGCTCATGCCGAGTACTTCGCCGACTGGACGATCCACCATTGCCAGAAGCTGACGGGCGACGATCGCGACGCGGCGTCGGAGCGGATGGCTGCGGACATCGACAACCTCGGTGCGGCCTGGCGCTACTGGGTCGCCGAAGGAAGCTTCGAGGAGCTCGGCAAGCTCACCGACGGTCTGTGGCTGCTCTACAACGCCCGCGGTTGGTATCACGCGACCGCAACACTGATCACGGATCTGCTCGATGTCCTCTCGTCGGCACCGTCGAACCAGGAGCGTCTGATTCAGCAGATCCTGCTGCAGACCAGCTTGGCTCGTGTCCTGATGGCATCCGAGGGCTACACACCTGAGACCGAGCGCGCGTTCGAGCGAGCGCTGGAGCTCTGCGAAGACCAGGGCGAAGTCCCGCAGCTCCTCCCGGTCCTGCGGGGGCTTTCGACGTTCTTCATCTACCGCGCGGAGTTCGAGAAGTCGATGCGGATCGGCGAGCAGCTCCTCGTGCTCGCGGAACGCTTCGACGACACGCGGGCACGCGTGGAGGGGCATCTCGTGATCGGAGCGAGCGAAGGCCTGCTCGCCCGCCTCCGACCGGGGATCGACCACCTGGAACAGGGAATCGCCGCCTACGAATCCGCACCACACACGGTCGAGCGCTTCGAGGCCGGCAACGACCCCGGGGTGGTGTGTCACGTCGTCGAAGGAATGCTGCTGTGGATGAACGGCTTTCCCGACCGCGCTCGCGACCGGGGCGGCGAAGCGGTGCGCCTCGCCGAGCGATTGCGCCATCCGCAGAGCATCGCGTACGCGCACTTCCACACCGGGCTGATCCACATCTGGCTGCGTGAGGCCGCACGGGCCGGCGAACATGCTCAGGTGGTCATCGACGTCGCGGCTGCACACGAGTTTCCGGTGTGGACCGCCGCCGCGTCGTGCCTGCAGGGCGCGGCGATCGCTATGGCCGGCTCCGCCGACGACGGCCTGCTCGTTTCGAAGCGGCAATGACCCAGTACCGCAGCTTGAAGACGCCGCCCGTGTTCTGGCCGTCGCTGCTCCACCTGCATGCCACGGTTCTCGGTCTGGCCGGCCGGCCCGGCGACGGGCTCGCCCGCATCGACGAGGCGCTCGAGGTCGTGGCGGGACTTCCCGAACCACCAACGGTCACCTCTGACCTCCTGCTGCTCAAGGGCATGCTGGTGCTCGCGGATTCGAACGACGCCGCCGCCGCCGAGATGTGGTTCGTGCGGGCCGTTGAGCACGCGGACCGACTCGAGGCCCCGATGCTCCAGCTCCGAGCAATCTCGGCACTGGCTCGGCTCTGGTACGCGCAGGGCAAGACCGAACCGGCTGCGGCAGCGCTGGGCGCCGCCTACGGGCGACTCACCGAAGGCTTTGCGACCGCGGATCTCGCCGACGCCAGGCAGTTGCTCGACGATCTCGGCCCCTCGCTCTACGGTTCGTTGCCATGACGAATGTGTTGGACATCCAGACCGATGGGCACCTGCGGGTGCTCCGCTTGAACCGACCCGAGCGGAAGAACGCGCTCAACGGTGAGCTGATCGAGGCCATCGTCACGGCGGTCCGTGCCGCAGCCACCGACGACGATGTCTGGGCGATCGCGATGACGGGCAACGGGGACGCGTTCTGCTCCGGCCTTGATCTCGCCGGCATCGGTGACGAGCGGGATGACGACGGCGAGGCACGAGCAGAACCGTCAGACGAGGAGCGAGCACGCAACCATTTCGCGCTCGTCATGCGGGTCGAATGCGAGAAGCCGATCCTCGTGGGGGTGAACGGCGTGGCGGTCGGCATCGGCGTGTCGCTCGCGATGTCCGGCGACATCCGCCTCGCGGCGCCGTCCGCGCGCTTTCACCCTGGGTACGCGCGGGTCGGCGCGTCGCCGGACGGCGGACTCACGTGGACGCTCCCCGAGGCCGTCGGGTACGAGCGGGCGATGCGGTTCTTCCTCGAGAGCCGCATGGTGCCGGCCGCCGAGGCGCTCGCGATCGGGATGGTCGGAGAGATGACCGAGACCGACGACGCGTTCGAGACGCGCTTCCTCGAGTACGGCCAGCTGCTGGCCGGGGTCGCACCGATCGCCGCCCGCCAGACGAAGCGCCTCGTCGGGCGGGTCACCCGACCGCCCGAGCTGCAGGCGCACCTCGGTGCGGAGTTCCGGCTGACCCTGCAGGCGTTCACGACGGCGGACAGCAAGGAAGCGGTCCGGGCGATGGCGGCGCGAGAGCAGCCGACGTTCACCGGCCACTGAACCCCGCGCCTTCTAGGGTGCAGGCCATGGCGATCTTCCACCGGGCGACGATCACCCCGACCAAGGCCGAGCTCATTGCAGCATGGGCCCCGACCCGACCCTGGGGTCCATCGGCCGCGGACCCACTCGACGGTGATCGGGTCCTACCGATTCGACGATCCCGACGGTCGCGTCGGCATGGAGACTCATCTCGTCACCGCGGGAGGCGCACTGTTCCAGGTCCCGCTCACCTATCGCGACGAACCTCTCGACGGGGCTGAGGACGCGCTCATCACGGAGATGCAGCACTCCGTGCTCGGCACCCGCTGGGTGTACGACGGACTGCGCGACCCGCGGTTCGTCATCATGCTCGCGGGTGTCGCCATGACGGGACAGGGCGAGGCGCTCGGCCTGGCCGTGTACGACGGCCGCTGGTACATCGCACCGAGCAACGTCCGCATCCAGGGTGGCGGTTGGACCGAGGAGCGAGTGCCGGTCGACGGCTTCGAGCTCGAATCCGACGAGGCGATCGCTCCCGTCCTTCGCAACGACCGGTTCGAGCTCACCTTCTTCCGGCGCCCAGCTCCCGGACCTCGCCCGGCGATCGGGCTTACGGCGACCTGGGACGGCCAGCGCGACGCGGTGGTCCTCGCGGAGATCCGGGAGCGGTAGGACCGCGTCGCCGACCGGGGATCGGTCAGGCGGTTTCGGCGAGGCGTCGGTCGATCTCGGCGCCCATGACCCGGCATTCGGTCGCGGGATGGTCGTAGCGGCACAGCAGCGCACCGCGGAGGTAGTCGCGGGCCGTTTGCAGACGTTCGATCTCTTCGTCGAGCACGTCGAGGCGGGCTCGGGCGATCGCCTTCCAGGTCGCGACGTCGGGCGCTTCGAGAACGTCCGCGATCTCGTCGAGCGAGAGGCCGGCGTCCTGCAGCATCGCCGATGAACACGAGGCGTCGCAGCGTGTCGTCGCGGTAGCGGCGTTGCCCGGAGCGACGCTCGTCGGCGAGCAGCAGACCGCGACGCTCGTAGTAGCGGACGGCGGAGGTGGCGATGCCGGCCCGGTCGGCCACCTCTCCGATGGTCAATGAGGCAGCTGGTCATCGAAGTACTTGACTTGAACTCGGGTTCAACTGTCAAGGTCGTGGCATGACGACCCACTCGAATACGAACGAAGTCCCGAACCATCACGCCCATCACGCCGGATTCGGCGGGCTGTCCGGCCTCGTCGCCGCGCTGAGCATGACGGTCGGCCGGGAGGCGGACGCAGCCCTCGCGATCGAGCTGACCAAGCTCCAGGCGAACGACCACGTCGTCGACATCGGGTGCGGCCCGGGCACCGCGGTGCGACGCGCGAGTCGCCTCGGTGCCCGCGCAACCGGCATCGATCCGGCCCGCGTCATGCTCCGGGTCGCGCGGTCTGCTCGGCGTCTCCGAGCGCGTCACGTACCTCGAGGGAGCCGCCGAGTCGCTCCCGCTTCCCGATGCCAGCGCGACCGTCGCGTGGTCGCTGGCGTCGGTGCACCATTGGCCCGATCTCGACGGGGCGATCGCGGAGGTGCTTCGGGTCCTCGAGCCCGCGTGGCCGGTTCGTGGCCGTGGAGCACCGAGCGCATCCGGGCGCGACCGGGCTCGCGGGCCACGGATGGACCGACGATCAGGCCGATGCGTTCGCGACCATCGTCGAGCAGCCGGATTTGCCGACGTCCACATCGTTCGCTCGGAGTCGGGGCGACGCCCGGCCATCGCCGTCGTGGCGAACGCTCAGAGCGAGACGACGCCCAGGGGGGAATAGCTGTAGCCGGGGAAGAGCGAGCCGGGGTTCGTGATCCCGAGCACACCGCGAGCGCAGTCGCCGAGCACCGCCCGGAAGTCGACCCCGGGCACGACGTCGCCGCGGGAACCGATCACCGCGGGGGAGAGCCCGGCCCACTCGCCGTGGACGCCGCCGACGACCTTCGCGCCGAGCACGAGCATGGCGCAGCCGAAGCCGTGGTCGGTACCGCCGGTCCCGTTCTCGGCCACCCGGCGTCCGAACTCCGTCATGGTCACGACCGTGACATCGTGAATTCCCGCGCTGGTCGAGGTCGGCCGTGAAGGTCGCGAGCGCAGCATCGAGCCCGGCGAGCAGGTCGCGCATCGTTCCCGCCGTCGCTGTCCCCATGTTCTGATGCGTGTCCCAATCGCCGATGTTGATCGTCGCGACCTCGACACCGAGGTCCGTGTCGAGCAGCACCGCGAGGTCGGCGAACGCACGGGTCACCGGGTCGGCCGCGGTTGATCCCGAGAGCGCGCCCACCTGGCCGGCGACGTCGAGCGCGCGGGTTCCCGTCGTCTCGACGAGCAGGTCACCCGAGTACTCGTCGTGGATCAGCTGGGTGAGCGCGGCGTTCGTGCCGCTGAGCCCACCCAACCCGAACTCGTTGATCTGCGCGATGCCGATCGCCGGATACCCGCGCAAGCTCGTGTTGACGTTGCTCCCAACGGTCAAGGCTCGGAACACCGAGTCCGAGCCCGAAGCAGTCGCGCTGAGGTAGCGACCGAGCCAGCCCGAGGCGTCGGCGGGGACTCCCGTCGCCCCGTACTCCCAGAGGTCCTGGGCGCTGAAGTGGCTTCGGTTCGCCGGCCAGGTTCCCTGCTCCGACGACGACGGCGAGCCGTCCGGACTGGTAGAGCGCGTGCAGCTGCGTCATCGCGGGGTGGAGACCGAACTGGTCGTTGAGCGGGAGCACCTGGGCCGCCGGCACCGCGATGGTCGGGCGTGCGTCGTAGTAGGCCGCCTCGGTGTACGGGACGACCATGCTGAGATGGTCCTGCCCGCCGCGGAGGAAGAGGACGACGAGCCGACCCGACGGCGCCGCGCCGAGCCGGGCCGGACCGCGCAGTACGTCGAGGGTGACCGTTCCGCTCGCCGCGGCCGCCGCGACCCCTGCGGCAACCGCGCCGCGCTTGAGGAACGAGCGCCGGGAGGGGCCGGGAGGCATCGGCAGCGCTCATCGGTACTGCGCGTCGGCCGTGCTGAGCACGGCGACGAGGATCGTCGGAAGCGCGGCGTCGATCTGCGCGCTCGGTGGGCCTCCGTCCATCCGTCCAGCCGAGCTGCCGGTTGAGGATGCTCCGGCCGGCGTTGGTCACGGACTCGAGCATCAGGTACTGGCCCACGAGATCGTAGATCCGCGCGGTGGTCTGTCCCGACAGGCTCGCCCGCAACGCTGTGGTGTCGTAGCTGATCGGCGTGAACGCCCGACCGATCACGTCACCGGTCCAGTTCCACCGGGCGGTCAACCCGCCGGTGTTGAGCCACGCGCCCTCGACGTCCGGGTACCCGTTGGGTGCCGGCCAGGAGAAGGGCAGCTGGCCGAGCTCGTCGAATGCGTACTCGAGACGACGGAGCTCGCTCGTGGCGGTGGTCGGAGCGATCGTGGCGCGCAGCGCGCGGAGGACGAACGTCGCGTAGTCCCACGGTCGGCGGAACTTCTGGTTGGCCGAGGCATCGAAGGCGGGATGCGCAACCATCGCCCTGATCACCGGCCCGATCGCGCTGTCGTGGGCAAGCCAGGCCGACGTCATTGCATTCACGAGCCCCGGGTCGGGACGGTCGCTCACGAAGCGCCGGGCGATCTTGGTGCAGACGTGCTGCGCGCACACGGGCTGAACGGCCAACCAGCGGAGGAACTCGATGCCATGGGTGAGGCCGTTCCCCGATGTCGGCCGGTTCCAGCCGAGGATGGTGAGGGGCGCAGGATCGTTGTTCGGATACTTGAACTCGAAGGTCTTCGACGGGTTGATCGACCAACCCGTGAGCAGCCGCGCCGTCGCCACCACGTCCGCTTCCGTGTAGTTGCCGGCGCCGACGGTGTGGAGCTCGAGCAGCTCTCTTCCGTAGTTCTCGTTGATCGCGCCGATCTTCGAGGAGTAGTTGTCGAGGTACCGAAGCATCGCCGGGCTGGTGGCCGACGCAACGAGCAGGTCCTTGAACGTGCCGAGGGCGAATGGGCGGATGACGGTTCGGTCCTCCACGATCTTGTAGAGAGTCGTCGGTCGGTCTCGGAGCGGCACGTTGAAGTGGTCGGACCAGAACTCGACCATGCGTTCGTGCAGCTGCGCGGGGCTCTCGCTCGCCCGCATCGCCGCGGCGAGCTGCAGCTGCCGGCTCGCGTTCTTGTAGTCGCTGCCCGGATAGTTGTTGAACAGGTCGAGCGCGTCCATCGAGAGGGCCGGCAGCGCCGCGAGCTTGGTGTCGAGCGCCGACGTGTCGAGCGTCGACGGATCAAGCTGCTCGGTCAGCCAGGCGTCTTCGCCGATGGCGGTGATTCGGTCGCGATCCGCAGCACGGGCACCGTAGGAACAGCGCTTGAGCAGATGGATCCGTCGATCGAACGGCGCCGAGCTGAAGTCGCAACCGGAGAGCAGGAGTCCGCCCCCCACCGCGACGACGGCAACGGCGAGCGGTCGGCGCAACACCTCCCGCCGGCCGACGGTCGCGTCGCTGACCTCCGGACCCGTAGGCGCGCGCGTCGTGCTGGTCGCCTCGACCGCATTCCGTGCGTCGAAAACCTGCCCCATGGTGATCTCCATATCCCCAGTCGGCGCAACGGCAGGGTATTTCGGCAAATGCGAAGAAAGTAGTGGGGTATTTTTCCGATATTGACGATTGTTCTTGATTCGGAATCACGGAATAAACCCCGCGAACTAGCGCAACCTGCACGAGCAAATGACGGGGTTCGCACCCTTTGTCATTTGCGCGCGTAGGCTACGCTCTTCTGGGTCACACGTTCTTCGGGAACGAGAGCACGATCACGATTGCGCTCAGGAGCAGGGTCGTCGCGGTTCCGAGCAGCAACACGCGTGCTCGGAACGTGTCCATCTTGGAGCTGATCCCGGCAAAGAAGAGCACGGTGGCGAACATGATCGTCATCAGGACGTAGTTGTCGGACCGTTGGTTGGCGGCGCGGGCCTTCGCCGCTTGAGCTTCGGCCTGCCGCTCCAGCCGGGCCGCCTTCTTCGACGCGCTGACCTGGTACTCGGGCATGGCGAACGGGGTCGTCGGCGCGTCGGGGTTCACCCTCGGGTGCTGCGCGACCCAGGCTTTCACCGCGACCTCGAACTCCGGACGGAACCGTTGGTACAGAAACCCCGACAGCACCTCCGGGTCCGGTGTGTAGACCTTGCTCGGATCCACCGGTTCCGCGAGCAGTCCCTCGGCTTCGGCGGCCTGGAGCCACTGGGTGAAGGAGATGACATCCACCGTGGTCTCCTGGCCGGCGGTCGTCGATGCCCGGGTCGATTCGACGCGACTCGCCCCCGCCTGGCTGTAGCTGTTCGCCTGGACCCCACTCCATTTGGCGGACTGGAACCCGGTCCAGGCCGCGAGCAGCGCGGCGATCGACAGGATGATCGCTTCGAACAGCTCGAACTTGCGATCCAAGCGCTGGCCTTCAGCCCGCTTGGCTTCCGCCGCCTCGAGCTCGCCGAGTCGCTGGTGCTCGGCCACGCCGATGCGGCCGGTCGGATCATCGGTTTCAGGGCCCATGGCTAGGACCCTAGGGGCTGGCTCGAGTGAGACGGCGTCGAGCGCGCGTCGGTCGCACTACGGCGTAGGCGGTGCGGGTGACCCACTCGGCGACGAGAGCCGGCTTGTCCTCGCCCTCGATCTCGACGGTGAAGTTGCGGGTGACCTCCACCATGTTGCCCTTGAGCTCGGCGTTGGTCGTGACCGCTCGGGCGCGGATGCGCGAGCCGACCTTGACCGGACTCACGAACCGCACCTTGTTGAAGCCGTAGTTGATGCCCATCAGGATCCCCTCGAACTTCGCCGGGTCCGGCGGCGCGGCGCTGGCGCCGGCGGCGAGGTGCGTGAGCATCGACAGGGTGAGGAACCCGTGGGCGATGGTGGTGCCGAACGGCGTCGACGCGGCGCGCTCCGGGTCGACGTGGATGAACTGGTGGTCGTGGGTGACGTCGGCGAACTGGTTGATCTGTTCCTGATCGACCTCGAACCACTCGCCGACGCCCTCGTCGTTGCCGATGTCGGCCTGGTACAGCTCGAACGCCTTGGCTGCTGCTTCGCTCATGGCCGCGCATTCTAGGAGGCGCGGCCGAGTCGTCGGGCCGCCGGCGCGGCGCGGGGGAGCAGCGCGCGGATGGCGTCGAGCGTGTCGGCGTCGGCGGGCGCCTTGTCGTCCCGGTATCGCCGCACCCGGGCGAAGCGCAGCGCCACGCCTCCGGGATAGCGCGTCGAGACCTGCGCGCCGTCGAGCGCGATCTCGACGACCTGCTCCGGTCGGACGAACACGACGTGTCCTTCGCGGTGCGTCTCCAGCTCGAGGAACCGATCCGTCTGCCAGGCGAGCAGCTCGTCGGTGAGTCCCTTGAAGGTCTTGCCGACCATCACCGGAACGCCGTCGGGTCCGAGCGCGCCCAGGTGCAGGTTCGACAGCAGTCCCGCGGCGCCGCCCCGAACCCCACTCGACGGCGAGGACCACGAGGTCGAGCGTGTGGACCGGCTTGACCTTGCGCCAGGCGCGGCCTCGCCGTCCCGCGGCGTAGGTCGACGTGAGCGACTTGACCATCGCGCCTTCGTGCCCGGTCGCGAGCGCGTCGTCGAGCAGGTGCTGCGCGACATCCGCGTCGTCGGTGCGGACCGACGGGATGCGGCGCAGGTCGGCGATCGTGTCCATGGCCGCGAGCCGGGTCTCCAGAGGTTCGTCGATGAGATCGCGGCCGTCGAGGTGCAGGATGTCGAACCACGACGCGTCGAGCGTGACGGGGCCGGGACCGGTACGCCGTCCGAAGGTGCTCGCCGAGTCCTGGAACGCCTCGGGCAGGCCTTCCTCCGTCACGCCGATGACCTCACCGTCGAGCACGACGGACTCGACCGGGAGCGCGCGGAGCTCGTCGACGACCGACGGCATGCGATCGGTCACGTCGTTGAGGTTGCGCGTGTAGAGGTGCACCGTGTCGCCGAGCCGATGCGCCTGGATCCGCACGCCGTCGAGCTTCCACTCGACCGACGCCGGCCCGGTGGTGCTGAGCGCGTCGGCGACGTCGGTCGCGGTCGCGGCCAGCATCGGCTGGACTGCGACGCCGACGGCGAGATGCACCTGCTCGAGCGCCGTGGCGCCGCCGGTCAGCGCGCGCCGGGCGGTGTCGGGGAGGTCGCCACTGAGCATCGCGGCGCGGCGCACGAGCGCGACGGGGACGTCGGCGGCGGCGGCGACCGCGTCGGTCATGAGCCCGGCGAGCGCGCCCTGGCGCAGCTCGCCGGTCAGCAGCGCCCGGACGAACGCCGCCTCGTCCGCGGTGAGGCCGGTCACCGAGCTCGCTGATGATCGCGGCACGCCGCGCCTCCGAGCCGGGCCCGGTGCACGCCTCCAGCCGGTCGAGCGCGTCGTCGAGGTCGCCGATCTGCAGCGTCGGTCGCCACCGCCCGTCCGGTCAGCGTGGACGCCCGGGCCCACGCGACACCGATCCGACCCTGGCGGGGGGCGCCCGTGAGCAACGCGACCGCCACGACGATCTCGTCCGGATCGAGCACGCGGAGGAGGTCGGCCAGCGCCGCGACCTTGGCCTTCCGTGACGACGTCGCGGTGAGCGTCGCCGAGGTCGCGACCAGCTCGGCGAGCAAGGTCATCGCATTACGGCCGATCCATCGCGTCGACGCGACCGAACTCGCGGAACCGTGCTTCGAGTGCGGCGAGGTCTTCCGCGGTGAACGGTTGGTAAGTCGCCTCCGGGCCCGGTCGCCAAAACACGGGGTCGTCGGTGTACCAGCGCTCGGCGCGTAGGGGACGCTTGTCGATCTTGTTCGTTGCGCCGACGGGGAGCGTCGTCACGCGCACGTAGCGGGGCGCCCACTTCGTTCCGAGGTCGGGTTGCTCGGCGATGAAGCGGCCGAACGCTTCGGCATCGAACGCGACGCCGGCGTCGAGCTCGAGCGCGAGCATCACCTGGTCGTCGGCGGTCCGCTCGTCGGGAACCGGGTACACGGCGACGCCGCTCGCGCCGGGGAACCGGCCGACGATCCGCTCGACGGGCGCGGTGGCGAAGTTCTCCGAGTCGACGCGCAGCCACTCGCCGGCGCGCCCGGCGAAGTAGAAGACGTCGGCGTCGTCGCGGTACCCGAGGTCGCCGGACCAGTACCAGCCGTTGCGGGTGCGCTCGGCTTCCGCTTCGGGGTTGCGGTAGTAGCCCTCGAACCGGTCGACCACGTTCCGGCCGACGATCTCGCCGATGGCCTCCGAGCCGTTCACGAGCCGGCCGTCGGCGTCGAAGCGTGCCCGCACGCGCTCCTCGCCCGTCTCGGGATCGACCACCGCGGCGTCGATGCCGGCCTGCGGCACGCCCAGCGCGTCCTTGGGCAGGCCGGGTCGCGGCTCCATGATGATCACGTTCTCGCTCGACCCGTACCCGGAGACACACAGAATGCCGAAGCGGTCCCGGAACGCTCGCATGTCGCGCGGCGACGACTCCGGCGCGAGCGCGAACTTCACGTGGTGATCGCGGTCCAAGGAGGACGGCGGGGTAGCCAGGATGTACGCGAGCGCGCGGCCGACGGTGAGAGAAGAACGTCGCGCCGTAGCGACGGACGTCGGGCATGAAGCTCGACGCCGAGAAGCGCTCGCGGAGCGCGATCGTCGCGCCCGTCGCCGCGGCCGGGAAGACGATCGCGTTGAGGGCATTGCCGTGGAAGAGCGGCATGGCGCAATAGAGGACGTCGTCAGCAGTGTGCCAAGTGGCGGCGTTCGCCACCCGCGCTGCACGACCGTGCGAGAGCTTCACTGCCTTGGGGGCACCCGTAGATCCCGAGGTGAAGATCAGGACCAGGACGTCCGTCGGGCGAACTACAGGAAGTGCGGCCGGTGGCGCGCTGTCGAGGCGGTTGCGCCATTCGGCGGATCCGATGTCGATGACCGTGGTGTCGCCGAGATCGAGTCCGGCGAGCAGTGGCGCGTGAGAAGCGTCGGTGAGGACTGCGGCACAGTCGGTGTGCCGCACGTCGCGCGCCAGCTCTTCGCCGCGGCGGGTCTCGTTGACGCCGACGATCACGATCCCAGAGCGCGCGGCACCGAACAGTGCGAACAGGTACTCCGGAAGGTTCCCGAGGAGCAGGCCGACGTGGAAGGGTCCGTTCGCCGGTCGCAGGCCGGAGAGCGCGGCCGCCCACCGGTCGCTCTCGGCCACCACTTCACGCCAGCTCCACTGCTGGTCGTCGACCACGAGGCCCACGGTGTCGTCACCGGCCCGAGTGTCGATGAGCCCGGCGAATGTCTCCGTCGTCACGTGAAGTCGGACCCTCCGTCAACCGTGATCGCGGCGTGGCGGGCATCGAGCTCCTCGTTCGCGTCGGCGAGCGCGTCCTCGTCGAGGACCACCAGCGCGACGAGCTGCCCGGCCTCGTTCGTCTCGAAAAGGTTGAGTCGTACCGAGACGAAGCCGTCGGCCTGGTACTCCATCCGAACGAGGGCCAAGCGGTCGCCGCGCACTGCGAGCACCGTGGGGCGGGCGTGGACGAACACGTCGAAGTGCGCACGCGCGTTGGCCGCGAAATCGGCCCGGCCGCTGATCGTCCCCGCGGAGACTCCCGAGCGCCGGTCCAGGATGACGACATCGTCGGCGAGGACGTCGGCGTACGCCGGGTCCCGCGCTCGGCGAGGACGATCGACTCGCGGAGCTGCCGGGTCAGCCGGTTCTCCGGTTCGGTGGCCGCGACTGCGGGTCCACCCGAGACCGACCACTCGTCGAACAACGCGAGCGCCTCGGACCACTGGTCCTCGGGGAAGTACTCGATCGAGGGCGCGGATGCCTCCCGCACGGATCGGGCGACCCGGTACTCGGTGGGGTGCGCCGGATCGATGAAGCGCATCACACCGAGTGCAGCGTCCCCGTTGGTGAGCAGCTTGGCGAGCAACGCGCGGTCGGTCGCGTGTGCGTCGAGGAGGAGCTCGGCGGGAGTCCGCACGCCGGTGAGCTCGGCGTGGCGGGTGTCGAGCGCTTGGAGCGCGCCGGCCAGGTCAGTTTCGTCGAAGAACGTCATCGCACGACTTCGGCCGGCGTCGTTCGTCTCGAAGATCCCGAGGGAGACGAGCTCAAAGCCGGATTCGGATACGGCACGGGTACGGGTGAGCATGAGATGCCTGCCTCGCACCGCGATCGGCTCGAAGGTCGTCGGGCCAAAGAGCCTGTCCTGGGCCTGGATGTTCTCGATCGCCGCATCGATGCCGTGGAGCTGCCCGATCGAGACGCCCGAGCGCCGATCGTCGATCACCAGATCGTCGGCCATCGACTCGGCGCGGTCGTAGGTCTGGTCGAACGTGCCCAGCCACATGGCTGCGCTCGTTGAGCCGCACCGCCATGTTGTCGATGTGCGGCGTCCGGGTCTCGGTGCCGAGCGCTTGGAACCGTGCCGCGTGCGGCGTCGTGTTGCTCCGGCTCGAAGAAGTCGATGCTGTCGACGAGACCGGCGACTGAGTGCGTCACGATGAGGCTCCGATTGAGGTACTCGCTGCCTTCGGGGGTGACGAAGCGGTCGTCCTGGGTGATGAGCACGGCGTCGCCGAGCACCTCGAGCGATGCGAACACCGTGGCCCGCGGCGTCGAGAGCCCGCGGTCGGCGCGGACCTCGGCGATGATGTCCGATGGCGTGGAGGTCGGCCAGCTCAGGAGGCGGTGGTCGGTGACGGTGCAGTCGGGCGTATGGAGCGCCCGGTACGCAGCCGTGGGGTCGGCTGCTCTGGCGCACGGGCCACGTCGCCGGCCCGTCGGATCATGTATGCGTCGGCCGCACCCTCACCGAGCGATGAGGCGCTCGTCGAGCTCGTCGAGCGCGAGATCGAGATCCTCCTCGTCGAAGGTCGTCGCTGCCGGCTGACGAGCCCAGCTTCGTCGGCTCTCGTGAGACGCCGAGCATCGGCGCCTCCAAGCCCGTCCCGGCGTCGCGAGCCGGCGGAGCGAGGGCGACGTGGTCGCCCCGGATCGGCGACGGGCTCGTTGGTGAACGTCTCGAAGAGCTCCTCGAAGGGCGCCGATGTTGGCCTCGACGGCGAGGCCGCGGCACGTCGGGGCCGAGACGCCACGTCGCCGGTCGAACGAACGCAGTCGATCTCGGCGGCCAACGCCTCGCTGCTGAACTCGGCGGCCTCCGTGGCACCGGCGGCGTAGCGGTCGATAGCGCCGGTGACGGGTTGCGGTCTTCGGTCGCGGTGCCCGGGCGCAGTCGCGGCCGCGAGGGTCGCGAAGAATGTGCGGGCTTCTGCCATCTGGTCGGCGTGAAGAAGTGGTCCTCGGCGATGAGGAGGTCGTCGCCGAAGCGCGTCACGAGGACGATGTCTCGTTCGAACTCGAAGCCGGTCCGGCGTCACCCCTCGCGAGCAGATCGTCGAAAGGGCGATGTTCCCGTCGATCTCAAGCGTGGCGGGAATGAAGCGGAAGTCCGGCGTCTGCTCGAACGCGGCTTCGAGATACTCCCGATACGCCTGCCTACCGAGCACGCCGAATCCGATCAGGGAGTGGTCGTAGCTCGTGTGGTCGGGGAGTGATCGCGTGGCCGGCGGCGTCGAGGTCGCGGCGGTTCATCGCGGCACCGCGACCGGCGAGCACGTGCATCACGTCGGCGTGTTCCGCCCCCTCGCCGGCGGCATACCGGCGGTCGAGCTCGAGCAGCGCAGCGGGAAGGTCGTCGGGATCGAAGAGCACGTTGTGGGCGACCCGACCGGCATCGTCGAGCTCCATCACCGCGAGGACTTCCAGATCGAAGCCGTCGGCCTTATGGAACACCCGGCGGAACAGGACGAGGCGCTCCCCGCGTATCGCGATCAGCTCGTGCGTCAGCGCCACGAATCCGACGGACGCGAGCGCCTCGATGAGGGCGATGGTCTCCTCCCGCCCGACACTCCGGCCGGAGCTGACGCTGGGACGCCGGTCGTCGTTGACGATGTCGTCCGCGAGCGCGGTCCGGAACCACGACCAGTCGCGGGCCGGGAACGCTTCCTCGTAGCCCTGCAGCACGCGGGTAGCGGCGTTGGTCAATTCGAGGAGTGACGCATGGGGCGCGCCTTCGCCGGCGAGGTACCGGGCGTCGAGCTCGGCGACCGCCTCGTCGAGTGCGTCCTCGTCGAACACGGCGCGGTAGACAACTTCGCCGTTCGCCCATTCGTTGACGCTGAGCGTCTTCATCTCGCGACCGTCGTCGGTCGAGAAGGCAACACGTTGGAGCACGATGCGATCGCCGCGGATGGCGAGTGCCTCACTGCGGAACCGGTCGAGACCGACGTCGCGCAGGGCCTTCAGGTTGTCCCGGATCGCGGGCCGTCCACGGAGGGTCGGCGCGGAGACCACCGACCGGCGGTCGACCGCCACGACGTCGACGGCGTACATCTCGGCGACCTCGTCCAGCCCGCCGCCGTTGATCAGCTCATTGAGCCGGCGGCTCCAGCGGGTCGCAGCGTTCTCAGGTCCCGGGTGCGGGGCCTCAACGGCTGCGGCGTGCGGTTGGCCTTCGCCGGCGACGTACCGGGCTTCGAGCTCGGCGACCGCGTTGTCGAGCGCGTCGTCGTCGTAGAGCGAGATGTGCGAGACGAGTCCGTGGCCGTCCGTCTCGCAGACGGAGAGGATCACCAGGTGCATGCCGCCCTCGGTCGCGAACGACGTCCGCATGAGGTTGAGCCGCTCGCCGCGTACGGCGAGGTGGTCGATGGCCACGGAAGCGAAGCCGACGTCAAACGCTCCACGCAGTGCGGCCATGTACTCGTCGCGCCCGTGGGTCGTGGCGTCCGAGACCGCGGTCCGGTGATCGACGCGGACGATGTCGGTGGTGAGACACTCAGCGGCCTCGTCGAAGCGGCCGTCGGTGGCGAGGGCGAAGAACCGGTCGGCGCTGCGGGTCGTCGCGTTCTCGGCTCGCGGGTGACGGGGATCGGCCGTCTCGGGCGCAGCGAGCTCGTCGAAGCGAGCGAGCGCAGCGGGGAAGTCATCTTCGGTGAACCACTCCGACCGGCTGATGAGTCCGTCGGAGTCGACGGTTGCGACGATGCAGCTGACTCGTTCGTAGACGAGGCCGTGCTCGGTGACGCCCGTGCCATCCTCGACACCGAGGAGCGCGTTTCCCGAGACGAAGAGCGTGCGGATCACATCCGAGTGCGCGGCGACGAGCTCCTCGTTCGTCCGACCCCCCTCGAGGAAGCGCTCGGCGTCGCCGTCGCCGTCGCCGTCGCCGAAGCCGATCGGCCGGTGGTCGACGTAGGCGAAGGCGGGGGAGAGCGTCTCGGCCATCGCGTCGTAGTCCTCGCGCACGCCCGGCATCGAGCGACCGTCGTGCTGCTCGGATCACGTGTGCGTCGGGCGCGCCTTCACCGGCGAGGTACCGCTCCTCGAGCTCCGCCACGCCCTCGTCAAACGCGTCCTCGTCGAAGTGCGTGGTCGACCGGATCCTGCCCGAGCCGTCGATCTCGAAGAGCTGGAGGAACGGGACTTCGAGGCCCTCGTGCGTCAGGAGCACCAACCGGCTCAGAACGAGGCGCTCGCCGCGCACCGCGATGTTGGTGCTGTCGAATCTGTCGAACAGATCGAACGTGAGTCGCAGCGCCTCCCGGAGGTCGATGGGACCCATCGGTGGCGCCGACACTCCGGAGCGCCGGTCGATGGCGACCATGTCGTCCGCGTACAAGGCGGCAGCCTCGTCGTATCGGCGCTCGGAAACGAGCCGCTCGTATCCGGCCAGCACCCGGCTCGCGCGGTTCTCCGCTCGCGGGTGACGGGGATCGACCGGGGCGCTGCCCAGCTCGTCGAGGCGGGCGAGGGCGGCGGGGAAGTCATCCTCGTCGAAGAACTCCTGTCGTTCGACCCGCAGATCGGCGTCGAAGACCGAGACGAGGTGGAACTCCCACTCGTGGCGGGCGCCGTCGGTGCCGCTCCCGATGCTCTGGGTGCTCACCAGCGTCGTGCGGCCACGGAGGTGCACGGACCGGTGGAGGAGCCGCTCCCGTAGTTGATCCTCGTAGCTCTGCTGCGCGGCGATCCACCCGTCTCGGTCGAGGTTGGGCCAGGAAAGTCGTCGGTGGTTGACCACGACGAAGTCGTCGGAGTGCAGGGATGCGTACTCGATCCAGTTGCTGGTGTTCCTGGACGTGGTGAGTCGTCGTCCGGCTTCGAGCAGCGCCGCGTATGGCGCACCTTCTCCGGCGATGAAGCGGTCGTTGAGCTCGTCGACGGCGTCATCGAGCGCGTCCTCGTCGAAGTGGACTGCGCGCACGAACCGGTTGGAGCTGTCGGTCTCCCAGACCCCGAGGAACGGGACGACGGCGCCCTCGGCGTTGCTCAGCTGAATGCGGGCGAGCACGAGCAGCTCGCCGCGCACCGCGAGCGGCTCCAACGAGAGGCGTTCCATCCCGACGTCGAACCACGCATCGAGCGCGGCGACCCACTCGTCGGGTCCGTGCGCGTCGGGCGCGGCAACGCCTCGGCGGCGGTCGAGTCGCACGAAGCCGTCGGTGAGCAGGGCGCGGCGTGCGCGGCGCGGGACGTCCTGCCGAGGTCGGCGATCTCCACGAGCCGTTGGGAGGCCCGGTTACTCGGCTCCGCGGGTGGCGGGGTCGGCCGGGCGTCTCGGCGCCGAGCTCGTCGAGACGGGCGAGCGCAGCAGGGAAGTCGTCGTCGGTAAAGAGCTCGGCGAGCGATGGGCCGTCACTGTCGACAAGAGAGACATAGTGCGTCACCCACTCGACGACGGTGCCATCGGCGGTGGTGCCCGACCCGTCGATCGTGACCAGCGCCGCGCGCCCGTGCCCGTGGTAGTTCCGGGTGAGCAGGAAGAGATCGGGGGCGAGCTCGACGTACCCCTGCATCATTGCGATCAGTCCGGTGGTGTCGACGGTCGGCCATCCGAGTTGGCGATGGTCGACGAGCGCGAAGTCCGGCGCATAGAGCGCAGGGAGGCCTTCCCAGTCGCGTCGGTTGGTCGCGGCGAAACCTGCTCCCATGGTCTGGAGGGTGTGAGCGAACGGGCGACCTTCGCCGGCGATGTAACTCGCGTCGAGCTCCTCGACTGCGTCGGCGATCGCATCCTCGTCGAAGTTGACCATGCGCACGAAGCGACCGCTCGCGTCGGTCTCCTCGAGCTGGAGGAACTCGCTCTCGTTTCCGTCGCCAGTGCGGAAGGCACCGCGACACAGGGCGAGGCGGTCGCCGCGCACCGCGACGGGAGCGAACGTGAGGTCCGAGTAGCCCGCCTCGAAGATGGCCCGCACCGAGTCGAGGTACTCGTCGCGGCCGGTCGCGGTGGGCGCCGACACCAAGCGGCGACGGTCGTCGCGGATGATGCCGTCGGCGATCAGCTCGCCGGCGCGTTCGAAGTCCCTCAGGTTCGCCAACTCGACGAGTCGGGTCATCGCTCGCGTGACAGTGTTCTCGGCCCGAGGGTGGCGGGGGTCGACCGGGTAGGCCGCGCCGAGCTCGTCCAGGCGGGCGAGCGCCGCGGGGAAGTCGTCCTCGTCGAACATCTCCATGCTCGAGACGACACCGGTCGGGTCGATGGGGCTGACGGTGTACGTACCCCATTCCACGGCACCACCGTCTGCAGTCGTGCCGGATGCGTCGATGGCCCAGAGGGTCACCGGCCCGCGAAGCTCGACCTTGCGGGGCAGGAGGGTCAGGTCCGGTGCGAGCTCGGTGTACTCACGCATGGTCGTCACCAGACCATCGCGGTCGAGGGTCGGCCATCCGATCTGGCGGCGGTCAGTACAGACCAAGTCCGGGGTGTAGAGGTCGCGGAACCCGTTCCAGTCTCGGGCATTTACCGCCGCGAACGATCCGAACCCGACTCGGTGTCTCGATGCAAGCGCCGCGCCTTCACCCGCGAAGTACCGAGCGTCGAGCTCGGCGAGGGCGTCGGTGAGGGCGTCGGGGTCGAACCAGGCCGAGGAGAGCCAGCGACCCTCGGCATCGGCCTCGACGACGCCGAGCAGGGGAATCTCGTCTCCCGCGTCGGTGCGCCACACGCCTGAACCCAGGCACAGCCGTTCGCCGCGGACGGCGAGTGGGTCAGCGGTGAGCTTGAACCCCAGCTCGTGCGCGGCCCGGTTGGCCGCCATGAACCCGTCGCGGTCCCGTTCGCCGAACGACACGGTCGTCCGACGGTCGATGTCGTGGTAGTCCTCGGCGAGCAGTGCTTCGACGTCGTCGAGTCGCCGGTCGTTGGACGCCGCAACGAATTGGTCGACCAACCTGGTCGCGACGTTCTCCGCGCGGTCGTGGCGTTGCTCGGTGTCGTGCGGGCTGGGATGCGTCGTCGAGGAAGCCGGGAGCGTCGGCGCGGCGCCGGCGTCGAGATCGGCGCACCCGGAACCGCGACCTCGTCGGTGAGCCGCTCGGCGGGGACGGTGGCGCCCTTGAGGTCGTAGAGGCGCTTGGCCTCGGTCGCGGACCGACCGGGCCGCAGCCGCGTCGCCGGCCTGCTGGTGCAGCGCTGCCAGCGCGACGCAGGCGTCGGCGTGGTCGATCATCAGGTCCGTCGCGGCGGCGATCTCGACCGCCTCCTGCGCGAGCGCGATCCCTCCGGCGACGTCGTTGCTCGCCGCGAGCACCTCGGCGCGGGCGACGTCGCCAGGCGATCGAGGTCTTGAGGTCCTGGCCCGCGAGCTCCTCGCTGGCGGCGGCCATCGGCTCGGCATCGTCGACTCGGCCCTCGGCCACGAGCGCGTGCGCGAGCAGCGCTGCGGCCCGGCCGGCGTCGATGCCGACCCCCATCTCGATGAGCCCGTCGTACGCGTCGCGCAGCGGCGCGATCGCAGCCGCGGGATCGCCCGCGACGAGCTCGACCACGCCGGTGAGGTACGCGGTCTCGAGCAGGCCGTGGCGCAGCCCCAGCTCCTCGAGCGTCGCCCGCGACGAGTCGAGCATCGAGCGGGCGACGTCGAACCGGCCGCGGAGTGCCTCCAGCACGGCCTGGCAGCGCATCGACGTCGCCTCGACCGAGGGCGACGCCGTCGTGATGCGCAGCAGTCGCACGACGTCGAGACAGCGTCCACCGGCCCGGGCGACCGGGCTCGGACCCCACAGCGCGGCGCTGGGCGCGGCGCCGAGGACCGCGGTGACGCGGCGGCGGTCGTCGACCCGGCGGGCGGCGCCGAGCGCGAGGTCCAGCTCCAGCTCGGCGTCACCGACCCGGCCGAGCCGAGCGAGCAGAACGGCACGGACCTGGTGGGCCTTGGCCTCACCGGCCCCGTCGCCCAGCTCCTCCATCACCTTCGCGGCGCCGGTCGCGGTCGCTTCCGCGCCGACGAGACCATCGGGATCGGTGAGGCCGACGAGCTGCGCCTCGAAGCACGACGCCCACGCGCCGAGGGTGGGATCGTCGCCGGCCTCGGCCCGCAGCTGCTCGACGACGGTCCGGGCGCCGGCGACGTCACCCGATGACAGGGTGCATTCGCACGCGGTGGTCAGGAGATCAGCCCGCGCGGCGGTATCCGACTCGGGGAGCAGCGCGAGCGCCCGGCGGGCGAGCGTGCCGGCGGCGGCGAGGTCGTCCTGACCGAGGGCGCGGTCGGCCGCGGCGGAGAGCAGCTCGGCGGCGCGGCGACCGAGCCCGGTGACGTGGTCGTCGACGGTGCCGAGCTCGGCGCGGTAGCGGAACGCCTGCTCGTAGTGGAACGCGATGACGGCTCCGTGCTCGCCGATCAGTCCCGGCTGCGGTGGCGTCGGTCCAGAGTGCAACCTTCTCGTGGAGCTCGGCGCGCGTCGTCTTCAGGAGGCGTCGGTACGCCGCGTCGCGGATGAGCACGTGGTGGAACCGGTGGACGGGCTCGTCGCCCCAGTAGGCGCCGGTCGGCTCGACCAGCTCCTTGCGCCGCATCGACTCGAGCAGCTCGGGGAGGGGAGTGTCGGCACCGGCAAGCTCGCGGAGCGCGCCGAGGTTGAACTCGGCGCCGATGACCGACGCGAGCTCGAGCACGGTGCGCTCGTCGCGTCGCAGCCGTTCGACGCGGGCCGCGAGCAGCGATTGGATCGTCGGCGGAACCTCGACCGCATCGGCGTCGATCGCGAGCTCCCACACGTCGCCGTTCCGGCGGATCACCTCGTCGTCCACGAGCATGCGCACCAGCTCGCGCACGAACAGCGGGTTGCCGTCGGTGGACGTGGGGAGCCGTTCGACCAGCCCGGCGGGCAGCCGATCGGTGCCGAGCAGCCCGGCGGCGAGCGCCTCGGTGGCGGCGGAGTCGAGCCCGTCGAGGGCGATGACGTCCTCGACCCGACGGTTGCGCTCGGCGAGTGACGGCCGGACGTCGCGGAGCTCGGGGCGGGCGAGGCAGAGCAAGAGGAGGGGCACGTCCTGGACCCACTCGGCGAGGTGCTCGAGCAGGTCGAGGAACAGGGGCTCGGCCCACTGGATGTCGTCGATGACGACGACCATCGGGCGGTCGCGGGCGCTCGCGCTCACGAGCCGCCGCACGCCCCAGAACGTCTCCTCGACGGAACGGGATGGTGCCGCACCGACGAGCCCCGCGAAGACGTCGACCAGGCGGTCGCGGTCGGGCTCGTCGTCGGCCAACAGCGTGCCGAGCCGCTCGCGGGCCGACGTGGAATCGGGATCTTCGCCGAGGTCGGTGGCCGCGCGGATCAGCTGCTGCGATCGGCGCGAAGGTGGCGTCGCCGGCCCGGTCGCAGCGCAGCTCGACGGTGATCGCACCGACGTCGGCCGACGACCGCGGCGCACAGCTCGCGGGAGAGGCGCGTCTTGCCGACGCCGGGGGAGCCGAGCACGGTGACGAGTCGAGCCGCGTGCGACGTGGCCGCAGCATCGAACGCCCGACGTAGCGTTGCCATCTCGGGCGCACGGCCGACGAACGGTGCCGCGGTCTCGACCTCGGCGGCGCCTCCGGCGACGACCTCGAAGATCGCGACGGCCTGGGCGCGACCGGCGACCGTCGACCTCGCCCAGCGTCTCGTAGCCGAACTCGCCCGCGGGTGAGCCGCCACGTGTCCTCACCGACCGTCACGTGCCCCGGACGGCACGCGTGCTCGATCCGCGCCGCGACGTTCAGCGCGTCCCCGACGAGGTCGGCGTCGCCACTCGCGATCACGACCTCGCCGGTGTTGACCCCGACGCGCAATCCGAGCGTCTCGCCGTGCTGGGACGCGATCGCGGCGGCGAACTCGGTGAACCGGCGCTGGATGTCGACGCCGGCGCGCACGGCGCGGAGCGCGTCGTCCTCGGCGATCTCGGGGATGCCGAACGTGGCCATCATCCCGTCGCCCATGAACTTGGCGACGGTGCCGCCGTGCGCGTCGATCGCCTCCTGGAGCAGCGCGTGGTAGCGGGCCATCACGGACCGGGCGACCTCGGCGTCGGCGCGCTCGCCGAACGAGGTGGACCCGACCAGGTCGGCGAAGAGCGCGGTGACGGTCTTGCGGGTCGCGTCGGAGGGTGCGATCGGTGCCGCGGTGGTCGCGGGCTCCGGCGAGGAGGTGGCCGATGTCGGCGTCCCGCACTCGTCGCAGAACTTGAGTCCGGGGCGTAGCTCGGCGTTGCAGGAGGCACACCGCCGGGCCAGCGGCGCACCGCATTCACCGCAGAAGCGCGCCCCCTCCCGGTTCGCCTCGCCGCACTGCCCGCAATCCACTTGCACCCCGATCGACCCGCCGTCCAAGGGCGATCGTAGGTCGCCGTGTGATGTATGACTGCAAGGATGGGAACCCAGAGCGAGCGGACTGATCACACGGCCGGAGTCGACGGACCGGCGATGGTGGAGGCAATGGCGGCGCTGGTCACGGCCGAGGCCGGGGCCTGCGAAGCGCTCCGCACTCTGACGGCGCCGGTCGTCGAATCGATGTGGGCGACCGGGCTGATGACGCGCTTCAATCCCGCCGAGGCGGGCGGCGCCGAACCGACGTTTCGGGAGATGATCGCAGACCTGGATCGACATGGCGTGGCTCGACGGCTCGTTCGGTTGGGTCGGGATCGCCAACCTGCCGTCGACCGCGGCGGTGGCGGCGTACCTACCCGACGACGGGTTCGCCGAGGTCTTCACCGCCAACGACAACCGCATCACCCTGGGCGGTCAGTTCTTTCCGAACGGCACCGGCACGACCGTCGACGGCGGCTACCAGGTGACGGGCGCGTGGAACTTCGGCTCCGGTACCGGCCACAGCGAGTACGTCGCCGCCGGGTTCATGCCGATGGTCGACGGCGAGCTGGTGTGGGTCGCGGAGGGCGTTCCCGAGCTGCGGGTCGCGATCGTGCCGCGCGAGGACGTGCGCTTCACCGACGGTTGGCATGTCCAGGGCCTCAAGGGCACGGGCTCCTACGACTACGAGCTCGCCGACGTCTTCGTCCCCGAGCATCGGACCTTCGCCCTGTTCACCCGAGAGCGGCACCGCGGCGGCTCGCCGACGTTCCGCATGGGCATCATGCCGATCGTCGCCGCCGGCCACGCCAGCTGGGCGCTCGGCGTCAGCCGCAGCATGCTCGACGACGTTCGCGAGCTCGCGGTCACGAAGGTACGGATGGGTGATCCCGCCACGCTCGCCAACAAGGCCAGCTTCCAGATCGGTCTGGCCCGCCATGAGTGCATGTGGCGGGCGGCGCGGCTGCTGGTGGTCGACACGTTCAGCGCGGTCGAGGCGGCCGTCGGCCGGGGCGAGGACCTGACCCCGACGATGCGCGCCGACCTCCGCGCCGCCGCGGTCTACGCCACGGACTGCTCGCGCGAGATCGCGCAGTGGTCGCACCTCATTGCGGGCACGACCGCCATCCGGGAGGGCAGCCGCCTCGAGCGCGCCTTTCGCGATCTCTCCACCGGCACCCAGCACGCCTTCATCGGGGAGAAGGTGGCGATCGACGCGGCCCAGGTCTGGCTCGGCCTCGTGGACGACCCGCTCGGTCTCTGAGCCGGCCCGAGCAGAAGAGTTGAGATGATCCTCTCAATATGAGAGGATCATCTCATGAGCATCCGGACCGCCCAGAAGCTCGTGACCCGGCAACGGATCCTCGATGCCGTGCTCGACCTGGTCGCCGAGGGCGAGCTGACCGAGGTGACGGTGCCCGACGTCGCTCGGCGCAGCGGTGCGTCGGTCGCGACGATCTACCGCTACTTCCCGTCGAAGGATGTGCTGTTCGAGGCGGCGGCGAGCGAGCCGGCCCTGCGGGCGGCCGGCCCCCTGCCCGATCGGGAGAACGGTGGCGCCGACGGCGGGCGCGTACTTGCTGCAGCTGTGGACCGCGTTCGCGCAGAACATGTCACTGCTGCGCCACCAGCTGGGGTCCGACGCCGGCCGCGAGATGCGGGCGGCCAGATACGAGGCGTCGCGGCGTTGGTTCGCCGACGCTCTTGCCGCGCGGGGCATCGATCCGGCGTCGCCACCCGGTGAACGGATGGTGCGGCTCTCGCTCCTCATGACGTCATCGCTGGCGTTCGTCGACCTGCACGACCGCCAGGGCGTCGATCCCAACACCGCCGCCGCCGATGTCACGTGGGCCATTGCCGCCCTCGAAGCCGCAACCGAGAAGGAAGCATCATGACGGACTCAGCATGGATCGCGCCCGGCCCCGGTGAATGGACGCGACTCGCCGACCACTTCGACCGGCCGTTCACCGCCGAGTACGAGCGCATCTTCGCTGCGAGCTTCGAAGCCGGGATGGAGGCATTCGCCGAAGCAGTCGGGACTGCCGGTTCGCACCGTTCTGTTGCGCACCGTCCACGGCTACCCGTTCCTCCACCCGGCGCCTTTGACGGGACCCGACACGGCGTGGGTTCCGCCGCGCGCCGTCTTGTGGCTCCTCGTTCGCTTGGCGCCGGCGTTCCGGCGCCGCAATCGCGTCGCCGCGGAAGCGCTGCGGGAGCGACCCTGGCGTGAGGTTGCGCACACGTACTTCGCATCCGAACGACTTGACGCGATCGCGGATAACGAGGATCTGACCGCGATCGACCCGGCGGCACTGTCGGACGGCGAGCTGGCCCGCCACCTCGAAGCCTGCGAGGCGCATGCCATCGCGGGATACCGGCGGCATTTCGAGCTGCATGCCACGGACATGTTCCCGGTGGGGCTCTATCTCGCGGCATGCCGGGAGTTCGGCATCGAGGCCGCCGTCGCGCTCGACCTCGTCGTCGACGGGATCGCCGACGTGCGCGGGCGCGCGCGAGCACGTGTCCGGCTTCGAGGAGTGCATCGTCGGTGGTTACGACCTCGACCGACCCCGCATGTGCGAGTGCAGTGCCGCCACCGCGTCGATCGCCGAGGTCGACCGGCTCGCCGCGCCGACGTTCACGAACCGGCACGCCCGCTTCGACGACCTCGTCCCCGACGAGGAGCGCGAGCGGTTCGACATCCTGCTGGCGGATGCCCGGACCGTGCACCCGGTGCGCGACGACAACGGACTCGTGTACGGCGCCTGGCGCATCGGGTTGTTGCGCCGCGCCTACCTCGAGGTGCAACGCCGCGTCGGCATCGAAGCGGTCGTCGAGGCAACGGTGCCGGAGCTCGTCGCCGTGCTCGCCGACCGGTCGATCCTGGACGAGGCCGAGCTGGCCCGGCGCGCCGGCGAGCGGCAGCGCTGGACCGAACACCGAGGTGCCGTTGCGGCTCGGTTCGGACGGCCTCCCGCCTACGTCCGCGTTCCCGCTTCCGCTGCGCCGGGCGATCGACGCACAGCTCTTGCTTCGGGACCTGAGCGAGCGCGCGCCGTCGAGCGAGCTCGCCGGGATCGGCGTCGGGACCCGCGCGGTTACGGGCATCGCCCGCGTGGTCTCCGGAGCCGAAGACGCCATCGACCGGATCGAGCCCGGCGACATCCTCGTCGCCCGGGTGACCTCACCTGCCTTCAACGCCGTGCTCCCGCTCGCGGCCGGACTCGTCGTCGAGCACGGGGGCCTCATGAGCCACGCCGCGCTGGTCGCGCGCGAGCTCGACATCCCCGCCATCGTCGGGGTGCAGGACGCGACCCGCAACCTCGTCGACGGTGAACGCATCCACGTCGACCCGACGACCGGCCAGGTCGTGATCCTCGACGTCCGGCGCAGCGTCGAAGCGCTGCCGCCTCGGCCGTGAACGAGTTGACCGGTCAAGCCGGGCCCTGAAGACTCCTCGGCCGGCCGACCAACCCTGGCGGCCCTTCGAGCTCGAGCGGAGCACATGACCGAGACCACGCAGTCCGGCACCGGCGCGGCGAAGGCGGTGCTCATCACGCTGGCGGCCGCCCAATTCGTGATGGTCCTGGACTCGTCGGTCATGAACGTGTCGATCGCGACGGTCGCGAAGGACCTCCACACCACGGTGGTCGGCATCCAGACGGCGATCACCCTGTACACGCTCGTGATGGCGTCGTTGATGATCACCGGCGGGAAGATGGGCGCGATCCTCGGCCGCAAGCGCGCGTTCACGATCGGCTGCGTGATCTACGCGTGTGGATCGTTCACGACGTCGATCTCGCCGAACCTGGCCGTGCTGCTGTTCGGCTGGTCGTTCCTCGAAGGAGTCGGAGCCGCACTCGTGATGCCGGCGATCGTCGCGTTGGTGGCGTCGAACTTCGGCGACGCCGACCGGCCCCGCGCCTACGGTCTGGTGTTCGCGGGCGGCGCGGTCGCGGTCGCGGTAGGCCCGCTGATCGGTGGACTCTTCACGACGTACTGGTCGTGGCGCTACGTCTTCGTGGGTGAGGTGCTCATCATCGGAGTCGTGCTGCTCCTGAACCGGCGCACGGCCGACACCCCGAAGGAGGAGGGCGCCCGTCTGGACCTCGTCGGCACCGGGCTCTCGGCCCTCGGCCTCGGCTTGATCGTCTACGGGATCCTTCGCTCGGGGACGTGGGGCTTCGTGGCGCCGAAGCCCGACGCCCCCACGTGGCTCGGCCTGTCACCCGTGATCTTTCTGCTCCTCGGCGGTGGTGTGGTGCTCTACGGGTTCCTCGCCTGGGAGAAGCACCGCCGCGACGCCGGCCAAGCGGCCTTGCTCGACCCGGCGATCCTGCGGGTTCCCCTCCTGCGGTCAGCGGGGTCACGGCCTTCTTCTTCCAGTACCTGCTCCAAGCCGGCCTGTTCTTTGCGGTGCCGCTGTTCCTCTCGATCGCCCTGGGGCTCTCGGCGATCGACACCGGCCTACGGATCCTGCCCCTGTCGATCACCCTGGTGATCGCCGCGGTCGGGATTCCGAAGCTGTTCCCGCGCGCGTCACCCCGCCGGGTCTCGCAGCTCGGGTTCGCGGTGCTCTTCGTCGCCATCGTCGTGTTCGTGCTGGCGCTCGACGCGGGTGCCGGCCCGGAGATCGTCACGTGGCCGATGCTCCTCGCCGGGTTCGGCATCGGCGCGCTCGCGTCGCAGCTCGGAGCGGTGACCGTCTCCTCGGTGTCGGACGAGCAGAGCGGCGAGGTCGGTGGTTTGCAGAACACCGCCTCGAACCTCGGCATCTCGATCGGCACCGCGCTCGCGGGAGCGATCCTGATCTCGGCGCTCAGCAGCTCGTTCTTCTCGGGCATCGAGAGCAACCCCGCAGTGCCGAAGGATCTCAGCTCCCAGGCGCAGACCGAGCTCACCAGCGGGGTTCCCTTCATCTCCGATGCGGATCTCGAAGCCGCGCTCGACGACGCCGGGGTCTCACCCGAGGCGAGTCAAGCCATCGTCGACGAGAATGCGGACGCGCGCCTCGAAGCGCTGCGCACGTCGTTGTCCGTGCTCGCGGTGCTCGCGCTGATCGCGCTGTTCTTCAGCCGGGGGCTTCCCACGGCCCCGGTCGCGGTCGAGGAGAGCAAGAGCGCGTCCTGAGTCCCCGCTCACTTTTCCGGTCGCCCGCGCGACACGGCACTAGGTGGCGGTGTCTCGTAGGACGCGGCGGAGGATCTTCCCGGAGGCGGACTTCGGGATCGTCTCGACGAAGTTGACCTTGCGGATCTGCTTGTAGGTGGCGACGCGCTCGGCGACGAAGGCGATGATGTCGGCTTCGGTTGCTTCCTGGCCGGGCTTCGAGCGCGACGAAGCCGACCGGGATCTCACCGGCTTCGTCGTCGGCGACGCCGATGACCGCGGCGTCGGCGACGGCCGGGTGCGTGAGCAGCAGGGCCTCGAGCTCGGCCGGTGGGACCTGGAAGCCCTTGTACTTGATGAGCTCCTTCAGCCGGTCGACGACGAAGACGTGGCCCTCGGCGTCGACGTGACCGATGTCGCCGGTGTGCAGCCATCCGTCGTCATCGATGGTGTTCGCGGTCGCGGCCGGGTTGTTGAGGTACCCCTTCATGACCTGCGGGCCGCGGACCCAGATCTCGCCGTCGAGATCGAGGCCGAGCGGCTCGCCCGACTCGGGATCGACGATCAGCAGCTCGGTGTTCGGCGCGGTGACGCCCACCGATCCGGGCTTGAAGCCGCCGCGGGGGGTGAGGTGGCTGACGGGGGAGAGCTCGGTCATCCCGTACCCCTGCACCACCTCGCAATCGATGCGGGCGCCGGCCTCGAGCGCGAGCTCGGCCGACAGCGGTGCCGCACCCGAGAAGACCTGCTCGAGCTTCGAGAGGTCGTAGTTGTCGATGACCGGGTGCTTCGCCAGCGCGACGACCATCGGCGGCGCGACGAACGAGCGGGTGACGCCGTGGTCGTCGTGCAGCTGGAGGAACAGCTCGAGATCGAAGCGCGGCATCGTCACGATCGTGGCGCCGACCGCGAGCCCGCAGTTCATCAGCACCTGCATGCCGTAGATGTGGAAGAACGGCAGCACGGCGATGATCGTCTCGTCCTCACGGAGCTCCGCCGGCACAACGGTCTGCACGACGTTGGAGACGAGGTTCCGGTGCGTGAGCATCACGCCCTTGGACAGGCCGGTCGTGCCCGGACGAGTAGGGCAGGACGACGGTGTCGTCGAGATCCACCGGCGCGTGCTCGGTGCAGCGGCTCGCCCATGAGCTCCGCCACGGGCTTCGTGGCGCCGTCGTCGCCGTCGTCACCGAAGACGTAGATCGTCTCGACCTTGGTGTCCTTGACCGCCTCTCGCGCGCGTGTCGAGGAACATCGGAACCGTCACCATGAGCGGTCGCGCCGGCGTCGGTCAGCTGATGGTGGACCTCGTGCGCGGTGTAGGTCGGGTTGATGGTCGTGACGGTCCCGCCGGTCATCGCCGCGCCGTGGAACCACACCGCGTACTCCGGCAGGTTCGGGGCCATGATCGCCAGCACCTGCCCCGGCCCGAACCCGCTGGCGGTGAGCCCGCCCGCGAACCGCTGCACGGAGTCGAGCAGCTCCCCGTAGCGTGACCGTTCGCCCCGACGCTCCCTCGACGAACGCGACCTTGTCCGGCGCGCTGCGCTGCGTTCGCGAACACGAAGGTCGTGAGGGGGAGCTCGGGGATGGAGACATCGGGCAGCGGGCTCTGGTGGATCATCGGGTGGTCCTCCCTGTAGGACCGGTCTCGGTCCAGTCGACGAAGTGACGGCTCCGGGCTGTGCGTCCCGAACGTACTCGCGGCTCTGCCCGGGCGACGGCGAGGCATCGTGAGCGGTCAACGGGTTGTCGTCGGTTCGGCGGCGGCGATATCCGCGCGGAGCGCCGCCAGCGCGTCGGCGTAGATCTCGGAGAAGGTGGGGAACGGCTGGATCGTGTCGCGGAGCACGTCGAGCGGACGTGCGCGCGGATGGCCAAGCGTGGCCTGCTGGAGCCACTCGCCGGCTTCCGGCCCGAGCGCGTACGCGCCGGTCAGTCGCGTGCCGTCGCTGAGGAGCGTCAGGAAGCCGTTCGACTCGGCGTAGGCGCGGGTGTAGGTGGCGGTCTTCGCGACACCGGAGATCGGCGCGGTCCCGGCGAAGCGCGCTTCCGCCGCACCGACCGCGGCGGCCTGGGGATCGGTGAAGACAACGCTTGGGAGGGCGTCGTAGTTGGCTTCGCGTGGCTCGCCCAGGATGTTCGCGGCCACGATGTCGCCCTGGTACTTGCCCGGTGGTCGTCAATGGCCAGATGCCGGTGACGTCGCCGATCGCCCAGAGCCCGTCGCCGGCGCGGAGCTGCGAGTCGACGGCGATCCCGTGCGGGTCGGCCTCGACGCCGACGGTCTCGAGCCCGATGCCCTCGACCCGCGGCCGGCGACCGGTCGCGACGAGCAGGCGGTCGCCCGCGCAGCTCGGTGCCGTCATCGACGGTCAGGACGAAGTCGTCGCCGTCCTTTCGCACCGACTTCGCGCCCGCGCCGAGCACCAGCTCGATGCCGTCGCGACGGAGCACGTCGCCGAGCGCCTCTCCCAGCGGGGCGGGCTCGTTGGCGAGGACGCGGTCGGCCAGATCGACGAGCGCCACCTCGCCGCCGAGTCGCCGCACGGCCTGGGCCATCTCCACCCCGACCGGACCGCCGCCGAGAATCAGCAGGCGACGGGGGACGGCCGTCATGGCGGTGACCTCGCGGTTCGTCCAGATGCCGTCGAGCTCCCGGAGGCCGGGGACCGGCGGCACGAACGGTGCCGCGCCGGTGGCCACGACGACGTGCCGCGCGGTGTACCGCGTGCCGGCGACTTCGACCGTGCCCGGCCCGGCGAGGCGGCCGTCCCCGCGCAGCACGTCGATCTTGCGGTCGGTCAGCCACTTGCTCCGCACTGGTGTCCGTGTGATCCGAGACCATGTAGTCACGCCACGCGAACGCGGCTTCCACGTCGACCTGCGCGCTCGCCGCTGCATCGTTCGCGTCGTGCACGGCCTCACCCGGGCGAAGCAGCGTCTTGGACGGGATGCACGCCCAGTACGAGCATTCGCCACCGACCAGCTCGCGCTCGACCACCGCGACGCGGAGACCGCCCTCGGCCAGGGCGCCGGCGCAGTGCTCGCCGGGAGCACCGGCACCGAGAACGATGACGTCGTAGTCGGTCACGTCGGGAGCTCGGTCGCCGGTCGCCTCCGCCACCATGTACGCGGCGTACCACTCCGGCCAGTTCGCGATCGGCCTCGCCCGTGCGCTTCTCGTGCTCACCGTGCGCCGCCTCCGCACGCTTCGAGCGCGCCGGTGACGTCGGCGACCGAGCTGTACGTGGTCGTCGACGGATCGACTCGACCGGGCAGACGATTCGTGATCTCCTGCAGCTGCCAGAGGTTCCCGTCCGGATCGCTGAACTCTGCGAACGACGCGTAGGTGCGACGCTCGGGGTCGGGACCGCTCGCCCGCGTCGCAGGGTTGAAGCGGTTGTACCCGACGCTGGTGTCGTGGAAGACCTCGACCGCGCTCGACATCGTCGCCGACGAGCTCGTCATGCGCCGCCTCGATGTCGGAGACGACCAGGAGACTCTGCGCCGATCCGGGCGTGGCCGACGTCAGGCCCGTGCCGAACTGGATCGAGCATCCGGAGCCCGGTGGCGTGAGCTGGACGATCCGGAAGTCACCGCTCCCGAAGTCCGCGTCCAGCCGCCACCCGAGGCTCACGTAGAACTCCTTCGCGCGGTCGACGTCCGAGACGGGAATGACGACGGTCTCGAGCTTCATGTCGAGCCGCCCGGCGCTCGCGTCGCTGGACGCGCTGCCGCGGGCTTCGGTGGTGCTCATGGACTGCCTCCTGGGGGCGATGGCGGAGACTGAAAATCGCGCTTCGCCGACGCTTGGTCAACCCCTGCGGCCGAACACCGCCCGGGTCGGAGGCAACATGCCTAAGGTGCCGTCACTCTTCCATCAGGCCTGAGCAACCAGGAGACCGCTCTGTGATCATCGATTCGTTCGAGGAGGCCCGCGCCGCAGTCGCGGCCGGCGAGCCGGTGGATGAGGTCGCCCGATCGCTGGTCGCGTCGCTGACGCGCGAGGAGCGGCTCTGGTGCCTCGACGGCGACGCACCGACCTGGGCCGGCCTCACCTACCTGGGCAGCCAGGACGGCTACCACAAGTCCCCGTTCGTCGGGGCCGAGGTCGAGCGGGTCGGTCTCCCCGGCATCCGGTTCAGCGACGGCCCTCGGGGCGCGGTGGTCGGGAACGCCACCTGCTTCCCGGTCTCGATGGCTCGCGGCGCAACCTGGGATCCGGAGCTCGAGGAGCGGGTCGGCGATGCCATCGGTCGTGAGCTGCGGGCCGCGGGCGCGAACCTCACCGGGGCGGTGTGCGTCAACGTGTTGCGGCACCCGGCGTGGGGTCGGGCGCAGGAGACGTACGGCGAGGACCCGCATCACGTCGGCGAGCTCGGTGCGGCGCTGACCCGTGGTCTCCAGCGCCACGTGCTGGCGTGCGTGAAGCACTTCGCCTGCAACTCGATGGAGAACGCCCGGTTCACCGTCGACATCGAGGTCGACGAGGTCGCGCTCCACGAGGTGTACCTCCCGCACTTCCGCCGGATCGTCGACGAGGGCGTCGCGTCGGTCATGTCGGCCTACAACAGCGTCAACGGTGAGTGGTGCGGGCAGAACCGCGAGCTCCTGACCGACGTGCTGCGCGGGGAGTGGGGGTTCGAGGGGTTCGTCATCAGCGACTGGATCTTCGGGATGCGCGATGCCGCGACGTCGGTGACCGCCGGTCTCGACATCGAGATGCCCTACCGCATGGTGCGCCAGCAGCACCTCCCCGGCGCGCTCGAAAGCGGTGAGGCGTCGTGGGAGGACGTCGACCGCTCCGTCGAGCGGATCGTGGGGACGTTCCTGCGCTTCGATCAGGTGCTCTCCGCGCCCGGATCCGGCGGCGGATGTGCTCGGCTCGCCCGAACATCGCGCGCTCGCCCGCGAGGTCGCGGCCCGCTCGGTCGTCCTGCTGCGCAACGAGCCCGTCGACGGCACGCCGGTGCTGCCGCTCGCGGCCGACGGAGGCCTGCAGGTCGCGGTGCTCGGCCGCCTCGCGGACACCGTCAACCTGGGCGACGGTGGATCCAGCGACGTGTGGGACCTCGACTGTCACACCGTGCTCGACGGGCTGCGCGGCGCAGTGGACGACGTCGTCCACGACGACGGATCCGACGTCGAGCACGCGGCAACGGTCGCGGCCGGTGCGGACGTCGCGGTGGTCGTCGTCGGCTACACCTACCTCGACGAGGGCGAGTACATCGGCGACACCGACCCCGCCCTCGCCGACCTCTTTCCCAAGTCCGACGAGCCCGAGGTGGTCGAGCAGTTCGACGCGTCGCTCGCCGACCTGCCGCCGACGACGAAGCCGCCCCGCCTCGCCGGCCGCGGGACCGGGTTCGGTGTGGGCGGCGACCGCAGCACCCTGCGGCTGCCGCCGGAAGACGTCGCGCTCATCCGGGCCGTCGCCGCCGCGAACCCGCGGACCGTCGTTGCCATCCAGGCGGGGAGCGCGGTCGTCGTGACCGAGTGGATCGACCTCGTGCCCGCCGTGGTGCAGGCCTGGTACGGCGGATGCCAGGCCGGACCCGGTCTCGCCGACGTCCTCCTCGGCGCGGTCAACCCGTCGGCCCGGCTCCCGTTCAGCGTCCCGGCCGAAGAAGTCCGACCTCCCGCCGTACGAACGCGACGCCACCCACTTCGTCTACGACCGCTGGCACGGGTGGTGGCATCTCGCCCGCACCGGCACCGCGCCGGCGTTCCCCTTCGGCTTCGGCCTGTCGTACACGACCTTCGCGCTGGGCGACGTCGACGTCTCGGTGGCCGAGCGAGGAAGTCGATCGTTCGGGCGACCGTGCGGAACACCGGTGCCGCGACGGAGCAGATGTCGTGCAGGTCTACGCGGAGCTGCCGGACCCGGATGCACCCCCGCGCCTCGTCGGATTCGCTCGCGTCGAGGTGCCGGCGGCGGGCGAGACGAACTGCGTGGTGATCGTGCCGGTCGACCGGCTCGCCACCCGGGACCCAGAGCGGCACGCCTGGCGGGCCGCTGCCGGACGCACCGGTTCATGGTGGCGCGGTTCGCCGGCGACCCGGACGCGGTCACCGTCGACCTCGACCTCTGAGGCTCGAGATCGGTTGCGAACGGTCCCGGTCTACGCCTGGTCGGACGCGGGCCTCTCTGGGTCGATGCGCCAACGGTTCCACGGCCACATGCCGTCGATCTCGACCTCGAGCGAGAAGCTCAGGACAACTCGGATCAGCACGATGATCCCGAGGACCGCGACGCTCTCCACTGACTGGTCGACCACGATCGTGCGGATGATGTCGGCGATGATCAGCACCTCGAGGCCGAGCAGGATCACGCGGCCCAGGTTCTTGCGGAGGTCCCCGTACGCATCCAGGCCGCGCCGCCCGGCGAGCTCATACGACGAACCGAGCGAAGGCGCCGAGTCCGCCGAAGACCAGGATTGCCGCCCCGACACCCTCGACGACGTCGACGACGTGGGAGAAGAACTCGCGGTACGTCATCGACCAACGCTAGTGGCGGTGGCCGGCCGGTCGTCAGGCACGGGTGCTACGGCACGATGCCGATGCGGGCGACGGGCTCGGCCGGAGCTTGGCGGCGATGTAGTGCCCGTTCGAGCGAGTGCAGCAGGACGTTGCGGACCTCACGGGGATCGATGAGCTCGTCGAAGCCGAACGTCTGCGCGGAGCGGTACGACGCTTCGACCTCGTGGGTGTGCAGCATCGCGGCCTCCTCGTCGTCGGAGCCTCGCGAACGGCTCATCGCGGCCGCACCCATCGCGCCCATCGTCGCGCCCGGGAACGCGAACACGCCGGACTGCCCGTCGAAAGGGATCATGGCCATGACCATGGAGCCGAACCCGTAGGCCTTGCGCATCGTGACTTCGAACTTCGGCGAGGTCGCCTGCGTCTGCGCGGCGTACATCCGCGCGCCCTTGCGCAGGATGGCCTCGCGCTCGGATCCGGTACCCGGCAGAACGCCCGGGTTGTCGGAGAGGAAGATCAGGGGGAGGTGGAACGAGTCCGCGATGGTGATGAAGCGCGCGGCCTTGTCGGCGCCGTCGGCATTGATGGAGCCGGCGAGCACCCTGGGCTGGTTCGCGACGACGGCGACGGGATGACCACCGAGCCGGGAGAGTGCACAGATCACGGACTTGCCGAACGCGGGTTGCACCTCGAAGCAGGAATCCGCATCGAAGACGACGTCGAGCACCTGCCGCATGTCGTAGATCCGGCGGCCGTTGCGGGGAACGATGTCGAGGATCTGCGGAACGAGCCGCGGCCCGTCGTCGCCGGCCGGGACGGAATCCGGGTACGACCACGCGGAGGACGGGAAGTAGCTGAGGTAGCTGCGCACGAGGAGGAGCGCCGCGGCATCGTCGTCGGCGACGTTGTGGATCAGGCCACTCGTGAGCGCGACCTCCGGTCCACCGAGCTCGTCCTTGGTGACTTCCTCGCCGAGCGACTCCTTCACGACCGGGGGGCCGGCAGTGAAGATCGACGCGTGGCGGCTCATCACGGCGAAGTCCGACAGGGGAGCGACGAGCGCGCCATGACCGGCGGACGCGCCGAGGACGGCGGTGACGAGCGGAACCCGGCCCGAGCAGCGCGCCTGGGCGAGCATGTCGGTCGGGGTCCGGGCGCCGTGCCCGCGCCCGTCGGCGCGAAAGCCGGCACCTTCGAGCATCATGATCAGCGGGACGCGGTCGGTGACGGCGAGCTCGGCGACCCGGTAGCGCTTCGCGTTCGCGGCTCCGCTGATGGTGCCGGCCTTCACGGTGAAGTCCTCGGCCGCGACCATCACCGGACGACCCTCGATCCGGCCCGACCCCATCACGATCGCGTCGGCCGGTGCCTCTTCGCCGCCGACGAGCGTGCCCAGCTCCTGGAACGAACCCGGATCGAGGAGCGCATCGATGCGGGCGCGGACGTCCAGCTTCCCCGCGGCGCGGTGCTTCTGCAGCCGCTCCTCGCCACCCATCGCGCGTGACGCGGCCCGCCGACGCTCGAGATCCTCGAGCACGTCGTCCCAATCGCTGTTGCCTGTCACGGGTTCACCTGGCGGCCGTCGCCGTCGTGAAGCAGATCGTCGTCGGTGGCCACTGCGTCGAGCGCGGCCTCGCGCGCCCAGCGGTAGTCCGGTTTTCCGGATGGGTGGCGCGCGACGAGGTCGCACACGAGCACTGCTCGGGGTGCCTTGAAGCGGGCGACGGTTCCAGCCGCGAACTCGCGGATGTCGGCGGGGCGAGCGACGGCGCCGGCGCGTAGCTGCACGATGGCGACAACCTCCTCGCCGAAGCGTGTGCTGGGGCGCCCGGTTACGACCACGTCGACGACGTCGGGGTGCTGCCCGACCGCCTGTTCGACCTCTTCGACGAAGATCTTCTCGCCGCCGCTCGTAACCACCGTCGAGTCTCGCCCTAGCAGGACGATGCTGCCGTCCGCGGCGACGCGGGCGCGGTCACCGGGAACTGCCATCCGACGACCCTGGACGATCGGGAAGGTGCGTTCGGTCCCTTCGCGGTCGTTGAGGTACCCGAGCGGGACACGTCCGTCGCGAGCGATCCAACCGATCTCGTCCGCTCCGGGCTGGAGTGCAGAGGTGCGGTCCTCGGACAGCACGCAGGCGTCAGCGGCACCATGGAACGAGGAGCTCTCGGCATCGCTCTGCGACAGTCCGTATGCCATGCCGCCGGTCTCCGACGCGCCGTATCCGTCCACGACCATCAGGCCTGGGAGGAGCTCGACCAGTGCCCGCCGCAGATCGGGGCGCGTCGTCGCGCCGCCGGTTGCCAGGTATCGCAACGAGGACAGGTTGTGCGAACCGGTACGAAGCTCTGCGACGAGCGGCCGGGCGTACGCGTCACCGACGATTGTGAGGAACGTGACGTGTTCGCGTGCAGCGGTCTCGAGTATTGCGCCGGCATCGAAGGGCACGGTGTCGTCGTGCAGCACGACGGTGCCGCCTTGGTGCAGGGCGGCGAAGGCGGTCCACTGCGCGGCCGCATGCATGAGGGGCGGAGCCGCGAACCAGATCTGTGGCGAGCCGGCGGTCCCGGCGGCAATGGTTTCGAAGGTTGCGTTCTTCGCACCTCCCATCGAGGAGACGTAGATGTCTCCCTGCCGCCAGAGCACGCCCTTCGGGCGGCCGGTCGTGCCACCAGTGCACACGAGGTGGAGGTCGTCCGGCGACGCGACGGGGAGATCCCCGATCGGCCCGGAGCCACCGACGACGGTCTCGAATGCGACGCTGTGCGGAAGCGGGGGCGCCCCGGAATCGTCATCGACGTCGATCAGCACACGGTCGGCCGAGGCGCCTGCCAGGAGTGGACCGAGCCGGCGGTGGTACACGATGGCTTCCGCTCCGATCTCGTCGAGCAGCGCAGCGATCTCACCGGGTTGGTAGTGGTGGTTCACGTTGAAGGGCACCGCACGGGCGCGGTACGCGCCGATCATCGCCTCGATGTACTCAGGGCAGTTCGACAGCACCACTGCGACGGGACTCTGGCCACATTCCCACCGGGCCAGACGCTCGCGCTCGCGGTGGATGGTGAGCCCCGCGTCACGGAGGAAGGCGGCCAGTCGCTTCGTGCGTTCCTGGACCTCGGCGTACGTGCGGCGTTCCGACTCCCATACGAGCATCACGCGGTTGGCGACGGCTCCCGTCACCGCATCGATCGCCGCGGGCAACGACCACTCTGTCGGTTGGCCGGGCGCTCGCTGCGCGGGGAGCGTGGGGTGGCCCATGCGAGACGACCGTATCCAAACATCGCTCGACGTGATGCGGGCCGTGCGCATTCGGGTTAGAACCTCCGTGGGCGTGCGCCTCGGGGTGCGTGCCGAAGCGTCCGAGAGGAAGAGGACCACCACCGGTGAACGACCGCGTCTACATCCACGAGATCATTGACATCATCGGGCATCACCGTGCGAGCTACATGCAGCACATGACCGCGAATTGGAGCCCAATCGGCCAGGAGGAGCGGGGCCAGCTCTGCTATGGAGTGTGGGCACTCGTCGGTTCGACGGGTGCGTGGCCGAAGACGGTCAACATGTGGGAGCACGACGGGTGGCCCGGGCTCGCGGCCTCGTTCGCGACCGAGACCGTCGGGCGCGGCGCACAGGACCCGGCACTCGAGCAGTGGTGGGCCAAGGCGGCCGAGTTCCGCAGCGGCGGCTTCGATCGCGTGGTCGTCCCGGCTCCGTGGACGCGCACCATCGAGGAGCTCTGTGCCGACGAGGTTCGCGGTGATGTCTACGCGCACGAGCTGGTGAAGGTCGCTCCGGGCACGGCGGCCGACGTGTTGGAGCGGGCGCGCGATGCCTCTGCGCTGCACGCACGTCACGGGTGGGAGCTGTTCGGTGCGTTCACGACCGCAATGGTGAACAACGACGAGGCGTTGCTCTTGTGGGCGATCCCTACCTGGCCGGACTGGGCCAGTGCCGAAGGCGACCGCGATCTTGCGAAGTGGCGCGATGAGCTCGGCGCGACCCAGTGGCACCGCGTGGTCATGGTCGACGCGCCGTTGTCCCCGATGCGGATCGGTCGTCAGCCGGCGCGCTCGGACCGGACCACATGGGAGGACTGATCGGTTTCGGTCGTCGTCGCCGCCGGCGAGTGGCGGTCACCAGAGGTAGCCGTCCGCGGTCCCGCTAGGTTGTGGCTCCATTTCCAACTCGGAGGTTTGCATGGGCGCGCTCGACGGCAAGGTGGTCGCGATCACTGGGGCGGGGCGAGGCATCGGTCGGGCCGTGGCCGAGCTCTCCGCGAGCGAGGGCGCGTCGGTCGTGGTGAACGACTACGGCGTCTCCATTGACGGCAACGAGCCGACGAGCGAGGTCGCCGACGAGGTCGTTGATGCGATCACCTCCCGCGGGGGGAAGGCGGTCGCCAACGCGAGCTCGGTGACCACGATGGAGGGAGGGGCATCCATCGTGCAGAGTGCCATCGACGCCTTCGGACGCATCGACGGCGTCGTGACGGTCGCCGGCATCTTGCGTGAGCGGATGTTCTTCAACATGGTCGAGGAGGAGTGGGATCCGGTGATCGAGACCCACCTCAAGGGCACCTTCACCGTGTTTCGAGCGGCAGCCCCGTACTTCAAGGAGCAGAAGTCGGGTTCGTTCGTCGCGTTCACGTCCGGTGCCTTCGCGGGCTCGGTCGCGCAGGCCAACTACGCGTCGGCCAAGGGAGCGATCGTCTCGCTCGCCCGTTCGGTGGCCGCGGGGATGTACAAGTACGGCGTTCGCGCCAACGTGATCGCGCCGGTGGCCAAGAGCCGGATGTCCGGCAACGTGCCGTTCGGCGTGGAGATGGGCGAACCGGAGGATGTCGCGCCGATGGTCGGGTTCCTGCTCTCGGACCTGAGCCAGGACGTGACGGGTCAGATCTACACCGCGAACGGCAGCAAGATCGCGGTGTGGAACCAGCCGGTCGAGGTCCGCGAGATGCGGACGGAAGGTCGCTGGACCATCGACGACATCGCCCGGCGACTTCCGGAGATCGGCCAGGAGGAGCTGGGCCTGATCAAGGTCCTCGCCGAGCGGGAGGCCGCGGCCAAGCTCGCGAAGGAGACCGGCACCACCCCGAACCAGTAAGCCGTGCGTCGGGCTCGGTCGCGGGCGGTGCAACGCCCCCGGCGGGAGGAGCGAGCGTGGACGACATCGAGGCGATCAAGCAGCTGAAGGCGCAGTACTTCCGCCTCATGGACACGAAGGACTGGGCGGGGATGCGCGAGCTGTTCGCGTCCGACGTGCACGTGGACGTCACGGACGAAGGCGGCGGCATCTACGAGACCGCCGACGCGTTCTTCGAGATGCTGGAGCCGACGTTGCGCGACGTGGTCACGGTCCACCACGGTCACATGCCGGAGATCGAGCTGACTTCGCCGACCACGGCGACCGGGATCTGGGCGATGGAAGACCAGCTGTGGTTTCGTCCGGGCGGCCGGGCCGGCCGGATGCACGGCTACGGCCATTATCACGAGACCTACGTCAAGCTCGACGGCGCCTGGCGAATCCAATCGATGACGCTCGTGCGGTTGCGCGTCGACTTCGCGTGACCCAGACCAAGGAGCCATGAGATGCCTCGTCTTCACCAGGTCAGCCGCGCCGAGACCGACGCTCCGATCGTCACCGTGATGTACGACCTGCTCTTCGGGGATCGGGATCCGGTGGCGGAGCCGGGGACCGAGACGGGCACCCGCGGCGACTGGTGGCCGGCGTTTGCCAATGTGCCCGACATCCTCGAGCACGCCGTCCAGGGGTTCGGCATCTACCAGAGCCCCAAGCGGGTGCTCGATCCGATCTTGCGTGAGCTCGGCCAAGCGCGGGCCGGTTGGGCGGCCGAGAGCCAGTTCGTGTTCTCGCAGCACTGCAAGTCGCTGCGCGCCTTGGGCGTGCCGGACGAGAAGATCGAGGCGGTCGGGTACTGGCCGGCCGCGTCGTGCTTCACGGAGCTGGAGCGCCTGGTCCTCGCGTTCACGGATTGCCTGGTGCTCGATCGGGGACGGGTTCCCGATCAGCTCTTCGCCGCGCTCCACGAGCAGCTCGGGGACGAGGCGACGCTCGAGCTCACCTACATCACCGCGCTGTACCTCCAGCACGCCGTGATGTCGCGGGCGCTGCGCACGGAATGGGACGACGTCGACGAGCGAATCGTCGAGGTGCAGGGCCCCGACGCCGCCGGTGGGCCCGTCGGGCTGAACATCTCGTTGCCTCCGAGCGACGAGGCCTGAGCCGGCCGGCGGCCCGGTTCTGGGATGATGGCATCCGTTGCATCGATGACGGACCGTGCGAGGACGAATGAAGATGTGGGCACGGGTCGTGGCCGTGGCGCTGCTGTGCGTTGCTGGTCGTGACGACGGCATCGTCGAGCGCCGGTGCGGCCCCTCCGGCAGTGCAACGGGAGCGCGGCGCTCTGCGATCGCTCGGTGGGTGACGTGGCGTTTGCCACCTCGCACAACGCGATGTCGTCAGTGACGGATCGCTTCAAGGGGGCGAACCAGGATCACCCGATCGCCCGCCAGCTCGCCTTCGGGATCCGTGGTCTCCAGATCGACGCGTTCCCCGGAGTCCGGCGGCGACTGGGCGTCCAGACGGACACGTCGGCGCTGATCGGCAAGGTGACGCGGGACATGGATCCCGACCTGGTGGCGCTGGGCGAGACCCTGCACCGTCGGCTGGGTCGGTCCACCGGAAGCGACCGGTCGGAGCTGTTCCTCTGTCACGTCTTCTGCGAGCTGGGTGCGGTGTCGATGAGCGGCGAGCTGCGCACGATCCGCCGGTTCCTCCAGCGCCACCCGAATGAAGTGCTCATGATCGTGATCGAGGATCACGTGGCGGCGGACCGCATCCGGGCCGAGTTCGCGCGAGCAGGCTTGGCCGACATGATGCTGCCGGTGGCCTCCGGTGAACCGCTGCCGACGCTCGGTGCGATGCTCGCGGACGGGAAGCGGCTGGTCGTGATGCTCGAGAACGGCGACGGTGGACCAACGCTCCCGAATGGCTTCGCCGACCTGATCCAGGAGACGCCCTTCAAGTTCCGCAACGTCGACCGGCTCCGCAAGCCCACCTCGTGCCGACCGAACCGGGGCAGTGTCGACGGGCCGGTGTTCCAGCTCAATCACTGGGTCACGCCCGCGAGCCGGCGCGGGTCGGAGCAAGCGAACACGACGAAGGACCTCGGGCGGCGAGCCCGCCGATGTCAGGAGGAGCGGAACGCCCGGCCGACGCTCGTCGCCGTCGACTTCGCCGAGCGCGGAGGCCTGCTGCGGGTGGTTCGGGAGCTCAACCGTCCGGGGTGACGAGCTGGGAGGTGATGCTGCTCATGAGCTCGATCACGTCTCGACGGGTCATGCTGCGGAACATCGCCTCCGCGGCGCGGTTCGCAGCACCCGCCGCGAGCGACGGGGTGGTCCCCAGCGCGGCGAGCGCATCGCGCACGACGTCGACCGGTTCCATCACGCCGTCGAGCTCGCCGTCGGCGGGTTGCGAGGACTGCCAACCGGGAGTGCGGGTGGAGCCCGGACGGATCGCAACCACATCGACACCGAGCTCGCGCAGCTCGTACCAGAGACCTTCGGCGAGGACGAGGTCGAACGCCTTCGTCGCGGAGTAGAGGGCGACGTTCGCCGCCCCGGCTTCGGCCGCGAGCGACGACATCACGATGATCCCGCCGCGCCCGCGCGCCGCCATCCGAGCGCCGAGCTCGTGGATGAGCACGACGGGCGCCCGGCAGTTGATGTTGACTGCCGCGAGCAGGTCCGAGAGCTCGACGTCGAGGAAGCGACCGATGGGGGACCACGCCGCGTTGGCGACCAGCAGGCCGATCTCGAGGTCACCGACGGCGCGCCGCAGCCGGTCGAGCACGACCTCGGGCGGCTGCCCGAGGTCCACGACGGCGGTGACGACGTCCACCGGGTTCTGGGCCGACCGCAGCTCGGCCGCGGTCACCGCCAGCGCCGATTCGTCGCGGTCGAGGATGAGCAGATCGATGCCCGTCGCGGCAATCTGGCGGCAGTACTCGGCGCCGAGACCGGTCGCGCCACCGGCAACCAGCGCGCGCGGCCCGTACCGGTCGGCAAATGCAGATGGTTCGAGCGGCGGGAGCTCGGTCGGTGCGTCAGGCATTGCCGCACGGTACGCCAGGTCCAGTGGCGCGCGGTCCCGAGCCGCACTTGACTGGCCCGATGGACACTGAGCTGGCGAACGACCGCACCTTCCTCGCCTGGCTGCGCACCGGCATCGCGCTCTTCGGACTCGGCTTCGTCGTCGCCAAGGTTGCGCTGATCGTGCAGCCGGACAGCGCCCCGCTCTCCGACGATGACCTCTACAGCGCCGCGGGAGTCCTCATTGTCCTCCTGGGCGCGGCAATCATCATCGTGGGCTATCGCCAGCACCGGCGCGTGTTGACCTCGATCGCGGCTGATGAAGCTGCGGCCCGCCCTCGCTGGCCGTTCACGATCACTGCCTTCGCTGTGGTCGGGTCGGTGCTGCTCTCTGCCCTCATCGTCGTATCGACGTAGGCGGCGACGTCAGGCACGTACCCTGCGGCGATGTCTTCGTTGGCACCGATGGTCGGCGCGATCGGGATCGACCCCGACCAGCTGATCCGAAACATCGGGCTGTTCGGGTTGTTCGCGGTCGTCTTCGCGGAGTCGGGCGTGTTCATCGGCTTCTTCTTGCCCGGTGACTCGCTCCTGTTCACGGCCGGATTGCTCTCGGCGACGACGGACCTGCTCACCCCGCTGCCGTTGATCATGCTCGGCTGCTCGATCGCGGCGATCGCCGGCGATCAGGTTGGGTACACGTTCGGGCACCGATACGGGCCGAGGCTGTTCTCGCGTCCCGATTCCCGCTTCCTGAAGCGACAGCATCTCGAGCGGGCCGAGGCATTCTTCGATCGTCACGGGTCGAAGACGATCGTGCTGGCTCGGTTTGTCCCGATCGTTCGAACGTTCACCCCGATCGTCGCCGGTGCGTCGAAGATGCATCACCGGACGTTCACGATCTACAACGTGATCGGCGGAACTGCCTGGGTCGTGCTCGTGACGACGCTCGGCTGGGCGTTGGGAACGAAGTTCCCCGGAATCGCCGACTCGCTCGACATCGCAATTCTGGTGATCGTGGCGCTGTCGCTCGTCCCGGTCGCGATCGAGTACCGCCGCCACCGCCGCTCGTAGTCCGCTACGACCGAGCTGCCGACCGTAGATCCGGCGCGTCACAGGCATCGGCGAGGCACGGGAGCCCGAGCATCGACTGCCAGGCGCGGAGCGTCGCCGACGCGCCGGCTCCCGTGACGGAGAGTGGCCCGGGCCGAGCGGTCGGCGTGATCCAGAGATTCGGTACCGGCATGTCCTCGTCGTACCAGACGAAGACGGCAACCTTGCCGGACCGATACGAGGGGCTGTCGAGGACCGGTTGTATGTGTTCACGGGCCCAGGTGTCGACCGTGTCGTTGCCACAGTCATGGCCGTCGTGACAGGTATCAGGGGTGATGAACGCGAACGCAGGAAGCTTCCGTGCGTCGAAGTCGGTCAGGGGGCGAACCTGCTCCGCGCAGTGCCGGCGATCCTCGGGAGCCCACAGGTACAACGCAGGAACGTGTCGCACCGCGTTCCCGTCGGCGCTGCACGCAGTCGTGGCGCCTTCGACGTAGTTCACTGCGTTCCTGCCGTCGGCTCGTAGCTGGCGAAAGATGCTGTCGGCGTCGGTGCTGCAGGTCGGCGAGGGCGAGCAGTCGTTCTCTGTCCCGGGTTGCCGGGCTCCGGTGATCTGGCCGACGTACTGGGTCAAGCTGTTCTGCCTCGGATCGGTCTCGGTCCACTCGCGAAACCAGCTGCACTGCGACCCGAGCCTGTGGAGGTAGGGCATCGCGGCGCCAAATCCGAGGCCGACGTCGCTCCAGGTCCGATTCTCGAAGCTGAAGACGACGACGGAGTCATATCGGGAACGGACCGGGGTCGACGCGCCGCAGGGTGCTGACGCGGTCGTGGGAGTGGTGCGCGGCGCCGTGCTCGCGGAGCTGGATGTGGTCGTGCGCGCGGACGAATCGGAGCTCCCGCTGTTGCATGCCGCGCCGATCACCGTCAACCCGACCACGAGCGCGGTCGATGCGATCTTCGACCGCTTCATTGCATCTCCCGAGATGTCACACGCGCGCCGGTTGGCTGACTTCGATGGTCTCGCCTTCTCGGGCGGGGACGAAGAGGAACTGCTCATCTGACGAGATGTCCGCGAAGAAGCGATCGAGCGTGTCGTCGTCGTGGGCGGGATCGTGATGGAACGCGACGAGCTGCTTGACCCGTGCGAGTCGCGCGAACGCGAGTGCATCGCGGAGCGTGCTGTGGCCCCAACCGACTCGGTCGGCGTACTCCGCGTCCGTGTACTGGGCGTCGTGGATCAGCACGTCGACGCCACTGGCCAGTGCCAGCCCGGAGCACCAGTCGGGGAGCTCGGCGAAGGCACTGCACGCCAACACCGGCTCATGATCGGGAAGATACGTCAGGGTGCCGTCCGCCCCCTCCAGCCGGTAGCCGACCGTCGGTCCCGGATGGCAGACGAGCGCGGTGCGGACGGAGAGGCCCGGAACCTCGATGGAACCGTCGTTCAGATCGTGGAGGTGGAGATCGCACGGAAGCTCGGGCAGTCGCACCGGGAACAGTGGCGGCGACATGTAGCGCGTCAGGCGGGACCGCAGATCGCTCGTGGCGGAACCGGGGCCCCAGATGTGCACCTCGAAGTCACGGGCGAACAACGGGGAGAAGAACCCGAGTCCCTGGATGTGATCCATGTGGAGATGCGTCAGCAGCACATCGACCCGGCGGACGTCGGGGGGCAAGGCGTTGCCGAGCACGCGCAACCCCGTTCCGGCGTCGAGCACCACCCGGGAACCGGGCAGTGCGTTGATCTCCACGCAGGAGGTGTTGCCGCCGTACCGCACGGTGTCGGGTCCCGGCGACGCCTGCGAGCCGCGGGTCCCCCAGAAGGTGGCTTTCACCCTGCTTCCCAGAAGATCGCCGCCGCGCCGAGGTGATCTCCGAACTGCCCTTGCAATGGGATCGCGGTCACCGTGAGCTCGTGTCGCGCACCGTCGAGACCCAAGATCCACATCCCACCCTGCGCCGGCCGGTGCTCCTGGACTGCGATGGCCAGCGGGAGCTCGGACGGAGGGATCGTGGTACCAGCCGCGTCGGTCGGCGTGAACATGGTCGACCACTCACGGAACGGCAACATCCCGGTCTCGTCGAACCGGGTGCCGAGAAGATTCTCGGCGGGCTCGTTGTAGAACAGGAGGTCACCGGTCGCGTCGACGACGAAGATCGGCGTGGCGAGATGATCGGCCAGCTCGCGCATCAGGATGACTTCGATCGGTTGGGTCATCGACCGTCACGATACGCCGCGTGACGACGGGGATCGTTCCCGCCATCGGTCACATTCCGGTGCCCGGTCAACTGCCACGACCTGCAGTGGCGCGCATCAGGGGTGGTTGAGCGCCGCGGTCAAACCTTCGAGATCCTCGACCGTGACAGTCAGGGCAGAGTGGCCCTTACGTCGCAGGGCCGACGGAACCTTCTCGCGGAAGTGGATGCAGACCCCGGCGTCGGCGTTGGTGCCGAACGTCAATCCGTCGTCCTTCATCGAGGCTCGGGCTCCCGCCGCGGTCCACCACCGGTACCCGCGGGTGATGTGCGCGCCATCCACGTTGTCGAGACTGGTCTCCAGCTTGAGCAGCCCGAACGTCGCGCGCAGGTGACCGTCCTCGGTGATCGTGACGCCGTCCTTCGACGGCCGAACCCCGAAGGGACCCCAGAACGCGATGAGCTTGTGGTCGAACGCGTACCGGAAGGAAGTGCTCATGGTTCCCTTGTCGAGCTAGCCGAACGGCTGGAGCGAGCTGGCGACGACCCAGGTGCTGAAGTATTGGCTGTTCGCACCGTACGCCATCGCCAGCGCGACCTTTGCGCCGCCGACCTGATGCTCACCCGCCGCACCACGTACTTGATTCGCGGCCTCCGCGAAGCGCAGGAGTCCCGACGCGCCGATCGGATTGCTCGACAGCACCCCGCCGCTCGGGTTCACCGGGAAGGAGCCGGTGAGCGCGGTCTCGTCGTCGTCGATCATCCGCCATCCTTCGCCCACGGCCGCGATGTCGTGACCTTCCAGCCAGATCGCCTCGTGCCATGAGAACGGCACGTACAGCTCGGCCACATCGATCTGATCACGCGGGTTCGTGATCCCGGCCATCTCGTAGACGTCCCAGGCCGCTTGTACGCACGCGGCCGGCCGGACCGGGTCGCGGCCGGGGAAGCTCGGCGGCTCGCTGCGCGACGACGAGCCGAGGATCCAAGCGGGCGCGCGACCATCCGCCGCGGCCGCGTTGCCGCCGGCTTCGTTCGTGAGCACGACTGCGCACGCGCCGTCGGAAGACGGGCAGGACTCGAGGTAGCGGAGGGGCTCCCACAGCATGGGGGACTCCTTCACCTTCTCGATGGAGATGTCCTGGATCTTCAGATGCGCGTACGGGTTCTTCAGCGCATTCAGTCGGTCCTTGACCGCGACCTTCCAGCCGATGTGCTCGGGCGCGCCGCTGCGCGAGATGTACGCCCGGATGAACGGTGCGAACGCGCCGCCGGCACCGAGTGACGCGCCGCGGCCGCTGCCGAGCGCGAACTGGGCGTTGCCCTCGGACTGCTTCTCGAACGCAACGGCGAGGACACGTTCGTGCTTGCGCGCCTGTACATGCGAGGCGGCGACGATCGCGGTCGTGCCGCCGACGGAACCCGCGGTGTGCACCCGAAACATCGGCTTGCCGACCGCGCCGAGCGCGTCGGAGAGGTAGAGCTCCGGTTTCATGACCCCTTCGAAGAGGTCGGGGGCCTTGCCGATGACCACGGCGTCGATGTCGTCGAGCGTCATCTGCGCGTCGTCGAGGGCGCGGAACACCGCTTCGCGCACGAGGCCGCCGTACGACACGTCCTGGCGCCGTGACTTGTGGTGGGTCTGGCCCACGCCGACGATCGCACACGGTTCGGCGCTCACGCGTCTCCCTCCAGGATGCAAACGAGGTTCTGCTGCAGGCACGGCCCCGACGTCGAGTGGGCGAGCGCCCGCGTGCCCCCGCCGAACACATGGTCGGCGGCGTAACCGATGCGGGCGAGCCCCGTCGCCATGATGGGGTTCGACGCCAGCGCGCCACCCGAGCGGTTCACCGCCACGTCGTCGCCCAGGTCGAGGACCCGCCGCAGCAGGAGCTCCTCGTGGGTGAACGCGGCCTGGAGCTCGGCCGCTTCGACCGGTCCGGCATCGAGGCCGGCTGCCGCGGCGGCGATGCGGGTCGAGGGAGAGTCCGCCAGGTCGCGGTACGCCGGGTTGTGGCATTCGGTGCGGTGATCGAAGCCGGTGATGAACGCCGGTCGGTCGCGAAGCTGACGGGCGCGTGGGCCGGTCGCGAGCACCATCGCCGCGGCGCCATCGGTGATCGGCGGGAGATCGTGCCGTCGCAGCGGCTCGCGCACGTAGTCGCCGCCGAGCAGCGCATCGACATCGAAATCGCCTTGCACCTGCGCATTGGGGTTGTTCTTCGCGTCGCGTCGCGACCGGGCCGCGACGTTGGCCATGGCTCGCTCATCCGCAATGCCCGCCGCGATCACGGCCCGTGCTTGGAGCGCGGCGAAGGTCAAGGGATCGACCCCGAGCGGCGCAAGGTAGAAGGGATCCATCTCCATCGGGTAGATGAGCGCCGGGTCGCCGGTGGACGACCGACCGGACCCGGTCACGACCGCGATCTCGATGTCGCCCTCCTGCAGCCGGAGCCACGCCTCGTAGAGCGCCCAGGCGCCGTCCATCTCGACGTGTGAGTCGCGCTTGGGCGGCCACGCGCCGATCGCGTCGAGGTTGGACACGAAGGAGAACGCCTGGCCGGTGATGTAGTCGCACGAGCCGAGGCAGGTGAAGTCGATGTCGGCCCGGGTGAGGCCGAGCGGTTCGAGCGCGTCGGTGATCACCCGCAGGAGGAGCTGCGTCTCGGAGAGGTCGGTGCGCCGGATCATCGGGCTCTGCGCCCACCCGACCACCGCGATGTCGGTTCTCGGACCGTTCGCCGGCGGCATCAGAAGATCCGGTTCACGAGCTCGGGGTCATCGATGTCCGGTTCACCGCTCGGTATCCAGCCGATGAGATGCCCGTACGCGCCACCCATCGTTCCCCCTTCGTCGAAGTCGTCATTGGGAGGGGCCCACGCGGCGGCGACCCGCTTGCCGACCTTCACGTCGCCCACCGGGAGCTCGATCACCGGTTGGTAGGGGAGGACGACGTCCGTCCCGTCGAGCAGCACGAACACGCGGGCGAACGGCTCCGTCTCCGTCTGGCCGGGATACTGCACGGGAGTGATGATCGTGAAGTTCGTGATCGTGCCCGAGTGCGGAAGGTCGACGTCGTGCTCCTCGCCGAGCTCGACGGCGTCGATCGGGCAGTAGCCGCGGCCACCGGCATACACCCGTGCGCAGACCGGACACCGTTGACCGAGGATGCGTTGCTCCCGACTCACCTCGCGGAGACGGTCCTGCACTGCCGGCACCGGGTTCCGGTAGGTGATCGACGCGTTGTAGTCCATCATCGTCACCGGCTCCGTGGCAGGTCCCGTGTCGGATCCCTCCACCTGCGGTGCTTCACCCGGGACGAACGCCACGATGTCGTCGATGCGACCGCTGCGGGTGCCACGCCACCGCGGCGCGACGCGCGCGCCGACGGAGAGCTCGGCGGGGGAGCCGGCATCGATCGCGTGCAGCAGCGGTGTGGATGCGCCGTCGAGCCGGATGAGCGCGAACGCGAACGGACGGTCGAGCGGGTGCTGCTCGGACGGGTTCGGGACCCACGTCCACGACTCGATGGTGCCGGCCGGGCCGACCTCGACCATGTCGTCGGCGGGGAGCTCGGCACCGGTCTGCGGATCCCATTCCAGCGGCGGGACGATCACCCGGTCGCCCGATCGGATCCCGAGGATCCGTTGCTCGGTGAGCCCGGTCATGAACGCCCCGATCACCGGACCCAGTGACCGCTTGTACGGGAAGGTGATCGAGCTGTCGACGAAGCGCGTCAACGGTCTGCCTTTCGTGAGAAGAAGCGTTCGATGGCGGCGAGATTCTCTTCGCTCCCGGCCAGGCGTGCGAACGCCGCATTCTCCCGGTCCATCGCCTCGGCCCAGCGGGCGCGGCGTTCGACCCGGAGCAGCCCCGTGGTGGTGCGCAACGACTCGGGCGGGGCGTCGGCGAGTCGCGTGGCCAGGGCGACGGCTTCGGCGACGAGCGTCTCGCCCGGGACTTGGCGCCAGGCCAGGCCCGTCGCGACTGCGTCGGCCGCGGACAGCCAGTCACCGGTCAGCACGAAGTGCGCGGCGGCTTGCGGGCCCATGATCTCGGGGAGCGTCACGCTGCTCGCCGCCTCGGTCGTCACCCCGAGCGAGACGAACGGAAGTCGAAAGCGCGCCGCCTCCGATATCAGGACGAAGTCACACCAGGGCAGCACCGTGACTCCGAAGCCGACCGCGAGCCCGTTCACCGCGGCGATCAGGGGCACGGGCACGTCCTGCAGCGCGCGCATGACCCCTCGATAGCCCCGGGTCTCGTCCGCTTGGCGAGGGTCAGCCATCTCGCCCAGGTCCTGCCCGACATTGAAGGCGCGGCCCGAGCCCGTGAGGACGATGCAGCGAATCCCGTCAGCGGTGGCCGAGTCGAGCGCGTCGCGGGTCGCGTCCCACATGTCGTACGGACATGGCATTGAGCGCCTCGTCCCGTTCCCACGTGACGACGCGCACCCCGTCCGCATCGTCGATCCGAATCGGTCCAGTCATGTCGGCAACCTATCCATCGGTCGGCGAGCTTGAGAACCCGGACGCAAACGGGGCGGGCCGCAGCTCCGGCCTCGCCCTGTTCACGGACCGTGGCCCCACTCACTGATCCTCAGAGAGTGCTTGACTCGGACGCCCGCACTCCTCACTCTGCCGACAACAGTCGTGCAGAGGGGGAAGCGGGATGGGCAGGGGTACGAGGGCCGGGTTGACCGTGGTGTGCGTGTCGCTGCTGGTGGTCGCCATCGCGGGGTGCAAGTCGCACGTCACGAAAGAGGTGCTCTTCGTGAACGACTCCATCACACATCAGTCGATTCTCCGGATCGTCGAAGAGATGAACGCGGTGCCGGCGAACGATCCCGCGGGCCGCTATGCACCGAACTTCGGCTCGAGCATCCCGGGGAGCGGTCTGCGCCAAGTGCCGGGCATCGAGAGCGCCAACGTGGGTACGTACTGGGATGAGCACCTGACGAGCGTGCTCGAGCACGTGAAGCCCGAGGTGATGATCGTGGAGCTCGGATACAACGACTGCGGGTACGACCTGAGCACCTACGGCGATGACATCGACAGCTTCATGGCGCACGTCCCGACCGAGACCCCGGTGCACTGGCTCACGATGGCGGATGTCAACCATCGGTCCACGTGCGACGAAACGATCAACCTCGCGCTCCAGGATGCAGCGAGCCGGTGGACCAACCTGACGCTCTTCGACTTCGCGGCCCACATGGAGGGCCATCCCGAGTGGACGGTCGATGGAACCCACCTGAACGACGACGGGCAGCGCGCGTATGCGTCCTGGTTGCACGACCAGCTCGACGCGATCTACGTCGACCCGGTGAACACCTAGATCACTCGCCGGCGCGGCAGACGAACGGCGCGCACGGGCAGGCCGCATCACCCGAAGCGATCCGCGTCTGCGTGACAGACTGCCGCCCGGCAGCGCGCGGGACATGGAACGGAGTGATCGAGTTGGGTCAGGCGATCGGGGAGGTCCTGCCGTTCGCGATCGGTGTGGCGATCAGTCCAATTCCGATCATCGCGATCATCTTGATGCTCTTGTCCGCGCGCGCCGGTGCGAACAGTGCATCGTTCCTGGCCGGCTGGGTCGTGGGCGTCACCGGCGGCTGCATCGTGCTGCTCGCGCTCTCGGGCCTGCTCGATGCCGGACTCGAACGGATCGCCGTCGCAGTCTTCGTCGGTGATCAAGCTGGTGGTGGGGGCGCTGCTCGTGTTGCATGGCGCTCCGGCACTTCCAGCAGCGCCCGAAGGCCGGTGAGCAAGCCGAGCTGCCGAAGTGGCTGCAGACGGTCGACTCCCTGACCCCGGTGAAGGCGGCCGGGCTGGGCGTGCTGCTCTCGGCGGTGAACCCGAAGAACCTGCTCGCTGATCGCGGGCGCCATGCTCGGGGTCGCCCAGCTCGATCTCCCGGTCGGCGACGAGACTGCCGGGGTGATCGTCTTCGTGCTCATCGCGGTCAGCACCGTCGCGGCGCCGGTGATCGTCTACCGGTTGACGGGTGAACGCGCGCAACGTGTCCTGGATGAGATGAAGGTCTGGCTCGGTCAGAACAACGCCGTGGTGATGGCGGTGCTGCTCCTGATCATCGGTGCATTGTTGCTCGGCAAGGGGATCAGCGGGCTCTCCACCTAGGGATCAGGCGACCGGGCCGCGCGGGTCGCGGCTGTCGCCGGCGGGCGCGTCGAAGCCCTGACCTCCGGGCAGGGGGGAGTCAGGGCCTCAAGACGCTCGCGGGCCGTGCCCTGCCCCTTGCGGTGGCGGGGTGGCACTGCGATGGGTCTCGACCCGGGCAGGGTCTGGGCAGGAAGCCGAGGAATCCATGAACAACGTACCCGGATCGATCGTGATTGGCTACGAGATCTGGGTGCGCGGCGCAGCTATTCGGACAGGGTGAACCGGTCGCGCAGCAATTGCCGGTACACCTTGCCGTTGTCCTGGCGCGGGAGCGCGTCGACGAACTCGACTGCACGCGGGCATTTGAACCGCGCGAGCCGAGTCGCGCGCGAACTCGAGCAGCTCGTCGCGCATCTCGCTCGACGCCGTCGCGGGAGGCTCGAGCTCGATCACCGCGAGGACCTCTTCGCCCCACTCGTCGTTGGGAACCCCGATCGTCGCTGCGTCGCGAACCGCGGGGTGCTCGAGGAGCGCCGCGTCGATCTCGGCGGGGTAGATGTTCACGCCGCCGGAGATGATGAGCTCGGCGCTGCGACCCGCAAGAAAGAGGTAACCCTCGTCGTCGAGGTAGCCGAGGTCGCCCAGCGTGTACCAGGCACCGCGCTGGTTGCGATCGGTCTTCTCCTGGTCACGGAAGTACTCGAACTCCTCGCCGGGATGGCTCTTGATCCAGATCATCCCGATCTCACCGCGAGCGAAGGGCTGAGCGTCCTCATCGCCGACGACGACCAGATCGTCGGGGTAGGGCTTGCCGACGGTTCCGGGCTTGCGCAGCCAGGTCCCGGAGTCGACGAGTGTCGCGGCGCCTTCCGTGGACGCGTAGTACTCCACGAGAATTGGGCCGAGCCACTCGATCATGGCCTGCTTCACGGTGATCGGGCAGGGCGCGGCGCCGTGCACCACGAGCCGCAACGACGACACGTCGTATCGGTCGCGCGTCTCGTCGTCGAGGGCGAGCAAGCGATGGAACATCGTCGGCACCATGTGGGTATGGGTCACACGGTGTGCCTCGACGAGCTGCAGGGTCTCCACGGCAGTCCATGCATCCATCAGGACGACGCCGGCGCCATTCGAGAGCGGGTGAGAGAAGCGAGATGTTCAACGGGGCGGCGTGGTACAGCGGCCCGGTGCAGAGGTGGACGCTGTCGGCTTCGTAGCCCGCCAGGTTCTCCACGACGGGTGGGTGGGCTCGCTTGTGCACACCTTTCGGCCGGCCGGTGGTCCCTGACGTGTAGAGCATCAGTGTCCCGGGAGTGGGGTCGGTCAACGGGCCGGACGGCTGCGCGGCCAGCGCGTCGTCGTACGCCTCGGCGCCGACGGTCGTCCCCGCGATGGTCAGGACCGCGGCGAGCGACCCCGTGTGACGGGCGGCAAGCTCCGTGCCGGGCGCGACGCCGAGATCGACGACGAGTGCACACGCTTCGGAGTCACGGACGATGTACGACATCTCATCGACCGTGAGATGCCAATTGATGGGGGTGAGACGGAAGCCGGCCCGCCGGCACCCCGCCCACACCTCGACGAATTCCGGCCGGTTCCGGCACACGAGTGCGACGGCGTCGCCCGCGACCAGCCCGAGGGCGCGGAGGGCCCGCGCCACCTGGTCGGCGCGGGTGTCGAGCTCAGCGAAGGTGCGATCGCCGTGGGGTGACGAGATCGCCAACCGCTCCGGCGCGACGTCGGCCCAGTACGTGATCGCCCGCCCTTCGGCGGTGTAGCGCGCCTGGCGCTCAGGATCCACGAGGTGGAGGTTACGGGCCGTTCGTCACCGCGCGGGCCGATTGATCAGTTTTCGCGGCCCGTGCGAGCAAGGATGGCGTGATGCAGCCGGTGCGCGAGCGACTCCATCGTCTGGGCCTGCGCGCCCGGGTGACGCTCGTGTTCGCCGGGCTCGCGTTCTTGCTCTCCGTCACGCTCGCCGTGTTCAGCTACGAGCTGACCCGCAATTACCTCATCACCCGGCGTCAGGAGACGGTGCGCCAGCAGGCGTACCTGAACGCCCGAGCGGTGCGCGATGCGCTCGAGGCCAATTCGCTCGATGTCCGCGGCGCGCTCGCCCAGGCCCAGGCCAGCGCCGACAGCGCGATCGTGCTGCGGGTCGGCAACCAGTGGTTCGGTACGTCCGTCGGGGTGGGCCGAGATGAGGTGCCACGGTCCTTGCGCGACCTGGTAGCCGGTGGGTCGGCGGGCACGCAGAACACGCGGCTCGCCTCGTCGCCCAGCATCGGGGTCGGGGTGCCGTTGCTGGCGATCAAAGGCTCGTACTTCGAATTCGTACCGGTGGGGGAGCTGGACCAAACCTTGAGCGTCTTGGCGCGCGCGCTCGCCGCCGCGGCCGTCGTCATCACCGGCATCGGGGCGATCCTCGGGCGATACGCGAGCGGCCGGGTCCTGCGCCCGGTCCAGCGCATGGCCGCGACCGCGGCCGGCATCAGTGAAGGGGCGCTGGATCAGCGCCTGGATGCAGAAGGGGACAGCGACCTCGAACCACTCGTCGATGCGTTCAACGCGATGGTCTCTGCGCTGAAGACCCGCATCGATCGTGAGACGCGCTTCGCCTCGGACGTGAGTCACGAGCTGCGGACGCCGCTCGCGACGATGGCCGCCGCATTGAACGTCGCCCGTCGCCACGGCGACGCCGAAACGGCGGAGTCCGCGTTGGCGGTTCTGGACGACGAGGTGCAGCGGTTCAACCGACTGGTGCTCGACCTGCTCGAGATCTCCCGTCTGGAGGCTGGGGCGACGGAATTGTCGTTCAGCGCCGTGAGTCCGACCGAGCTGGTCCGCCAAGTACTGACCGCCAGCCAACGCGAGAATGTCGTCATCGACACGGAAGCGAGCGCACCGTCGCGGGTGGTCCTGGACCAGCGCCGCGTCAGCCAGGTCCTCACCAACCTGCTCGACAACGCGGACGCGTATGGCGACGGTGCGGTGACCGTCGTCATCGCCGGCACGGCGGACACCGTGTTCTTTGCGGTCGATGATGCTGGTCCCGGAGTTCCCGAGCACGAGCGCGGGTACGTGTTCGAGCGGTTCGCCCGGGGTGAGACGTCTGAGGCCGCTCCCGGCACCGGCTTGGGGTTGGCCCTGGTCGACGAGCACGTCCGCCTGCACCGGGGCCGGGTCTGGGTCGAGGACTCGCCGGCCGGTGGGGCCCGCTTCGTCGTCGCGCTCCCGAGGACTCCGCAATGAAGGCGCATGCGAGCGCCGCCGCGGCCGTTCTGCTCGGGCTGACGCTCGCCGCCGGCGCGTGTGGCGTCCCGAATCAGGACACCGCCAAGAAGGCGAGCTCGAAGGACGTGCCGTTCGGATTGCTGGACCAGAACAGCGGGGTTGAATCAACCAACCAGTTCGGTGACCGGGACGCCGTCATCTTCCTGGCCAAGAACGGCCGCCTGATCCGGGCCGAGCGCAAGGTCGCGCCGCCCGTCTCGCTGGAGCGCGTGCTGCGCAAGCTCGCCCAAGGGCCGACACGCGCCGAGGTCGCGGCCGGGACCCGTTCCGCGCTTCCGGACGACGAGAGCTTCCAGTCCGTCGCACTCTCCGGCGGCACGGCGACCGTCGACCTCAGCCGGCCGTTCACCGCACTGTCGGGGAATGACCAGCTGCTCGCACTCGCACAGATCGTGTGGTCGCTCACGGCCCGACCCGGCATCGGTCAAGTGCAGTTCACGTTGGGCGGGTCGGCGATCGACATTCCCCGCGCCAACGGCTCGCTGACGCCCAGCCCGGTCTCCCGGGACGACTATCTCCCGCTGGCACCCCCGTAGATCGGAGCGGAGCGCGGCGTCCGCTGCTCAGCCGCTGATCGACGGTGTCAGCGGGAAGGGGGCGGTGGTGGTCGTTGTGACGGGTGGAAGGGTGACAGCGAGCGTGCCATGCGAGGCGAACAGACTCAGGAACGCATATTCCCGCGGCTGGCTAGCCGATGACCACTTGGTAGCCGCTCATGGAGCGGGGCACGTTCGCGACCGTGAAGCGAAGTATGCACTGGTCCAACTGGTTCCGAAACACGTTCGTCCCGACGGAATAGATGATCTTGCCGACCGCCAGCGGAACACCGGCCGCGTTGCTCGACCGTCACAGGCGCACCCTACACTAGGTCGGAGTACTGCGCCGCCCCGGCACAGTCACTGAGGTTCCCGCGCACGTACTCGCCCCGTTGATCGTCAGATCACCCCGCAAGTTCAGCACGGTCGGGTAGACGGGCTTCGGCGGCGGCGTCGTTCCCGCCGCACGCCGCGAGCACCATCACCAGCGCGACCAGCAAGGCGCCGGCTGCCAGCTTCTTCACGTGCCCCCCTCGAACGTCCGGATCAGCCCACTACGTTACGTGACCACGAGGGCACTCAGGACGCGGTCGGGTCAGGCGCGGGCGGGGTGCCGTCTCCGTAGCTGTTGCGGAGATCGGCGGCGAAGCGCTCCCAGTTGCCGACCACGTCCTCGAGCTGGACGACCCGACGGCGGGCGGCCTTGAGCCGCTCCCTCGCCTCGGCGAGCTGGCGCCGGGCATTCTCGACGTGGCGCTCGACGAGGACCTCGGGCTGGACCGACGGCGACGCCGCCGTCTGGCGACGGTCGGGGGAGACCATCTCCTCGGAGGCCGGGCCGGGGCTGGTGCTGGTGCTGTGACCGTGTGACCATTGCTGTGACCATTGCTGTTGATCGTGGCTTGCGTCATGGGGGTCAGCTCGCTGGCTTCTCGGGCACGTGGTGGTCGACGGTGAGTCGTTGCGCCCAGGGTGGATGGGGGACACTCGGTCAACGCCCGGGCCGAGCGTCAGGTTCCCGAAATCGCTGGCGCGATGCCGTTGTCGCGTACAGCGACAGGGCGCCCACCCGTTGCGCCGGACAGACCGGGATCTGACGGTCGAACTCCGCCCTGACGCCGGAACGGGGCTTCTCGTCCCGTATCGTTGCGAGCCGGCGATCGAGCGCCTGGCACGCGTGGGGAAGGCGCATGAGCACACAACGGTTCCGCCGCGGCTGGCCGGCCCTCGTGGCCGGGCTGCTCGTCGCGGGCGGTCTGGTGACCGTCGCCGGCCCGGTCGGCGCGGAGCCGATCGCCCCGCCCGGCGCGGAGCCGGTCCCCGGGCCCGTCGTCAGCGATCCTGCGCCGGCCACGCCGCCCCCAGTGGCGGACGATCGCCTGGTCGTCGGGTTGGCCGACGGGGTCAGCACCGCCACCGGAGCGGCGATCGCTCGCGGCGCCGGCGTGACCGGCGTCGAGGCCGTCGGGCACCAGACGTTGGTCGTCGACCCGCCGGCCGGCGATCTCGAGGCCGCCCACGTGGAAGGCCTGCGCCGGGACGCGCGGGTGCAATACGTCGAGCCCAACTACAAGATCTCGGCGGCGGGCTTCACGCCGAATGATCCCTACTTCCCCTCGCTCGCGTCCCTGCGGGACGGCCAGCCGGGCGGGATCCACGCTGAGTCCGCGTGGAGCACGACGCTCGGGACGCGCGACATCGTCGTCGGCATGCTCGACAGCGGGATCGATACCAACCACCCGGACCTGGTCGGCAACCTCTGGACCAACCGGACCGGCATTGGCTTCTGCGGCTACGGAACGCACGGCTTCAACACGTTCGACGAGACGTGTGGACCGGAGGACGACAACGGCCACGGTACCCACGTCGCCGGCATCGTGGGCGCCGTCGGGAACAACGGGCTCGGGATCACCGGCGTCGCGCCGCGTGTGTCCCTCATGGCGCTCAAGATGCTCGACCGGAACGGCGACGGGTCGATCGTCGGCGCCGTCGAGGCGATCGACTGGGCGATCAGCGCGAAGCAAGCCGGCGTCGACATCCGGGTGCTGTCAGCGTCGTGGGGCGGCACGGTCAACTCCCAGGCGCTGCGGGCGGCGATCGTCCGGGCGGGGGCCGCCGGGATGATCTTCGTCACCGCCGCCGGCAACGACGCGGTGGACATCGAGCTCCACCCCGAATACCCCTGCGCCTACAACCTGGCCAACGTCATCTGCGTCGCCGCTTCGGCGCCCGACGACGGTCTGGCCTGGTTCTCCGACTCCGGCGCGACGAGCGTGGATCTCGCGGCGCCCGGCGTTGCGATCGTCTCGACCGTGCCGTCGGGCGTCCTGGGCTGCGCCAACCTCTACTGCGCGCTCGACGGGACTTCGATGGCCACGCCGATGGTGTCGGGCGCCGCGGTGCTCGCACTGGCCAGCGATCCGTCGCTGACCGTCGCCGACCTGCGGGCTCGACTCCTGCAGGCCGTGGATCCGGTTCCGGCGTTGGTGGGCAAAGTAGCGACGGGTGGTCGGCTGAACGTTTGCAAGGCTGTTCCCGGGTGCAGCGCCGTGGTGCCGCAGCGGCCGCCAACCGAGCCCCGCCAGGTGAGCGTCACTGCCGGGAACGGCCAAGTCACGGTCCACTGGACGGCACCGAGCTCCAACGGCAACGGCTTCATGATCTCCGGCTACAAGATCACCGGACCGAACGGCGCCCGCACCGTGGGTCCATTCGTCAACCACGTCACGTTCTACAACCTCGGGAACAACAGCGACGCTCGCTTCTACGTGCGGGCCCGCAACAACATCGGCGTGGGGCTCGCGGCACAGCTGGTTGCCCGGCCGCTGAGCGGTGGCTACGTGGTCGAGCGCTCGGGCGCGATGGCGCGGTTCAAGGTCGGCGACCGTCCGGTGCCGTCGCCGACGTCCGGTGGGGTCAGCTTCGCGGCGGGTCAGGACCGGGCCCGGGGTGTCGCCGTGCTGGCGGACGGCACCGGCGGGTACGTGCTCGATGACTGGGGCCTGTTGCACCCGTTCGGGATCGGCGGCCACGCGCCGCCGCCCGCGGCCACCGGGGGACCGTTCTGGTTCCGGCAGAACCGCGCCCGGGGTGTCGCCCTCCTCGCCGACGGCACCGGGGGCTACATCGTCGACAAATTCGGGGGCCTCTTCCCCTTTGCCGTGGGTGACAACCCAAGGCCGGCGCCCGCCCGAGGTGGTCCCTACTGGGACGGTTGGGACATCGCCCGCGGCGTGGCGCTCACCCCGTCCGGTCAGGGCGGCTACGTCGTGGACGGCTTCGGTGGGATCCACCGGTTCGTGGTCGGCCACGCGCCGCTGCCCGCGATGCCGAGCGCAGGTCCCTACTGGCCCGGCTGGGACATCGTGCGAGGCATCGCCCTCAGCCGGGGGAACGGCGGTGGTTGGGTGCTCGACGGCTACGGCGTCATGCATACGTTCCGGAGCCGTGGCCAGACGCCGGCGAAGCCGAGCGCAGGGCCCTACTGGCCCGGGATCGACGAGGCGCGCGGCATCGGCGGGTGATTCGACTGGCCCGCGCATGCCTTCGTCGGCAACAATGCATGAGCAATGCAGATCGAATCCCGCGATTCCGTCTCGCTGAAGCCCGCCGAGCTCGATGAGCTCGACCAGCTTCTCTCTTCTGTCGGGCTGTCCGGCATGGACCATGAGCTCGAGGCTCACGTCGAGCACTTTCCGCTCGTCGTGGTCGCCACCGAGGACACGGGTCACCATGCCTTCCTGTTCGGCTCGCTCGAGCGCGTGGGCGGCACGCCGTGCATCCTCTGGGGTCTGGGCGCCGTGCGCCGGGGCCGCCAGGCCGGGGCTGCGGTCAAGGGCCTGGTCGGCGAGCTGTACCGGCGGGCGGCCATCTCGTTCCCGGACGAGGACGTGCTCGTGGCCGGCCGGATCGGTCACCCCGCGGCGTACTCGCTGCTCGGTGGGCTCGCGGACGTGGTGCCCCGCCCGGACTACTCCCCGACCGGTGAGGAGCGGGCCTGGGGCCGGCGCCTCGCCCGTCGCTACGGCTGTGAGGGCCGCTACGACGACCGGGCGTTCCGCCTGGCCCCCACGGGCTCACCCGAAGCGGTGCTCGACGCCAGCACGGTGAAGGGCGGGGGAAAGGCGGCGGCGGCCGTCGTCGGCACGGTCGACGTCACCCGCGGTGAAGCGGTGATCGCCTTCGGCTGGGCCACCGCCGATGCCCTCGCCAACGGCTTGGGTCACCCCTAGCCCACGCACGCCGGCCAGGGTCACCGCTCCCTGCGTCCTCCTCCTCAACGCAGGACCCCGCTGCGCTTCGTCGTGCGTCCTTGCCAGCGACGACCCTGACTCGGCCTGCGTCGGATGAGGAAGCAGCGACTAGTGCGCGATTCGAGCGCGCGGTCGATCTCGGCGCGAAGCGCCTCGGCGGTGGTGACCGGGAGGCGGCAGGCGAAGCGCTCGCAGACGTACGCGGTCGGCCGGTCATCGACGAGAGTCCGGTCGGTGAGGAGCGGGGTGAGGTCGGCGCCCGTCCCGGGTTCGGCCGCCAGTGCGACCGAGGCCGGGATGAGCCGGCCGAACACCTCCCGGCCGAAGACCTCCCGGGCGAGCGCCGGGTCGCGGCCGACGAGGGCGATCTCGATGGGCGGGGTGATCGCCCGCTCGTACGCCGCGAGCAGGTAGGCGAAGCTGGCCGAGTGCCGCCCGGCCAGTTCGGCGAGGCGCTCGAGGAGCCGGCGGGGGGCCACCGCGAGCTCGGGGTCGCCCGTCAGGGCGGCCAGCCGGAGCAGCCCGTTGGCGGCCAGGGAGTTCTCCGCCGGCGTGGCGTTGTCGAAGAAGTCCTGGGGCCGCACGATGAGGGGCTCGGCGTCGGTACCCGTGGTGAAGAAGCCGCCGGTCTGCTCGTCGGCGAAGAGGCGGAACAGGTCCGCGGCGCAGGACTGGGCATCGGCGATCCACGCCACGTCGTCGACCTCGGCCATCGTGACCAGCGCTTCGAGCAACGCCGCGTAGTCCTCGGCCACCGCGAGATGGCGGGCGCCACCGTCGGCCTGCCAGGACCGGAGCCGGCGACCGTCGTCACGGCGCAACGCGGATTGGAGGAAGCGGGCGTTGCGCCGGGCCGCGTCCATCCAGTCCGGGCGTTCCAGGGCGGCGGCGGCCTCGGCGAGTGAGCGCAGGAAGAGCGCGTTCCAACCGAGGAGGACCTTGTCGTCGAGGCCGGGTCGAATCCGCTGCTCACGCCGCTCGAACAGGCGCGGGAGCGCGGCGCGCACGGCATCCGACTGCTCGGCGGTGGGATCGACGAGATGGAGGATGTTGCCCGCGTAGCCGGTATGGGGATCGCGGAAGTTGCCGCCGGCGGTCACGCCGAACGTTCGGATGACCTCGGGCGCGGCGTCACCGCACACCTCGGTGAGCTCCTCGAGGCTCCAGAGGTAGAACTTGCCCTCGATGCCCTCGCTGTCGGCATCCTCGGCGGAGAAGAACCCGCCGTCGGCATGACCGAGGTCACGCAGGACGTAGTCGATCGTCTCTTCGACGACCCGGCGGTACCGCTCGATCCCGGTCACGAGGAAGGCGTGGAGGTATGCGCCGGCGATCAGCGCCTGGTCGTAGAGCATCTTCTCGAAGTGCGGGACGAGCCAGTGCGCGTCGGTCGAGTAGCGGGCGAAGCCGCCGCCGACGTGGTCGTAGATGCCCCCGGCGGCCATCGCGTCGAGGGTCGTCGTCACCATGGTGAGCACGGCCGGGGTCTCGTGGCGCACGTACCGGCGGAGCAGGAAGTCGATCGCCATCGCGGGCGGGAACTTCGGCGCGGCACCGAAGCCGCCGAGCGTTGCGTCGAACCGCTCGGCCAGCGCGTCCTCGCCGAGATCGAGCACCGCGGGGGAGAGCCCCGTCCCGCCCGCAACGGTCGGGAGCTGGTCGCGCAGCGCATTGCCCGTCACCGCGGCGAACAGCTGCTCGGCCTGGTCCGAGACGTCGGACCGCTTGTTGGTCCACACATCTTCGATCGCGTCCATGACGCGGGGGAACCCGGGCATGCCCTGCTGATCGGACTTCGGGAAGTACGTCCCGCCGTAGAAGGGCCGACCGTCAGGCATGAGGAACACTGTCATCGGCCAGCCACCGCGTCCGGTCAGTGCCTGCACCGCCTCCATGTAGATCGCGTCGACGTCGGGTCGTTCCTCGCGGTCGACCTTGACGTTCACGAACCGGTCGTTCATCACCGTCGCGATGTCCGGATCTTCGAACGACTCGTGGGCCATGACGTGACACCAGTGGCACGAGGAGTAACCGACGGAGAGCAGGATCGGCTTGTCGTCGTCGCGGGCCTTCGCGAACGCCTCCTCGCCCCACGGATACCAATCGACCGGGTTTTCGGCGTGCTGGCGGAGGTACGGCGACGTCTCGTGCGCCAGGCGGTTGGTCACTCGGGCGCCTGCCAGGTCAGGAGCTCGCCGCCGGTACCGAGCATCACGGTGCCCGGCATGACCCGCAGCCGCCACGGCTCCAGCTGCAGCACCGCAAAGGCGTCGGAGGTCGGCCCGTCGGCCCAGGGCGGGATGATTGCGGGGTCGTAGCCGACGGGAGCCGGGCCGTGCTTGAAACGGTCCCAGGTGTCGATGCAGGTTGCGTCGTCGAACGCCCAGGTTGCGTGGCACTCGGCGACGCACGTGTCGTGGCTCGGGGTCCAGTAGTTGCACGACAGGTACGGCGCTGCGCTTCAGATGCGCCCGCTTCACCGGCGTGGGGCTCGTCGCGATCCAACCCCTGAGCACCGAGCCGTCCCACTCCCAGATCGGGTGCAGGATCCGGCTCCGTGGCCGGTCGTGCTCGTCGATGCTGGCGACGGAGCACCACACGATCCGGTGTGCCATCTCGACGAAAGCGGGAGCCGTCGTCTCGAGGTCGCTCATGGCGTCGTCGCGCTCGCGGGCTGCTCACCCTCGCTCAAGCGGCTGATGGCGGTCGCCTTTGCCCAGCGGTAGTCCGGCTTGCCGGAGGGCGACCGAACGATCGCGTCGACGATCACCACCTCGCGGGGGCACTTGTACCCGGCCACTCGCGTCCGTACCTCCCGGTCCAGCTCGTCGCGGTCCACGGAGACGCCCTCGCGCGGTTGGACCACGGCGACGACCCGCTCGCCCCAGCGCGGATCCGGCACGCCGACGACCACCGCGTCCATGATCGTGGTGTCCGCCTTGAGTGCGGCCTCGACCTCTTCCGGGTAGACCTTCTCCCCGCCCGTGTTGATCGAGACCGAGCCCCGCCCGAGCAGGGTGATCGTGTCGTCGTCCTCGATCCGGGCGTCGTCGCCGGGCACGGACCACCGCACGCCGTCGACCACCGGGAACGTCGCCGCGCTCTTCTCGGGATCCTTGTAGTACCCGATCGGGATGTGGCCACGGCGGGCGAGCTTGCCGACCACCCCGGGACCGGCGGGGGTGAGCTCGGCCGTGAGGACGGTGGTCTCGTCGTTGACCTTGAACCGGGGAGCCCGGCTGGGCTCCGCACCGGCGACGGTCACGGACTGACCCTGGCCGCCGGCCTCCGAGGACCCGTATCCGTCGATGATCATGGAGCCGGCGAGGCGGTCGGCGAGGTCCGTCTTCACGGTCGGCGACAGGATCGCGCCGCCCGAGAGGATGACGACGAGGCCGGAGAGGTCGATGGACTCGTCGAGAGTGTCGAGCGCGTCGACGAGCGGACGCGGCGAACGCGTCACCGACGATGACGAGGAAGTTGACCTGCTCGCGCGCGACGAGCTCCCACAGGCGGGTGGGGTCGAATCGGCGGTCGGACGAGATGATCACCGCGCCGCCGCTGTAGAGGGTGGTGAACGCCATCCAGTGGGCGGTGCCGTGCATGAACGGGCACGCCGGCAGGCAGCGGGTGCGCCCGGCCGCCGCGTTCTCGGCGATCTCCTCGGGGCTCGTGATCGCGTGACCGGCGAAGCTCCCGCCACCGAAGGCACCGAAGAAGATGTCCTCGTGGCGCCACATGACGCCCTTCGGCATCCCGGTCGTTCCGCCGGTGTAGAGGATGTAGAGGTCGTCGGCCGAGCGGGGTGCGTAGTCGCGCCCGGGTGCGCCGGCGGCCAGCGCGTCGTCGTACGACGTGGCGCCGAGCGGGCCGAGGTCCTCGTCGGTGCCGTCCTCGACGCTCGACGAAGAGCGAGAGCTGCGGGAGATGGCTGCGGATCGCCGCGAGCTTGGGCGCGAACTCGCGGTGGAAGATGACGGCCTTGGCGTCGGCGTCACCGAAGAGGTAGAGCAGCTCCTCCTCGACGTAGCGGAAGTTGACGTTCACCGGAACGGCGCGGATCTTGAACGCGGCGAGCATCCCCTCGAGGTACTCGACCCCGTTGTGCAGGTAGAGCGCGACGTGGTCGCCCTCTCCGATGCCCTGGTCACGCAGGAAGTGCGCCAGGCGGTCGATGCGGGCGTCGGCTTCGGCGTAGGTGAGCCGGCGTGTCGTCGCAGATCAGCGCGTCCCGTTCGGGAACGGTGTCGACCACCCGTTCCCAGAGATCGGCGAGGTTGTACTCCATCGGCCGAACCTAGGCACACGGGCGACGGATGGTCGACTCCACCGCCCGGTGTGGTGCGGGCTCAGACGTGGAGCCGGCGCAGCGCGTCCTCGACGAGCGGCCACGCGGACTTCGTGTAGCGTGATCGATCGCGGCGTCTGTTCCCGCGCCGGCGGCTTCGGTCGGCGCGCGCCCAGAGCTCCCGCTCGACCGGGGCCAGGATCGCCCGGACCGCGGTGAGCTCATGGGGTCCGGACTCGACCCGCTTGCGCGAGCGTCGCGAATCGCTGCCACGTCGCCGGATCGCCCAGCTCGGACGGGACCGCGAACGGCGGGAAGACGGGGACGTACACGCTGGCGCAGGGGCTTCCGAGCGCCACCCACGCCTGCAGGACCTCCTCGGGGTCACGCGGGAGCCAGGCCACCATCGACGCGGTCGTGGCCTGGTAGTCGGCGAGATGCATGCACACCGTGACGCCGTTCCAGTCCTCGTCGACCCCGGTCGGCACCGGTGACGTGATGCGGGCGTCGGATCCCGGCGCGCCCCAGGCCGCGTGACCGTGGTGGCGGAGCGTCGCCACGAGCTCGGCCGGGCCGGCGGCAGACCCCGCTTCGTCGGAGCCCGGCGGCGACGCACGCTTCGGTCGCGTCCAGGCGGAGGTCCGCGATCGCGGTCGGCGCCGACGGATCACGCCAGTCCTGGAAGTCGCGACCCGGCAGCGACGTCCGACGACGCGCGCGTCCAGTCCGTGCCGAGTGAGATCCGGTTGGAGATCGCCGCGCCGCGTCCGACCGGCCGCGCGGCCCAGGTGCGGGCGCTGGTCTCGACGATCCACCCGCCGCTCGGGTCGGCGATCAGGAAGGACGAGAAGTACGGCTCGAAGTGGTCCTGCTCGCCGGTCCCGCCCTGCCCGTGCTCCTCGAGCAGCGTGGTGAGGGTCTCGAAGGCTTCGTCCGCGGTGCGAGATCGCTCGAGCGCGAGCCGGACGAGATCCATGCCGAGCAATGCCGGCGGTGCCGACTTCGCGTCGTCGACCGTCCACACCTTCTCGTTGCCGATCGCGACGCGGTGCTCGTTGACGCCGTGCTCGAAGCCCCACAGCCACTCCGGCCGCGAGCCGAGCAACGCGCAGCGCGCCGGTGTCCGCCACCGTGAGGTACTGCGCGTCCACGGTTCCGCCCGCCGGCTCGCCGTGCGAAGCTCTCGACGACCTGGGCTTCGTGCGGGGGGCGGTCCGAGTTCTTGGCGAACAGGGTTCCGGTGGGCGTGACGACGCAGAGCGTGTCGCACACGGTGTCAGCCCGTCCGGAGCTCGGCGGCGAGATGGCGGGCGGTGAGCGGCTCGCCGGTTGCGTGCTCGACGAGCGCATCCCAGCGCACGGAGAGGCCCGGGAGCGAAGAACTCGTCGACGAGCAGGTTCCCGGCTTCGACCCGGTCGACGATCCCGCCGGCGCGGTCGCGCAGCGTCGCCTGGAGCTGCGACGCGACCAGCTCGCCGTACAGGTAGTTCTGGTAATAGACCGGGGCGAGCGCGACGTGGATCTTCGCGGCCCAGTCCGGCTCGGTGCCGGCCGTCCGGGCGGCGGATCTGCTGGAACCGCTCGACGAGATCCCACCAGCGGCTCGTGTGGTCCGCCTCGGGGATCGGCGTACAGCCCGCGCTCGAAGTGGGTCATCACGAGCACCCACCGGGCGAACGTCAGGAGCGACGCGCGCCGGGCGATCGCCAGGCGCGGCGCGAGCTCGTCCAGCTCCCGCTGATCGATCTCGGGCACCGCCCGCAGCCACTCGACGTCGCGGATGAGCCGGCCGAACAGCATCGCGACGCCCTCGGTCGCCAGCGGGTGCATGCTGCGCAGCAGCCAGGGCAGCTCGGGATCGACCTTCGTGTCGTAGAGCGCGTGACCGAACTCGTGCAGCATCGTTCCGGCCCAGTACTCCGACGGACGGTTGTTGCTGAGGACACGCACGTCGCCTTCGTGGTCCACGTCGATGCAGAACGCGTGCTGGCTCTTGCCGTCCCGCGGCAGCAGGTCACTGCGTTCGAGCACGCTGCGCACGTCGAGACCGAGGCCGTCGTAGGTACGCACCGTGAGCGCGTCGAGGTCGTGCTGCTCCAACCAGGGGTCGAGATCCAGCGATCCGGCGACCGGCGGCTCCTGGAAGAACGGGTCGTCGTAGTGCCAGGGCCGCGAGCGCATCGGTCGGGCAGCGGAACCGGCGGGCGAGCGACTCGTCGAGCTCGGCCTTCCAGGCGGTGAACGGTGCTCCCGGTCGCCCGGTCGACTTCGTCGAGCGTGGCGAAGAGCCGAGCCTCGTCGAGCTCGCTCGTCGCCAGCGCCAGCGCGAAGTGGTCCCGGGCGCCGAGATGGCGCGCCGCCCGGTTGCGCAGGCGGGCCTGCTCGCCCACCCGCTCGGCCACCTCGGCGCCGACCTGCTTCGACGCTTCCCAGGCCTTGCGCCGTTCGCCCTCGTCGTCGCTGGTGCGCAGGATCTGGGCGATCGTGTTGTCGTCGACCTCGACGCCGTCGATCCGGCCGCGGAACGCGTTGAACGTCGCGTCGATCTGGGCGTCGAGCTCGACCTGCTCGGCCCGCAGGTCGGCCGGGACCTGCTGGGGGAGGGCGCGGTCGTAGAACACCTCGAGCTGACGGCGTTCGAGCGCATCACCGTTCGCGTGAGGCTGCGCCGGGCGCGGCCAGCGCGTCGCGAACCTCGCCGAAGACGGCGACGTCGCCGAGCGCATCGCGCAGCGCAACGTCGGTGACGACCCGGCGCCGCTCGTGCTCGTCTGACACCGCCGTGCTCGCCAGCCACCACGCCGTGTTGGCCTCGATCTCGAGGGGCCGCAGCCGTGCGGTCGAGCGCGTCAAGGAGCGGTCCGACGTCCGTCATCGGGGGAGGGGCTCCTACCGGAACCAGATGCGCTGATAGTCGCGGCTCATCGGGTGCACGAGCAGACCGACGAGGAGACCATCGAACATGAGCGTCAAGATCCAGGGGAACCCGAGGACGCCGAACCCCTTCAGGAGCAGCAGCATCGCGAGCTGCAGCACCGCCGCGGCGACCGCGACCGCGTAGCCCCACTTCTTCTCGTTCGCGACGCCGAACCCACCGGCGGCCAGACCCAGGATCGTGAGGAGCGCCAGGATCGGGCTCAAGGCGAAGACCCCGAAGAGCAGCCCGAAGACGGCGTCGATGTAGCAGAGGATCGTGGCGCCGTAGAGCGTCTGGGGCTGCGATTGGTTGACCCACCGGAAATCGTTCACGGGGTCATTCTTGCCGAAGCATCGCCGGCAGTGGGGTCCCCGGCCCGGAGGGCGATCGGGTCGGACGTTGTGAGGTCCGCGCCGACGCTCGCCGCGGCCCGGGACCGGAGCTGGCCGCACGCCGCATCGATGTCCGTTCCGCGGTTGCGCCGGACGGTCGCCGTGAGGCCACCGGAGCGGAGCGCGGTGGCGAATGCCTGCATCCGCACCTGGACCGGGGCGTGCCCGCCGAAGCCCTCGGTGTCGTTGAGCGGGAATGAGGTTCACGTGGCTCCCGCGGGGTCCGAGCGGCCGGAGCAGGCGCACCAGGGCGCGCGCCTGATCGAGGCCGTCGTTCACCCCGGCGATGCATGCGTACTCGAACGTGACCCGGCGGCCGCGGGCCGCGCCGAGCCCGGCCGCGGCGTCGATCACGTCGGCGAGCGGGTACCGGCGGTTGATCGGGATCATCGTGTCGCGCAGGTCGTCATCCGGGGCGTGCAGCGAGATCGCCAGCGTGACCGGCAGCGCCTCCTCCGCCAACCGGCGGATGCCGGGCACGATCCCGACGGTCGAGATGGTGATGTGGCGGGCCGAGAGCCCGAGATCCCGATGGAGCCGCTCGACCGCGGCCCACGTCGCCGCGTAGTTGGCCAGCGGCTCACCCATGCCCATGAAGACCACGTTGGTGACCGGCTGGTCGGACGCGTGTGCGGCGCGGACCACCTGCTCGACGATCTCGCCGACGTCCAGGTTCCGTTCGAAGCCGGCCTGGCCGGTCGCGCAGAACGTGCAGCCCATCGCGCAGCCCGCCTGGCTCGACACACAGACCGTGGCGCGGGTGGGGTAGCGCATGAGCACGGTCTCGACCTGGACACCGTCCGCCCGGCTCCGCCAGAGCCACTTGATCGTCTGGTCGTCGTCACCGCTCGATTCCACGACCGGCTCGAGGGCCAGCGGGAACGCTTCGGCGACCCGGGCCCGCAACGCGCGGGGGAGTGACGTGGCGTCGTCGAGCGGGACACGTTGGCGGTAGAGCGCGTCCATGATCTGATCGAGCCGGTACGCGCGGCTCACCGGACGCTTCGAGCCAGGCGGCGAGCTCGTCGCGGCGTGGCGCCGTAGCGGGTCGTCACCGCGCCACCTCGAGCTCGTACGCCCGGTCCGCCCGGTGCACCTGGAAGCCGAGGGCGCGGTACAGGCCGAGCGCCGCCGGGTTCGCCCCGTCGACGTAGAGCATCCCGGTGCGACACCCCGCGCGTCGGCGAGATGCTCGAGCCCGGCGACGGTCAGCGCCCGCCCGAGCCCGGTGCCCTGGTGGTCGGGGTCGACGCCGATCACGTAGATCTCCCCGAGCCGCGGATCCTCGCCCGTCGGCTTCGTGCACCTTGGTCCAGCAGAACCCGGCGAGCGCGGGCTTCTGGGTCGCTTCGCCCTGCGCACTTCGTGCCCGCTCCGGGCTGGGCTCCTCCCCGGCGTAGGCGAGCAGGAAGCCAGCCGGATCGAACCACGCTCTCGGCGGTCCGGGCCTTCAGGGTCTCCTCGCTCCACCCGCCCTGATCGGGGTGGTCGGCGAAGGCGCGGTTGTTGACCCGCAGCCACTCGTCGTCGTCCTGGCCCGGCACGAAGGCGCGCACGACGATCCCGGCCGGCCACCGGGGCGACTCGGCCAGCGGCAGCGGAACGCGCATCTGGAACTGCTCGCTCAAACGCCGGAAACCGGCCGCGGTGACGACCGCGTCGAGGGCATCGTCGGCGCCGTTGATCCAGAGCACGACCCGTCCGCCGCCGCGACCGGCGATCTCCGGGCCGAGCGCATCGAAGAGCGCGCTCGCGACGTCACCGTTGCGGTGACTCGGGATGGACGACGAGGCCGGCGACGAGATGGGGATCGGCCAGCGTGTCGCTCGGCGCGAGGTGCAGGTATCCGACCGGCCGGCCGCCCTCGGTGGCGAGGAGCCCGGCCGACTCGGGCGTCGGCGTCAGCGAGATCGCGCCACATCGATGCCGCGAGCGACTCGTGGCCGTCCCGCTCGCCGCGCCGCGTCTTCCAGGGCCCGGATGCTCTCGACCTCGCCGGGCGCGGGAGGGCGCAGGATCCGGACCGAGGGCACGAGCCAGGGTACCTCCGGCCTCCGTTTGCCTACGCTCCTGGGATGGCCAGACCGAGAGGTGCCAAGCAGCGCGCGCCGATTGTGCTCGAACGCCTCGCGGCCGAGTATCCCGGCGACGCGAAGTCGCTCTGCGCGCTCGGTGCACGACTCGCCGTTCCAGCTGCTCGTCGCGACGATCCTCTCGGCGCAGTGCACGGACGAGATGGTGAACAAGGTGACGCCGGCGGTCTTCGCCCGCTACCCGACGCCGGCCGACCTGGCCCACGCGGATCCGACCGAGGTCGAGGAGCTGATCCATCCGACGGGGTTCTTCCGCCAGAAGACGAAGAGCCTGATCGGGATGGCGACTGCCCTGGACGAGCGCTTCGAGCGGTGAGGTTCCGCCGGAGCTCGACGATCTGGTGACGCTCCCGGGCGTCGGCCGCAAGACCGGCAACGTCGTGCGGTCGGTCGCGTTCGGTCTGCCCGGGCTGCCGGTGGACACGCATGTCCTGCGCCTGACCAAGCGGTTGAAGATCACGAACGAGACCGACCCGGTGAAGGTCGAGCTCGATCTCAACGGCATCGTCCCGCCGGAGGAACGCGGCGCGCTCTCGCTGCGGCTGATCCTGCACGGCCGTCGCGTCTGCATCGCCCGCAAGCCGAAGTGCGGCGAATGCATATTGGTCGACATCTGCCCCTCGGCCGCCCCGTAGCATCCGGCCATGGACATCGAGATCCGGGTTCCGACGCGCGAGGACATGAACGGGGTCTTCGACGTGCGCGCCCAGGCGTTCGCGGTCGGGGAGTCGGATCGGGAGCGCTGGACTTCGTTGGTCGAAGCCCGAGGAGCTGCTCACCGCGTTCCTCGGGCACCACGGTGGTCGGCTCACTGAACGTCCTCGACTCGGGCAGTGGTTCGGCGGGCGATCGGTGCCGATGGGTGGAGTCGCCACGGTCGTCGTCCGGCCGGAGCACCGGGGCCAGGGCATCGCCGCTCGGCTGCTCGAACGGTCGTGCGAAGCGATGCGTGACCGGGGCCTCTGGGTGAGCACGCTCAACCCGGCGACCACACGCGTCTACCGGGCCGCGGGCTGGGAGATCGGCGGCGACCTCGCGTCACATCGGATCCCGACCCGGGCGCTGGAGCGCATCCCGCGGGGTGAGACCGAGGGGTTGCGCCGGCTCACGGGGGACGACTGGCCGCGCGTCATCGAGTGCTACGACGCCGTCGCGCCCGAGCATCCCGGCTGGCTCGATCGCACCGAGTGGTGGTGGGACCTCTACCGAGAAGGACACCGAGGAGGACCAGTACTTCGTCTACGGGATCGAGGGCGACGACGGCCTGGCCGGCTACCTCTCGTTCGAGCAGAAGCAGACCGACGCGATGGGCTACGAGATCGTGATCGAAGAGCTGGTCGCTCGCGAGCCGTCGGCCGCGGTCGCGCTCTGGCACTTCCTCGGTACGCACGCGATGCAGGCACCGCACATCACGGTGAGCCGGGGCCCGGTCGAGCAGCTCCTGTTGGTGCTGCCGGAGCAGGACGTCGTGCAGACGGCGAACAACCGGTGGATGCATCGACTCGTCGACGCGCGGGCGGCGATGGAGGCGCGGGGCTTTCCGCCGAACGTCGCCGGGGAGGTGCACCTCGACGTGACCGACCGCCAGGCGCCGTGGAACAACGGGCAGTGGGTGCTGCGGGTCGAAGGTGGGCGGGGCGAGCTCGTCGCGGGCGGCACCGGCGCGATCCAGCTGACGATCAACGCGTTCAGCGCGCTCTCGACCGGGTGGGCCTCGGCCCGCACACTCGCCGAATCCGGCGCACTGCACCACGCCGGCCCGGCCGACCACGCCACGCTCGACGCGATGTTCGCCGGCCCACCCCCCACGATGCTCGACGACTTCTGACGCCACCCACCCGCTTTGGCGTCGTTGCCCCACCTGATCGGGGTCAACTGACGCGAAAACCTGAACGGGCGCCGGCTGAGCGGCCCGGATCAGTCGGGGAGGATCTTGAGGGCGCGTTCGACGGAGCGGCGGGCCGTCAGGAGGTTGCGCTCGGCGGAATCGAGCTCGGCCGTGATGGCGGAATCGGGTGATTCGCGGTAGCGGTCGGCGACCGCGACGACCCGGGTCGTCAGCTCTTCGAGCTGGGAGTGCAGGGTGGAGAGCTCGGCACGGGACGATCCAGCGACCATCGAGCCAGCCTGGCGGGCTGCGGCGCTCGTCGGCAATTCGTACGGGCCGGAAACCGGCCCCGGGTACGATCCCGCGCCCATGCTGTCGCGCCTCGATCTGCGCGGCCCCGATGCCGATCCGCGCGTCGTGCTCGCCGCTGCAGCCACTCCGGTCGACGAACCCGTCGCGCTCGTGCGCGAGATCATCGAGGCCGTCCGCGCCCGGGGCGACGCCGCCGTGCGGGAGCTGACGGCCCGGTTCGACGGCTGCTCGGTCGACGAGCTGCGGGTCCCGGCCGACCGGCTGCGTGGCGGCGCTCGACGCGACCGAGCCCGAGCTGCGCGCGGCGCTCGAGACCGCGGCGGCCCGGATTCGCGGGTACCACGAGGCCCAGGGCGCCGCGCAAGGGCCGGTCGCCTTCAGCGCGGACGGCGTCGCGGTGGACGAGGTGCTCCGGCCGGTGGACCGGGCCGGGCTCTACGTGCCCGGCGGCCGGGCCACGTACCCGTCCAGCGTCCTCATGACCGCGATCCCGGCGGTCGTGGCCGGCGTGCCCGAGATCGCGTTGTGCGTGCCGCCCGACGCCGACGGGCGAGGTCCCGGCGGTGACGCTCGCGGCCGCGGCGATCGCCGGGGTCACCGAGGTGTACCGGGTCGGTGGCGCGCAGGCGATCGCTGCGCTCGCCTACGGCACCGAGTCGATCCCGCCGGTGGACGTGATCGTCGGTCCGGGCAACGTGTTCGTCAGCGTGGCCAAGCGCGAGGTCGCGGGCAGCGGGGTGGTGGGCATCGAGTCGCCCGCCGGGCCGTCCGAGCTCGTCGTGGTGGCGGATGACGACGGACCGGCGGAGTTCGTCGCCGCGGATCTCGCGGCCCAGGCCGAGCACGGACCGGGCGGGACCGCGGTCCTCGTGACCTGGCTGGAGTCCGTCGCCGACGCCGTCGATGCCGCGCTCGACGCGATCGTCGCCGGCGCACCACGTCGGGACGAGATGCGCAGCACGCTCGCGGACGGTGGCCGGGTCGTCCTCGTGCGGGACGCCACCCAGGCGATGGAGGTCGTGAACTGGCTCGCTCCCGAGCACCTCGAGCTCGTCACGGCCGACCCGGAGGCGTTGCTCCCGCAGGTCCGCAATGCCGGCGCGGTGTTCCTCGGTGCCTACGCCCCGACCGCCCTGGGCGACTACGCCGCGGGCGCCAACCACGTGCTGCCGACCGGCCGGTCGGCCCGGTTCGCGAGTGCGCTGCGCGTCGACGACTTTCGCAAGCACCTGCACGTCGTGCGCGCCGACGGGCCGGGGTCGGCCGACGCTCAGCCGGACCGCGGCGGTGATCGCCCGGGCCGAAGGTCTCGACGGACACGCGTACTCGCTCGACCTCCGGGCCGGATCGTGAGCAGCGAGGCGCGGCGGCCGCGGATCCAGCCGCGCGACGACCTGCAGGCGCTGGAGGGCTACCACTCGCCCCAGCTCGACGTCTCGGTGCGGCTGAACACGAACGAGAGCCCGTTCCCGCCCCCGCCCGCGTTCATGGACGCGTGGCTCGCCGCACTGCGGGAGGTGCCGTTGCACCGCTACCCGGACCGCGGCGCGCGGGCGTTGCGCAGCGCGATCGGCGAGACGCTCGGGCAGCCGCCGACCCGGGTGTTCTGTGCCAACGGGTCGAACGAAGTGCTCCAGACCGTGCTGCTCACCTACGGCGGTCCCGGTCGCACGGCGTTGGTCTTCGAACCGACCTACGCGCTGCACGCCCACATCGCGCGCATCACCGGCACCCAGCTCGTCTCCGGTCCGCGCGGGGACGACTTCACCGTGGACGTCGGCACCGCGCTCGCACTGATCGACGAGCACCACCCCGAGGTCGTGTTCCTGTGCAGCCCGAACAACCCGACGGGCACGGTCGAGGATCCGGCGACCGTGCAGGCGATCGTCGACGCGGCGCCGGGCATCGTGGTCGTCGACGAGGCGTACGGCGAGTTCGCCCGCTTCTCGGCCCTGGACCTGGTCGACGACGAACGCCCGCTCGTCGTCGTGCGCACCTACTCGAAGGTGTGGTCGCTCGCGGCGCTGCGCCTCGGCTTCTGCGTCGACGGCGCCGTGGGTCGTCGCCGACCTCGAGAAGGTGGTGCTGCCGTACCACCTCGCGGTCGACACGCAGCTCGCCGGAACCACCGCGTTGCAGTTCCAGCAGGAGATGCACGCGCGCGTCGCGTTCCTCGTCGAGGAGCGTGAGCGTGTCCTCGCGGCGCTCCGCGAGATCGACCGCATCACGGTGTTCGACTCCGGTTCGAACTTCCTGCTGTTCCGCGTGAGTCCGGGAGCGGGCGATGCCGCGGTGGATCCCGCGCACCGCGTCTGGCAGAGCCTGGTCGAGCGCGGGATCCTCGTCCGGGACTTCTCGAGCTGGCCCGGCGTCGAAGACTGCCTGCGGGTCACGATCGGCACGGCGGAGGAGAACCGCGCCTTCCTGTCGGCGCTGGCGGACATCGTGCGCGACGATGGGCCCTCATGACGACCGCCCGCCACGATCACGAGCACCGCGTCACCAAGGAGACCGACGTCGAGGTCGATCTGGTGATCGACGGGACCGGGGAAGCGTCTGCGTCCACCGGCATCCCGTTCTTCGACCACATGCTCGAGCAGCTGGGCAAGCACGGTGGCTTCGACCTCGACGTCGCGGCTACCGGGGACCTCGAGGTGGATCTGCACCACACGGTGGAGGACGTCGGCATCGTGGTCGGGACGTCACTCAAGCGCGCGCTCGGGCGACAAGCTGGGCGTGCGCCGGTTCGCGTCCGGTCTCTTCCCGCTCGACGAGGCGCTCGTACAGGTCGCGGTGGACCTCTCCGGTCGACCGTTCGTCGTCTACGAGGTGGACCCGGTCGTGGAGTGGATCGGCACGTTCGATCCGCAGCTGGCCGAGGAGTTCTGGCGCGGCTTCGCGTTCGCGGCCGGTATCACGCTGCACATCCGGTCGCTGTCCGGGAAGAACGGGCATCACGTGATCGAGGCGTCCTTCAAGGGAGTGGCGCGCTGCCTGCGCGACGCGGTGCGGATCGAGAGCGCCGAGCTCCCCTCGACCAAGGGCGCGCTGTAGACCTCTTCCCGGCCATCGACCTGCGGGACGGGAACGCGGTTCGCCTCTTGCGAGGCGATTTCGCAGCCGAGACCGTCTACGACGCAGATCCCGTCGCGGTCGCGCGTCGGTTCGAGGCTGACGGCGCCCGCTGGATCCACATAGTCGATCTCGATGCCGCTCGCACGGGTGAACCGGCGAACCTCTCGGTGATCGCGGCAGTCGCCGAAGCCGTGTCGTGCCGGCTGCAGGTGGGTGGGGGCGTGCGCAACGCCGACGCGGCGCGAACGCTGCTCGATGCCGGAGCGGAGCGAGTGGTGATCGGCACGGCCGCGGTCGAGCGCCCGGAGCTGGTGGACGAGCTGGCCGGCCGACATCCCGGTCACGTCGCAGTCGGGTTGGACGCGAGAGGTACCGAGGTCGCAGTGCGGGGCTGGGTGGAGGGCGGAGGCGCTGATCTGCTCGATCTGGCCCTCCGATTCGCGGCATCCGGCGTCGCGGCGCTGATCGTCACGGAGATCGGCCGCGACGGAACGCTCGAGGGTCCGGATCTGGCCCAGCTCGCGTCGGTGTTGGCGGCGGTTGATCTTCCGCTCGTCGCCAGTGGCGGGGTCGGAACGCTCGACGATCTGCGGGCGCTGGACCGACTCGAGGTCGCGGGCCGGCGCCTGAGCGGGGCGATTGCGGGACGCGCGCTCTACGAGCAACGGTTCACCGTTGCTGACGGTCTGGCTGCACTCACGCCGTAGCGAGGGGTCGATCTGTCGGGTACGGTCGAGCAACGAGACCGGCACTCCGGTGGGGTGCCCCGAACCCCTGGGGGTTGCGTTGGGCATGAATGAAGTAGTCGACGACGGATTTCTGCGGCGTTACCGCGAACTGCTCGATGCGGAGGACGCCGCGTTCGACGAGCTCGAGCATGCGGTCGAGGAGGGCGATCGGGCCCACTACGAGACCGACCTGGAATCCTGGAAGTCGGTCGTGGCGAAGCGGAGTGCGTTCTTGGAGCGCCACGGCTTCGCCGCAGCAATCGCCTCCGCCTGACGGGCACTAACCACCGGATCCGACTGCGACGCGACAGACGAAGTCGCGCGCCAGCACCACCAGCTTGTCCGTGGCGCCGATGAAGAAGTGCGACGCGCCGGGAACGATCTCGACGGTCGTGTTCACCCAGCCGGCGACTGCGGCTTGGACGTCGGCCGGGGCGCGGATCTCGTCGTGCTGGGCGAGGGCCAGGAGCTTCGGCCGGGAGTCGCGCGCCAGTCCGTCGAGATCCCGGGTGTAACGCAGCGGGCCGGCAATCGCGAGCCAGGCTGCGACGCGGGGATGTTGGACGGAGAGCGCCACGTCCGCCCCGAATGACCAACCTGCGAGCACGAGCGGTACCTCGGACGGGATGCGGGCGGCGAGCGCGTCGATCGCGGCCACCGCGTCGAGCCGTTCGCCGTCGCCCTCGTCGTGCATCCCGCCGCTCGCCTCCACACCGCGGAAGTTGAAGCGCAGGCAGGTGACGCCGGCATCGGGAAGCGCGGCGAAGAGCGCCGAGATGACGATCGAGCGCATCGTGCCGCCATGGAGCGGGTGCGGGTGGCAGAGGACCACCCCGGCGGTCGTGGACGGCTCATCGGCTGGAGTTGCAAGCTCCGCTTCGAGCTCGACGTGGTCTGCGGTCTCGAGTGCGACGGGGGTGACAGTCATCGAGAGAGCAGCGTAGACACGACCGGTAGGCTCGCCGCTCGGTGGACACGACGTTCGATCGCGAGACCGCGATCACCAAGCTCGACGAGGGGCAGTACTCGGCCACGATGGCCACCAGCTGGTGGGTCGTGCGCGGTCCGAACGGCGGGTACCTGGCCGCGATCATCCTGCGGGCATTGACGGACGCGGTCGACGACCCGGAACGGTCCCCGCGCTCGCTGACGGTCCACTATGCGAGCTCGCCGGGCGAGGGTGACGTCCAGCTCCACACAGTGAAGGAACGGGTCGGGCGTTCGCTCACGACCTGCTCGTGCCGGATGGAGCAGGACGGACGGCTCGTCGCGCTGGCCGTCGCCGCGTTCTCCAAGCCGCGTTCCGGGCCCGGCCTTCTGTGACGTCGTCATGCCGCAAGTGCCGGGGCCGGAGCACTACGTCGCGATGCCCGCGCCGCGCGAGGCCCCGCCGATCGCGCGGCGCTACGACACCCGTTGGGCGATCGGTCACCCGCCGGTACCGGGCATGCCCGCCGGGGCGCTCGCGGTCGCCGGCGGCTGGATCCGGCTCCCGGAGCTGCGGCCGGTGGACGCGCTCCTCGCGGCAGCCATCACGGACGGCTGGCTCCCGCCGACCTTCAGCCGGATCCAGGAGCCGGTCGTGGTGCCGACCGTCGACCTCACCATCCACTTCCGGGCCGCACTCCCACACCCGGGGCTGGCGGCCGACGCGTTCGTGCTCGCGTCGTTTCGCACCAACATCGCCGCCGACGGCTTCCTCGAAGAAGACGGAGAGATCTGGTCACCCGACGGCACGCTCCTGGCGCAATCCCGCCAGCTGGCGACGATCCTGCCACTCGGCTGAGTTGCCTCGGGTGAGGCGGCAACATCGGGGATGCGGGCGGGGCCTTCGAAAGCCGTCGGGATCAGGGAGAGGGGTAAGGCGGCTTAGCGGAGGGTGGTGGTGAGCTGGTCGAGGAGGAAGGCGAGGACCAGTGCCTCGTCGCGCCAGGCGTCGTAGCGGCCGGACGGGCCGCCATGGCCCGCGCCCATCTCGGTCTTCAGCACGAGCAGCCGATCGTCGGTCTTCGTGGCCCGGAGCTTGGCGACCCACTTGGCCGGCTCCCAGTACGCGACCCGGGGATCGTTGAGCCCCGCCGACACGAAGAACGCCGGGTACTCCTTGGCGGTCACGTTGTCGTACGGGGAATACGACTTCATGTACGCGTACGCGTCGGGGTCGTCGATCGGGTTGCCCCACTCTTCCCATTCGGTGACGGTCAGCGGGAGCGACGGGTCGGCCATGGTCGTGACGACATCGACGAACGGCACCTCGGCGACGACGGCGCGGAAGAGATCAGGGCGCAGCTCGGCGACCGCACCCATGAGCAGGCCGCCGGCGCTTCCACCCCGAGCGCCCAGTCGTTCGGGACTCGTGTAGCCGGAGGCCACCAGGTGCTCGGCGCAGGCGATGAAGTCGGTGAACGTGTTGCGCTTGTGCATGAGCTTGCCGTCGTCGTACCAACGCCGGCCGAGCTCGCCGCCGCCCCGGATGTGTGCGATCGCGAACACGAAGCCCCGGTCGAGCAGGCTCAACCGCACGGAGGAGAAGGACGGGTCGATCGGGATCTCGTAGGAGCCGTACCCGTACAGCAACGCGGGTGCAGTCCCGTCGAGGGGAGTGTCGGTGCGGTGCACCACGGACATCGGGACCCGGGTGCCGTCCGCCGCGGTCGCCCAGAGCCGTGCGGAGGTGTACTCGGCCGGGTCGTAGCCGCCGAGCACCGGGGTCTGCTTCACGAGCGTGGACTCGCGGGTCCGGAGGTCGTAGTCGAACGCGGAGCTGGGCATCACGAGCGAGGTGTACCCGTAGCGGAGCGTCGTGGTCTCGAAGTTCAGGTTCTCGCCGGCCCACACTGCGTAGACGGGGTCGGGCATCGCGATGACGTGGTCGCTCGCGTCGCGCAGGCTCCGGACGAGCAGCTGCTCGAGCCCCTCGACGCGCGCCGAGACGACGAGGTAATCGGCGAACGCGTCGACGTCGTGGATCCGCACGCCGGCGCGGTGCTCGATGACGTCGGTCCAGTCGGCCCGACCGGGAGTGGCGACGTCGGTGACCATCACCTTGAAGTCCTCGGCGTCGTCCGCGTTCGTGACCAGGAAGAACCGGTCGCCGTGTTCGGCATCGACGTGGTGCTCGACCGAGTACTCGAGACCCGCAGTGCGGGGCTCGACGACGAGCGGCGCAGTGTCGGGGGCGCCGGTGGGGACGAAGTGGACCTCGCTCGTGGTCTTGGAGTCGCTGGTGATCAGCAGGTACTTCCCGCTGCGGCTCCGGGAGACGGTGAGGAAGAAGCGCTCGTCGGTCTCTTCGAAGACCAGTGCGTCGGTCGCGGGGTCGGCTCCCGAGGTGGTGGCGCCACACCTGATACGGCCGGACCGCGTCGTCGGGGCGCACGTAGAAGATGGTCGAGTCATCGGCCCACGCCAAGCCGTAGTACACGTCCTCGATCTCGTCGGCGAGGTCCTTCGCCGGTGCGCAGGTCGCGGAAGCGCAGCGTGTACCGCTCGCCGCCGGTGAAGTCGACGGCGTACGCGAGCAGGTCGTGCGACGGCGTGATCGCGAACCCGCCGAGCGCGAAGTACGGCGAGTCGCCCGCCAGCTCGTTCTCGTCGAGGAGCACGGTCTCGTTCTCGCCGTCGGGTGCGCCCGGGTGGGCGCCGGCCGTGGATCGCGTACTGACTGCCTTCGACGGTGCGGGCGAAGTAGTCCCACGGTCCGAACCGGACGGGCGCGGACACGTCGGTCTCCTGGATCCGGCTGCGGATCTCGTCGAACAGCTCCTGCTGGAGCGCCTCGGTGTGCGCGAGGGCGGCGGCGGTGTAGTCGTTCTCCGCCTCGAGGTAGGCGAGGACGGCGGGGTCGTCCCGGTCGCGAAGCCAGAACCAGGGATCGATGCGGGTGTCACCGTGCGCGGTGAGCTCGGTGGGGCGGGCGGGCGCGACGCGGCGGTGCGGTCGGCGGGGACATCCGGGGAGTCTGCCATCGCGCCTCTCCGCGGCGGCGGAAACGGCCCGAAGACGGCGCAGCACGGCGGGTACGCTGCTGCGACCATGCCGACTGCACCCACCTCGACGCCGTCCTCCTCGACCCCGCGGACGCTCCCGGTACGCCGGTCGCCGTTCCGATCCCGGTGACCGAGGCAGAGATCCATGCTGTGGCCTTCGACCAGGACGGGCTGGTCCCGGCCATCGTGCAGGAAGAGTCCACCGGCCAGGTCCTGATGTTCGCCTGGCTGAACGAAGCGGCGCTGCGCCGGACATTCGAGACCGGCCGCACCTGGTTCTGGAGCCGGAGCCGCCAGGAGTTCTGGTGCAAGGGCGAGACCTCCGGCGACCGCCAGTACCTGCGGAGCGCGTACTACGACTGCGACATGGACGTCCTGCTCTTCGTCGTGGAGCAGACCGGCCGGGGGGCCTGCCACACCGGGGAGCGGAGCTGCTTCTTCCGGGCGTTCGGCAGCGACGCCGAGCCCGGCGCCGTGTGAGCGACGCCACGGTCAAGCCGTCGCTCGACGAGTTCCGCGCGCTCGCGGCGGAGCACACGGTGGTCCCCGTATGGCGCGAGATCCTGGCGGATCTCGAGACGCCGGTCTCCGCGTTCCTGAAGCTGGTCGGCGACGGCGAAGGCTTCCTGCTGGAGTCGGTCGAGCACGGCGAGCACTGGGGCCGCTTCTCGTTCATCGGCCGGGATCCCGCGTTGACACTGATCGTGCGCGGCAACGACGTCGAAGCGGTCGGCGACGTTCCCGCCGGCGTGCCATTGGACCGCGGTGCGCTCGCCGCGGTGGAGGCACTGCTCGCCCTGTACCGCGCCCCGCGCCTCGCGGAGCTACCGCCGTTTCACGGGGGAGTCGTCGGCTACCTCGGCTACGACGTGGTGCGCGAGGTCGAGCACCTTCCGGACGGGCCCGCCGATCCGGTCGGCTGGCCCGATGCGGTGTTGGCGCTCACCGGGCACGTCACCGCGTTCGACCACTACCGCCAACGTCTCTACCTCATCGAGAACGTCTTCTTCGCGCCCGATGCCGGCGCGGACGCGGTCGACGCGGCGTACGCCCGAGCGGTGGGGCGGCTCGACGACCTGGTGGACGAGCTCGCCCGACCGCTGCCGTACGTGCCGTCGCCGCCGCCGGACGACGAGCTCACCGAGCTGCCACCGTTCACGACCGCGTTCGGATCCGCGGGCTACCAGCGGGCCGTCGAGGTGGCGCGCGAGCACATCCTCGCCGGCGACATCTTCCAGGTGGTGCTCGCGCAGCGCTTCGATCTCGAAGGTCACTACGAGCCGTTCGACGTGTACCGCGTGCTGCGCCAGGTGAACCCGTCGCCGTACATGTACTTCCTGCGCCACGAGGAGGCCACGCTCGTCGGCTCGTCGCCCGAGCCGATGGTGCAAGTGCTCGGCGGTCGCGTGATCAGCCGCCCGATCGCCGGCACCCGGTTCCGCGGCCGGACCGAGGAGCACGATCGCCTGATGGCGGCAGAGCTGAGCGAGGACCCGAAGGAACGCGCCGAGCACGTCATGCTGGTCGACCTCGCGCGCAACGACGTCGGCCGCGTCGTCCGGCTTCGGCACCGAGCAGGTGGACGAATTGATGACGCTCGAGCGGTACTCGCACGTCATGCACCTCACCAGCCAGGTGTCCGGCGAGCTGGCCACCGGGCAGACCGCGGTCGACGTCCTGCGGGCGACGTTCCCCGCCGGCACGGTCAGCGGGGCTCCGAAGGTGCGGGCGATGGAGATCATCGACGCGCTCGAACCGGTGAAGCGCGGTCCCTACGCGGGCGTGGTCGGGTACCTGGACTTCTCGGGCAACCTCGATACGGCGATCACCATTCGCACGATGCTCTGGCGGGCCGACCAGGCCAGCGTGCAGGCGGGCGCCGGGATCGTCGCCGACTCCGATCCCGCATCCGAAGACCTGGAATGCCGGAACAAGGCCAAGGCGTTGCTCACGGCAGCGGCCGCATCCCGCAAGCTCGCCGCGCTGGAGCCCAAAGCATGAGCATCCTCGATCGCGACGTGGTCGTCGTCTCGGGTCCGGACACCTTCTCGTTCTTGCAGAGCCTCGTGAGCCAGGACGTCGAAGGCTTGGAGGACGGCGCAGTCGTGCCGTCACTCCTGCTCACGCCGAAGGGGAAGGTCGACTCGTGGTTCCGGCTCGTCCGCGTCGGCGACGATGCGTGGCTCGACTGCGAAGCCGGCTTCGGGGCGGCACTGCACGCGTCGCTCGAGCGGTTCAAGCTGCGCGTGAAGGTCGAGATGACCGAGCCGACCGAGCCCTGGGGAATGGTGGCCGTGCGCGGTGGCGAGACGGTCGCTGCGCCGCCGACGTGCCGGGTGCTCCCGGTCAGACTGGTCGAGTGGCGCCGGCGTCGACGTCATCGGCCCCCGTGCGGATCTGGGATCCGCTCGCCGCCTCGGGGCTCGACGCCGACGCCTACGAGCGGGCTCGGGTCGAGGCCGGTGTCCCACGGCTGGGGCGTGGATCTGGACGAGAGCACGATTCCGCAAGAGGCCGTGGCTCGACCGCGACTCCGTGTCGTTCACCAAGGGTTGCTTCCTCGGTCAGGAGCTGGTCGCCCGCATCGACTCGCGCGGGCACGTGAACCGGCAGCTCCGTCGCATCCGCCCGCGCGACGGCGAGCTCGTGCTCGCGCGCGACGCGCAGGTCGAGGTGGACGGCAAGGTCGTCGGCACGATCACGAGCTCCGTGCCCGGGCCTCGCGCTCGGCTACATCCGCCACGAGATCACGCCCCCGGCGGGCGCGACCGTGGACGGCGCCTCCAGCCGTCATCGAACCCTGAGCACCGGGAGCCGCACCACGAACGTGGTCCCGAGCGCCGTCCGCGGGCATCGACCCACGCCTGTCCGCCCATGGCGGCGGCGAGCTCGTGCACGATCGCCAGGCCGATGCCCGTCCCGACGCTGCGGCCGGGCGACGTGCGCGACACGTAGAGCCGCTCGAACACCTGGGGGAGGTCCGCCGGCGCGATGCCGGGGCCGTCGTCGCGGACCCGCAGGTCGAGGTCACCGGTGCCGTACGGCTCGAGCTCGACCACGATGCTCGTCGGTCGCGTACTTCAACGCGTTCTCGATGAGGTTGGCGACGATCTGCGCCAGGCGGTCCGGGTCGGCGTCAGCGGGCAGCGTGGCGGGGCCGTCGACCCGAGTCGTGATCCCGAGCTCGGTCGCGGCCGGGCCGAACGCGTCGACCGTGGTGCGCACGGTCTCGGCCGCGTCGATCGGGCGCGGCGACAGCGAGAACTGCCGCGCGTCGAGCCGGGCGAGATCGAGGAGGTCGGCGACGAGCCGTTCGAGCCGGCGGGCCTCACTCTCGATCACGTGCACCGCTCGCGCCTGCTCGGCATCGGTGCTGATCGCACCATCGGTCATCGCCTCCGCGTAGCCCCGGATGGAGGTGAGCGGCGTGCGAAGGTCGTGCGAGACGCTCAAGATGAACGCGCGCTCCATGCCGCGCGCGTGCTCGAGCTGCGCGGCCATGGCGTTGAGCGTGCGGGCGAGGTCGGCCAGCTCGTCGTCCGGCTGACCCGTCGAGGTCGACGCGGGCGGCAAGATCGCCGGCCGCGACCGATCGGGCGGTGTCGCCCATGGCCGCCAACGGCTTGGTCAGCCGGCGGGCCACGTAGACCGCGACGATGATCGCCAGTCCGACCGAGACGACCGCCGCGAGGATGAAGAAGCCGCGGGCCTGGCTGGTGGGGTCGTTCTCGAAGGCCTCGGTGAGCAGGAGGACCGGGGTGCCGCGGGTCCGCGACGCCAGGGGATAGGCGACGAACACGATGCCGTCCCGCCGGCCGGACTGCACCTGGTCGGCGAGCAGCGCGGCGGTATCCAGGTCGCTGACCTCGATGCCCGCGGGCACGTCGAGCAGCGGCGCGTTGCGGGGCTTGGTGAACACGTCGTCGCTGAGCCCGACCAGCCCTCCGGTCACATCGCCGTTCGGCGTGACGGTCACGATCCCGCCGTTCGAGATCCGGAGGGTCGACGCGACGAAGCGGCTAGATGGCGCGGCCGTCGTTCCCCTTGCGCCTGACGAAGGCGCAAGCCGCCGGGCGAGCGTCCTCGAGCTGGCGGGCCACGCGTGGGGCCTTCGTCTCGAGCTGTTGCTGGGCGGTCGTCGCCGCGCTCCGCCGGGCGAGTCCGATCGTCGCAACCGCAGTGATGACCAGCACTCCGATCGCGATGCCGGACATCGCGATGACGAGCCGCGTGCGCAGCTTGCGCCGGTGTCGCGTCACGTGGAGCCGGCCGGTGCCGCGGACTCCATCCGGTATCCGACGCCGCGCACCGTGGTGATCGTGCACGCGTCACCGAGCTTCTTGCGCACCTGCGCGATGTGGACGTCGACGGTGCGGACGTCGCCGTACCAGTCGAAGCCCCACACGCCGTCGAGGATCTGCTGGCGGCTCTGGGCCAGGCCGGGACGCTCGGCGAGGAAGCGCAGCAGGTCGAACTCCTTGGTCGTGAACTCGGCCGGCGCCTCGTCGATGCGGATCTCGCGCCGGCCGACGTCGATCACGACGCGACCGGCTTGGACGATCTCCGCCGGCGGGCCACCGTCGACCCGGCGCAGCACCGCCTTCACCCGGGCGACGAGCTCCGCGGGGGAGAAGGGCTTCGTGAGGTAGTCGTCGGCCCCGAGCTCGAGCCCGAGCACCCGGTCGACCTCGTCGCCGCGGGCGGTCAGGAAGATGACCGGGAGGTTGCCGCTGGCGCGGATCCGGCGGCAGACCTCGAGCCCGTCGATGTCCGGGCAGGCCGATGTCGAGGATGACGAGGCGGGGCCGGTGGTCCCGTACCGCGTCGAGCGCGCCGATCCCGGTGCTCTGCTGCAGCACCCGGAAGCCCTCCCGGACGAGGTAGAGCGCGACGAGGTCGGCGATGTTGGCCTCGTCCTCGACGACGAGGATCGTCCCCTTCTCCATGCGCTCACCGTTCCATCACATTCGCAGGCACCAATGATGCCCGTGTGAGGGAACGGTGATGCGGAGCCGAGCGGCTACGGGATCGGAGCTCGGTTGTTGCGGGCGATCTCGCCGAGCCACGTGGCGCTGGGCTTCACCGTCGCGGACCTGGGTCTCGCGGTCGACGCCGACGAGGCCGAAGCGGGGCCGGTAGCCGAAGGCCCACTCGAAGTTGTCGAGCAGCGACCAGTAGAAGTAGCCGCGGACGTCGATGCCGTCGTCGAGGCAGCGCCCCACACCCGCCAGCGCGTCGGTGACGTAGCGGATGCGCTGGGTGTCGTCGGTCGTGCCGATGCCGTTCTCGGTCACGTAGATCGGGTTGCCCGTGACGTCGGCCGCGTAGCGGATCGCCGCTTCGAGCGCCTGGGGCCAGTACTCGTAGCCCATGTCCAGGGTCTCGACACCCTCCTCGGCGCCGAGGGGCTTGCCGTGCTCGGTGAGGCGGGTGCGGGAGTAGGCCTGGACGCCGATGAAGTCATCACCGCGCGCCGCCTCGAGGTGCTGGCCCTCGTGCATGTGGCGGAAGTCGGCGAGCATCTTCTCGGAGCCCTCCGGGGACCACCAGTCGCCCATCGCGACGCAGGAGCCCAGCGGGAAGTCGCCGGGCCCGGACTTGATCGCGTCGTACGCCGGCGCGGTGCGCGGCCTTGAGGTTCTCGTTGACCCGGTCGTACGCGGCGCGGTCGTTGACGCCGGGCGGGAACGCGCTGAGGCGGTAGCCGATGAGCGACACGACGTTCGGCTCGTTGATCGTGCAACCCATTCCGATCTCGTCGCCGAGGTGGCGCGGCCGCGCGCTCGCAGAAGCGCGGCGAACCGGTCGACGATCGCGGGGTTGTCCCAGCCGCCGTCGGCCGCGGCCCACCGCGGAGTGGTGAAGTGGTGGAACGTGACGACGGGCAGGATCCCGTTGTCCCGGCACGCCGCGATCATGCGCCGGTAGTGGTCGAGCGCGTTGCTCGACCACTCACCTTCCTCCGGCTCGATGCGTGACCATTCGAGCGAGAAGCGGTACGCGCCGAAGCCGAGGCCGGCGAGCAGCGCGATGTCGTCCGGGTAGCGGTAGAAGTGATCACACGCGTCGCCCGGAAGGCTCGCGTCGTCGCCGAGCCGGCGGTGTGCTCGAACTGCCACCAGTCGTTGTTCCAGTTGCCGCCCTCGACCTGATGCGCGGCCGTCGCGGTGCCCCAGAGGAATCCGTTCGGGAATGAGATCATGGCGGGAGGTTAGGACGCGCGCGGCAGGCGCGTGACGAGCAGTGCATGCCAGCGGAACGTCTCAGAGTGTGGCCACTGGCGGACCCTAGACTCAGCCCCGATGGGCGTCCTCGACGAGATCCTCGCCACGAAGCTGGACGAGGTCACCGTGCTGCACCGGCCGGAGACGGCCGGCCCTCTTGCGCCGCACCGCGCTGGACGCGCCGCCGACCCGGGACTTCGCCGGCGCGCTCCGGCGCGAGGACGGCACGCTGGCGGTGATCGCCGAGATCAAGCGGCGCTCACCGTCCAAAGGCGACCTGGCGCCGGACCTCGACGCGGCGATCACCGCGAAGGACTACGAGCGCGGTGGCGCGTCGGCGTTGAGCGTCCTCACCGACCGGCCGTACTTCGGCGGGACCGTCGAGGATCTGCAGGCCGCGCACACCGCCGTCGAGCTGCCGATCCTGCGCAAGGACTTCACGATCGACGCGGTGCAGGTCTACGAGACCCGGGCCATCGGAGCCGACGCGATTCTCCTGATCCTCGCCGCGCTGCCGGACGACCACGTCGTGCGGGACCTCCAGGAGCTGGCGTGGACGTTGGGGCTGGCGGTGCTGGTCGAGGCGCATTCCGAAGTCGGAGCTCGATCGGGCCTGGCGCTCGGGGCCCGGATCGTCGGGGTGAACGCCCGCGAACCTGTCGACGTTCGACGAGCATCTCGACACCGTCGCCGGCGTCGCGTCGCGCATCCCGCCCGACGTGATCGCAGTGGCCGAGAGCGCGATCCGCAGCCCGGCGGACGCGGCCCGGATGGCCGCGGCCGGCTTCGACGCGGTGCTCGTGGGCGAGGCGTTGGTCCGTGCCGACGGACCCGGCGGCGCTCGCGGCGGAGATGCGCGCACCGACCGTGCAACCAGCGAGGGGGAGAGCAGTGACCCGATTCGACCTGTCGACCGACCAGATCCCGACGGCTTGGTACAACGCGCTGCCGGATCTGCCCCGAACCGATGCAGCCGCCGTTGCACCCGGGCACGAAGGAGCCGATCGGCCCGGACGATCTCGCGCCGCTCTTCCCGATGGGGCTCATCGCGCAGGAGGTCTCGACCGACGGTTGGATCGACATCCCGGGCGAGGTGCTCGACATCCTCCGCCTGTGGCGGCCGACCCCGCTCGTGCGCGCGACGCGCCTCGAGCAGTACCTCGGCACGCCGGCGCGCATCTACTTCAAGGACGAGTCCGTCTCGCCCGCCGGTTCGCACAAGCCGAACACCGCGGTGCCGCAGGCGTTCTACAACAAGGCCGAAGGCATGACCCGGCTCACCACCGAGACGGGCGCGGGCCAATGGGGGACCGCGCTGTCGTTCGCGTGCCGCCAGTTCGACCTCGAGTGCAAGGTCTACATGGTGCGGTCGAGCTACGAGCAGAAGCCGTACCGCCGGATCGTCATGGAGACGTGGGGGAGCAGCGTCGTCCCGTCGCCGGTCGACGATCCGTCGAGCCCCGGCTCACTCGGGCTCGCGATCTCGGATGCCGTGCGCGACGCGGTCGGCCGCGACGACACCCACTACTCGCTCGGCTCGGTGCTGAACCACGTGCTCCTGCACCAGACCGTGATCGGCTTGGAGGCGAAGGAGCAGCTCGCGCTGGCCGGCGAGGCGCGACCCGATGTCGTCATCGCGTCGTGTGGCGGCGGGTCGAACCTCGGCGGCATCGCGCTCCCGTTCATCACCGACGCCGACGGTGCGGCTCGTGGCGGTCGAGCCGTCGTCGTGCCCGACGCTCACGGAGGGCACGTTCGAGTACGACTTCGGTGACACCGTCGGCATGACCCCGCTGCTGCCGATGTACTCGCTCGGTCACGAGTTCATGCCGCCGACGATCCACGCCGGCGGTCTGCGCTACCACGGCGACGCGCCGATCATCTCGAACCTCGTGAAGGCCGGCCGCATGGAAGCGATCGCCTATCCGCAGGGCAAGACGTTCGAGGCCGCGGTCACGTTCGCCAACACCGAGGGGAAGATCCCGGCGCCGGAGACCGGCCACGCGATCCGGGCCGCGATCGACGAGGCGCTGGCGTGCAAGGAGACCGGTGAAGAGCGGGTGATCCTCTTCAACTACTCCGGCCACGGCCTCCTCGACCTCTCCGCGTACGACGACTTCCTGAACGACCGCCTCATCGACGGCTGAGGACACGCGGCCTAGGCTCCCGCCGAGTTGCCCGGTTTGGTCCGGGTCGGGGGGAGGGCGACGGTGCGAGGACTCCGGTCGATCGCGGCAGTCGCGGTGCTGGCGCTGCTCGCGGCGACGCTGGTGGTGACCCCGCTCGGCGCGGCGGATCTCGCGCGTCACGGTGACCCCGACCGACTGATCTGGTCGACGGCCAGGTCGTCCACGTCGCGGTGAGCGGGGCGTGGTCCCGGGTCCTACGGCTACACCCGGCTGTGCGCGGCCGGCGGACCAGTCGCGGTGCTGACTACGGCGGCGGCCGGCGGCTCGGGCATCGTGGACGATCAGGGCTCGATGGCCACCGATCTCGCGCTCGACGCGGAGTTCGCGCTCTTCGACGGGAGCCACCGTGGACTGCCGGGTGGCGCCGGGTGCATCCTCGTTACGGTGCTCTCGAGCCCGGACGGGCAACACCGCGCAAGCGGTGCAGACCCCCGTGACCTTCCGACCGGACGGGCCGCTCGCTGCCGCCGCCGACGATCACCGTCGACGCCCGTCGACCGATCTGCGTCGACGGCAGCACGGTGCACGTCAGCGGGCCAGGGCTTCGCGCCCGGCGACGGGGTCCAGCTGACGACCTGCAGGTCACCGTTCACCCAGTACGACGACTGCGAGCCGCCGCGACCTGTACGCGGAGGCCGCGGCGGACGGCACGCTCAGTACGGACGTCTACGTCCCGGCGAAGATCAACACGTCCACGGAGCAGGTCGACTGCCGCGTCACCGCGTGCGAGCTCGTGGCCACGCGGGACCTCTACCAGTTCGAAGCGCGGCACACGGCGCGCGCGCGCCCTGGCGTTCGATCCGAACGGACCGTTGCTCCCGCCACCGACGCTCACCGTCGAGCCGAAGGACGGGCTGGTCGACGGGCAGCAGGTGCAGATCTCCGGGAGCGGGTTCCGGCCCGGGTTCGTCCAGCTCGGCGAATGCGGCGGCACGGGTTCGAGTCTACGAGCGGTGCAGCACGAATCGGCGACGGCGTCGTCGGCGGACGCGAGCGGGACGTTCTCGCAGACGTTCTCGGTCGACGGTCCTGGCCCGGCTGTCCGGCGGCTTCGTGGACTGCCGGATGGCGCCCGGGCTGCACGATCGCGGCCCTGGACTTCAGCGACGTCGCCGCGCTCGTCGAGGTGCCGATCACCTTCGACCCGGACGGCCCGGCACCGACGTTCCCGACGCTGACCGTCGCGCCCGACGGGCCGCTCGCGCCGCGCAGCGGAGCGATCGTGCGGGGGAGCGGCCTCCACGCCGAACGCGAGCATCAACCTCGAGGTGTGCCGGATCGAGAACGGGCTGCCGCAGGAGTGCTCGAGCGCGGGATCCGACTACGTCCAGACGGACGCGAACGGCGCGTTCCTCGCCGGGACCGTGGTCACCGCGGTCATCGCCGGTCCCGACGGGACGGAGATCGACTGCCGAGCAGGTGACCTGCGGGATCGTGGCCGACACGTTCGACGGCTACCCGGGCGTGGGACTGCTCGACTTCGGTCAACCGGTCCGGCCTCCGGGGCGCTACCTCGCGCCCGGTCTTCGACGATGTGGATCTGACCGAGGGCGTCGTCTACCGCAGCACCACGAACTCGCACGGCGAAGCCGTCGACCTGAAGCTCGACGTGTACCGGCCCGCCGGTGACACCGAGCACGAAGCGACCCGCGGTCATGTGGATGTTCGGTGGGTACTTCGGCTCGGGTGACCGGGTCCAGCTGCGGGAGATGGCGCAGGCCATGGCCCGCCGCGGGTACGTGTCCGTGTCGATCGACTACCGCACCCGGCCGGAGATCTTCTCGAGCGAGCACGGCTGCGCTTCGGTCGGCGGAGTGTGTCTCGACCCGACCCAGCTCGCGCCCGCGATCACCGATGCGCGCGACGACGCGCGCGCCGCGATGGTCTGGCTGCACGAGCACGCGGCGGAGTACGGGATCGACGCCCGGGCGATCAGCTCCGCCGGTTGGTCGGCCGGCGCCATCACGTCGATCGAATCTCGCCCACGACGCGACGGGCGATCGAGCCGCCGGACTCGATCCCGGCCGCGGCGGTCTCGCTCGCCGGGATCCTCACCGGCGTCCCGCAGGCCGGTGACCCGCCGTCGCTGATGATGGGCGGCAACCACGACAGCCTCCTGCCGATCGCGGCCCAGATCGGCGGCTGCAGCAGCATCATCGACCGCCGGCGCCTCGTGCGAGTTCGTCGAGTACCTCGGTCAACGCCCGGCGCCGGCCGCCGACGCTTGCGTCACCTGGATCGTGCCGTGCGAGTACGTGCTGGGTCGCGACGGCGAGCACGGGTGGTTCTTCTCGGACCGCCCCGACGTGATCGATCACATCTCGACGTTCCTCGCGGCGAAGGTGCTGCGACCGCTCGGGATCCTGGCGCCGCCGATGTCGACCACCCGCATCACCATCCGCGGCCGCACGACCATCCGCACCCGTCACGACGATGATCATCACCACCACCGGCACCACCATCACTGGCCCGGCCGCTACTAGCCGGCGGCGAGCCGGGTCGCCGGCGTCGGGCTGCCGAGAATTCACCCCGAAATGGCGGAAGCGGGCCGCGGCGTCCGGTACCGTCAAGCTCTGGTGTTCGTGAAGATCTGTGGCATCACGAGCGAGGAGGATGCGCTCCTCGCGGTGGCGATGGGTGCCGACGCGCTCGGCTTCGTGCTTGCGCCCGGCAGCCGCCGGCTCATCCGGCCCGACGCGGTGCGCGACATCATCAAGCGTCTGCCGCCCGAGACGGTGACCGTCGGGGTCTTCCGGGACGAGCGCCCGGAGCGCCTCGTCGAGATCGTCCACCACGCCGGGCTGAGCGGTGCGCAGCTGCACGGCCGGGAACCGCTCTCGGAGGTCCGGTGGATCCGCCAGCGGGTGAAGTTCGTGATCCAGGCGTTCGCGGCCGGGGATCCCGCGTTGGGCGCCGCCGCGAACGGACCCGCCGACGTGATCCTCATCGACTCGCCCGACCCCGGCTCGGGCCGGCTGTTCGACTGGAAGCTCGCCGAGGGCGCACCGGGTGGGGTCCGGCTGATGCTCGCCGGTGGGCTCACGCCCGACAACGTGGCCGAGGCGATTCAGCGGGTCCGCCCGTGGGGCGTGGACGTGTCGAGTGGGGTCGAGGTGTCGCCCGGCAACAAGGACGCCCGCAAGCTCCGGCGCTTCGTGCAGATCGCCCATGAGGCGGGCGAATCGCTGGCCGAGGACGAGCGGCCGGCGCCTGCGTCCGCCGACGGACCGTTCGACTGGCAGGTCGACGAGCTCACCGAGCACTGACGCGACGCTGATCTCCGGAAGCGTCGTGCCGCCGGCTCTCGTATCATGACGAGCCCCGCCCGTCCGCGTCGAGGAGCCCCAATGACCGCGCCCGTTCGCGGCGACGAGGTCCGTCTCGATCCCCCCGGTCCACCGCCCACCGATCGGGGCCGCTTCGGCGAGTTCGGCGGCCGGTTCGTGCCCGAGACGCTCATCCCGGCGCTGCAGGAGCTCGAGGCCGAGTTCCGCACCGCGTGGTTCGACGACGACTTCCGGCGGGAGTTCGCCGAGCTGCTCGGGAGCTACGCCGGGCGGCCGACGCCGGTGACCGAGTGCCGGCGCCTCTCGGAGCAGCTGGGCGTGCGGGTCATGCTCAAGCGGGAGGACCTGACCCACACCGGCTCGCACAAGATCAACAACGTGCTCGGCCAGGCGCTGCTCACCCGCCGCATGGGGAAGCAGCGGGTGATCGCCGAGACCGGCGCCGGCCAGCACGGAGTCGCGACCGCGACCGCGGCCGCGCTGTTCGGGCTCGACTGCATCGTCTTCATGGGCGCGGTGGACGTCGACCGCCAGGCGCTCAACGTGTTCCGCATGGAGCTGCTCGGCGCCGAGGTCATCCCGGTCACGTCCGGCAGCGCGACGCTGAAGGACGCGATCAACGACGCGTTGCGCGACTGGGTCGCGTCCGTCGAGTCGACGCACTACTGCATCGGTTCGGTCGTCGGTCCGCATCCGTACCCGTGGATCGTGCGTGAGTTCCAGCGCGTCGTCGGCGACGAAGCGCGCGAGCAGTGCCGGGCGATCCTCGGGGGCGACGACCCCGACTACGTGGTCGCGTGCGTCGGCGGCGGCTCGAACGCGATCGGTACGTTCGCCGGGTTCCTCGACACGAAGGCCGAGCTCATCGGCGTCGAGGCCGCCGGGCTCGGCCTCGAATCGGGGAAGCACGGCGCGTCGATGAGCCGTGGCGTCCCGGGGGTGTTGCACGGGGCGCGCTCGCTGTTCCTCCAGGACGAGGACGGGCAGATCCTCGAGGCCCACTCGATCAGCGCCGGGCTCGACTACCCCGGTGTGGGGCCCGAGCACGCCGCGCTCGCCGCGTCCGGCCGGGCCACGTACAGCTCGGCCACCGACGAGGACGCGCTGGCTGGGCTTCCAGCAGCTGAGCCGGACCGAGGGCATCGTCCCGGCTCTCGAACCGGCCCACGCGCTCGGCTGGCTGGCCCACGAGGTCGGCGTGACCATTCCGAAGGGCTCGACGGTGCTCGTGACGCTGTCCGGGCGGGGCGACAAGGATGCGATGCAGGTCGCCGAGCGCCTGACCGGGGAGCCCATCGAATGAAGCTCGAGGCCGAGCTGCGGGCGAAGCGCGACGCGGGGCAGCAAGCTGCTCGTGCCCTACGTGACCGGCGGACTCGGCGCGGCCTGGCTCGACGTGGTGCGCGCGGTCGCGCACGCCGGCGCTGACGCGATCGAGATCGGCATCCCGTTCTCCGACCCCGTCATGGACGGGCGCACGATCCAGGAAGCGTCGCAGCGGGCGTTGGACATCGGTGCGACGCCGGCGGGCATCGCGTCCGACCTGGCCAAGCTCGACGTCGACGTTCCGCTCGTCGTCATGACGTACTACAACCCGGTCCAGCACATGGGCCACGAACGGTTCGCGGCCGCGCTCGTCGCCGGTGGCGTCGACGCCGCGATCGTGCCCGACCTGCCGCTCGACGAGCTCGACGGTTGGGGCGACGCCGCAGATGCGGCCGGCATCGAGACCGTGCTGCTCGCCGGGCCCACGACCGTCGACGAGCGGCTGGTCGCAATCTGCGAGCGGACCCGCGGGTTCGTGTACGGCGTCGCGCTGATGGGCGTGACGGGGGAACGTGAGCATCTGGAGGACCAGGCCAAGGTGATGGGTGCCCGGTGCAAGGCGGTGACGGACAAGCCGGTGTTGCTCGGGCTCGGAATCTCCAACCCGGGCCAGGCCGCGGAGGCCGCGGCGGCTGCGGACGGCGTGATCGTCGGCAGCGCGCTCGTGCGGCGGCTGCTCGAGGGTGGCGGACCGGAGGAAGCCGGTGCGTTCGTCGCGTCGCTGCGAGCGGGGCTCGACGCGTCATGACGCCGGACCGTCGAGGTCCCGACGGCGGACGGGCCGATGGACATCTTCGAGGCTCGGGCGACCGAGCCCGCGACCCGGGCGATCGTCGTCGTGCAGGAGGCGTTCGGGGTCAACCACTACATCCAGGGCGTCACGCAACGGTTCGCCGATGCGGGCTTCGACGCCGTCGCGCCGCACCTCTTCCACCGGGCCGGCGGCGGCACCGCGCCCTACGACGACTTCGCCCAGGTCCTGCCGCTCTACGAGCACCTGACCGACGACGGGATCCTCATGGATCTCGACGCCGCCATCGCCCACCTGGAGACGCTTGGGCCACGAGCTCCCCGCCATCGGTCTCGTCGGGTTCTGCTTCGGCGGCCGGGTCGCGTTTCTCGCCGCGGCTCGGCGTGCGTTCGGCGCGTCGGTCGGCTTCTACGGCGGGGGAATCGTCACCGCCCGGTTCCCGCAGTTCCCGCCGCTGGTCGGCGAGTCCCCGACGTTGCAGACGCCGTGGCTCGGGCTGTTCGGTGACGAGGACGGCGGGATCCCGATCGAGGACGTCGAGGCTTTGCGCGTCGCCCTGGAGGCCGCACCGGTCCCGACGGAGATCGTGCGGTACCCCGGGGCCGAGCACGGCTTCTTCTGCGACGAGCGCCCGGCGTACAACGCGGCCGCGTCGGCCGACGCCTGGCCCCGCACGTTGGCGTGGTTCGACGAGCACCTCGCATGACCGAGTTCGAGCACTCCGACGACTGCGACCTGTGCGAGGCCGCACGCATCACGCCGTGGTTCCACGAAGACGACGTCTGCTGGATCGCCGAATGTGAGATCTGCGCGGTACCGATGGTCGTGTGGCGTCACCACGGGATCGAGCCGCCCGCAGAGCACCTCGAGCACATGCACACCCAGCTCGCCACGGTCGTGGAGACGCACTTCGAGTTCGAGCACTACGTCGACGACAACATGCGGAACATCCCGGACCACTACCACGCGCACGCCCGACCCAAGGGCGGCTTCTTCGGTCACGGCCTGCAAGCGCACCACCCCCTGACCAGCCGGTTTTGGCGTCAGCACGGCACCTCCACGGGTCCCTGCTGACGCCAAAGCGGGATCGGGGTGGGTCAGGCGGCGGTGAGGCGCTTCCGGAGGCGCCGGACCGGACGGGTCGGCGGGGGATGGGCGGTGCCACCGCCACCGGGACCGCCGGCGGCGAAGAGCGGCAGGTTGGCGAAGTTGTACCCGAGCACCTCGCGGGAGTCCGCCTTCAGCCACTGGTCGAGCACGGTCGCGTAGACCTTGCGGAAGTCGGTCGACGGCTTCAGGTTGCCGTACGCGTCGAGGTCGGTCAGCGACGGCTGGCCGCCGTGCATCCCGCCGCTCACCTGGTCGCCGATGAGGAAGTGGACGCCCGCGGTCCCGTGGTCGGTCCCGCTCGTGTCGTTGTCCTCCGGCCGGCGCCCGAACTCGGAGAACGTCAGCAGCGTCACCCGGGACTTGAACGTCGACGGACAGGGCGTCGAAGAACATGCCGACGGACGCGTCGAGGTCGCCCATCAGGTCGGCGTGCCAGGTCGGCTGGTCCGAGTGCGTGTCGAAGCCGCTCAGGTTCGTCGAGTAGCACGCGGACCCCGAGGTTGGCGTTGATGAGTCGCGCGCAGAGGACGAGCTTGCGACCGAGGTCGCTGTCCGGGAAGGTCACCGGCGTACGCAGGTTGGATGCGCTGGGCCAGGTCCATCGTGTTGCGTTCGGTCTTGCCGATGAGATCTCCCCACTGACCGAGCTGGGTCGGGGCGCTGCCGAACGCGGAGACGGTGTCGAAGACCCGCGCCTCGTTCGGGTCGCTGCGGTTGATTCCGAACGCGCCGCCGATGTCCCGGGGCAGGCCCGACGCGCCGGGCGACGCGGCCGACCATGTGCAGCGGGACCGAGCTGCCCACGACCACGCCGAGCAGGGACTCGCTGGCCGCGTTCGGCAGGCCGTCGAGGTAGCGGCCGATCCACCCGGTGGGGCCGCCCGGCTGGCTGCCCGCCACTCCAGCCGTTCATCCAGATGCCCATGGACGTGAAGTGGCTGAGGTCCGGCGGGTTGTACCCGACGCCGCGCAGCACCGCGACCTTGCCCTGGTCGTACATCGCCTTCATCCGGGTCATGCGCGGATGCAGCCCGTACGGGCTGTTGAGCGGGAGGACCTGGTTCGCCGGGATCTTGATGTGGGGCCGCTTGTCGTAGTACTCGCCGGACCCGTACGGGATGAGGGTGTTGAGCCCGTCGTTGCCCCCGTCGAGCATCAGCAGGACCAGGATGCCGTCATTCGGGCCGACGGGCGGGGCCGCGAACGCGCGCAGCTGATCGAGCGTCGGGCCGAGCGCGACCGCGCCGGCCGCGAGCCCCGCGCCGCCGCCGACGAGCTGCATGAACTTGCGTCGCGACATCCCGCCCGGCGCGGTCGCGGGCACGGAGAGCCGCTGCAGCGCCAGGTCGTCGAACGCGTCCTCGTTCATGGCAGGCCCTTCACGCGAGTTGGAAGTCGGGGGTCAGCATCATCATCGTGGTGAGCGACAGCGGCGCGTAGTGCCGCCACGCCCAGGTCGGCGGTCCCTCTGCGACGCGCTGGGCGTCGAGCCAGGTCACGAGCACGTCGTGCACGTACTGCGAGCCGGAGCCGTCAGCGATGCTCAGGCCGAAGCGCTCGTAGGCGAGGTCGATCGCGGCGTACTTGTCCAGCACGTGGACGTTGTGCACGTCGCGCTCGGCGATCTCGTGCAGGTATCCGCCGGCGTCGTCGTGGGCTCTCCACGTGAGCTGGCGGGCAAAGTCCGCCCGGGCCCACAGTGCGGTGCTGTTCACCCAGTACGCGTTGTTCTTCCACCCGGCGACGTTCGGTGGGTAGAAGAGCTGCTGGCCCATCTGCGTCCATCCACCACTGCGGGTTCATCTGCACCGCGGTGATGCCGACCGTCTTCAGGCACGCGACGACCCATTCGACCGGGCTCTTCACGAGGCCCTGACGCGCGGTGACGGAGTAGAACTCGGGCCGGAGGAAGATCGCCCGCAGCAACGTCTGCACGTCGAGGTTGGAGCCGACGAACTCGGCGACGAGCGCGTCGAGGACGGCGTTGCTCGGGTTGGGGTACGCGAAGAACGTCCAGAGCTTCTTGGCGATGAAGCGAGCCGCGATCGTCCTCTGCGGGTCGACGGTGAGGATGCGGGTGATGATCTCGGGCCCGTCCCAGCGGGCGTTCTCGCCCAGGAACACCTTGAACCCGTTGTCGTGGCGCTCGGGGTAGAAGCGGTACACCCGTGGGTTCACGCCGTAGTCGACGTTGTGACCGGTCCACGCCCGGGCGGCGGCGACCACGTCGTCCTGGGTGTACTGGTTGACCCCGAGGGTGAAGAGCTCCATGAGCTCGCGGGCGAAGTTCTCGTTCGGCGAGCCCTTCTCGTTCGGGTCGTTGTCGAGGTAGATCAACATCGCCACCTGCAACGACATCTTCTGCACGAGGTTCTCGAACCCCGCCGAGCCCCTCGGCCCGGAAGAGCGCGTTCTGGGCGTACATGTCGACCGCGCTGTTGACCTTCTCCTGGCCGGTGGCGAAGTGGCCGTGCCAGAAGAGCGTCAGCTTCTCCTGCAGGGGGGCGGGGACGGTCGCCATGCGATCGAGCCACCACTGCTGCAGATCGACGACCTGCTGCCAGTCGCCGACGTTCGAGTCGCCGAGGCTGGCGGGAGGCGTGTCGAGCGGGTTGGTGGAGAAGTCGAGGAGCTGGTCCACGATCGCCGGCAGGTCGAGGGCCGCGAGGGCCGCGATCTGGTCCGGCGTGCCGCCGAAGCCGGCCCGTCGGAGGAGGTGCGCAACGTCGGCGGCGGGGGTGGGCAGGACTTCCTCCTCAACGGTCGGTATGACCCGTATCGGCGGAAACGCGAAGAGAACTTGAACCGACGACCCGGCGAGCCGGGCTGTGAACTCGGGTCGCCCGTGATGCCCCGGTTCCAATCTCCGACCCCGTCCGGGCCGTAATCCTCCCGTGTGGGTGGTTTCGGACGACGCGCTGCTCGACGGTCTGGCAACCGGTGACCCCGACGCGGCCCGGGCGTTCGTCGAGCGATTCGAGCGCCGGGTGTTCGGCGTGGCGATCCGGATCGTCAGCGACCCGCGCCTGGCCGAAGACGTCGCGCAGGAGACGTTCGTGCGGGCGTGGCAACGCGCCGGCGGCCTTCGATCCGCGGCGAGGCACGGTGGTCTCGTGGCTCCTCACGATCGCCCGCAACCTGGCGATCGACACCGTCCGCCTCCGGCGGGTCGTCATCGTCGACCCCGAAGAGCTCGTCGCCCGGCGCGACCCGGCCGGCGAACGAGGACCCGGCGGAGCTCGCGATGCTCAGCTCGGAGACGGAGCGGCTGCGCGGCGCGATCGGCCACCTCCCGTCCGACCAGGCCCGCGCGCTCGTGCTGGCCGCGTTCTTCGGTCGGACCGCGCAGGAGATCGCGGACAGCGAGTCCATTCCCCTCGGTACGGCCAAGACGCGGATCCGGACCGCGATGATCCGGCTGCGGGCCGCATTGGTCGACGACTCGGAGGGAAGCGAATGAGCACCGCCGGCGGTTGCGGCGCGGTGGTCGAGCTGCTGCCGGAGGTCGCGCTCGGCATCGTGGGTGGCACCGAACGCGCCGATGTGCTCGCCCACCTCGACGGATGCTCGTCCTGCCGGGAGACGACGGCCGGGTTCGCGGCCACGGTCGATGCGCTCCCGGTGCTGCTCGGGGAAGCCGAACCACCGTCCGGGTTCGAAGCGCGGACGCTGGAACGGCTCCGGGCGGAGCGCGACCGCGTGCCTCGCCGCACGATCGTGCAGCGAGTGCTGGCGGTCGCGGCGCTCGTCGCGGCCGTGATGATCGTCTCCGTCGCTGCAGTGCGGATCATCGACGCGACGCGCGACTCCGTGGCCGGACCGCCCCGAATCCGGCGGCACGCATGACCTTCGCGCCCATGGTGAGCCACGGCAGTCACGCGGCGGGGCACGCGGTCCTGCGGTCGGGGGAGGAGCACTACCTCTGGCTGGACGTGGACTACGGCACCGGGAGCGCCACCTACCGCCTCGAAGACGATCGGCGCGCGGCAGCAGGTGACCGTCGCCGGCGCGGTCAAGGTGGCGGGCGGGCGGGGCTCGTGGGGCGGTGAGATCCACGGCCCGAGGCCGACCATGGTGCGGCTCGTCGGCTGATGACGGACGGGTGTTCTGCGAGGCCCGCTTCAGCTGACCGGCGCGTCGAGGCGTTCGTGGAAGAACGCGAGCACCTGGTCCAGCGCGGCGCGGGTCGGGTGGCCCGGCTCGTCGACGAGATCGTTCGTGAGCACGGAGTGGGCGATGCGCTTGATGTCGTGCTCGTTGCCGGGTGACGAGTCGATCTCGACCGCGACGAACCCGTCGCCGAGCTCGCGCCGGAGGGTCTCGAAGCGCGCCGCCGGCACCATGGAGTCGCCGGTGAACCGCAGACCCAAGAGGCACGCGCCCCCGTCGACCCGCTCCTTCACCCGGTCCATGTCCGCACGGGAGATCCCGGTGTCGGCGCGGTGCTTCTTGGTGATGGGGAGGGGGAGCGACGGCTGGCTGAGCACGGGGGCGAGCATCCGGTCGTCGACCATCATCGCCAGCGCGAAGCCGCCGGTGAAGCACATGCCGACCGCGCCGATGCCCGGGCCGCCGCACTCGTCGTGCATCTTCTCGCCCAGCGCCCGGACCCAGACGGTGATCGGGCTCGTCGCGCCGGTCGCCCACGCGGTGAACTCCTTGGAGATGCACGCGGGACCGAACGACTGCGCGGTGTAGGCGACGCTGAGCGGCCGGCCGGGCTCCCCGAAGAGCACCGGGAGGACTGCGGTGAAGCCGGAGGCCGCGACGCGGCGGCCGAAGTCGGCCACCTCGGGCGTGATGCCGGGGATCTCGTGGATCACGATGACCGCAGGACCGGTGCCGCGGCGGAAGACCGTCCGGGTCTTGCCGTCGAAGGTGAAGCTGGTCTCGGTGAAGTCCGCGAGCGCGGCGCCGTGTTCAGACATGGGCCGGAGCGTAGGTCGGAGCGGGCACGAAGTGCGGAGACCGGAGCGACCCGGAAGGCCGGAGCGTAGGTCGGAGCGGGCACGAAGTGCGGAGACCGGAGCGACCCGGAAGGCCGGAGCGTAGGGCTCCATCCCGGCTCCGCTCGGTCACACCTCGGACGGGCTGACGTCGTCCAGGGTCTGGCCGGAGGATTCGGGGAGCCGGGGGACGAGGAAGATCGCGGCGATGAGGGGCGCGATGCCGCAGAGCGCGATCGCTGGCCCGAGCCCGCCGATCGAGTCGGACAGCTGGCCGGCAACGACCAGACCGAGCGCGGAGCCGATCACCGAGGTCACGAGGAGCAGCGCATTCGACGTGCCGCGGGTCTCGGTGGGGAACAGCTCGGCGTCGAGCGTCCCGATCGCCAGGGTGGCCGGTGCGGCGGCGACGATCGCAATCGGTCATGAAGATCCAGAGGACGGCACCGTTGCCGAGGAAGAAGACGACGGTGCAGATCGTCCCGATGAGCAGGCTCAGCGCCGCGACCGGGCGGCGGCCGCGCGGTCTCGGTGATGCGTCCGGCGAGGAGGATGCCGAAGAGCCCGGGCAGCCCCGCGGTCACGGCCCGGAACCCGGCGATCCCCGAGGACGAGAAGCCCGCGCTCGTCCGAGAGGAAGCGGTTCGTGAACTGGGCGGATGGGGCACTGAAGATGTTCGCGAGGAAGCCGATCAGCGCGAGGAGGATCAGCCGGCGCCGGTACCGGGGATCGGCGAGCTCGCGGACGCGGCCCCGCTCGTTGGATCGCGCGGCCAGCGCCACGTACCGGCGCGTCTCACGAAGGTGCCGGGCGATGACCGGGATGAGGAGCGCACTGAGCGCGCTCACCGCGAATGCGCCCCGCCACGCCTCCGGGCCGAGATCGGCCGCCGGCAGGAGCAGGACTGAGAGCGCGAAGCCACCTCCGGCGGCCAAACCGATCATCGCGACTGCGAACGCCCGCGCTCCTTCGGGCGCTTCTTCGACGACCGCGATCCCCCCGACGACCAGGACCACGTTGACCGCGGCCCGCACGAGCAGCTGCGCGCCGGTGAAGATCTCGATGTTCGGCGAGACGGCCGACAGCGAGATTGCCGAAGCACACGACGCCGAGCCCGCCGAGCAACACGACGCGGCGGCCCCGGCGGTCGGCCAGGGCGGTGGCCAACAGGGCGAAGAGCACCCCGATCCGGGTGACGGCCAGGGAGACCCCGAGAGCGGAATTCGAGACGCCGAAGCTCTTGGCCAGCGGGTCCACGTTCTGGCCGAAGAGGGCGGAGCCGAAGCTCGCGATCAGGCGCGGTCAGCGCAACGGTGGCGATCAGGTTCGACTGGTCGGGGTTGAACGTGACGGGCGGCAGCACGAGCGAGCGTCGCAGTGGCGCGGGCGCAGGCCGATCGGTGGCGATCGCGCCGATCGTGTCGGCCGCGTGCTGGGCGGCCCGCCGGAGGTGGCGGCGGTGCGGCGGCCCGAAGAACCATTGGAAGAACGGCAGGTGAAGGTCGTCGGTGACCTCGACCGCGACGGCGCAGCTTGCCCGTACCGTCGGCGCTCATGACGGTCACAGCTACGCGGGCGTTTGTCCCGGTTTGTCCGATCAACTGGTCATCGAGCTCCAGCGCTTCTTGCGCCACGGCGACGACCACATCGCGCGGAGCGTCCACTGTGATTTCGACCCGGCGCCGCACGCGCGGCATGCTACGACCCGTTCGGATCCGGGTCGGTGAACGGGAGAGGCGCTCCATGGGGGAACTGAAGGTCGGGAGCACCGCGCCCGCGTTCACGCTGCTGGACCAGCGCGGCGAGAAGGTGAAGCTGTCGGACTTCAAGGGCCAGCGCGTCGTCGTGTACTTCTACCCGAAGGCCGACACGCCGGGTTGCACCACGCAGTCCTGTGAGCTGCGCGACCACCGCAAGGAGCTCACGAAGCTCAACGCGGTGATCCTGGGCGTCAGCCCGGACGCGCCGGCGAAGCAGGCGAAGTTCGACCAGAAGTACAAGCTGGGCTTCCCGCTGCTCTCCGACGAGGACCACAAGATCGCGGAGAAGTGGGGAGTTTGGGGCGAGAAGTCGATGTACGGGAAGAAGTACCTCGGCATCATCCGATCGGCCTTCGTCGTGAACGAGAAAGGCAAGATCGAGGCCGCGTTCTACAAGGTCAGCCCGAAGGACACGGTGCCCAAGGTGAAGGCGGCACTGTCGACGTGATGAGGCGGATCTTGGGGATGAGGTACACCGAGCGCGCGCAGAGTCGAACGCGCCGCGGTCGCCTGGCGCGCCGCTTCGGGGTCGCGGTGTTGGCCGCCGGCCTACTCGGCGGGTTGGTGGCACCGTCCGTCGCGTCGGCCGCGACTCCGCTCGGACCCCGCGTCGGCGTCAGCGCCGGTCACAGCATCCTCTGGGAGTCCGCCGCGGAACGGAACGCGGAGCTGGACTACATCGCGGCCTCCGGCGCGAAGTGGTTCGCGCTCGACATCGACTGGGCATCCATCAACCCGAAGCGCAACAAGTGGAACTGGGGACCGACGGACCAGGTGGTCCGCGCGGCTCGAGCCCGTGGGCTCTCGATCATCGGGACGCTCGCCTACTCACCCACCTGGGCCGTCGGACCGACGTGCCCGGCCGGCAGCACCCATTGCTTCCCCGTCAAGCCGGAGAACTACGCCCGCTTCGCCAGCGCCGCGGCGTCGCGATACGGGCGAGCCGGCACGATCGCCGGCCTCAACAGCTCGATCTTGGTGTGGCAGGTCTGGAACGAGGCGAACCACGGTGCGTTCGTCCAACCCCTCGTGGACGCGGCGTTCTACACGGAGATGCTGAAGCAGGCGTACGTGGCACTTCACCGGGCCGATTTCTGGTCCACGGTCCTCGCTGCAGGAACCGCACCCGCGCCGGACGACCCCTCAGGTCGGGACATGCAGCCGGTGACCTTCCTCAACAAGATCTACGCGTACGGTGGCCAGAAGTACTTCGATGCGTTCGCCCACCACCCGTACTCGTTCCCGTGCAGCCCGCTCCTCGCGAAGCCCTGGAACGCCTTCGGTCAGACCGCGGTGCTGTACCTGACGATGGCGATGCACGGTGACGGCGCGAAGAAGGTGTGGGGAACCGAGGCCGGGGCCCCGACCGGCGCCGACCTCGGCGTGTGCGAGTCCGGGCTGCCGGCGGTGTCGGTGTCGGAAGCCGTCCAGGCATGGGACGTCCATGAGTACCTGTCCGGTTGGACGACCTTCAGCGCGTTCACCGGTCCGTTGATCTGGTTCTCGATCCGCGACGGGGGAACCAACCCGTGGGTGCGGGACGACAACTTTGGGCTCCTGCGCCGGAACTTCACCGCGAAGCCCGCCTTCCAGGTGTTCACGGCGTACATGAAGACCGGGCTCTGAACCGGTAGGGACCCCGGACCCGGCGGGTCAGACGCCGATGGCGTGGAAGCCGCCGTCGACGTGCAGCATCTCGCCGGTCGTCGCCGGGAACCAGTCCGAGAGGAGCGCGATCGCGGCTTTCGCCACCGGTTCGTTGTTGCGGATGTCCCAACCGAGCGGTGACCGGCTCGCCCACACTTCCTCGAACTGCTCGAACCCGGGGATGCTGCGGGCCGCGAGGGTCCGGATCGGCCCGGCCGACACCAGGTTCACTCGGATGCCGCGCGGACCGAGCTCGCGCGCCAGGTAGCGGGCGGTCGACTCGAACGCGGACTTGGCGACACCCATCCAGTCGTAGACCGGCCAGGCCTGGGCCTGGTTGTCGAAGTCGAGACCGACGATGGAGCCGCCTTCACCCATGAGGGGCAGCGCGGCTCGGGCCAACGCGGCGAGCGAGTACGCGGAGACTTGGAACGCGACCGCAACGTCGCTCCCATGGCGCGTCGAGGAACCCGCCGCCGAGGCAGGACTCCGGGGCGAAGGCGATGGCGTGGAGCACGCCGTCGAGGTGCCCGCCGACCCGGGACTCGAGCGCGGCAAGGTCGTCGGAGTCGGTGACGTCGAGCTGGATGATCTCCGGCGGCGTCGGCAGCTTGCGGGCAGTGCGGGTCGTGAGGTTCATGATGCGACCGAACGAGCTGAGCACCACCTCGGCACCTTGCTCCTGGGCGAGCTTCGCCACGCCGAAGCCGATGGACGCGTCGTTGAGGACGCCGGTGACCAGGATGCGCTTGCCGTCGAGGAGCATCAGGGAGCAGGAACGAGCACCAACGTGGCGTTGTGCCCACCGAACCCGAAGGAGTTGGACAACGCGGCGCCGACCGGGATCTCGCGGGGCTCGTCGTGCACGACGTCGATCTCCGCGATGTCTTCCCCGAGCCGCTGGAAGTTCGCGGTGGGCGGCACGCGGCCCTCGCGAGCGGCGTGCAGCGCGACGATCGCCTCGAGGGCGCCCGCCGCACCGATGAGGTGACCCGTCACGCCCTTGGTCGACGTGACCGGCGGGGGGGCGTCGCCGAAGACCTTGCGGATCGCCTCGGACTCGGCGGAGTCGTTGAGGTCGGTCGAGGTGCCGTGAGCATTGACGTGCGCGATGTCCGAGGCGGACAGTCCGGCGTCCTCGATCGCCAGCTGCATGCACGCCGCGGCGCCGGCGCCGCCTTGCGACGGCGCGGTGATGTGGAACGCGTCGCTGTTGGTGCCGTATCCGGCGATCTCGCCGTAGACGCGGGCACCCCGGGCGGCGGCGCGGTCGGCCCGTTCGAGCACGACCATCGCGGCCCCTTCGCCCATCACGAAGCCGTCGCGGTCCGCGTCGAACGGTCGCGAGGCGAGCTCCGGTTCGTCGTTGCGCTTGCTGAGGGCGCCCATGCGGGCGAACGCCGCGACCGCCGGGGGAGTGATCGCGCATTCGGTGCCGCCGGCCATGATCGCGTCGGCCGTGCCGTCGCGGATGATCCGGGTCGCCTCACCGATGGCGTTGGCCCCCGCGGCGCACGCCGTGCTGATGCAGAGGTTCGGGCCGGTCCAACCGAGGTTGATCCCGATGATCCCCGCGGTGGCGTTGGCCATCATCATGGGGACGAAGAACGGGCTGACCCGGTCCGGTCCCTTCTCCAGGTACAGCTTGACCTGCTCTTCGAGCGTGATGAGCCCACCGATGCCGGTGCCGGTGATGACGCCGCCCCGCGCCGGGTCGACGCCGGGGTCGCCCGCGTCGGCGAGCGCGTCGGCCGCGGCCGCGAACCCCATCGCCGCGGCGCGGTCCACCCGCCGGCTGTCCTTCGGCCCGAGGTACGGGACCGGGTCGAAGCTCCGCATCTCGCACCCGAAGCGCACCGCGAGCGGCGACGCGTCGAAGCGCTGGATGGGTGCGGCCACGGACTTCCCTGCGAGCAGGGTCGACCAGACGTCCTCGAGCCCCACGCCGGCCGGAGTCTGGAGCCCCACGCCGGTGATCACTACTCGGGGGCGACCCCGGTGGTCGGTGAACTCAGCTCATGCCCGTCTGCCCTCTCTCATGCCTTTTCGGCGGCCTTCTTGAGCACCAGGTCCACGGCCTGACCGACGGTAGCGACCCCTTCGAGATCCTCCTCGGGGATCGTGACGTCGAACTTCTCCTCGAGGCCCATGACGAGCTCGACGAGATCGAGGGAGTCGGCGTCGAGGTCCTCCTTGAACCGGGCGTCCTCGACGACGGCGTCGGGCTCCACGCTCAGCACCTCTACGGCGACATCGCGGATGACGACGAGTGCCTCCTCACGCTCCATTGCAGGGTTTCTCCTCAGTTGGGGATTGGCTACCGATAGGTCAGGGTCGTCGGGTTGGTCGGGGTTCAGGCTCCCATACCGAGGCCACCGTCGACAGGGACCAGGGCACCGGTCACATAGCCGGCCGGCTCGGAGCACAGGAAGGCGATGACGGCGGCGCACTCTTCGACCGTTCCCGGCCGGCCGACCGGCACGAGCGCGGACACGCCGCTCAGCCAGTCACCGCCCATCGCCTCGGTCATCGCCGTCACGATAGGCCCCGGCGCGACGACGTTACAGGTGATGCCACGGGACCCGAGCTCCCGGGCCACCGCCCGGCTGAGGCCGAGCAGGCCCGCCTTGGCGGCCGAGTAGTTGGCCTGGCCCGCGCTGCCCATCTGGGCGCCGACGGACGAGACGTTGACGATCCGGCCGAAGCGTCCCCGCATCATCTTGGGCACCGCGCGACGGATCGTGTGGAACGCCCCGGTGAGGTTCACGCCGATCACCGCGTCCCAGCTCTCGTCGCTCATGCGGGCGATGAGCCCGTCGCGGGTGGTGCCGGCGTTGTTGACGAGGATCTCGACCGGACCGAAGGCCGCCTCGATCTCGCCGAACGCGGCGTCGACCGCCGCGCTGTCCTCGACCGCGGCCCGCACGGCGAGGCCCGACCCGCCGGCCGACTCGATCGCCTGCACGGTCTCGGCGGCACCACCAACGTCTTGCGAGTAGCAGATCGCGACGCGGTTGCCGGCGGCGGCGAGCGCGACCGCAGTGGCTCGGCCGATGCCGCGCGAGCCCCCGGTCACGAAGGCGACGCGGCCGGCCTCGGTCGGCTCACTCACGGCGTACCCCAGCGCAGCAACGCGCTGGCCCAGGTCATCCCGGCGCCGAAACCCGAGACGAGCACGAGATCGCCGGGCTTCAGCCGGCCGTCTTCGGCCGCCTCGCCCAACGCGAGCGGGATCGATGCGGCCGACGTGTTGCCGTAGTGCTCGATGTTCACGACCGTGCGCTCTTCGGGGATCCCGAGCCGTTGCGCGCGCGGCGCTGATGATCCGGGCGTTCGCCTGGTGGGGCACGAACCAGTCGACGCCCGACGGCGCGATCCCGGCGCGACCGAGCGTCGCGAGCGCGGAGTCGACGACGACGCGCACCGCGCGGCGGAAGACCTCCTGACCGGCCATGCGCAGGAAGTGGTCACCCGCGGCGAGCGTGCCGGGCGTCGTCGGCATCCGGCTGCCGCCGGCCCGGACCTCGAGCAGGCCGGTCGCCGATCCGTCACACCCGAGGTCCCACGCCAGCAGCCCGGGGCTCTCGTCACCCTCGGCGCGCGCTCAGCACGACCCCGGCGGCGCCGTCGCCGAACAGGATGCAGGTCGACCGGTCGTGCGGGTCGACGATGCGCGAGAGCGTCTCGGCGCCGACGATGAGGACGTGGTCGAGCCCGCCCGCCGTCAGCATGGAGGCGCCGGCCACGAGGGCGTAGACGAACCCGGCACATCCGGCGCCGAGGTCGAACGATCCGCACCGCAGCCCGATGCTCTCGCCGACGAACGCGCCGGTGTGCGGGATCGGTTGCTCGGGGGTGGCGGTCGCCAGGACGAGCAGATCGATGGCGCCGGGGGCGAGCCCGGCGCGGTCGATCGCCGCGGCGCCCGCGATCGTGGCCAGCGACGCGGTGGTCTCGTCCGGCGCGGCGATCCGGCGCTCCCGGATGCCGGTGCGCTCCACGATCCACGCGTCGCTCGTGTCGACGCGGGACTCGAGGTCCGCGTTCGTGAGGACGAGGTGGGGGAGTGCGGCGCCCCAGCCGGTGACCGCGGCGTGCCGGGTGGCGGCACTCATCGGCTGCTCACGAAACCGTCGCGAGCGGTGGCGAGGTCCTCGGGAGTCGCGAGGCCGGTGACCGTGACGTCCGGCAGGGTGCGCTTCGCCAACGCGGCGAGCATCGACCCGTGCCCGACCTCGATCAGCGTGGTGGCGCCGAGTCCGGCCAGGGTCAGCTGCGCTTCGCGCCAGCGGACCGGGACCGCGACGTGGCGGGCCGAGCGCAGCCGCCACTCGTCGCCGATCGGCGTGGCCGAGCCCGTCGTCGTTGGCGACGACCGGCGCGCGTCGCCGCCGCTGAGCTCGCATGGCCGGCGAGCACCGGCTCGAGTCCAGCTCGCGGCGGTCTCCATGAGCGGGGTGTGGAACGCGCCACCGACGTTGAGCGGCATCGCCTTGCGGACTCCGAGGTCCTTGGCCGCGGCGATGCCGGCCTCGAGCCCGGCGGGCGTTCCCGCGATCACGATCTGGCCCGGCGCGTTGTCGTTGGCGAGCCAGCACTCGTCGACTCCCGCGCACGCCGCTTCGGCGGTCTCGACGGTGGTGCCGAGCAGCGCGGCCATCTTGCCCGGCGTGCGCGTCGGCCGCGGCCTGGGTCAGCTCGGCGCGGCGGCGCCGCGAAGCGCACGCCGTCCTCGAGCGTCATCACCCCGGCGGCGATGAGCGCGGTGACCTGGCCGAGCGAGTGACCGGCGAACCCGACCGGGCGCGGCGACGTGGTCGCGGGCGGCTTCCCAGGCGACGAGCGAGGTGAGGAGGACCGCGAGCTGGGCTTCCCGGGTGCGGGCGAGCTGCTCGGCCGGGGCGTCGAGCAGGAGATCGGCGAGCGGCTCGCCGAGCGCGGCTTCGGCCCGCTCGACGACGCTCCAGGCGGCGTGGTCCCGCCAGGGGACACCCATGCCGGGCTGTTGCGTGCCCTGGCCGGGAAAGATGACGGCGGTCTCCACGCAGGCACTCCGCGGACGGGAGGGCGGGCCAACCGAACCCGCCGGGGGTCGCCGGAGATTAGCGCCCGGGATGCGCCGCGGTCGGCGGTTAGCTGGCGGCGGGCGGCGACGGGCTCGGAGCTGACCTCGTGGGTGCGGCTCCGTCGCCGCCTCGATCTCGTCCGGGGACTCGCCGAGCAGCACCATGGTCTCGACGTCGGCGGGGAGCGGGCGCTCGGACCGGACCCGGCGCGACGGCGCGACGATGATCGCGACCAGCGTCAGCAGTGCAAGGCCGACGATGACGATGACCGGCGCAGGCACGTCCACGAGTTGCTCCCTCTCCGCTGCCCGTACCCCGACAGATTACCCCTCCGCCGCGGTCGGTCGTGACACAAACTGCTCACGCGCCGGAACGTGCCGGATGACCCTCGGCCCGCCGAGAATCGCGGGCGCGCCGGAACCTTTCGGCGGCACGCGGTGTAGGACGGGCATGAAGCGAATTCTGGTCGAGCTGAGTGTGGTCGGTGCGGTCGTCGCCGCGCGGCGTGGCACTGAGCGCCGGTCCGGTCGTCGGCCGGTGGGTGGGCGATGACGTCGCTCGACACCGCGCCGAATCCGGTCGCGGGTCGGAGCCTCGACGTCGGGTTCACGATCCGTCAGCACGGCGTGACGGCCGGTGAACCCGTCGGAAGGGGAGGTCGGCATCAGCGTTCGCACCGCGTCGGGCGCCGAGGAGTTCTTCGCCGGCGAGCCGGCAGGGCCAGCCGGGCCACTTCGTGGCTCGGGTCCGCATCGATGCGCCCGGCGCGACGACCTGGCAGGTGATCCAAGGGTGGTTCGGGCCGCAGGACCTCGGTCGGATCGACGTCGCCCGCCCGAACGCGGCGACCGTCGGCGCGGCTGAGGGCGCCGTCCGGATCGACGTACCGGGGCTCGACTCGTTGCGTGCGGCGTGCTCCTCCCGGTGATCGGCGTCGGACTGGGCGCGTTCGCCGTGGTCGACGCGCTCACCGCACGGCGGCGACGGGCTCGGGACCTGATCACCGCGTGACTCGCGCGCGGCGTCGCTCGCCGGATTGGCGGCCGCGCTGCTCCTCGGTCGCGACGCCGGTGGTCTGGAGCCGGACCGGGAAGCGCGGCGCGCCCGGATCGGGCGCGACGCCGCCGCCGGGAAGGTGGTGTTCCACACGAAGGGTTGCTCGGCATGTCATACGGGCCCGGACTCCGAGGGGCACAGCGACTTCCCGGATCTCTCCGAGGCGCGCACCTGGGCGGGGCGGCGGCGTCCCGGGCTGACCGCGGAGGAGTACTTGCGCCAATCGATCCTGACTCCGTCCGTCTTCATCTCGCCCGCCTGGTCGTATTCGGGCGGGCCGACGCCGGGGATGCCGCAGCTCTCGGTGTCCGAGCACGGAGGTCGACGCACTCGTGGCCTACCTGCTCGCCGCGCACTGACCGGCGACGGGACGCGCAGCGCCGCGTGTCGTCGGCTAGGACTGGCGGGATCGAAGCGACAGAAGACGGGCTGGGGGAGCGGGCACGCGCCGGCGACGCCGACGCGTTCGGCGAGCTGATCGCGGCGCCACCGCCCGGCCGCGCTTCGGGTCGCCACCGTCGTGCTCGGGACGGCCGACGGCGCCGACGACGTCGTGCAGCAGGCGACCGAACGGGCGTGGCGAGCGTTGGCGAGCTACCAGGCCGACCGGCCGTTCGCGCCCTGGCTCCTCCAGCATCGTCGCGAACTGCGCGCGCAACGACCGGCGCTCGCGAAGGCCGGCGAGCCGAGCTCGCGGTACGCGCGCTTCGACTCCAACGCGAACGTCGCCTCACCCGAGGACGCAGTCATCGCGGACGAGGACCGGCGGCGCGTCGTCGACGCGATCAACCGGCTCTCGAGCGCGGACCGCCTGGTGATCGCGCTCCGCCACTTCGAGTCGATGAGTGAGATCGACATGGCGGAGACCATGCACTGCCGGATCGGCACGGTGAAGTCCCGCCTCTCACGGGCGATGGCATCGGCTGCGCGCCGAGCTCGCGGCCGCGGAGGTGCCCGATGCCTGATCGGTTCACGGATCAGCAGCTCGACGCGGTGCTCGGCAGCGTCGGGCGCCATCTCGTCATCCCGGCCCCGGCGGCCGGCGTTCCGACGTTCACCGCGAGGGAGTACCGGCGCCGACCGGCGCGCACCGCACGGTTGGTTGCTGCGGCTGCAGTGCGTGGTGGTCCTCCTCGCTCGTCGGCTTGGTCGTCACGCCGGTCCGGGACGCGGTGGCCGACTGGCTCGGCATCGGCTCCACGCAGCATCGAGCGGGTGCAGGGACCCGACGGCGACCCGCGGGGTCTGCCGTCGTTGGCGGCCGGTGCCGTGCCCGTCAGCCCGGCGGCGGCCCGCGCCGAGCTGGGTCGACCCGTGCCGCGGATCGGCTCCGCGTTGCTCGGGCGGCCGACGTTGCGGGCCCTGCCCCAGGAAGGCGGGGTCCTGCTGGTCTGGCCGCGCGGGCAGACGACGCTGTGGGTTCGAGCGGACGCGGGGGAGGGCGTGCCCGTCGTCAAGAAGCTGCTCAACGTCACGGACCGGGTGACGCCGATCGCCGGGCTCGGTGAGATGGCTGCGATCGTCGAAGGGGCCCATGTGCTCGAGACGCCGACGCGACGCGTGAGCGCCGGGCGGGTGCTGCTCTGGGTAGAGGACGGCCTGGAGTACCGGCTCGAGTCCGATCTTCCCCGGAGCGAGCTCGTGAAGATCGCCCGTTCGGTCAGCGCCGCGTCGCGGTGACGGTGCTCAAGCCCGCTTCGGTCCCGGCGCGCACGATCCGGTTCCGCGCCGCGTGGTCGTTGCGGAGGTAGCCGTTCCAGAACGCGGTCGTCGCCGCGATGACCGCGGCGTCATGCGGGCTCGGTGCGTCCTCGTACGGCTCGAAGTGCACCCCGGTGCTGAGCGCCATCAGGTACTTCGGCGGCTTCGCGGCGACGAACAGCTCCTGGGCAAAGCTGAACGGGACGACCGGATCGCCGGTGAGGTGGATGATCAGCAGGGGCAGCTTCCGGAAGACGAACGTGTCCGTGCCGAACGGAGCCAAGCGGCTGTCCATGATCACGAGGGCGTCGATCCGCGGGTCGCGACAGCACGTGTTGAATGTCGCACCGAGCGCGGTGACCCCACCGAGCGAATGGCCGGCGAGCCCCATGCGCTTCGGGTTCACCTTGTGGAACAGCGGCGAGCTGCGGCGGTGGGAGAGCTTGATCACTCGGTCGACCGCGAACTTCACGTCGGCGGGCTGGTTCGGGTAGTCGGCGAGCACTCCCGGCGCGGGGGTCAGGTCGTTCGTGAGTGGGAACGCCGGCGCGACCACCACGTATCCGGCCCGCGCCCACGCGCCGAGCAGCTGGGTGAGCTTGCCGGGGTTCCCGTTGAAGCCGTGCGCGAACGCGATCAGCGGGTAGGGGCCCTTGCCTCGCGGGACGTACACGTCCGTGATCAGCGTGCGGCTCGGGGCACTCCGGGTGCCGGTGGGATCTTCGGTGGGGCGGCTGCGGTCGACGAAGGTGAGCGAGAGATGGCGGGGCGGGCCGGCAGCGCGGCGCGGGGCTGCACCGGCCGGCCCGGGAGCCGTGAGGGCGACGAGCAGCACCGCGGCGGTGGACAGCAGATGCGACCCGGCTGGCCATGCCCATGAGCGGGAGCGTAGCGCGGATGCGTTCGCCTGGACTGGCGTGGGTTGCGTTCCGAACGAGTCGCGATATATCGTGATACAGTCACGAACGACGATCCGAAGGAGTCAGATGAGAGCAGGAATCACGATGACCGCATGAGAGGAAGCAGTGAGCGGGGCGGACCGGGAGCGAGGTGGCCGCGGCGGTCACCGGCGGCGCCATGGTGGCCGCCCTGGGAAGGGCGTCGGCGCATGCGGCGAGGCGACATCCGCACGGCGCTGCTCGCGGCACTGGCCGAGGGGCCGGGTCACGGGTACGACGTGATGCAGACCCTCGAGGAGAAGACCGGCGGCGCATGGCGCCCGAGTCCGGGATCGGTGTACCCGACGCTGCAGCTGCTCGAGGACGAGGGCCTGGTGCGCTCGTCGGAGCGTGACGGCAAGCGGATCTACGAGATCACCGAGTCCGGTCGCACGGAAGTGAACCGGCGCATCGAAGAGGCCGGCGGCACGCCGTGGGACCTCGCCGGGCGCACCGGTGGACGCGGTAGCGAGCTGCGCGACGCCGTGCACCAGCTGCACCTCGCGGCGAAGCAGATCTCGGTGGCCGGCGATCCGGCCCAGACCGAACGGGCAGCGGCGATCGTCAAGGACGCGCGAAGCAGCTCTACCAGCTGCTGGCCGAGGACTGACGCGCGACGCCCGAAGCGAGCGACGGCGCCGCGTAGGCTGCGCTCCGCACCCGGCCCGGGTGGTGGAATGGCAGACACGACGGACTCAAAATCCGTTGCTCGCAAGGGCGTGCGGGTTCAAGTCCCGCCCCGGGCACACCGTGCAGCAGACCCCATGGCCAACGTTGGGTCACCGCACTACCGTTGCCGACCCGGCCATCCGTCGGATCCGGGGGGAGCGTGTGGATGCCCTCGCATGGGGCCTCCGCACAACTGACAACAGGAGGCAGAGTATGCGAACGCGGAGGATGTTCGGGGCCGCGCTGGCCGTCATGATTGCTGGAGCAGCTCTCGTGGGCGGGGGCCAGGCCGGGGCGGCGGCTGGACCCAAAGGGAAAGTTGCTTGCTCCACCATCAGTGGAACCGCGAGCGGGACGGTCACCATCAGCGGGTGCGTCGGCACTGCCAACACCGGCGGAGCGTCCATGCCGCTCTTGACCACGTCGTTGGCAACCGGCGGAACGGTCACGTGGGTCAGTGGGAAGACCAGCACCTTCAGCGCCGCGACACTCGTCCCGTCGAAGGCAACGAAGTGCCCGGGGTACGTGAAGCCACCGAAGGGCACGACCAGCACCACGAATCCCACGGCGCTCAAGTTCTCTGGTGTCGTGAGTGCCGATACGAGTGGGATGAAGGTTCCCGGAAAGTTCAAGGGTGCCGTGTGCGTCAGCGCGGCGGGGGACATCTCCACGTTGAAGGCTCTCAAGGCCAACTGATTGCGGGCGCTTTGACGTCAGCATCAGTCCGCAACACCAGCGAGACTCCGCGAACGGGAGGGCTTCGGCCCTCCCGTTTCGCGTCTCGGTGAACGAAGTTCTCGGACGACAGCCGTCGCCCGCGCCCGAGACGACGGGCCGGTGTCGGTGCAGCTCCCGGTTACCCGGTGCTCCGCCCGATCCGGATGTTGTTGCCGAAGGGATCGGTCAACGTGAACTCGCGCATTCCCCAGGGCTGGTCGGCGATCCCGTCCACCGGCAATCCGGCCGACGTCATCCGGGCGTGCCATGCATCCGCGTCCGCCACGTTCAGATAGCAGCCCCCTCGATTGCGGGTCGGGTCGATGTCGACCACGTCGAGATCGAAGACGCTCTGTCCGTCGAACTCCACGAACGCGAACCCCGCACCCGGCTCACCGTGCTCATCCCGGTAGATCCTCACCCGGAACCCGGCCCGTTCGTAGAAGGCGACGGCCTCATCCATATTGGTCACCGGGAGCGTCGGCGTCGACGTGACTCCGACCTGGCCGGCCAACCACCCGACGCATTCCTGGCACAGCCGGACATCTTCGTGGGACGGCAGCGCGACGACATGCTCGCGGTCCTGGCCGCAGCAAGAGCACTCCACGCTCGCACGCTACTTCCGAGGCCGGTGATCACCCGATGCTCGATCCGAGCGCGACCGGACGTGGTTCTTTGCCGAACCTTTACCAACTGTCGCTGTGGATTCGCGCGGCGTTTTGCCGATACCTCGGGTGGCTGGGCCTGCCCGAGGAGACACCATGGATCGCAGGACCAAGCTCGCGAGCGTTGCCGCAGTGACGGCAACGCTCCTCACCGGAGGCGTCGCGGCCGCCGCGACCACGGGCGCGCTGACCTCGACGAGCGGCAATGTCGCCGGGTCGGTTCAGCTGATCGAAGACGCCGAAGGAGCACCGGCCGCCGCGTCGGGTGTGGCCGGCTCCGTGTCGCCGTCGTCCGATGGCGGTTCGCACCAACCCGGGGTCGGGGCGACCGGAAAGGCAACGGGAGTCGGGCCGCTCGCGAGTGCGGCCGCGACCGGGCCGGATGCTGCGCCGGCGGATTCCTTCGGAGCCGCGGCGAACGTGACGGTCGGCGCGTCCGATCCACGGCCGGCGTCGGGTAGCGGCGACCGCTCGGGGACCGACGAGCCGCACGCACCGCCCACCACGAAGCCCCCTTCGGCCCCCGCCCCGGCCCCGGCTCCGACCCCGACTCCGCCACCAACCGTCTCGACGTCCCCACCAACGACGGGTGGCTGGAACTGCTCGGGGAGCGACGACGGCCTGACCGAGGCTCAGAAGAAGGCGCGCGAAGCCGCGTGTCACCGGGAGCACGACGATGACTGACCGGGCTCCGGCGGCGCTGGCCAGCCGCATCCTCGTCACGGGCGCGAGTGCCGCCGCGACCTTCGCGATCGTCGCGGGACTCGCGACGAGTACCCCCACGGTGAGTGCCGCAACGGCGGCGACGGTTCCGGGCGCGGCAGCAGCCCCTGGAACCGCGGGCGGGACCGCGGGTGCCGCCGGGACCCCGGCGACGACGCCGGCTGCGGGTGCGCCGCCCGCCCCGACGTCCTGCTCGTCGCGCCGGGCACGACGGCAGGCGCGGCCGCGGCAACCCCGGCCACCGCCGGAACCGGGCCTGGAGTGTCGGCGTCGGCGTCGCCCGCCGCGGCGCCCGCGAGTGTCGCGGGCGCACCGAGTGGAGGAGGAGCGGCGCCCGCCCCGACATCGGCTCCTCCGCCGACCGCGGCTCCGGCCCCCGCGCCGGTATCTGCGCCAACTCCCGCCCCGACCGCGGCACCCGCGCCTGCACCCGCACCGGCCCCGGCACCACCGCCTCCCCCTCCGGTGACGGGTGCCAGCTGATGCTGGCCGATGTCGACCCGAAGGTCTGGTGGTACGTCAGTCGCGCCAGCGGGATCGTGTCGTGGATGCTCCTCGCCCTCGCGGTGCTCTGGGGCCTGCTGCTCTCGACCAAGGCGCTGAACAAGAGCACCCCGCCGGCATGGTTGCTCGGTCTGCATCGGCATCTCGGCGGACTTGCCGTGGTCTTCGTCGGCGTGCACATGGGTGCGCTGACCCTGGACCACTTCGCGCCGTTCAGCATTCGCGATCTGCTCGTCCCGATGGCGTCGACGTGGAAGCCCGGAGCGGTCGCCTGGGGTGTGGTCGCGTTCTACCTGCTCGATCGCGATCGAGCTGACGTCGTTGCTCGGCAGGCGGTTCCCGAAGCGATGGTGGCGCGTGATCCACACGCTGAGCTTTGCGCTCTTCGTCGTCGCGACGGTCCATCTCTTCGCTGCTGGTACCGAGAGCACCAACCAGGCCGTCCTCTTCTCGGTGATGGTCGTGAGCACGCTCGTCGCGTTTCTAGCGGTCGTTCGAATGCTGGCCCGATTCGCGCCGCGCGCCGGCGACGTCACGCGTGCCTGCCGCAGCTCGCGTGGCTGCGGCTGGCGCAGCTGATCACGCGTCAGCGGGTACGGGCTCCCCCTCTGCTCGGGCCGAGCGAGGGAGGAGCAGCAACAGCGTTGCGACACACGCGAGCAGTCGCGCGAGCGCGCGCTGACCGGGATCGTGCAGCACCACGGTCGACTCCGCGAGGGCCATGAACATGACGACGGTCCAGGCGGGAATCGTCCGCCGTGTCGCGAGCACGTCCCAGGCCAGCGCTCCGAGCACGAGACCTGCCGTGTAGTAGCTCCACGTCGCCGGATCCAGGGCGACGCGCGCCGCGACTCCCAATAGCAGTGCAGCCGGCCAGCGGCGGAGCAACACGGCGATCGTCACGAGCGCCAGCGCGACGAGCAGCTGCGTGGGGCGGATCCAGTCTGGTGATTCGAGGCTCGGGTAGTTGAACAAGGCGAGGGTCGAGTCGTTCGCGACGACCTGGAAGTTGCCGGCCTGGGAGACGGTGCGGGGATCGGCGATCACGAATGGAAACCACGCGACCGCTCCGATTCCGATCGCGATGACACCGGAGCGCAGCGTGTCACGCGGTGCCTCGAGTGCCAGCGCGAGGGGGACGAACACAGCACCCCACTGCTTGGTGGCGATCGCCAGCCCGAGGAACAGGCCGAGCGCGATCGGGCGATTCTCGGCGATGGCCCAGAGGGCCCAGCAGATGAACGCGAATGCAATCGCGTCGTCGAGGTGGCCGTACCCGGCCAGCTCGCTCCAGGCCGGGAGCAGCAGGATGCCGCCGAGGAGCACCGCACCCGAACGCTCGGTGGCGAGCGCGCGTGACGCTGCATCGAGCCCCGCGACCGCGACGACGCCAAGCAGGCTCGTCACGACGACGGCCGCGGCGTAGCCACTCGACGGACCGAACGGCGCCAGCGCACGGACCGAGAGCAAGGTCAGCGGGCCGGTCACGATGTCCGGGTTGTGGGCGAACAGCTCGAGGCCGCCGCCGGCGGGGAAGGCTCGCGTCGGAATCCCGAGCAGCGAGCGCGCCGCGTCGGCGAAGAAGTCCCAGTCGCCGTGCCCGTGGCCGATCGCTCGCAGCGCGAGCAGGAGGGTCCAGCCGCACAGGATCAGGAAGCGGTGCCGGCACGCGGTCACGGCGAGCTCGGCGAGCCGGGAGCTCACCCGTCGCGGCGCTTCGGTGCGCCCCGGGGGACTGGAGGGGCTCGTCACCCCGCCAGTGTGGTGGCCGACGGTTGGTGGTACGTGACTTTCCGGCGGGGAACGCCGGACGACCAGCTGGTGAACGCTGTCCGAACCGGCCGTAGACGCCCTCGCAGCCGGTCCCAGCGGCTAACCTATTGGCGACCACTCTCCGTGGTTGTCGGGTGGAGGCCGAGCATTCCAATGGGGCGGAGCAAACGCGGTTCGACGAGGAGTCCTCTCGCGCGGTTCTTGCCGCGCTGCGTGGCAATTCTCGTTCTGGCGACGCTCGCTTTTGCGGTTCCGGTGGGCGCGGCCACCGGTCCGGCGGGCGAGAACGGCGGGACTGGCACACCGTCGGCCACGGCACCCGACCCGGGGTCCGAGGGCACCGGGCCCAACTCGAGCACCACGACGACCACCACGACGACTCCGCCCGACGGCACCGGGACGCCCGACCCGGCGGCCGCGGTCCCTGAGCCCGTGGTGGACCCGACGCCGACCGCAGGTCCGCCGGAGCTGGCGAAGAACGGGGTCGTCCTGCCGGACGACTCGCTCGTGGCGGCGATGGCGGAGCTGACGCTCGAGCGGGCGAAGGTCGATCTCATCGGGCAGCGGCGCCTCACTGTCGAGCAGTCGATCCAGATTCACGACGCCAAGCTGAAGCGGGTTCGGAGAGTCCGCAAGCACGAGCAGGCAGAGCGGCTGGACCGCGCCGTCGCCACGTACCGAGGCCAGTCCTCGGGCTGGCGGCTCGGCGTCATCACCGAACGCGGGCTCGCGGACGAGCGCGCCGTCTACCTGGTTGCCGCAGTGGACGCGGCCACGCGCAAGCACATCAAGGACCTCGACAAGGCCGAGGTGCGCCTCGTCCGCAGGCTGAAGGACGAGCGGTCTCAGCAGGGCACGATCGACAAGCAGCTCAGCGACGCCCTGACCCGGCTCAACCGCCTGCTGGACAAGCTCGCGGCCAGCAACGGGACGATCACGACCGTCGACGGCGAGCTGGTCTACGTGCCGACCGGACCGAGCCCGGTGGCGCTGCTCGCCGATCATGCGGACCAGGTCCTCTTCAAGCTGATCCTGACCAACGCAGCCCCCGCGGCCGACGGTCCGTGGCTCGCGGCGCGGCACGCGCTGGCGCTCGAGCTGGCCCGAGGGAAGGGCGCCGGTGTGGCGGCCGATCGCCCGGCCGTGGCCGCGGCGATCGAGAAGGACTGGGACGTGACGCCGCCGACCGTTCTGCACGCGACCCTGTTCGCGCTGCGCCAGGTCGGGAAGGCGTACGTCTACGCGACCGCCGGGCCGGACACCTTCGATTGCTCCGGACTGACCAAGGCGGCCTACGCGCAGATCCGGCTCGGCCTGCCGCACTTCTCCGGGGCCCAGCTGCACCTTGGCATCCCGGTGCCCCCCGAGGCGCTGCGCCCGGGGGACTTGCTCGCGTACGGCCCGGACGGGTCCGAGCACGTCACGATGTCGATTGGTGGCGGGCTCGTCGTCGAAGCCAAGGGTCGTGCCTTCGGCATCATCGTGGCGCCGGCCCGGGTGGACCCCCTCAAGGGGTTCGCCGGTGCCACCCGCATCGTTCCCTGACCCGCGGCTGACCTCCCCTCGCGTCCCGGTCGGGGCGGGGCCCGCGGGTTGCTCGCGCCTGAGCGGGGACGAGCATTCGCGCGCTCCGTGGTATCTCCCGCGCGTTATGGGTCGGAAAGCCCATTGTTGGCCCGACAAGACTTCCTAGAATGGTCTATTCACCGCGAAACGGGCGCTGTTGGTAGGAGGACTCTGGTGGGCATTCGAAGCGTCGGCGGGAAGCGGCCCATCGCCGTGGGGCTCAGCGTGTTGATGCTCGCCGCCGGGCTCACCGCGGCGGGGGTTTCCCCGGCCGCCGCGGTCGTCCCCGACCAGATCCTCAGCGCCAACGCCTCGAGCATGTGGCAGACGAACAACACGGTGTTCGCCCTCGATGTGGGTGGTGGCGTCGTCTACGCCGGTGGTGACTTCACCCGGGTCCGGCCGCCCGGTGCCGCGCCCGGCACGAGTGAGACGGTCCACAACCGGATCGCCGCCTTCAATGCCACGACAGGTGCGGTGATCCCGAGCTTCGATACCAGCGTCAACGGTCGGGTGCTCGATCTCGAAGTCTCGGCGGATGGCACCAAGCTCTACGTCGTCGGAGCGTTCACCTCGGTGGACTCCACTTCCCGCCTTCACGTCGCCCGGCTGAACCTGCCCGATGGTTCTCTCGACACCAGCTGGACGGCCGACGCGGACGCGACGGTCGCGACGGTGGTCGCGAACGACAGCGCCGTGTACGTGGGCGGCGACTTCCACACGATCAAGGGCGTCGCGCGCCAACGCATCGCTCGGCTGAGCACCAGCTCCGGCAACGTGAGCTCCACGTTCGATGCCTCGTCAGACGGCCGGATCTCCGAGAGTGCGCTCTCACCGGACGGCAGCCGTCTGCTCGTCGGGGGAGAGAACGACAAGATCAACGGGGTAGACCAACCGGCGATCGCATCGCTGGACCCGACCACCGGCGCCCGTCACACCTGGCTCGCGACGGGCACTGCGCCGCGTATCGCGCACGGTGGCTGCGACTCGCGCGTGACCGACATCGTGATCAATGGAGCGACGGCCTACGTCACCGCCGAGTCGCAACGTCCGGGGTGCTGGGAAGGCGTGTACTCGGCTGACGTCTCCGATGGCGCGCTCAACTTCAACTACGCGTGCCTGGGCGGATCGGCGTCGTTGGCCGTCGTCTACGGCTGGCTCTACCGCGGCTCGCACAACCATGACTGCGCCAAGAACGCGGGTGGATACACCGGGCCTCGGACGGACATCAACAACTGGCACCGGCTCCAGGTGCACAACCTCGCCGACGGTCGCCTCGGTCACTGGAGCCCCAACACGAACGGCGGGAGCCCGGGCACCGACACGACGGTGGGCCCGCAGGTGATGGCAACGGACGGCACGCAGGTGTTCGTCGGTGGCGATCAGAGCACCGTGAACGGTGTCGCGCAGCAAGGTCTGACCCGGTTCGGCCCGTCGGGGGGCAACTCGGTGCCGGACACGCCCCTGGCGCCCACGGTCACCGCGACCGCGCCCCGGACGTTGACCATCGTTGCGCAGGGCGTAGCGGACAACAACGACGGTGTGCTCTCGTACCGCCTGTATCGCAACGGTGGGGCCAACCCGATCGCGCGGCTCAAGGTCGAGTCGTGGCCGTGGTCGCTACCGACCTTGCGCTTCGTCGACAAGAACCGTCCTGTGGGTTCGGCGATCACCTATCAGCTGATCGCGAACGACGGGTCGGCCAGCTCCCTGCGTTCACCGGCATCGGCACCAGTCGTCGTCAATGGCACGAAGCCGCCCGTGTACCAGAGCACGGCGCGCAAGGTGAAGCCGACGGTGTACTGGCGCTTCAACGCGGCGACGACCAAGCAATCGGACAGCTCGGGGAACGGACGCACCGGCACGGTCACTGGCGGCGTCACGCTCGGTGTCCCCGGCGCGCTGGTGGGCCAGAAGGGCATCACCACAGACGGCTCGACGGGCTATGTCCGGTCGAATGTCGCGTTCACGCCGGCCGCCGCGTTCACGGAGTCGGTGTGGTTCAAGACCACCACCCAGGTGGGTGGCGCCATCATGGGATTCTCGAACGCCGCGACCGGACCGGGCTACCTCGAGAATCGCCCCATCTGGATGGACAACGACGGCAAGGTCGCCATCGGGATCCGGCGAGGTGTGCCAAGCAATCCGACGAGCACCTTCGTCCGCAGCACCTCCACGTACAACGACGGCAAGTGGCACCACGCGGTGGCAACGTTCGATGGTTCGCGGCTCTCGCTCTACGTCGACGGGGTGCTGACCGGAACGCTCGGCGTGACGAACGTGACGGCAACCGGAGCGGGATACCTGCGAGTCGGGTACCTGGACCTGTCGAAGTTCTACACGGTGTTCGGGACGAACTTCGACGGCCAGAAGGTCCCGCTCTCGTACTTCTTCAACGGCAGCATCGACGAGGCGTCGATGTACCCGGTGGCCCTGACCGGCCCGCAGGTGTCCGACCTGTGGGCCTCCGGCGCGGCCGTCCTCGCGCCGTAGTCACGCCAACCGACTCACCTACATCTCGAACCGATCGAATGCCCGCGCCGCAAGGGCGTCGGCACACGGTCGAGAGGCGTCTGGTCGTGTTCTAGTCGGTGATCGCATCGCGGAGCGCGAGACGATCGTGGACTCCGAGCTTGTCGTACACGCGCTGGAGCTGGTTGCCGACGGTACGGGCAGACGTACCCAGCCGGTCGGCGATCTCGCGGTTGGACAGACCCGCGGCGGCGAGTCGGGCCACCTGGACCTCGCGCTCGCTGAGTCGAGACGGCACCCGCAGGAGTACCGGCGTCCGTGCGGCGCCGCAGCGATCCAGGACCGTCGCCAGGCGTACGCGCGTTCCGGCACGCAGCGCGTCGGGCTTCGAGGAATTCGACCGACTGCGCAAGCGCCTCGGCCGCGTGGAGGTCGAGACCCCCGGCTTCGAAGCGATCGGCGACCGCGAGGAGGATGGCCGAGTCCTCCTGCACCACGGCCCGAGCGTGGTCGTGGCACACGCGGTCCCACCACGTAGCGCCCGGTCGCGCGGCCTGCGCTTCCAGGCGGTCGACGACGAGATCGGCCCGTCCGAACCGCACCACGTCGTGCAAGCTGATCGTCGCGTGGAAGTGCTCCTGGGCGTGCTGATCGGCGATCGCGAGCGATGCTGCAACCGCTGCGTCAACGTCACCTTCCGCGCTGGTGATCCACAGCCGTGCCCGCTCGACCCAGGATCGGAAGACGAGCCGGTGGGCCGGCGGAGTGGAGTCGACCTCGGCCAGCCGCGCCCGCGCGACCGGAAGATTGCCCCGCATGGCCTCGGTCAGCGCGCCGAGCGTCAGGTTGTAGGTCCAGACCGGCATCTCGAACTGCCACATGATGTCGGCGACCTCGTCGCACTCCGCCGCCGCGCGGTCCAGGTGACCGCGGATGAACTGCTGGGGCGCCGACATGCCGGCCGCGAACTGAGGAGCGTCGAGTTGGGTCAGCCCGAGGTGACGGGCCGGGCCGAAGGGGTCGTCGCCTTCGGTCGCGCGACCGAGCTGCCACAGTGCGAGGAGGCGACCGAAGAAGAAGTTCCCCAGTGTCGCGACGCCGGTTCCGGCGGGAAGACCGTCGCGCTCGAGTACGCGCAGCACACGATCAACGAGCTCGATCACCCGCTGGGGCTGTCCGACGATCGACGCGACGCTCTGGGCTCCCTGCATGGCCGCGAGTGGCGCCTGTTCGAGATCCAGGACTGGCTCGACGGCCGCGAGCGACTCGTCGAGGGCCCCGGTGAAGAACGCAACCCAGCCCAGGAACGACCGCAGCGGCACCTGCTGGTCGAGCGGCAGCGCGTCGATCCGTTCCCGGAGCAACGTGATCGCGTCGTCCGGCCCGGCCGCCCGGAACATCAGGTCCTGGGCGTGCACCAGGGTGACGCCGACGAGCCATTCGTCGCCGAGGTCGAGGCGGGCCAGGGCGTCGAGCTCGGCGCCGGCCTCCGCGCCCAGTCCAGCGGCACTCAGAGCCCGCGCGTGGGTCAGGCGGGCGGGCGGTGACCCGTCGACGGTGAGGAGCGCCGTCGTGAGCTTGAGCGCCATCGAGGCGTCGAACTTCGCCAGGGACACCTGCGCGGCGTCGAAGAGCAACGGGCCGTCGATCCGGCCACTCTCGAGTGAGAGCGTCGCCGCGAGCACGGTCTCATCGTCTCGCCGCGGCTCGGCCTCGAGGAGCGCGGCCGCGATGCGACGGCGCGCTTCGTGGAGGCGGGCGGTCGGCGTGATCGCCCGCATCACCTCCCCGTAGAGCGGGTGGGCCAGGCGGACGACGGGCTCCGACGCGGTATCGATGACGATCAGGCCCTGTTCCTCGAGCGCGGCGAGGTCGGAAAGGGGAGCGAGGCGCTCGACGACCGCGAGGCGCATCATCTCCGCGATCGCCAGCGCGGCGACGAGACTGCTGCCCTGCTGGTCCAGGACGCCGAGTCGGCGGCCGAGCTGCTCACGGAGGACGGGCGACGCTTCGAGCGGGCCGGCAAGCCCCCACGCCCCGTCGTCGTCAAGCACGAATGCGTCGCGCTCCCGGGCGCTCGTACTGATCTCGCGCGTGAACAGCGGGTTGCCCAGCGCGAGCTCCCAGATCGAAGTTCGCGAGCTGGGGCGTCGCCGGTCCTCCGAGTATCTCCGTCAGCAGCACGTCGGCGGCACGACGATCCAGCGGCGCGACCGTCAGTGTCGCCGCGGCGTTCCGGCTTACCAGCTCGAGGATCGCCTCCGGGATCGCGTACCCATCGCGCGCCGCCAGCGCAACCCTCGCTCGGTCCTGCACGACGAGCTGGTGGACGAGTGCTGCGGAGGCCGGGTCCAGATGATGCGCGTCGTCAACGACGACGAGGAGCGTGCCCGGTGATGTGCTGGCGCGGAGTGCGGCAGCCAGGCGAGCGAGCCGCTCGCCGGGGTCTTGCGCGACGGGGACGTCGGTCGGCTCGAGATGAGCGAACGGGGCGAGCGACAGCTCCGCGGTGGACGGCGCGCCGATGGCCCGGCGCACGACCCAGCCCTTGTCGGCGGCCCGCGTGGTCAGCTCGTCGAGCAGGCGGGTCTTGCCTACTCCGGCGGCCCCGGTGACCAGCAGCGCGCCTGGAGATTCCGCGTCCAGCAGCGCGGCGGCCTCCGCGAATTCGCGCTGACGCCCGACGAGCGCGCTGTGCCCCACAGTCGTGCCTGCCCCCAGATATCCCCACTGCCTGGCGAAAGTTCTAACACCGCAGGTCAGGACGCTCAACCAGCCGGCACCGGTCGGGTGACCGGTACGGCGATCACGCTCCTCAGCGTCTTCCCGGAGTTGGCCGCTGGGGGTCCGGGCGTCCGGCGAGGCCATCCGCGCCATAGCGACTCCAGCGGGCCGAGCCCGCACCACGAAACCGCGAATCAGTCCTGGACGCCTGATCGGCTCTCGGCCCGATGCCGCGGTTCAAGCCTGCCTGCGCGGTCCGGAGAACGGCGGGATTGGCCGCGATCAGACGGGGCGCGCAGCGGCGGGCGGGTCGGCCCCGTCGATCCGGTCTCGGTGAGGATCGGCGCGGGCAGGAAGCCCTTGAAGGTCAGGTAGAAGCCGAGCGACAACTCCCACACGAACTCCGGCGCGTCAGCAGTGCGGAGAACGGCGACCCCTGCTCGAACACGTCGAACAGGGGAAGCGTCGCGGCGACGAACGCCAACGGGCCGCCGATGAGCCCGATCATCGCCATGCGCCGCGGCACGAGTCCGGACCGGTACATCAGGTAGCCGAGCAGGATCCCGGTCGATGCCGAGCAGAAGGCGGGGCCGAGCAGGAAGGTTCGGTCATGGAACGCGACGAGCGACTTGCCCGCGAGGATCAGCGAGTTGTGGTCGGTGCTGCCGCCGGCGAGGTCCTGGCGGAGGGTCACGATCGCCAGGAGGCTGATGAGGCCCATGACGATGACGGTTGATTCCAGGATGCGACTGGCGACGTAGCCGAGCGCGATGCCCTCGCTCTCCCGCTTGAGGATCGGGAACAGCACGACCGCGGTGCCGATGTTGGCGATGGCCACGATGATCTCGAGGAACGCGCCGAAGAAGATCTGCGGGTCGGAGCCCGCGCCCACGATGTAGCCGGCGTCGTTCAGCACCGGGTCGTAGAGCAGGAGCGCCGGGATCGCGGCGAAGGTGATCAGGAACAGCACGCCGGCTACGAGCGCGGTCCGTCGGTCCGAGCTCATCGCGATCCCTTGATTGCCAAACGTCCAACCACGAGGGGTCTATCACTCACCGAGCCCGACGCACCATTCTCGGCACGCTGAGGGGCCCCACAGCCCCCTGAGCGTGCCGAGAACGGGGGTCAGCTGCCGGCGGAGATGCCGAGGCGCTTGGCGATGACCTCGTTCATGATCTCGTCCGTGCCGGCGCCGATCCGCCAGAGCCGGGAGTCGCGGTAGGCCCGGCTGACCGGGAACTCGGCCATGTAGCCCGCGCCACCGTGGACCTGCAGGCAGGCGTCGATGAGCCGGTGCGCGACTTGGGCCGAGTACTTCTTCGCCATCGAGATCTCGGCGACGGGATACTCGCCCTGCTGGATCCGCCAGATCACGGAGTAGACCAACGCCCGCGCCGCTTCGAGCTCGGTCGCGGCGTCGGCGAGCTTGTGCGCGATCACCTGGTGATCCGCGATCGGTCGACCGAACGCTCGCCGCTCCCGTGCGTACTCGATCGTCTGGTCGAGGATCTCCTGCGCCGCACCGAGCGAACCGGCGGCACCCGAGAGTCGTTCGTACTGCAGCTGCCACATGAGCTGCGCGAAGCCCTGGCCGGTGTCAGTCCCGACGAGCGCCGACGACGGAACACGTACGTCGTCGAGCGCGATCTCCGCGGTGTCGCTCGACAGCATCCCGAGCTTCGCGAGCTTGCGGGACACCGAGACTCCCGGGAAGCGACGTGTCGACGATGAACAGCGAGATGCCGCGATGCCCGGAGCCCGGCTCGGTCTGCACGACGCAGGTGAGGAAGTCGGCGCGCAGCCCGTTGGTGATGAAGAGCTTCCGCCCGTTGATCACCCAGCTGTCACCGTCGCGCACGGCTCGGGTCGTGATGTTGGCGACGTCCGAGCCCGCGTCGGGCTCGGTGATCGCGATCGCCCCGATCTTGTCGCCGGCGATCGCCGGGCGGAGCCACTGCTCGCGCAGCTCGTCACTGCCGAACTCGCTGAGGGCCGGTGTGCACATGTGGGTCTGCACCGAGATCGCCATCGGCAGCCCGCCGCACCCACACCGGGCGAGCTCCTCGACGAAGACCAGGCCGGCCGTGAGATCGCCGCCGGACCCGCCCCACTGCTCCGGGTAGTGCAGGCCGAGGAACCCGAGCTCACCACAGCGGCGGAACACGTCGTCGGGGAAGTAGCCGGCCTCCTCCCACTCGTCGACGTGGGGGCGGAGCTCCTTGTCCACGTAGCGCCGAACGGCTTCGCGCAGCTCGTCGTGCTCCGGGGTGAAGATCGCGTGGGTGGTCACAGCCGCCATTCTGGCCGCTGTGGCCCGCTCGACCGCCACACGGGCCCGTAGACTGGGGCGGTGAGCCAATCTCTTCTCAAGCGGCGCCTCGTGGACGTCAGCGATCGCATCAAGCGCATGCGCGCGGAGCTCGCGGTGACCGAGGAGCAGCTGACGTTCCTCGAGGAGGAGTCCGAGGACGCCCGGCTGCGGGCGCTGGTGGCCGAGACCCCGCTCGGGGAGGCCGAGGCCCGGGAGGCCCGCAAGCACTCCGACGCCATGGCCCGCCAGCGTGATGCGCTGGCCCATTCGATCGCGACCCTCCTGCGCGAGCAGGATGACCTGCTCGACCGCATGTCCGCCGAGCTCACGACCCGCTGAGGACTTCCCGTGCCCCCCACACCCGACCAGCCGACGCGCGTCGTCATCGCCGAAGACGAAGCCATCATCCGTCTCGATCTCAAGGAGCTCCTCGAGGAAGAGGGCTACGAGGTCGTGGGGGAGACCGGCCGGGGTGACGAGGCCGTGGAGCTCGCCCGCACGCTGAACCCGGACCTGGCGATCCTGGACATCAAGATGCCGGGCCTCGACGGTCTCTCGGCCGCGCGCCACATCGCGGGGGAGCGCCTGGCCGCAGTGCTCATCCTCACCGCGTTCTCGCAGCGCGATCTCGTCGAGCAGGCGCGCGACGCCGGCGCCATGAGCTACATCGTCAAGCCGTTCCAGAAGAGCGATCTCATCCCGGCGATCGAAGTTGCGCTCGGGCGGCACGCGGAGCTCACGAGCCTGGAGTCCGAGGTCGGCGATCTCGCCGAGCGACTCGAAGCGCGCAAGATCATCGACCGGGCCAAGGGAATCCTCATGGACCGGTACGGTCGCAACGAGCAGGACGCCTGGATCTTTCTCCGCAACGAGGCGATGAACCGGCGCTGCAAGGTGCACGAGGTCGCGAAGCTCGTCGTCGACGGCGAGCTCGAGCCCGGTCCCGCCTGAGCGAACACGTGGAAGTGACCGGCACTCGGTCACACACCGAGCGCGACACCGGGTTCGAATATCAACCCGCGCTCGACGGCATCCGCGCGCTCGCCGTGCTGGCGGTCATGGCGTACCACGACGCCTACAAGTGGGCGAAGGGCGGCTTCCTCGGCGTCGACGCGTTCTTCGTCCTCTCCGGCTTCCTGATCACGACCCTCCTCGTCCTCGAGTGGCGGCGGGCGCGAGTCGATCGGGCTGGTCAGCTTCTGGGGTCGGCGGATCCGCCGCCTGCTGCCGGCGCTCCTCCTGGTCATCGTGTTCGTCGCCGTCTACGGCCTGATCGCGATGCCGAGCTACGAGCTGGAGCGACTCCGCGCCGACGGCCTGGCCGGGCTCTTCTACGTCGCCAACTGGCGGTTCATCGCCGCCGGGCAGTCGTACTTCGACCTCTTCACGTCGCCGTCACCGTTCCGGCACCTGTGGTCGCTCGCGATCGAAGAGCAGTTCTACCTGGTGTGGCCGCTCGTGGTGCTCGGCTGCATGCGCCTCGGGCGCGGTCGACTGCGGGTGCTCGCCGGCGTGTGCGTCGCCGGGATCATCGGATCGGTCTGGCTCATGGACGCGCTCTTCCAGGCGAACGATCCGTCGCGCGCCGTACTACGGGACGGACTCCCGCGCGCACACGCTCCTCGTCGGGTGTCTGCTCGCGTTGCTGCTGCTCGTGTGGAAGCCGGCGATCCGCGCGAGCCCGCGCCACGATCCAGGTGCTCGGAGTGGTCGGCGCGGTGGGGGTCGTCTGGGCGTGGTTCCGGGTGGGCGACGTCGATCCCGGCTACTACGGCCTCGGTTCACTCGCGTACGCGCTCGCGGTTGCCGCAGTCATCGCCGCCGCGGTGCAACCCGGTCCCGGGTCCCATCCGCTCGCCGCTCTCGTTGCGGCCACTGCGCTGGATCGGGACCATCTCGTACGGCCTGTACCTCTGGCACTGGCCGATCGACATCTGGCTGGTCTGGTGGCGGCTCGACGTCGGGCCCACCGCCCTGCAACGCGATCCGGCTCGCCGTCACGTTCGCCCTGGCCACCGCCTCGTACTACCTCGTGGAACGGCCGATCCGCCGGAGCTGGTCCACGCCCCGGCTCCGCTGGGTGCTCCCCGCCGGCGCGGTGCTGGTCGTGGCGACGCTGCTCATCTCGACGGCCGGTGCGACGAAGCCGCCCACGTACTTCGGCCTCGGTCCGGATCCCGTTCCGTGCGGGCAGCCGCGTCCGGACGAGATCCGCGCCGCGAAGCGCGCGCTGCGGTCGTCGGAGTCGAAGGTGCCGGTCGCCGAGCGTGCCGGCGCCGGGAGCCCGGGTTCTGCTCGTCGGTGACTCGATCGCGTGCAGCCTGCTGCCGGGACTCGAGGTGGTGGGGAAGGCCGCCGGCCTGCAGGTCGACCAGGCCGCGGTGATCGCGTGCGGCATCGCGGCCGGCGAGATCGCGCCGGGCGACGCGTTCACGGCACCGGGTTCCGACGCGTGCCCGGATCTCACCCAGGCCGCGCTCCGTCCCGCGTTGCGACACGACCCGGACGTCGTGCTCTGGCTCTCGAGCTGGGAGCGCGCGGACATCCGAGTGGACGGCCGAACGCTCCGTTCCGGCACGCCCGCCTGGGAGCGGGAGATGACCCGGCGCATGGACAAGGTGCTGCGCCAGCTGACCCGGCGCGGCGCGCACGTCGTGATCGCGAGTCAGGCGCCGAGCGCGGCCGCCCAGTTCCACCGGCTCCAGGAGGGCGCGCAGGCCAAGGAGGACGAGAGCTTCGGCCATCTCGACAACCTGCTGGTGAAGTTCGCGGCGCGTCATCCGGACGACGTCACGGTGGTCGATCTGGCCGGGCAGGTGTGCCCGGGCGGACCGCCGTGCCCGGCCAAGGTGGACGGCCTCGAGCTCCGCCCGCTCGACGGGGCGCACTTCTCACCCGCCGGCGCCGTGTGGGCCTCCGAGTGGCTCCTCCCGTCTCTCCGTTCCACCAATGGCGGAACACCCCCCGGCACGTAGCATCGGCGCGTGGACCGCGGAGAGGGAACCCATGAGCAAGCTGCTGCTCCTCGACGGCCATTCGCTGGCCTACCGCGCCTTCTACGCGCTCCCGACGGACCTCGCCACGTCGGACGGCACCGTGACGAACGCGGTGTACGGCTTCACGTCGATGCTGATCAAGGTCCTGGGCGACGAGCAGCCCGACCACCTCGCGGTCGCGTTCGACGCCGCCGCGCCCACCTTCCGCAAGGAGATGGACGCGACCTACAAGGCCGGGCGCAAGGAGACGCCGGACCTGTTCCGGAGCCAGCTCCCGCTGATCCATCAGGTGCTCGAGTCGCTCGCCGTGCCGATGCTCGAGGTCCCGGGCGTCGAGGCCGACGACGTGATCGGCACGCTCGCGGTGCGGGCCGGCGCCCAGGGCATGAACGTGATCGTGGTGACCGGGGATCGCGACTCGTACCAGCTCGTGCGCGACCCGTACATCAAGGTCCTCTACAACAAGCGCGGGGTGTCGGACTACGCGCTCTACGACGAAGCCGGCATCCACGAGCGCACCGGCGTCACCCCGCTCCAGTACGGCGACTACGCGGCGCTCCGCGGCGACACGAGCGACAACCTGCCCGGCGTGCCCGGCATCGGCGAGAAGACCGCCGGCGAAGCTCATCAACGCCTACGGCAACCTCGAAGGGATCTTCGAGCACCTGGACGATCTGCCGCCGAAGCAGAAGCAGAACCTCGCCGAGTTCCACGAGCAGGTGTTCCACAACCGTGAGATGTCCGCGCTGCGCACCGATCTGGACCTCGAGTACGAGCCGGACGACCTCCAGATGGGCGGTTGGGACCACGAGGCGGTCCGGGTCCTGTTCGAGCAGCTCGAGTTCCGGACGCTGTACCCCCGGCTCCTCGAGGCCATCGGCGAGGAGGCCGAGGCCGCGCCGAAGGGTCAGACGCTCGACGCCACGGTGCGCACGTTGCGGTCGGCGGACGAGATCGTCGAGCACCTGCACGAAGTCGCCGCGCACGGCGGGCGCTACGCGATCGAGCCGAGATGGGACAGCACCGCGGCCGGTGCCGCGTTGGCAGGACTCGCCTTCGCAGACGTGAACGACGAGGCCGTGTACATCCACGTCGACCATCTCGGTGACGCGGCCGTGCAAGAGGCGCTCGTCGAGATGTTCGGTCCGAAGGGTCCGCCGCTCGTCGCCCACCGGGCCAAGGAGCTGATGCACGGTCTGCAGCGGGCGTTCGACGTCGACGTCCGTTCACTCGACCTCGACACCGCGTTGATGGCATACCTGCTCGATCCCGGCGAGGGGAAGTACGACCTCGAACAGCTCGCGCTGCGCTTCCTCGCGCTCGAGCTGGCGTCGCCCGACCGCGAAGAAGGCACGCTCGACCTCGACGGCGACGCCGGCCCCGAGGAGATCCGGTCGGCGGGCCATCACCGTCCTGCGGCTGGCCGGGGCGCTGGGCGACGCGCTGCAGAAGCGGGAGCTCCTGCCGCTGTACGAGCGGGTCGAGCGCCCACTCGTGAGCGTCCTGGCCCGGATGGAGGACGCCGGGGTCAAGATCGACCGCGAGTTCCTCGAGGAGCTGCGCGCGGACCTGCAGATCGCAGTGCGACGACCTCGAGGCGAAGATCCACGCCCACGCGGGCGAGCCGTTCGTCGTGAACTCGGTGCCGCAGCTCCGCCGGATCCTGTTCGAGAAGCTCGAGCTCACCCCGATCAAGCGCACGAAGACCGGGCCGTCGACCGACGCAGACTCGCTGCAGAAGATGGCGGCGGCGAAGGCACACCCGATCCTCGACGACCTGATGCGGTACCGCGAGGTCGAGAAGCTGCGCAGCACCTACGCGGACGCCCTGCCGCCGCTCATCGGTCCGGACGGCCGGATCCACGCCACGTTCAACCAGATCGCCACGACCACCGGGCGGATCTCGAGCGAGAACCCGAACCTGCAGAACATCCCGGTGCGCACCGCGGGCGGCCGCGAGATGCGCCGGGCGTTCGTGGCCGAGGAGGGCAACGGCCTGCTCACCGCGGACTACTCCCAGATCGAGCTGCGCATCCTGGCCCACCTGGCGGAGGACCCGGGTCTCGTCGAAGCGTTCGCCGAGAACAAGGACGTGCACACGATCACCGCGGCGAAGGTGTTCGGCGTCGACGAGGAGAAGGTCGACGAGTTCCAGCGTCGCTTCGCCAAGGTCGTGAACTACGGCCTCGCGTACGGGATGGAGGCGTACGGCCTCGGTCAGCGGCTCGACATCCCCACCGACCAGGCCCGCGAGATCCTCGACAGCTACTTCGAGTCGTTCCCGAACGTGCACGAAGTTCATGGAGAGCACGATCACCGAGGCGCGGACGCGCGGCTACACCACGACCATCCTCGGTCGGCGCCGCCAGATCACCGAGCTCGCCTCGGACAACTTCCGCATCCGCCAGATGGGGGAGCGCATGGCGCAGAACGCGCCGGTGCAGGGCTCCGCCGCCGACATCTTCAAGCTCGCGATGGTGGACGTGGACCGCGCGCTCGAAGAGCAGGCGCTGCGGACGCAGATGCTGCTGACCGTGCACGACGAGCTCGTCTTCGAGGTCCCGCTCGACGAACGCGAGACTGTCGAGGAGCTCGTGCGTGACGTGATGGAGTCGGTGATCGAGCTGCGAGTGCCGCTGGTCGTCGATCTGGGCTTCGGAACGAACTGGGCCTCTGCGAAGTGACCGCTGCGGCCGGCCGCAGCTCGCTGCGTCGGCCTCTGGTTCTCGGAATCGCCGTGGCCCTCGGCGCCGGTGCGGTGTTCACCGTTGCCGCCTTCGCCGAACAGCGGTCGCTCTCCATCGGGAGCGACGGTCCGCACTTCGAGGCTGTGGCCCGGCATCCGTTCGGCGACGGCTCGGCCATCCAGGTCCCGGCGATCAACGGGACGGCGTACCGCTACGGCCGCATCCTCTACCCGCTCCTGAGCTGGCTGATGGTGGGCGGGCAGACGCAGGGCATCCGGCTCGCCCTCGGCATCGTGTTCTCGTTGTCACTCGGCGCGGCGGTGGCGCTGGCCGCCTGGCTCCTCCAGCACCGCGGCCGGAATCCGGTCGGCGCGCTCGTCATCCTGGCCACGCCGTTCGTCCTCCTCTGGATCCGCGACCCGGTGTTCGTCGCCGACCCGACCGCGCTCGCACTGGTGTTCGCGGTCTTCGTCGCGTTCAGTTGTCGCCGGGACGGATACGGGCGCGGACTCGCGGCGCTCGCGTTCCTCGCCCGCGAGACGACCGTGCTTGCATTCCTCCCCCTGATCTGGCGGGACATGCGCCGGGGCAGCACCCGGGCGCGCCTCGGGTGGGCGGCAGCAGTCCTGCCGTACGTCGCGTGGATGATCTGGGTGAGGGTCCGGATGGATACCTGGGCATTCACGGACCCGGCCCCGTCGCGACGGGACGCCCTGGGGCTGCCGGTGGTCAGCGTCGTCGATGCAGTCGGCCGGACCAGTGACGGACGGCTGGCCCTCTCGGTCGGCATCGGGGTCGCGACCGTCGTCCTGGCCATCGTCGGCTGGCGGGTCCGGTCGTGGTTCCCGCTCGCGGCGGGGGCGGCACTCAGCGCCGCGATCGTGCCGTTCCTCGGCTCGAATGTGTGGCCGTATCCGTTCGAGCTGTCACGCGTGCTCTTCGTCGCCCAGGTGCTCGCGGCGCTGACCTGGCTCGGTGGTGACCGCCGGGCCGTCTGCTCAGGCGGACGGGGTCACGTCGCCCGGTTCGTCCTCGTAGTGCGCGAGGACGATCTCGCGGCGCCGCCGCCGCTCCTCGATCATGATCTGCCACTCGTCCCGGAGCACCAGGCGCGTCTCGCTGCGGCGCCACGAGAAGACGGCCACGAGACCGGGCCAGCCAGCCGAGGAGGAAACCGACCTGCATCGACAGCCGCCAGTTCTTGCGGCTGTGGTAGCCGGTGATGCGCCAGATCGGACCGGGGATCCGGTTGAGATCGGCCGTGCCGCGCGCGACGAACGGAAAGGCCACGATCCAGCCCAGAACAGCTACGAAGGCCACCAACATCAGCGCGGTCATCCGAGCCCCGACCCCCACGGTTGGGCACTGCCGGCACCATGATCGCGTGTCCGGAGCACATCGCCACGCGTGACGGCTTGTTTTCTGCCGGCCCGCGGCGCGACGAAGCGCCGGACCGGGCCGAGCCGGCTAGTTCTCGCCTTGGCCTGGCGGGACCGTAGGCGGCGTGGTCGCCGGGGGCGAGGTGGCCGGCGGCGAGGTGGCGGGCGGCGAGGTAGCCGGCGGTGACGTCGCCGGAGGGCTGGTCACCGTGCTCCGGGGCGCCGCGGCGCGAGCTGCGGTCGGCGCCGGGGTCACGACCCGGCGCTGTGCGGTCGTGGTGGCCGTCGTGGCGGGCGGTGACGTGGCCACGGGGGGAGCGATCGGGACCGCCGGGGCCACGGCGGCGAGGGTGGTGGTGGTGGTGGTCGACGTCGAGGTGCTCGTCGTGGTGGAGCTGACGACGTTCTCGGCCCGCACCTCGGTGGCATCGGTGCGGTCGGCGGCGCCGATCTTCCAGACGACCACGACCACGAGGGCGAGCGCAGTCAGCAGCAGGAGCCCGTTGAGCAGGCGATCCTCAGGCGTGATGAGGTGCAGACGTCGCAGAAAGCGTCGCATCGCCCGGACCTTCTCCCGATTCTTCGCGGGGAGATCCCGCTCCTGCGAGGCCTCCCGAGGCTGTTCATTTTCCATGTCCGTGGAGCGAATCAACGGGCCTTCCCTGGTCCGAGGTTGTCCACAGCCTCCCATTGAATTCACCGGTACGTCGAGTGGGGTTTTTCAGAAGCCGGAATTTCCCCACCCGCGGCGGCGGTCGCACCGCAGACGGTGCGACCCAGACCGAGGAAATTTCCCTGGGGCCGAGGACCACCCGAGCTAGAACTCTCTGACCTCAGGCAGGGAGATGGCGATGGGTAGCCCGGGTGACGGAGGGGATCAGGCACGGGTGACGGAGACCGTTCTGGCCTCGGTCCGGGACTTCCTGGGCGGGCCCACGGCGGATGGTGACGGCTGGTCGTTCGACTTCGGCGAGCACCTGGAGAGCAACTGGGGCGCTGTATATGGCGGCGCGCTGGCCGCCGGGACCTTGGCCCTGGCCCGGGCGGTCGCCCCGGACCGGTCGCCCCGGTCCCTCCATCTCCAGATCGTCCGGTCCGTGCCGAGCGGCCCGGCCTACGCCAACGCGCGCATGCGCCACTCCGGCCGAACCGTGGGGACCGTGGAGGTCGACATCTTCGATCGCGCGGCGCAAGCTCGCCGCCATTGCCCTCGTCACCATGGTCACGCCGGCTTCGGTTGCCGCCGAGTACCACGACACCACCGCGACGCCGCTCGAGGTCGAACGAATTCCTTTGGCCCCTGATGCCTGGGCGGCTCCCGTCGTTGACCGGCTTGACATGCTGGCCACCGGTTTCTGGGTCGACAACCTTCCGCCGAGTATCGACGGCACGCGCGCCACCGGTCTGAGCATCAGGGTGCCGTGGGATTCGCTCGACGCCACCGGTCCCGAAGCCGCGTGCCTGGTCGCGGATGCCGCAATCGGCGGCCCGCTGACGCAGGCGTTCGGCTTCGACGGTGCCGCCGGTCCGAACTCGGACCTGACGTTGCGGTTCACCACTGCGCCCACGAGCCGCCGCATCAGCGGGATCGCGACGATGGTCTCGATGCAGCACGGCACCGCGACCGTGAGCATCGAGGTGCACGCCGATGATCAGCAGCTCGCGCATGGTCTCGCCACCTCACTCTTGTTGGAGGCCCGATGAGCCAGGAGCAGGTCAACCAGGCGGTACTCGCCGAGGTCCAGGACTTCCTCGGCGGCCCGACCGCGGATGGTGACGGCTGGTCCTTCGCGTTCGGCGAACATCTCGAGAGCAACTGGGGCGCGGTCTACGGCGGGGCGCTCGCCGCCGCGACCCTGGCGCTGGCCCGGGCCGTCGCCCCCGACCGTTCACCCCGTTCGTTGCACCTCCAGATCGTGCGGTCGGTTCCGAGTGGCGCGGCGTATGCCACCGCGAGGATGCGTCACGCCGGTCGGACTGTCGGGACCGTCGAGGTCGACGTGTTCGATCCGCGGCGGAAGCTCGCGGCCATTGCGCTCGTCACCATGGTGACGCCGACCGCGGTCGCGTCCGGCTACCACGACACGAGCTCCGTTCCGTTTCGCGTCGGGGCGAAACCAGTACCACTCGGACGCGATTCGTTCGAGTCACCCGTCACCCGCGCGCTCGGGATGACCCCGACCGACGACGACGGCAATACCGTCTTGCTGCAGATGGAAGATGCGCGGCTGAGCGTCGACGGGTCGGTGGCGCCGGGGCTGCAGATCACCGTTCCGTGGGAGAACCTCGAGCTCACCGGCCCCGAAGCCGCTTGCCTCGCGGCTGACGCGGTCGTCGCCGCTCCGGTGCTCGAGTCGTTCGTCCCAGACGAGACGGTGGGACCAAATGCCGATCTCTCGCTGCGCTTCACGACCGCGCCCGCGACCCGCGTGGTCCTGGCCGCGGGATCGATGGTGTCGGCGCAGCACGGCACCGCGACCGTCGCCATCGAAGTGCAGGCCGGCGACCAGCAGCTCGCGCACGGACTCAGCACGTCATTGCTCCTCCCGCCCCGATAGCGCGACCGTGTGGCCTTGAAGCGCGCGCCGGAGGGCCTTTGGGTCAATGAGGTCGCGGAGTACCTCGGACCGGCATACCTGCGGAACTCGTTCACCACTGGGTGCTCCGTTGTACCCGTGCTCCCACCCGGCGTGGCCTTGGGAACAGTTCATCACCGTCGACCCGAGGGGATGAGAGACTGATCGGGTGACCGACCGGCAGCTCACGGACAACCTGAGCCCGGACGAGTACGGCGCTCCCGCCCGGCCGAAGGTCGCAGGCCTGGCCGTTGCCTCGCTGGTGTTCGGCATCGTCGGGTTCGCTGGACTGCCCCTGGTCGCCCCGATCCTTGCTCTGGTCTTCGGCTACGTCGCCCTCTCACAGATCAAGAAGGCGAACGGCTGGCTGACCGGTCGCGGAATGGCGATTGCTGGAGTGGTCTTGGGGTGGCTCGGGCTGGTCACGATGATTGCGGTTGCAGTCGTGCTGGCGCTCGCAATGAGCGGTGATTAGGGAGAACCTGGGTCGCCAGCCGACTGGCCCCTCGGATGAGCCTCCGCGCGGCGGGTGCTCCCGGCTACTGGGTGCCTGGTACCGGACGGGTAATGGCGTTCACTACGAGATCCGTGAGCCAGGGCGAGACCAAGGGTCGGAGGGGCGTCCCTTAGTGCGGATTGCCGATGGTGATCTCGCCGGCCAGCAGCGGGATGGCCGCGACCGGTCCTGCTGCACAACGGACGCTGAATGCCGTGAGGTCGTGGGGGATCCCGATCGCGACGTGCTCGCCGCCGAACGCCCGCGCCCGAGATCGCAGCGTCCCGCTGAACGGGATCGTCGCGATCGGGCTCAACGGCCAGGGGTACGCGCCAAGGTCGTAGCTCAGGATCAGGCTGCGCTCCTCGGCCCCGAAGGGAGCCCGCCCGATCCGGCTGCCGCCGGCGTCGTACCAGGTCAGCCGCACGCGCTGCGGCCCGTAGAGCGAAGTGCCGCCGTAGCCGGGGACCGCGGTGAGATCCTCGCAGCTGTTGTGCTTGAGCCGCCCCTTGAGCTCGATCAACCCGTGGTGGATGCCGGCGGGTGCCGGCGTCGCCGCCGTGCTGCCTCGGCAGGCCGAAAGGGTCGCGACGAACGTATCGTGGGACTTCGTCGGATTCGTGTTGCCAGCGAGCAGGACCAGTGGAGGGTCGAACCGCATCTGCGTGGCGCCGATCGAGCACTTCAGGTCGCCGGTGATCACCGGCGCCGCACCCGCGTTCGTAGGCCCGACGAGCGCTGCGGCCGTGGCCAGAACCATCGCTGCAGCGATCACGAGCCGAGCCGCGCCGTCATGTCGGATCGTGGTCATGTCGGCGCCTCCTTCGGTCGGAATCACGACGCTAAAGGCCTCGCCGTCTCGCTCCCAGAGGCGAACGTCCCAAGGCCGCCGTCGAAGCCTCGGTTGATGGAGACGCCCCCGACCGGCTGGTTCAACGAGGTCGCGGAGTACCTCGGCCCGGCCTACCTCCGGAATTCGTTCACCAAGGGAACCGAGAACGAGGTCGACTTCCTCGTCGACACGCTCGGGCTCGAGCCGGGGATGAAGGTGCTCGACGTCGGGTGCGGTCCGGGACGGCACGCGCTCGCGCTGGCCCGGCGCGGGTTCACCGTGCACGGTGTCGACCTCTCCCCGGAGTTCATCGCCCTGGCCCGGGAGAGCGCCGCGGCCGAGGAGCTCGACGTCACGTTCGAGGTCCGAGACGTCCGGGAGCTCGCCTTCGATTCCGAGTTCGACGCCGCGATCTGTCTCTGCCAGGGCGGGTTCGGGCTCCTGGGCGGGATCCGTGAGGAGGACGTGGTCCGGCGGATCGGACGGTCTGTCCGACCCGGGGGAGCGGTCGCCCTGAGCGCATTCTCGGCGGTCTTCGCGATCCGCTGGCTGGAGGACGGCGAGGAGTTCGACCCTGGCACCGGGGTGCTCCACGAGCACGCCACCGTCCGCAACCCGGACGGCGAGGAGCGGGTCTTCGACCTCTGGACGACGTGCTTCACCGTCCGCGAGCTGTCGCTGCTCGCGCGCGCTGCCGGGTTGGAGGTCCTCGAGATCTCCGGGGTGCAGCCCGGTCGGTATGCGACGACGGCGCCGAGCCTCGACCATCCCGAGCTGCTCCTGCTCGCACGCCGGCCAGAAGCCCTGTAGCCTCATTTGGCTCCATTCGGAGCCCGTTATCCACGCGTCGTCATCCTTCGCGGATCCGCGACGCCTGACCGTCCATATTCCAGGAGACCTCCCCCTTGTCCGATCACGAGCAGGCCGAGATCCCGGCCGACGCCCCCGCAACTGGTGCCGTCGCCACCGAGACCGCACCCGAGAGCACCACGAGCACCAGCGCCCCCGAGTCGGGAGCTGACACCCCCGCCGAGAACGGCGCGGCGAGCAGTGGCGCAGACGAAGCCATGGAGGATCTGGCGGAGGACGGTGGGACGAACGACGTCGTCTTCGACGACCTGGACGGCATGTCGCTGTCCGACGCGATCGACGCGACGTTGGTCGAGTTCGACGAAGGTGGGCTGGTCACCGGCACGGTGGTGAAGATCGACTCCGACGAGGTGCTCCTCGACATCGGGTTCAAGTCCGAGGGCGTCATCCCGTCCAAGGAGCTCTCGATTCGCAACGACGTCGACCCGCACGAGGTCGTGCAGCTCAACGAGGTGCTCGAGGCGTTGGTTCTCCAGAAGGAGGACAAGGACGGTCGGCTCATCCTCTCCAAGAAGCGCGCGCAGTACGAGCGCGCGTGGGGGACGATCGAGAAGATCAAGGAAGAGGAAGGCGTCGTCTCCGGTCCGGTCATCGAGGTCGTCAAGGGCGGCCTGATCCTGGACATCGGTCTGCGTGGCTTCCTGCCCGCGTCACTGGTGGACCTGCGCCGCGTGCGCGACCTCCAGCCGTACGTCGGGCGCACGATCGAGTGCAAGATCATCGAGCTCGACAAGAACCGCAACAACGTCGTGCTCTCCCGCCGGGCGTACCTCGAGGAGACCCAGCGCGAGCAGCGCGACGAGTTCCTCGCCAACCTGAAGCCCGGAGAGGTCCGTCAGGGTGTCGTCTCGTCGGTCGTGAACTTCGGTGCGTTCGTCGACCTCGGCGGCATGGACGGACTCGTGCACGTGTCCGAGCTGTCGTGGAAGCACGTCGACCACCCGAGCTCCGTCGTGACAGGTCGGCGACGAGGTCACGGTCCAGGTGCTGGACGTGGACCTCTCCCGGGAGCGCATCTCGCTCTCGCTCAAGGCCACCCAGCAGGACCCGTGGCAGGAGTTCGCCACCGGTCACCAGGTCGGGGAGCTCGTCTACGGGCGGGTCACGAAGCTGGTGCCGTTCGGCGCGTTCGTGCAGGTCGGCGACGGCATCGAGGGCCTGGTGCACATCTCCGAGATGGCGGTGCACCACGTCGAGGCGCCCGAGCAGGTCGTCACGCCGGGCGAAGAGCTCTGGGTGAAGATCATCGACATCGACCTGGACCGCCGGCGCATCTCGCTGTCGATCAAGCAGGCGGCCGAGGGTGGCGTGGTCGCGGCCGAGTACCAGGACCAATTCGGCGAGCACGCCTACGACGAAGAGGGCAACTACATCGGCCCGGAGATCCCCGAGGACGAAGAGGGTGCTCCCGCCGAAGGCGGCGAGGCGCGGCGACGGTCACCGCCGCCGCCGGTCGCGGCAGGATGCGTCCGGCCGCCGAGGCTGCTGCACCGGAAGCTGCTGCGCCCGAGGCGGCTGCCCCCGAGGCTGGCTGCACCCGACGCACCGAGCGAGCCCGAAGCTGCGGCGCCGCCCGACGCTCCCGGGGAGTCGGCCTAGACGATCTGCGTGCAGCTGCTACTGGAGCTGCACGATCCCGAGTCGCATCCCGCTGAGGACCGCCTGGGTCCGGTCGCGGGAGTCGAGCTTCGCGTAGATCGACGCGAGGTGGTTCTTCACCGTCTTGGCGCTGATGAAGAGCGACCGCGCGATCTCCGCGGTCGAGTGGCCGTCCGCCACGAGCTGCAGGATCTCGCGCTCGCGCTTGGTGAGCGGCGACTCGACGACCTCGGGCTCTTGACCATTCGTGAACGGTTCTGCGGCGAGCGGGAACTCGGCCATCATCGCGGCCGCGATCTCCGGCGAGAACACCGTGTCACCGTCCGCCACGCGCCGTACCGTCTCGACGACTTCTTGCATTGCACAGTCCTTCGTCAGGAATCCAACCGCACCAGCCCGGAGCGCCTTCACGCGGAGTGCGTCTTCGTCGTGCATCGTGAGGACGAGCACGCGCGTCTCACCTGTCGCGGCGTGAATCCGTCGCGTGGCCTCGATCCCGTCGAGCACCGGCATGGTGACGTCCATCACCACGACGTCAGGGCGGTCGAGCGCCACGAGGCGCACCGCTTCCTCACCGTCACCGGCCTCACTCACAACCTTGAAGCCCGCGTCTTCCAGTGCGCGGCGCAACGCCTGACGCAGCAGTTGGTGGTCGTCTGCGATCACCACGGTCTTCATTCAGGTACCTCCAGCTCAACGAGCACGGTCGTTCCGCAATCGGGTTGACTAGCGAGCGTCACATGAGCGCCAACGGCATCGGCGCGTTCGCGGATGCCCACGAGTCCGTAGCGCTCACGAGCGCCGGTCTCGGTGTTCATGCCGCGACCATCGTCACGAATCTCGAGTTGCGCTTGACCTTCACCAATCCTCCAAGTGATCCACGCGTGAGAGGCATCGGCATGCCGTTCCACGTTCGTGAGGGATTCCTGGAGGATCCGCCAGAGTTCCTGCTCGACCTGCAGCGGAACCCGCCGCCCGCCGGTGCGGGGTGCGAACTCGGTCTCGATGCCGGTGCGGCCGGACCAGCGGGTGATGTAGTCCCGGGCGACCTCCACCAGGTCCTGGTTCTCGCTGACGGTCGCGCGGAGCTGATAGAGCGTTTCGCGTAGATCGGCCACGACACCCCGGACGACCTGCTGGAGCTCTCGGAGCTCCGGATCGGACTGGGCGGTGGCCAGCCGGTCGAGCTCGAAGCCGACGTAGGCGAGCGACTGGGCGACGTTGTCGTGCAGGTCCCGGGCGATGCGGGCCCGCTCGGCTTCGGCTCCCAAGGTGCGGAGGCGGGAGAACCAGCGGGCGTTGTCGACCGCGAGGGCGAGTGACGACGCGAGCCCGGCGATGAGGCTCGCGTCTTCCTCGGTGTACGCATCGGGTTCGTCGTGCTCGATCGAGACGAGACCGACGACCCGGTCGTGCGCGCGCAGGGCCGTGGCCAGGACGCTGCGGCTCGTCGCGCCGCACGCGGCGTCGGTGCCGACCGCGAGGTCGTTGACGCGCACGACGCCGTTGGTGGCGAGGGCCCGGGTCAGGACGACGGGAAGCTCGGTTGGGAGCATCGTGTCGGGGAGGCGCGTGCCTTCGGACAGCTCGACGCGCCAGAGATCCGAGGTGTCGTCGGGAACGATCACCACGGCGACCGTCGACTCCACCAGCTCCCGGATGCGTTCCTGCGCGGACACCACGACGTCACTCAGGTCCAACGACGACGGCAGGGTCTGGACGACGGAGTGCAGCTTGTGCAGCAGGTCGTTCGCGACCGTCATGCGCGTGATCTGGTCCTGGCTCTCCTGCTGGCGGCGTTCGGCCTCGAGCCAGAGCTGGCGCGTGAACCCACCGACGAGCGCGGCGAGCACCACGACGACCGACGCGAGAACCCCGGTACGCAACGCGTCTTCCGACACGCCGGAGAGCACGTCGACCATGCCGATGGTCGCACCGATGAGGACGGCGGCCGCGAGGCCCTCGCGGTAGCCCCAGCCGTACGCGGCGAGGATGACCGTCGGCAGCGGGCGTGAGGATGAGTGGGCTCGACCAGTTGCCGGTCAGCGTGATGAGAATGACGGGGAGCGCGAGGTCCGCGAGCAGCAGGGCCTCCGCACGCCAGGTTGCGGGCTGGAGGCGCAGCGGACGGATCGTGCGGAAGATCGTGTTCGCGAGCAGGACGCCGATGGACGCGAGCAGGACCGGGTTCGTCGCATCGCCGGTGGTGGGGACGAGCGCGACGGCGACGGCGAGGCTCGCCCAGCGGAGGAAGGTGACGAGCGGGCCGAGCCGACCGAGACCGGTGACGGAGCGGGGATCGAGCTGGGGACCGAGCCGGGCCTGGCGACGCCGGGTGGCGTTGCTCAGCTCCTCACGCCGAGCGCGACCCGTGGGGCGCGGCGGCGACGCGGTCGGGCTCTGCAGCTGCGTGCGGGTCTGGGCCAAGATTCCTTCCTGAAGCCGACAGAAGCCTACATATAGGTCTATCGGCTTGTACGGGTCGTTGAGGTAGTTCGCGCCCACGTCGGACACGGATGCCGGGTGGGGAGCACCGCCGGAGGGCGATATCCGGGCGAAGGTCTGAGCGCTTGCCCTCCGGAGATCTTTGGAAAGGAGTGCCGTCCCGTAGGATCCTCGGCCGTGCTGCTCGTGGGCTTGACGGGAGGAATCGGCGCCGGGAAGTCGACGGTGGCCCAGCTGCTCACGGACCGTGGCGCGATCATCATCGATGGCGATGTGATCGCGCGTCGGGTGGTGGAGCCCGGCCAGCCGGCGCTCGCGGCGATCGTCGAGCGGTTCGGGCCTGACGTGCTGGCGGATGACGGGACGTTGGACCGGCCGAGCCTGGCGGCCAAGGCGTTCGCCAGCTGACGAGGACCGGCTCGCCCTCGAGGCGATCACGCATCCGGCCATCGGCGCCGAGTTCGTGCGGGAGATGACCGAGGCGCCGCCGGACTCGATCGTCGTGAACGACGTGCCGCTGCTGGTGGAGTCCCAGAAGGCCGCCGAACGGGGCTACGAGGTCGTCATCGTGGTGGAGGCGCCCCGGGACGTCCGGCTCGACCGGCTCGAGACGCGCGGCCTCACCCGGGCGGACGCCGAGGCCCGGATGGCCGCGCAGGCGACGGACGAGCAGCGCCGCGCCGTGGCAACGCATCTCCTGCACAACGGGGGGACACCGGCCGAGCTCGAGGCCCAGGTGGACGTCCTCTGGGCCGACCTCCAGCGCCTCCTCGCCGCCAAGGACGGAACCGCCGCCGGCCGTAGCGTTCGAGGGAACGCCCGGCCGGCGGAGATCTTCGGAATAACTGTCCCACCCTGTGGTTACGGTGCTGACAGTGCCTGAATTCGAGCTCGTCTCCGATTTCGCCCCGGCCGGGGACCAGCCGCGCGCCATCGCGGAGCTGGCGGCCGGCGTGGAGCGGGGGGACCGAGTACCAGACGCTCCTCGGCATCACCGGCTCCGGGAAGTCGTTCACGATCGCCGGGCTCATCGCCGAGGTGCAGCGGCCCACGATCATCCTGGCCCCCAACAAGAGCCTGGCCGCCCAGCTCGCCTCCGAGTTCCGGGAGTTCTTCCCCAAGAACCGGGTCGAGTACTTCGTCTCGTACTACGACTACTACCAGCCCGAGGCGTACCTGCCGTCCACGGACACGTACATCGAGAAGGACTCGTCGATCAACGACGAGATCGACCGGCTGCGCCACTCCGCCACGAGCGCGCTGCTCAGCCGGCGGGACGTGATCATCGTGGCCAGCGTCTCGGCCATCTACGGCCTGGGCTCCCCGGAGACGTACTCCACGCAGCTGCTGACGCTGCGGGTCGGCGAGGAGCGGGACCAGCGGGAGATCCTGCGCCGGCTCGTCGAGCTGCAGTACGAGCGCAACGACACGGTCGTTCGTCCGCAACAAGTTCCGCGTGCGGGGCGACACGATCGAGATCTACCCGGCGTACGAGGAGCGCGGCATCCGCGTGCAGCTCTTCGGTGACGAGGTCGAGCGCATCGCGTCGGTCGATCCGCTCACCGGCGAGATCGTCGAGGAGCTCGACACGCTCGTGCTGTTCCCCGCGTCGCATTACGTCACGCAGGAGGACCAGCTGCGGACCGCGGTCGAAGGCATCGAGGTGGAGCTGGCCGAGCGGCTGGCCTGGCTGGAGCAGCACGACAAGCTGCTCGAGGCGCAGCGGCTGCGGATGCGCACGACGTACGACCTCGAGATGATGCGCGAGGTCGGGTCCTGCTCCGGCATCGAGAACTACTCGCGCTACCTGGACGGTCGGGTGGAAGGGCAGGCGCCGTACACGCTGCTCGACTACTTCCCGGACGACTTCCTCTGCATCCTGGACGAGAGCCACGTCACCGTCCCGCAGCTGCACGGGCAGTTCGAGGGCGACCGCTCTCGCAAGGTGACGCTCGTCGAGCACGGCTTCCGGCTCCCGTCCGCGATGGACAACCGGCCGCTGCGGTTCGAGGAGTTCGGCGAGAAGGTCAACCAGGTCGTGTTCATGTCGGCCACGCCGAGCCCGTACGAGCTGAAGATGTCGAAGCAGGTGGTCGAGCAGATCGTGCGGCCGACCGGGCTGATGGACCCCGAGGTCATCATCAAGCCCACCAAGGGCCAGATCGACGATCTGGTCGCGGAGATCAACCAGCGGGCCGAGAACGACCAGCGGGTGCTGGTCACCACGCTGACGAAGAAGATGTCGGAAGACCTCACCGACTACCTCGTCGAGCTCGGGATCCGCGTGCGCTACCTGCACAGCGAGGTGGACACGCTCGAGCGGGTCGAGCTGCTGCGCTCACTGCGGCTCGGTGAGTACGACGTGCTCGTCGGCATCAACCTGCTGCGGGAAGGCCTCGACCTGCCGGAGGTGGCGCTCGTCGCGATCCTCGACGCGGACAAGGAAGGCTTCCTGCGTTCGGCCACCAGCCTGATCCAGATGATCGGTCGCGCGGCGCGCAACGTCGAGGGCCAGGTGATCATGTACGCCGACCAGGTCACCGACTCGATGAAGCACGCGGTGAGCGAGACGAACCGGCGGCGCAAGACCCAGCTCGACTACAACGCGGAGCACGGGATCGATCCGCAGACGATCCGCAAGAAGGTCACGGACATCCTCGAGATGGTGCGCCTGCGCGATCCGGACGACCCCAAGGCGGGGGGCGGTCGCGGGCGGGGCCGGAGCCGGCAACGGAGTGCGGTGTTCGCGGACATGCGCGGCGTGCCGCCGGAGGAGATGGGTCGCCTCATCCAGACCCTCCAGGAAGAGATGCACGAAGCCGCGAAGGACATGCGGTTCGAAGAGGCGGCGCGACTGCGAGACGAGGTCAACGAGCTGAAGCGCGAGCTGAAGGCCGTGATCTGACCCGCACGGGTCGAGAACGATCCCCCCAAACACCTGTTCGATCGGGGTAGACTTCCCACGTCATGGCGGAGCGGAGAGCAACGAAGACCGCGTCCAAATCGGCGGCGAAGCCGGTGCGGAAGACGGCGGTGAAGAAGAAGGCGGTGGCCAAGAAGCAGGTCGCCGCCCCGGCTCGCGCGCGGACGAACCGGCCGCCGGTCGGTCCCGGTGGGTGAGCCGGCGCTGATCTCGGTCCGCGGCGCCCGTGAGCACAACCTCCGTGACATCGACATCGACCTGCCGCGCGATCGGCTCGTCGTGCTCACGGGTCTGTCGGGTTCGGGGAAGTCGTCGCTCGCGTTCGACACGATCTACGCGGAGGGGCAGCGGCGGTACGTCGAGTCGTTGTCGTCGTACGCGCGCCAGTTCCTCGGGCAGATGGACAAGCCCGACGTGGACTTCATCGAAGGTCTGTCGCCGGCGATCTCGATCGACCAGAAGTCCGGGAGCCGCAACCCGCGTTCGACCGTCGGCACGATCACCGAGATCTACGACTACCTGCGCCTGCTCTACGCGCGCATCGGCATCCCGCACTGCCCCAAGTGCGGGCGGCTCATCACCCGCCAGACCCCGCAGCAGATCGTGGACCGGGTGCTGCAGCTCCCGGACGGCACGCGGTTCCAGGTGCTGGCGCCCGTCGTGCGCGGCCGCAAGGGCGAGTACGAGGGCATGCTCACCGAGCTGGCCAAGCAGGGGTTCACCCGGGCCCGGATCGACGGCGAGATCATCGAGCTGTCCGAGCGCACCAAGGACCGGCTGGCCCGCTACGAGAACCACACGATCGAAGTGGTGGTGGACCGCCTGGTCCGCCGGAGCGGCATCGAGCGGCGCCTCACCGACTCGTTGGAGACCGCGCTGCGGCTGGCCGAGGGAGTGGCCGAGGTCGAGATCGTCCCGGCCGACGGGGACGACACCGAACCCGAGACGCTGACGTTCTCCGAGCACCTCGCCTGCACGTTCGACGGTCTGTCCTTCGACGAGCTGGCGCCGCGGAACTTCTCGTTCAACTCTCCGTACGGCGCGTGCGAGCGTTGCGACGGTCTCGGCACCCGCTTCGAGGTGGACCCGGAGCTGATCGTCGGCGACGAGGACCTCTCGATCTCCGAAGGTGCGATCGCGCCGTGGAGCGGGTACCGGGGCGAGTACTTCAACCGGGTGCTCGACGCGGTGGGCGAGGAGTACAAGTTCTCGGTCGACACGCCGTGGAAGAAGCTGACCAAGGCGCAGCAGAAGGTGGTGCTGTTCGGCGCGGGCAAGTCCCAGGTGCTGGTGCGGTACAAGAACCGGTACGGGCGCAAGCGCGAGTACAAGACGCGCTACGAAGGCGTCATCCCGTGGCTCGAGCGGCGCTACACCGAGTCGGACAGCGACCGGGCCCGGGAGCAGATCGAGGGCTACATGCGCGAGGTGCCCTGCACCGCGTGCAACGGCGCGCGGCTGCGGCCCGCGTCACTGGCGGTCACGATCGGCGACAAGAACATCTCGGAGGTCGGCAACCTCTCGATCCGCAAGACCGTCCGAGTTCTTCGCCAAGGTCGAGCTGAGCGAGCGGGAGCGGCTGATCGCGGAGCGGGTGCTCAAGGAGGTCAACGAGCGGCTGAGGTTCCTGCTCGACGTCGGCCTGGACTACCTGAGCCTCAACCGGAACGCCGGCACGCTCGCCGGTGGCGAGGCGCAGCGCATCCGGCTGGCCAGCCAGATCGGCAGCGGGCTGGTCGGGGTGCTGTACGTGCTCGACGAGCCGTCGATCGGCCTGCACCAGCGGGACAACCAGCGGCTCATCGACACCATGATCCGGCTGCGGGACCTCGGGAACACGGTCCTCGTGGTCGAGCACGACGAGGAGACCATCCGGGTCGCGGACCACATCGTGGACATCGGTCCGGGCGCGGGGGAGCACGGCGGCGAGATCGTCGTGGCCGGCTCCATCGAGGACGTCCTGGCCGAGCCCCGCTCGATCACCGGGCAGTACCTCTCGGGGATCAAGACGATCGAGGTGCCGGAGCGGCGCCGCGAGCCGGGCGACGCGTGGCTCAAGGTGCGCGGCGCGCGGGAGCACAACCTCCAGAACGTCGACGTCGGCCTTCCCGCTCGGGTGCTTCGTCGCGGTCACCGGGGTGAGCGGCAGCGGGAAGAGCACGCTCGTCAACGACATCCTCTACCGCACGCTGATGAAGCACGTCTACCGGTCGCGGACGGTGGCGGGGAAGCACAAGGCGATCGACGGCGTCGATCAGCTCGACAAGGTCATCAACATCGACCAGTCGCCGATCGGCCGCACGCCGCGCTCCAACCCGGCCACGTACACGGGCGTGTTCGACAAGGTGCGCACGCTGTTCGCGGCGACCCCGGAAGCGAAGGTGCGCGGCTACCAGCCCGGCCGGTTCTCGTTCAACGTCAAGGGCGGCCGCTGCGAGGCGTGTGCGGGCGACGGCACGATCAAGATCGAGATGCACTTCCTCCCCGACGTGTACGTCCCGTGCGAGGTGTGCAAGGGCGCGCGCGTACAACCGCGACACGCTCGACATCACGTTCAAGGGCAAGAACATCGCCGAGATCCTGGACCTGTCGTGCGAAGAGGGCGGTCCACTTCTTCGAGAACCAGCCGACGATCGCCCGCTGGCTGCAGACGCTGGTGGACGTCGGGCTCGGCTACGTGCGCCTCGGCCAGCCCGCGCCGACGCTCTCCGGTGGGGAGGCGCAGCGGGTGAAGCTCGCGACCGAGCTCGGGAAGCGCTCGACCGGCCGGACGATCTACATCCTCGACGAGCCCACGACCGGCCTGCACTTCGAGGACGTGCGCCGGCTGCTCGGGGTGCTGCAGCGCCTGGTCGACACCGGCAACACGATCCTCGTGATCGAGCACAACCTGGACGTCATCAAGTCGGCGGACTGGTTGGTGGACCTCGGGCCCGAAGGTGGCGACGGCGGCGGTCAGGTCATCGCCGAAGGCACGCCGGAGCAGGTGGCGAAGACCGCGGGCTCGTTCACCGGTGAGTACCTGGCGCCGATGCTCGGCATCCCGCGCTGATCCGGAACGCGGCGCGCCGGTGACGCGATCGAACGATCCGTGGGAGACGCACGCGGGTTGGTGGCAGGACGAGTTCACCGACGGCGCCGACCCGGAGTACGAGGAGCAGATGCTCCCGATCATCACCGAGCAGCTCGCCGGCGCGACGCGGGTGCTCGACGTCGGCTGCGGTGAGGGTCAGGTGGCGCGCCACATCAAGGCGACCGTCGGCAGCGAGCTCGTGGTCGGCGTGGATCCGTCGGTGAACCAGCTGACCGTCGCGCGCGAGCGCGGGGGCGGCGTGCACTACGAGCGGGGGAGCGCGGCATTCGCTTCCGGTGCGCGACGGCGGCGTTCGATGCAGTGGTCGCGTGCCTCGTGTTCGAGCACATCACCGAGGTCGACGCCGCGCTCGGCGAGGTCGCGCGGGCGCTCGCCCCCGGCGGCGATGTTCCTGTTCCTGCTGAACCATCCGCTCCTGCAGGTGCCCGGGCAGCGGGTGGATCGACGACCAGATCCTCGAGGAGCAGTACTGGCGGGTCGGGCCCTACCTGACCGAGGACGTCTCCATCGAGGAGATCGCGCCGGGGATCATGCTGCCCTTCGTGCACCGGCCGTTGTCACGCTACGTGAACCGCCTGGCCGAGGTCGGGCTCCGTCATCGAGCACATGGACGAGCCGGCGCCCCCGCCGGGATTCGTCGCCCGGGCCCCGGAGTACGCGGCGTCGGTCACGATCCCCCGACTGCTGGTGCTACGGACAGTGAAATCGGGCCGCTCGGGCTCCTGAACGGCGCGGAAATGCCGATACATCAGGCATGCGGCGACTCGCGCGCGCCTTCGTCTTCCTCGGCATCGTCGGGACAGTCCTCGGGCTGAGCAAGTTCCACGCGCTCCGGCACGGCTACGACTTCACCGGTTCGTTCCGTTTCGGCTGGGCGATCCTCTACATCGGGCTGCTCTGGATCGCCGCGTACGCGCTCGGGCTTCCCGATCTCGGTCGGCGCCGCAGCCTGTGGTTGAGCGCGACCGCGGCCGCCGGGCTCGGCGCGCTCGACCATCTCGTTCGCGCAGCTGGTGGCCGGCAACGCGCTGCTGCCGCGGGTCGTGGTGTTCGGCAGCGCGGTGGTCCTCGTGCCGTGGTACGTGGTGTGCACGATCCTCGCGACCGGCGGCGAGATCCGGGCCGAGGAACGCGATCGGGTGGTCGTCGTCGGCGACTTCGACGAGGGCGAGACCGTCATCCGCGAGCTGGCCGACGCGCCCGAGCGGCCGGGCCAGGTCGTCGCGGTGATGCGGCTCGACGATGCCGATCGGCGCCGGGCTCGAGGAGCCGCTGGTGGATCGGGCGATCGCCGACGACGCGACCGTGCTCGTGCTGCCGAACATCACCCACGAAGCGCCGCGGCTGGTGGATCAGGCGGCGGTGCTGCACGAGTCCGGCCTGCGGGTCCGCTCGCTCTCGCAGTTCTACGAGGACTGGCTGGGCAAGCTGCCGATCGGCGAGCTCGAGCGCGTGTCGTTGATGTTCGACATCGGCGAGGTGCACGGCGCGCGCGTACGCGCAGGTCAAGCGTCTGCTCGACGTCGCGTGCGGAACGCTCGGCACGCTGGCGCTGCTGCCCGTGATGGCCTTCGTGTTCTGCGGCAACCTGCTCGGCAACCGTGGTCCGCTCTTCTTCCGCCAGGAGCGCGTCGGCCGTGACGGTCAGGTGTTCACGATGTTGAAGTTCCGGACCATGCGGGAGCCGGACGGCGAGCCGCTCAACGAGTGGACGAGCGAGAACGACCCGCGCGTCACCCCGTTCGGCCGCTTCCTGCGCCGGTCGCATCTCGACGAGCTGCCGCAGATGGTGAACATCATGCGGGGCGACCTCGCGGTCGTCGGGCCCGCGGCCGGAGCAGCCGCAGTACGTGGACGAGCTGCGCTCGAAGATCCCGTTCTACGACATCCGGCTGCTGGTCCGTCCCGGGTCTCACCGGCTGGGCGCAGGTGAAGTTCGGCTACGCCGGCGACGAGCGCGACGCGCTCGAGAAGCTGCAGTACGACTTCTGGTACCTGCGCCACCAGACGCTCTTCATCGACCTTCGCATCATGGGCCGCACGCTGCGCGAGCTCGCGAGCCGAGGTGGACGATGAGCGCCATGGACCTCGTCACCGTGATCGTCCCGGCGCTGAACGAGGAAGCCGACATCGAGGGCTGCATCGCCACATTGGTCGCGCAGGACTATCCGCTGGCTGCGATCGAAGTGCTCGTCGTCGACGGCTGTTCCACCGATCAGACCCGGGCCCGGGCGCGACGCGCACTGACGCAGGCGGGCTTCGGCCGCGGCGCGGTGCTGACGAGCTCCGAACCGCGTACCTCCTGCTCGCTCAACGTCGGGCTCGACGCCGCGCTCGGCACCTACGTCGTGCGGATCGACGCGCGCAGCCGCGTAGGCACCGGCATACCTGCGCAGCTGCGTCGAGACGCTGACGCGGACAGCCTGAGGTCGGGGTGACGGGTGGCGCGCAGGTTGCGCAGCCGCGCGGGCGTGGCGCCAGCGATGTAGGGATCGCCCGCGCGCTCCGCAACCGGTGGACGACCGGGTTGAGCCGCTATCGCCGCAGCTCGCAGTCCGGGCCGGCTGACACCGTGTGGATGGGCGCGTTCCGCCGCGAGGAGCTCCTCGCGCTCGGTGGATGGAACCCGGACGTGGCGTTGAACGAGGACTTCGAGCTGTGTCGTCGGTATCGCGACGGCGGGGCGACGGTGTGGTTCAACGGCGCCCTCCAGTCCGGCTACATCCCGCGCCCGGACCTTCGCGCGCTCGGTCGCCAGTACTTTCGCTTCGGGCGGGTCAAGGGCACGTGGTGGGCGCGCGGTGATCGGCCTCGGCCTCGCCAAGTCCTCCTGCTCGCCGCCCCGCTCTTGGGTGCAGGTGTCGTGCTCGCACTGCGGCGACGCCTCGGGTGGACCGGCGCCGCGGTGGTGACCGGCACCGCGCTCGCGGCGGTGGAAGTCGCCGGCACGCGTGAGCCACGCGGCAATGTCGGTGCGCATCTGGCCAGCACTGCCGCGATCGTGACGTCGGCCGGCGCCTGGTGGTTGGGAACGGTCTTCGGCTACGCCGGCGACCGGCTGGGGGTGCGGCATCACCATGGCTGATCCGCGGACATCCATTGTCGTCGCCACTCGCAACCGGGCGGATCGGCTGACCCGACTCCTCGCCGCGCTCGACGCACAGGTGGTCCCGCCCGGTGGGATCGAGACGATCGTCGTGGACGACGGTTCGACCGACTCGACGCTCGCCGTGCTGCGGCGAGCCGGGGTCCGGTACGAGACCGGCAGCCAGCGAGGCCCGGGTTCGGCCCGGAACGCGGGCTGGCGGGCTGCGTCGGGTTCGATCGTGTTGTTCACCGACGACGACTGCGTGCCCGATCCGCGCTGGGCGTTCGAGATGGTCGCCGCGTTCGACCGTCAGCCGGAAGTGGATGGGGTCGGTGGTGCGATTCAACCGCTTCACCATGGGCTCATCGAGGACTTCGCGCACGTCGAGCGGCTGGCGGATCACGGGCGTTCACCTGATGGCACGGTGCGGTATCTGGTCACCGCGAACGCGGGCTATCGCCGTACCGCGCTCCAACGGGCCGGTGGGTTCGACGAGTCCTTCGCCAAGCCGGCGGGCGAGGACGTGGACCTGAGCGAGCGAGTGACCGCGACCGGCGGGGACCTCGCACTGGCCCCCGATGCGTTGGTGCGCCACGAGTACCGGCCCGGGTTCGGGCTGCTGCTCCGCACGTACTACCGGCACGGCGAAGCGCGGTTCCAGCTCCGGACTCGTCATGACTCGATGGCGATCGGATCGTCGACCCAGTCGGCGCTCAGCCCGGCGGCGTGGACCGAGCGCTACCACCGCTACGAAGCCGTCGCCGGGCGGAACCGGGCTGCCAGCTACGCCGCGCTGCGGGTCGTCGCGTCCGGCGCGTTCGTGGCCGGCTTCGCCACCGCGCGCCTGCGTGAGCTGTCGTCGTCATGACCCAGACCAGTCCCGCGGTGGGGCGCCTGCGCAGTCAGGCCGTGGTCCTGAGCGGCGCGCGCATCGGTGCCGCCGTCGTCTCGGCGATCTGGCTCATCCTGGCGGCGCGGACGCTGACGCTCTCGGAGTACGGAGACCTCGCACAGGTCGTATCGCTGAGCGTGGTGTTGACCGCCGCGTCCGACCTCGGTCTCTCGATGATCCTCGCTCACGATGCCGCCCGCGATCCGTCGTCGAGCCGCCAGGTGCTGCGCGCCGTCATCCGGGCGCGGCTCCTCCTCGGCATCCCCGCCTGCATCGCCATGGCCCTCCTCTACGGCGTCGCCGCGGCGGGGCCAGAGGTCGCGGTGGTCGGGATCATCAGCATCTCGATGCTGGCCACGATGGTGCACCAGTCGTTCAGCGTGTGCCTGCGGGGGATCGGCGATGTACGGCCGGAAGCCGGGAACGAGTTCGCGTCGCGGCTGGTCGTCCTGGGGCTCGGCTACGCCACGGTGCTCGCCGGAGGTGGAGTCGTCGGCGCCGTGGCGGTCTACGCCCTCGCCGATGTGCTGTCGGCAGTCGCCCTGACCGCATACGGGCGGCACCGACTTCCGCGCCCGATCGCACCACGCGACGTCCAGATCTCCGTGCACCGTGTTGCGCGGCTCGCACTGATCGTCGTGGGAATGACGATCTACGCGCGTGCCGATCTCTGGCTCATGGGCGTGCTCCGGGGCTCCGTCAGCGTGGCTCGCTACGCGGCGCCGTACCGGCTGTTCGAAGGGTCACTCATCGTCGCCAGCGCGTTCGCGGCGCTCGTCCCGAACGCCGTCGCCCGCAGCCGCAGCCGCGACTTGCAGCGCAACGTTTGGCGGCTGGCTGCAGTCGCGGTCACCTTGACATCACTCGCGGCCGTCGTCGGGTTCGTGATCGCGGAGCCGATGTTGCGTCTGCTCTACGGCGAGCGGTACGCATCCACGGCGCCGACGTTGCGCATCCTGCTGGTGGCCGCGATCCCGAGCGCGGCCGTCCTCGTCATGGTGCAGGCCACCGCGTTGACCCGCCGTCACGCCACGCTGATCGGAGTCGTCGTCGCCCTCGTGGTGAACGTGGTCGCGAACCTCATGGTGATCCCGAACCACGGCACCGAGGGCGCTGCCGCGGTGACCCTGGGAACGCAGGCGCTGTTGGCGGTCTGGTTGTTCGTGGTGCTCCGTCAGGCCGGGGTCGCGCCGGACCCGATCCCGGACACACTGCCGGACGCGCTGGAGTTCAGCGACGAGATGGCCCGCTCCGCCAGCGTCGACGATCGCTGACCGCGGCGCGGTCGATGAGCGCGAGGTACGCGGGCCGGAGCACGTCCCACGAGTAACGGTCCCGGACCCAACGCGCCTGCTCGACGCCCCGTAGATCATCTGGACGATGCAGCGTCGCGGCGAGCTGCTGCGAGAGGGCGCCGGGTCGGGTCATGTCGATGTAGCGACCCCAGGGGCCGAGCACCTCCCGTGCGACCGGGAAGTCGTGCACGATGCACGGCAACCCCGCGGCTGCGGCTTCGACGTACACGCGCCCGAATGCCTCCACCACGGAGGCCAGGGTGAACACGTCGGCGGCTGCGAGGTGATCCGGCACGCGATCTGGGGCGACGGTGCGCGCCGCGAACCCCGCAGCTCCGAGCGTCGTGTGGGCCAGCTCGCGCAGGGCGGCGGTCTCGGATGTCTCCTGACCGAGCATCAGGAGGAACGGGCGATCGCTATCGATGCGGGCGATCTCCCGGATCAGGTGGTCATGCCGCTTGTGCCCGAAGTCGAGCGCGCCTACCGCGACCACGACCTTCCGATCCGTTGGTAACGACAGCATTCGGCGCGCCGCGGCGACCACGTCGCGGGCGCGCGATGCGGGCGGCAGCGTTGCCGGGAAGCGAAACCCGAGCGGGACGAGCGCCGACCGCTCCGCCGGCTCGCCCTGCGCGGCCGAGGTCTCCACCGCGTCCTGCGTCAGCTGATGGACCAGGTCGGCGTAGGGGAACGGGCCGCGATACGGACCCCCGTTGGTGAACAGGGTCCGCATCGATCCCCGGACGGCGGTCCGGGCCGCGGCAACGCCGATGGCGACGAGCTTGTCACTCGTCCACAGCACGTCGGCCGGCGCACGGCGGAGGTACGCGAGCACGGACGGCACAAATGAGGCGGCCTCGAGCTCGTAGCTGGCCGCCGGTCGGTGCGTGACGCGAGCGGCGAGTTGCGCGGCGGCGGTATCGCGACGAATGCAGCTCCCGGCGAGCTCGCCGGGCGCGGGCGCACCCGATCCCTTGAACAGGATCAGCTCGACGTCCGGCGCACCGTCCAGCGTCTCCGAGAGCTCGCGGGCAAACGTCTCGTACCCGCGTGCGACGTGGTCCAGGCCGGGGCAGGCCAGGACCACCCGAAGGGGCGCGCCGGTCGACGTCGGCAACTCAGGTGATGTCGAGCATCCGTTGGAGGGCCACTCGCGCCCACTCGCTCGTGTGCGGGTCGACCGTGATCTGGTTGACCACCGTGCCCGCGACGAGGTTCTCGAGCACCCACGACAGGTGCGGTGCGTCGATCCGGAACATCGTGGAGCATGGGCACACCAGCGGGTCGAGCGACACGATCGTCTTGTCCGGATTCTCTCGCGCCATGCGCTGCACCATGTGGATCTCGGTGGCGATGCCGAGCGCGGCACCCGGGGGAGCGGCTTCGACCCATTCGAGGATGCGCTCGGTGGAGCCGACCCGATCCGCCACTTCGACGACGTCGTGCGCGCACTCGGGGTGCACGATCACCTCGCCACCGGGGTGCGCGGCGCGGAACTCCGCGGCGTGCTCGGGCCGGAACCGCTGGTGCACGGAGCACCACCCGCGCCAGAGCAGGAAGGTGGCGTCCTTGACCTCGCGGTCCTCGAGCCCGCCGAGCTCGCCCCGGGGGTTCCAGACGACCATCTCGGACTCGGCGTGGCCCATCTGGATCGCGGTGTTGCGCCCGAGGTGCTGGTCCGGGAAGAACAGGACCTTCTCACCCTTCCCGAGCGCCCACTCGAGGACGGCCCGGGCGTTGGACGACGTGCAGACCGCGCCACCGTGCTCACCGACGAACGCCTTCAGCGCGGCGGAGGAGTTCATGTACGTGACCGGGACGATCCGGTCCACGTCCGTGACCTGCGCGAGCTCCTCCCAGGCCTCCTCGACCTGGTCGATGTTCGCCATGTCGGCCATCGAGCAACCGGCGTTCAGGTCCGGGAGGATCACCCGCTGGTGGTCGCCGGTGAGGACGTCCGCAGACTCGGCCATGAAGTGCACGCCGAGAAAGACGATGTCCGTCGCGGCGCTGTTGTCCGCGGCGAAGCGGGCCAGCTTGAAGGAGTCGCCCCGGAGGTCGGCCCATTCGATGACTTCGTCGCGCTGGTAGTGGTGGCCCAGGATCAGGAGCCGGGAGCCGAGCGCATCCTTGGCGGCGCGAATCTGCCCACGCAGCTGTTCGGGTCCGGCCAGGGTGTAGCGGTCCGGCAGGGGTGCCTGCAGTCGCAACATGTGGTGCCCCCTCAGGGGAAAGGGCTCCGATACTGGCCGGCGGGGACAGCCTGGTCGCCACACCGCGGGGTTGTCGGCCTCGGAACCGAATATGTGGCCGGAAGTACCAGGCCCGACCTCCGTGCCAGCATACCGCCCGCCGCCTCCCGAGACGATGAAAGAAGATGTGAAGGACCGACCATCGATTGGACTCGATGCGGGACAATGGAGGCGTGCTCACCCGCCCCGCCGCCGGATCGATCCCCGACACCCCGGGCTCGTACCAGTTCCGGGACAAGGACGGTCGGGTCATCTACGTCGGCAAGGCCAAGAGCCTCCGCAGCCGGCTGTCGAACTACTTCGCCGCGCCGGAGACCCTGCTCCCGCGGACCCGCCAGATGGTCGCGGCGGCGAGCACCGTCGAGTGGATCGAGGTGCGCAACGAGGTCGAGGCCCTGTTCCTCGAATACAACCTCATCAAGCAGTACAAGCCGCGCTTCAACATCCGGCTGAAGGACGACAAGTCCTACCCGTTCCTCGCGATCACCGTGGGGGAGGAGTGGCCGCGGGCGATGGTCATGCGGGGGGCGAAGCGCAAGGGCGTCCGGTACTTCGGTCCGTTCGCGCACGCGTACGCGATCCGGGAGACGCTCGACCTGCTGCTGCGGACGTTCCCGATCCGCACCTGCACCGCGTCGAAGTTCCAACGCCACGAGCGACTCGGTCGACCGTGCCTGTACGCCCACATCGAGAAGTGCGCGGCGCCGTGTGTCGCCGCGATCGATCACGACGCGTACCAGGCGTTGGTCGGGGAGCTGATCTCGTTCCTCGACGGTGACACGGCGCCGGTGCTCGACCGGCTCGAGAAGCAGATGTACGAGGCGTCCGAGGCGCTGGAGTTCGAGCGGGCGGCGCGGGTGCGGGACCAGCTGCTCTCGGTGCGCAAGGTCATCGAACGCCAGCAGATGGTCGGGGCCAAAGAAGAGGACTTCGACGTGATCGGCATCGCCGAGGACCCGCTCGAAGCGTCGGTGCAGGTCTTCTACGTTCGCCGGGGCCGGGTGACCGGCCGCAAGGGCCTGGTCGTGGACAAGGTCGAGGATGTCGGCCCGCCGGAGCTCGTCGCCCGGATCCTCGAGCAGCTCTACGGCGACGCACCGGCAGACGACGTACCCAAAGAGGTGCTCGTGCCGAACGAGCCGGAGCAACGCGAGCTCTACGAAGAGTTCCTGTCGCTGACGCGTGAGAAGTCGAAGGTCCGGATCCGGGTGCCGCAGCGAGGGGAGAAGCGCGCGCTGCTGGAGACGGTGACACGCAACGCGCAGGAGGCGTTCGGCCGGCACAAGCTCAAGCGGGCCGCGGACCACAACGCCCGGGCGCGGGCGCTGGTGGCGTTGCAGGAGGCGCTCGGCCTGCCGGAGGCGCCCCTGCGGATCGAGTGCTTCGACATCGCGAACCTCCAGGCCACGGACATCGTCGCGTCGATGACGGTGCTCGAAGACGGGCTCCCGAAGCGGTCGGACTACCGGCACTTCAAGATCAAGGACCAGGACGGGCCAGGACGACTTCGCCGCGATGGAAGAGGCACTGAGCCGGCGGTTCAAGCGGTATCTCGACGAGCGGGACCAGGGGGCGCGCGCGGGCAAGCGGTTCGCGTACCCGCCGAACCTGCTCGTGATCGACGGCGGGAAGGGCCAGCTCGGCGTCGCGGTGCGCGTGCTGGAGGAGCTCGGGCTGGAGGACATCTGCGGTCGTCGGTCTGGCCAAGCGGTTCGAAGAGGTCTACGTGCCGGGGTCGAGCGACCCGATCCGGATCCCGCGGGACTCCGAGGCGCTGTACATGCTGCAGGTGGTGCGGGACGAGGCCCACCGCTTCGCGAACACGTACCACCGCAAGCTGCGGGACAAGAACATGACGAAGTCGGTGCTCGACGACGTCCCCGGGCTCGGACCGACGCGGCGACGGCGCGTGCTGAAGGAGTTCGGGTCGGTGAAGAAGCTGCGAGAGCAGGAGCTCGAGACGTTGCTCGAGCTGACCTGGTTGCCGGACACGGTCGGCCGCGCGCTGTTCGACGCGCTGCACGGCGGTCCGGCGCTCGGTACAACCCCGGACGGTGGTCAATCGTCGCCCGGTGGTCTGCCATCCTTGGGATCGTCATGACTGCCACGCCCGAACCCGTGCTCGACGTCACCGTCATCACCGGCATGTCCGGCGCCGGGCGCTCCGAGGCCGCCGACGTGCTCGAGGACCTCGGCTTCTTCGTCATCGACAACCTCCCGCCGGCGCTCATCGGCAAGGTCGCGGAGCTGGCCCGTGGGGGAGACCGCCCGCACCGCTACGGCCTCGTCGTGGACGTCCGGTCCGGCTCGTTCATCGAGGACCTGAGCGCAGCCCTGGCCGATCTGCGGGCGAGCGGGGTGAACACGCGGGTTCTCTTCCTCGATGCTTCAGACGAGACCCTGGTCCGCCGATTCGAGACCACCCGTCGCCGCCACCCCCTGGCGGTCACGGACCGGGTCCACGAGGGCATCCAGAAGGAACGGGCGTTGCTGGGCGAGCTGAAGGGCGAAGCGGACGTCGTGCTCGACACGTCGGAGCTGAACGTCCACGAGCTGCGGGAACGGCTCGTCCACATCTTCTCGCAGGACCAGGCGGCCCGGCAGCTGCAGGTGAGCATCGTGAGCTTCGGGTTCAAGCACGGACTCCCGTTGGACGTGGACAACGTCTTCGACTGCCGGTTCCTCCCCAACCCCCACTGGGTCGAGGAGCTGCGGCCGCTCGACGGTCGCGACGCGGCCGTCCGCGACTACGTGCTCGGGCGCGAGGAGACGCAGGCGTTCCTCGAGGAGCTGCGGCGCCTGTTCGAGCTGACGCTTCCCGCGTACGAGCACGAGGGGAAGTCGTACCTGTCGATCGCAGTCGGTTGCACCGGCGGGCGGCATCGCAGCGTGGCGATCGCCGAAGCGCTCGCGGATCTGCTCGGTGAGCTCGGCCCCCGCCCCCAGGTACGCCACCGGGACGTCGACCGTGTCTGAACCGAGCGCGGGCCGGAGCGGGCACGAAGTGCGCAGGCCGGAGCGACCCAGCAGCCCGCAGTCGGGCGGGCCGAAGGTCGCCGCGCTCGGCGGCGGGCACGGCCTGGCGATGACGTTGCGGGCCGTGCGGACCTACGCGGGCGAGATCACCGCGGTCGCGAGCGTCGCGGACGACGGTGGCTCCACCGGCCGGTTGCGACGCGACTTCGGGGTCCCCGCTCCGGGTGATCTGCGGAAGTGTCTCGTCGCGCTCGCCGGTGACGCGCCCGTGTGGCCCGCCGTGTTCGAGCACCGGTTCGCCGCGGGGGATTTGGAAGGGCACGCACTCGGCAACCTGCTGATCGTCGGGCTGACCGAGACACTGGGCGACTTCTGCCAGGCGCTCGACGAAGCGGGTCGGCTGCTCGGCGCGGTCGGTCGGGTGCTCCCGGCCACGATGGATCCGGTCGTGCTCAAGGCCGACATCGAGGGTGAGGACGTCGAGGGTCAGGTCGCGGTGCAGAACTCGGCGGGCCGGATCCGCCGGATCGGGCTGATCCCGGCCGACGCACCCGCGTGCCCCGATGCGCTGGCCGCGATCGCCGCGGCCGACCAGGTGATCCTGGCTCCGGGCTCCCTCTACACGAGCCTGGTCCCGGTGCTCTGCGTCCCCGAGCTCGCGGCCGCGCTCGCCGCGGCGCCGGGGAAGGTCGTCCAGGTCTGCAATTTGCGGCCCCAGGACCCGGAGACCAACGGCCTCGACGCGACGGATCACCTGCGGGCCGTCCTGGAGCACGGCGGCCGGGCCGATCGCTTCCTGTACCAAGCGGACGGTGTGCTGGCCGCGGATGACTCGGTGATCCGGGATCTGGGCGTCGAGCCCGTCCCGGCGCAGGTCGCCCGGGCGGATGGTCTGGCGCACGATCCTCTAGAACTGGCGAAGGCACTGCGGGCTCTGCTGTAGTCCGCCGACAGGGCAAATTCTCCAGTCACATCGATGCGCGACACGGAGGCGTCATGACAGTACGGGTGGGCATCAACGGATTCGGCCGGATCGGTCGGTCCTTCACCCGGGCATTGCTGGCCCGAGGCGCCGACGCCGGGGTGGAGCTGGTGGCGGTCAACGACCCCTTCGGGGACTCGCACACCATGGCGTTCCTGCTGAAGCACGACTCCGTCGGTGGGGTGCTGCCGAACGAGGTGGCCGAGACCGGGAGCGGGTTCTCGATCGACGGGCGGGAGATCAAGAAGCTCGAGGAGAAGGACCCGGCAGAGATCCCGTGGGGCGACAACGGGGTGGACGTGGTCATCGAGTCCACCGGCCTCTTCACCGCCCGCGAGAAGGCGGCCGCCCACCTCAAGGGCGGCGCGAAGCGGGTCGTGATCTCCGCGCCGAGTGGCGACGCGGACGTGATGATCTGCATGGGCGTGAACGACGAGGTGTTCGACGCCGAAGCCCACACCGTGATCTCCAACGCGTCGTGCACGACGAACTGCCTGGCGCCGATGGCCAAGGTGCTGCAGGACTCCTTCGGCATCGACAACGGGCTGATCACGACGGTCCACGCGTACACGAGTGACCAGCAGCTCCAGGACCAGGCGGTCGCCACCCGGAGCGGCAAGCCGGACCTCCGGCGCATGCGGGCCGCCGCGCTGTCGATCATCCCGAACTCCACCGGCGCGGCGCGGGCCATCGGCCTCGTGCTGCCGGAGCTCAAGGGCCGGCTCGACGGCATGGCGCTGCGGGTGCCCACGCCGACGGGTTCGATCACCGACCTCGTCGCGAACCTGTCGCGTGAGGCGACCGTCGACGAGATCAACGATGCGTTCAGGGCGGCCTCACAGTCGGCGAAGACCCGTGGTGTGCTCGAGTACAGCGACGAGCCGTTGGTGTCGGCCGACATCGTCGGCAACCCGTCGTCGTGCATCTACTCGTCGCTCGACACCATGGCGAACGGCAAGACGGTCAAGGTGCTCGGCTGGTACGACAACGAGTGGGGCTACTCGAACCGCCTGATCGACCTCGTCGGGTTCATCGGCGACCGCTGAACCGGCAGTTGACGACCTCCCGCCGATGAATCCCGGATCCTCATGACCGTGGATCTCCCGCGCCTCGAAGATCTCGACAAGCTGCGCGGCGCCCGCGTCCTGCTGCGGGCCGACTTCAACGTGCCGCTCCGCGACGGGCAGATCGAGGACGACCTGCGGATCACGACGGTGCTGCCGACGCTGCAGTGGCTGCGCGAGCAGGGTGCGGCAGTCGTCGCGTGCGGGCACCTGGGGCGGCCGAAGGGCGCGCCCGACCCGCAGTACTCGATGGCGCCGGTGGCGGCGCGGCTCGGTGAGCTGCTGGGCCGGACCGTGGAGCTCGCACCGCGGGTGATCGGCGCGACGCCCGCGGAGATGGCCGCCAGTCTCGAACCCGGCCAGGTGATGATGCTGGAGAACCTCCGCTTCGTGCCCGGTGAGACGGAGAACGATCCGGCGTTCGCGGTGAACCTCTGCATGCCGTGCGATGCGTACGTCAATGAAGCGTTCGGCGCATCGCACCGCGCGCACGCGTCGATCGTCGGGCCGCCGCCGATCCTGCCCAGCGCCGGAGGCCGGCTGCTGTTCCGTGAGGTCGAAGTGCTCTCCGGTCTGCTGCACGAACCGCGTCAACCGTTCGTCGGCGTGCTCGGCGGCGCCAAGGTGAGCGACAAGCTCGGCGTCATCAGCGCGCTGCTGGACCGGTGCGAGACGATCCTCATCGGCGGCGCGATGGCGTTCACGTTCCTGGCCGCGCAGGGCTACTCGGTCGGGTCCTCGCTGGTGGAGCCGGACTGGGTCCCGCAGTGCCGGGAGCTGCTGGAGACCGGGCGGGTCAAGGTGCCGGTCGACGTCGTGATCGCCCAGAAGATGGCCGCCGACGCCGAAGTGCGCATGGTCGGCGCCCGCGGCATACCGGACGGCTGGATGGGCCTCGACATCGGGCCCGAGACCGCGTCGATCTTCGCCGACGTGATCGCCGGCGCGTCGACCGTGCTCTGGAACGGGCCGATGGGCGTCTTCGAGCTGGAACCCTTCGCGGCCGGCACGCGCACCGTGGCCGAGGCGGTCGCCGACTGCCACGGGTTCACCGTGATCGGCGGCGGCGACAGCGCGGCCGCGATACGCCAGTTCGGGCTCGCCGACCAGATCGATCACATCAGCACCGGGGGCGGCGCGTCACTCGAGCTCATCGAGCAGGGCGACCTCCCCGGCCTCGCCGCACTGCGCGCCGGAAGGACACAGAGATGACGGAACGCAAGCCGATCATCGCGGGCAACTGGAAGATGCACCACGATCACTTCACCGCGATCCAGTGCACCCAGAAGCTCTCGTACGTGTTGGACAAGAAGGACTACGAGCGCGTCGACGTCGTCCTCTGTCCGCCGTTCACCGACATCCGCTCGGTGCAGACCACGCTCGAGAGCGACCGCATCCCGATCTCGCTCGGCGCGCAGAACTGCCACTGGGAGAAGGAAGGCGCGTTCACCGGCGAGGTGAGCACGCAGATGCTCGCCAAGCTCAATGTGAGCTTCGTGATCGTCGGCCACTCGGAGCGTCGGGAGCTGTTCGGCGAGACGGACGACGACGTGAACCGCAAGGTCCGAGCGGTGCTCGCGCAGGACATGACCCCGATCGTGTGCGTCGGGGAGACGCTCGAGGAGCGCGAGGCGGGCGCGACGGAGGGCAAGGTGCTCAGCCAGGTGGCAGCAGCCTTCGCCGGCGTGAAGGGCGAAGCGGTCGCCGGATGCGTCGTCGCGTACGAGCCGATCTGGGCGATCGGAACCGGTCGCAACGCCACGCCCGACGACGCCGAAACGACGATCGCCGTGATCCGCGGTGCCGTCGGCGAGGCGGCAGGTGCCGACGCCGCGGCCGCGGTGCGGATCCAGTACGGGGGGAGCGTGAAGCCGGGCAACATCGCCGAGCTGATGGCCCGGCCCGGGATCGACGGTGCGCTCGTGGGTGGCGCGTCGCTGGATCCGGAGGAATTTGCCCGGGTCATCCGCTTCTCGGACTGAGCCAAGCACGACGGCGCGGATTGACCGCTATGGCCGGGCGCGCGGTATTCACGTATCGGTCAGGTACCATGTGCGGCGGAAAACAGGGGATTCCTGTTAGCGTGCGCCAACTCGAAGGGGTGAACAGCAGTTGTTGAACGCAGTGGTCTTGATCTTTCACGTAGCGGTATCGCTGACGTTGATCGTCCTGATCCTGCTGCACGCAGGCCGCGGGGGCGGTCTGTCCGACATGTTCGGCGGCGGCTCGCTGGGAGGGTCGATGGCCGGTTCCACGGTCGTCGAGCGCAACTTGGACCGCATCACCGTGATCACGGCACTCGTGTTCACGTTCACCACCATTCTGCTGGGACTCCGGGTTGGTTAACACCCGATGCCCGGTGGGTATGAGCAGCGTTCATCAGCCGGGGAGTACATCGTGAATCGTTCAAAGCGTCGGGTCACCTTGGTCGCATTGTTCGCAGTGCTGGCCATCGTTCTTGCTGCGTGCGGCAGTGACAGCAACAGCAGCTCGAGCAGCTCGAGTGGGAACTCCTCGAGCTCGAACGGGCCCGTGCCGACCGGCGGCACGCTCGTCGTCGGGGCCGAGCAGGAACCTGACTGCGCCTTCTGGATCGGGAGCTGCGCCGGCGCGAGCTGGGGCCTGTACACGATGCAGGAGCACACGATGCCCCGCACCTTCGACTTCGTGAAGAAGAACGGAGTGTGGGAACGAGACGCCGAACGTCCTCCTCGCCGGGGAGCCGACCGAGACCACGGTCAACGGCAAGCAGACGATCACGTACAACATCAACCCCAACGCGAAGTGGTCCGACGGTGAGCCGATCACCTCGACCGACTTCAAGTACACGTGGCAGCAGATCGCCAACGGCGACGACATCTACGACAAGACCGGCTACACCCAGATCGAGAGCATCGACGACACCAACCCGAAGGTCGCCGTCGTCACCTTCGCGACGCCCTTCGCGTCGTGGAAGGCCAACTTCGGAGCGTTCTACGGCGTGATGCCGAGCCACATCCTCGAGGGCAAGGACGCCAGCGCGGCCATGTCGGACGGGTACGACTGGTCCGGTGGCCCGTGGATCGCCAAGTGGGACAAGGGCGTGCAGGTGAGCCTGACCCGCGAACCCGAACTGGTACGGCCCGAAGGCGAAGCTGAGCAAGGTGATCTTCAAGTTCCAGGCCGACACCGCCGCCGAGTTCAAGGCCTTCAAGAACGGCGAGACCTTGGCGATCTACCCGCAGCCGCAGCTCGACGCGGTCAGCAGATCCAGAACGGCATCGAGGGTACGAACTCGTACTTCACCGCCGACACCGGCAACGTCGAGTCGCTCTGGATCAACAACGCGCAAGGAGCCCTTCACCTCGAGTTCCGGTCCGCCAGGCGTTCGCCTACGCGATCGACCGCGACGCGATCGTCAAGAAGCTCTTCGGTGCGCTCGGCGTGAACAAGGCGGTGCAGACGCTCAACCCGCCGATCAACGTACGCGTACTCGGATCCCGAGGCGTGGTCCGGCTACAAGCTGAACCTGGGCAAGGTCACGAGCCTGATGACGGGCGACGGCTGGGCCAAGGGTTCGGACGGGATCTGGGCGAAGGACGGCAAGAAGGCTGCGTTCGCCATCCGCAGCACGACCGGCAACAAGCGGCGTGAGCTCACCGAGCAGATCCTGCAGGAGCAGCTCAAGAAGGCCGGCTTCAAGCTGACCATCGAGAACCAGTCCGCCAGCGACCTGTTCGGCACCACGCTGGCGGCCGGCGACTATCAGGTCTCGCTCTACGCGCAGACGGCGACGAGCCTCCAGCCGGGCCTCTGCTCGATCATGTGCGCCAGCAACATCCCGAGCCCGGCGAACGACAACTCGGGTCAGAACTGGCAGCGGGTGGACACTGCGGCGAACGAGCCGCTGTTGCAGGTGGACACCAACCTGGACGATGCGGCCCGCAAGTCCAACGCCAAGCAGGCCGACCAGATCCTGGCCGAGCAGCAGGTGTCGCTCCCGCTCGACCCGCTGCCGAACATCCTGCTCTGGAGCAAGAAGATCGTGGGCCCGGTCCACGACGACCCGGTGCTCGGAATGTTCGGGAACATCTACCAGTGGGGTCTGAAGAAGTAGCGAGCGGCAGGAGTCAGGATCCAACCGAATTAGTCTGACCGGGTCCGGTTCCCTCGGGGGCCGGACCCGGCGTCAGTTCGATCAGGGCGGAAGGGACGCATCGCCCGGATGGCGACCTACATCACACGGCGAGCCTTGTACTCGATCCCGGTGATCATCATTGCGTCGTTCCTGCTCTTCGCCTTCGTGCGAGGCGCGTTCGACCCCTGCGCCAAGCTGCGCGCGTCACGAGACGGCGCCGCGGCGCTACGCGCAATGCCAGGAACGCCTCGGCATCAACAAGCCGATCCTCGTCCAGTACTCGGACTGGGTGAGCGGGGCGGTCCAGGGAGATCTCGGGAAGAGCTCGCGGACGAACGAAGACGTGTCCGCGATGCTCAGCCGGTCGATGGGCTTCACCGTCCAGCTGATCTTCTGGGGCATCCTCGTCTCGTCGGTCATCGGCGATCGCCCTGGGCGTGTACTCGGCGGTGAGGCAGTACTCGGTGCTGGACTACACGTTCACCGGGCTGTCGTTCATCGGGTTAGCGATGCCGCCGTTCTGGTTCGGGCTGCTCGCCATCCAATTCCTCGCGATCTGGCCAAACGAGGCATTCGGTTGGAACTGGTTCAAGTTCGTCGGGCTCCATTCGTCGGACATGACCGGGATCAACGTCGACTACCTCCAACATCTGATCCTGCCGGTGTTGACGCTGACGGTGCAGATCATCGCGGAGTGGAGCCGGTTCCAGCGCGCGTCGATGCTCGACGTGATGTCGGCTGACTACATCCGCACCGCGCGGGCGAAGGGCGTCCCGCGACGCAAGGTGATCTTCAAGCACGGGCTTCGCAACGCGCTCGATCCCGCTCGTGACGGTGATGGCGCTCGACATCGGCGCGCTGTTCGGTGGGCTGATCGTCACGGAGAAGATCTTCGCCATCCCCGGCATGGGTCGGTTGTTCCTCGACTCGTTGCTCGCCGGTGACGTGCAGGTGCTCGTGGCCTGGACGATCATCACCGCGATCTTCATCGTGGTGTTCAACCTGCTCGCCGACGTGCTCTACGGCGTGCTCGATCCCCGGATCCGGTTGTCATGAAGTCCGACGAAGAGCTCGGAGGCGCGCACCGCGATCTGCGCGACGAGATGGCGCCGGGGGGCGTCGGGCCGAGCGGGTTCATCCCGTCGGCCGAGGGCGAGTTCGAGATCGCGACGCACGCGGAGCCGGTGGCGCGTTCGCAGTGGGCGTTGTTCCGGCGCCGCTTCGTGCGGCACAAGGTCGCGATGGCGTCGATCTTCGTCCTCATCGCGCTCGTCGATCCTGTGCTTCGGCGCCGACTGGTTCGCCCCGTTCTCGAACACCGACCAGGACCTGCTCCTCGGCTCCGTCGGCCCCGGGGCGAAGCACTGGCTCGGAACCGACGAGCTCGGCCGGGACCAGCTGAGCCGCCTGCTGTATGCCGGCCAGATCTCGCTCAAGATCGGGTTCTCCGTCGCGGTGATCTCGACGCTTCGTCGGCACCGCAGTCGGCGCGGTCGCCGGGTTCGCCGGCAAGTGGGCCGATCAGCTGCTCATGCGGATCACGGACCTCTTCCTCGTGGTGCCGGCGATCGCGATCCTCGCCGATCGCGCTGGAGAACTTCGGCGGATCCGAGAACACGATCATCATCGTGCTCTCGTTCCTGTTCTGGATGTACGTCGCCCGGGTCGTGCGGGGCCAGGTGCTGTCGCTGAAGGAGAAGGAGTTCATCGAGGCCGCGCGGGCTTCGGGCGCGTCGGGATCGCGGATCATCGTGCGCCACATCGTCCCGAACATCATCGGTCCGATCATGGTGAACGCGACGCTCGCGGTGGCGTTGGCGATCATCACCGAGTCGACCCTGTCGTTCCTGGGCTTCGGCGTGCAGCCGCCGCAGACGTCGTGGGGGAACATGCTCGCGGACGCCGAGGGTTACGTCGGGACGTCGCAGGCCTACCTGCTCTACGCCCCGGGCATCGCGATCCTCATCACGGTGCTCTGCGTGAACTTCCTCGGTGACGGTCTGCGTGACGCCTTCGACCCGCAGTCCGAGAAGCACTGATGACCGGACACCGATCGAGCCGGTCGATCTGGAGCCGATCGAAGGCGCGGCCCGGTCGACCGCGACGCCGCCGGGCGGGCCGCTCCTCGAGGTCCGTGACCTGACGGTCGAGTTCAAGACCGACGACGGCATCGTGCACGCGGTGGACAACGTGTCGTTCACCGTGAACCCGAACGAGACGCTCGGGATCGTGGGGGAGTCCGGGTCGGGCAAGAGCGTCACGTCGATGGCCATCCTCGGCCTGCTGCCGAAGCTCGGCGAACATCTCCGGTGAGGTGCTGTTCCGGGGCGAGAACATCCTCGGCGAGTCGGAGAAGGAGCTGCAGAAGCTGCGCGGCTCGAGCATCGCGATGATCTTCCAGGACGCGCTCGCGTCGCTGAACCCGGTGTTCAAGGTGGGCAAGCAGATCGGCGAGGCGATCCTCGTGCACCAGGATCTGCCGACCAAGGAGGTGGACGAGCGGGTCGTCGAGCTGCTCGAGATCGTCGGCATCCCGAACCCGAAGGCGCGCGCGGAGAACTACCCGCACGAGTTCTCGGGCGGCATGCGGCAACGGGCGATGATCGCGATGTCGATCGCGAACGACCCCGACCTGCTCATCGCCGACGAGCCGACGACGGCGCTCGACGTGACGATCCAGGCGCAGGTGCTCGACGTGCTGGAGCGCATCCAGGACCGCACGAGCTCGTCGATCATGTTGATCACCCACGACCTCGGTGTCGTGGCCGGCGTCGCGGACCGGGTGCTCGTGATGTACGCCGGGCGCCAGGTCGAGCTGGGCGACGTGGACCAGATCTTCTACGAGCCGCGCCACCCGTACACCGTCGGGCTGCTCGCTTCGTTGCCGCGGCTGGACCGCCGCACGGACAAGACCAGCCGGCTGCACCGGATCGTCGGCCAACCGCCGTCGATGATCGTTCCTGCCGCCGGGCTGCGCGTTCCATCCGCGCTGCCCGCGGGCCGAGGTGCCCGGCATCTGTGATCCAGGAGCGGCCGGAGCTCCGCGATGTGGGTCCGACGGGCACCGGTCGGCGTGCCACTTCGCCGAGGAGCTCGCCGTGCGATCAGTCGGTGGCGCTCGAAGGAGCTGCCGCCCGAGCCGCGAGGACGGCGCCGTGACGTCGGTGTCGTCCGAGCCGAACCCCGCCGCACCGGCTGGGACCCACCCCGGTGCTGGAGGTGCCGGACCTGGTCAAGAACTTCCCGATCCGGGCCGGGCTGTTCAAGCAGAAGGTCGGCGACGTGCAGGCCGTCTCGGGGGTCAGCTTCGCGGTGGCGCGGGGCGAGACGCTGGGCGTCGTGGGGGAGTCGGGTTGCGGGAAGTCCACGACCGGGCGCTGCATCCTGCGGCTCTTGCCGGCGACGTCGGGCACGGTGCGCTTCGACGGCGAGGACGTCCTCACGCGCGTCGCGGTCCGAGCTGCGCCGATGCGCGGCGAAGATGCAGATCGTCTTCCAGGACCCCTACGCGTCGTTGAACCCGCGCATGACGGTGCAGGCGATCATCGCCGAGCCGATGCGCATCCACGGGGAGTGGAAGAACGACGGGCCGGAGCGGATCAAGGAGCTGATGGCCACGGTCGGCCTGAACCCGGAGCACGCGAACCGGTTCCCGCACGAGTTCTCCGGCGGCCAGCGGCAACGCATCGGCATCGCGCGTGCACTGGCCCTGGACCCGGATCTCGTGGTGCTCGACGAGCCGGTGTCCGCGCTCGACGTCTCGATCCAAGCCGGGGTGGTGAACCTGCTCGAGGACCTGCAGGAGCGGCTGCAGCTCGCGTACGTGTTCATCGCGCACGACCTCTCCGTCGTGCGCCACATCTGCGACAACGTCGCGGTGATGTACCTCGGCAAGATCGTGGAGAGCGGCGCCGCGGACGACCTGTACGAGCACGCGGGCCACCCGTACACCCAGGCGCTGCTGTCCGCGGTGCCGGTGCCGGATCCGCGCAAGGAGCGTTCGCGGCAGCGGATCGTGCTCGAAGGCGACGTGCCGAGCCCCGCGAACCCGCCGTCGGGCTGCCGGTTCCGGACCCGGTGCTGGAAGGCGCAGGACATCTGCGCCGAGGAAGAGCCGGCGCTCATCGACCGCGGCCAGGGTCATCCCGTGGCCTGCCACTTCGCCGAAGAGATGACCGTCGTCTAGCACTCCGCTCCGTTCTCGGCACGCTGAAGGGGTTCAGGGCCGCCTGAGCGTGCCGAGAAGCGACGATCTTGGCTCCGCGATCTCCGCGCGCGGATCGCTAAGATCACCCCTCCACGTCGGAGTGGCGGAAACGGCAGACGCGCTAGCTTGAGGGGCTAGTGCCCTTTGGGGCGTGGGGGTTCAAGTCCCCCCTCCGACACGCAGCAACCGCAGGTCAGAGCCTCGCGAGAGCTGAGGACTGGGGTCGATTGCTCACGTGTTTGCTAACGAAACGTGGCGCAGCGGTCAGAGGAACGAGCCTGCCACCAGCTCCGCGGCGTCCTGGTCGAGCCCGGGCGTGACGTGTGAGTAGATGCCCAACGTGACGCTGACGTGCGCGTGCCCGAGGCGTTCCTGCACGACCCGCGGGTCGACGTCGCCCGGAGCGCGAGCGTGGCCCACGTGTGGCGCAACCCGTGGGTGGTGATGTGGGGGAGCTGCCACCGGGTGACGCGGCGGTCGAAAACGCTCGGTGGGAGACCCGTTCCGGGTGCAGCGGCTCTCCGGACGGCTTCGCGAACACGAGCCCCTGATCCCGGTAGCCCGCTCCTACTAGGAGCCGTTCCTCCGCCTGACGAGCACGCCACGCACGGAGCACCGCGACGGTCCCCGGATCGAGGGCTACTGCCCGCGTGCCCCGGTCCGTCTTCGGCTCACCGATCCCGCGTTTGGGTGCAACGCGATCACGGTCTGAACGATCGACGCCCGGCCCGCATCGAGATCCAGGTCGGACCACCGGAGCCCGAGCACCTCCCCGCGGCGTGCACCGGTGGTGGCGAGAACCACCCACGTGGCGTAGTACCGATCGCCGGAGTCACGGGACAGGTCGAGGAACCGCCGGAGCGTTTCCGCATCCCGACCGCGACGTCACGCGACGTAGCCCGACGCGGCTTCGGGGGAGTGGCGCGGTCACACGGGTTCCGTGTGGAGCCGCCCCCATGCCACGGCATCACCGAGCGCGCGGATGCAGGATCGTCGCCACGTACTGAACGGTACGGGGGCTCAACCCGCCGGCGCGCCCGTCACGGCGGGCACCGTCCGCCTGCAGCTCCGCATACAACCGGTTGAGCACTCCGGGGTCGACCTTCCCGAGCGGGACTCGCCCGATCCGGGGCATGACGTGCTGCTCGACGTTGGCGGTACCGAGTGCAGCGTGGACGCCGCCAGGTCTTGCGTTTGTAGGGCGTCAAGCCACTCCGCCAGGAACGCTCGAAGGGGTGAGTCCGTGTCCGCGACGAACGTGTCCGCCTTCACGGCACCGAGCACATCGACGAGAGCGTGCCTCGCGTCCTTCTCGGTGCGGAACCCACCCTTGGTGGTCTGCAGCCGCTTGTCCGTCACCGGATCGCGGCCCACGTCCGCGACGTAGGCCCACGTCTTGCCGCGGTTCCGAACGTGACCCGTCATCGGTCCGTCCCCTCGTCCAAGAAGCCCTGTTCTTCCGCGAGCTTCCGGAGTCGCCGGGCGTGGCGCTCACTCACGTGTTCCGACTCCACGATGCCAGCAATGCCTCCGGCAGTAACGCCTTTGCCACCTCACGGAGCCGCGGGTGTCGGCTTCCGGCGTGACGCCTTCCCGGCTTCCAGCCGAACACGACACGCGTCCACGCCCGGGCTCGTCATCCAAGCCATCGCCGTGACCGCCTTTTAGTTCAGCACGCGCTGGCAGCCGAAGTGGCGCACGGTGTCGGCGAAGCGCCTGCGGTTGTCGCGCTGGTCCAGGTAGAAGCCGGTCTTGTGGCCGTCGGCGACGTCGAGCGTGAGCCGCCAGTCGTGCTCGCGGACGTCACTTCGGTGGCGCCGGCGCCGCGCAGCCAGCCGGTCGCCGGCGCCAGCCCTTCGAGCTTGCGCACGCCGGCGTCGCTGCGCTCGTACAGCCGCGTGCGGCCCGGTCGCGCGCGAGCAGCGCGTCGGCCAGCGTCGCCTTCCAGCGCTCGGCGCCGGCGGACAGGAACTGCGCACCAGCGTGTCGCCGTAGCGGTCGACCACCAGGCCGGGCAGGCCGTCGGCCTCGCCGTGGACCAGCCGCACGCCGTCGCTGGCGATCGGCAAGCGCGCGCGCAGCGCCAGCGCCCGCGCGATGCGTCGCTCGAAGAACGCCGCGTCGATGCGCTCGGCCTCGTCGAAGCTCCACGCGCGCAGACGGATCGGCGAATTCGGGCTGAACGCGCGCCCAGGCCAGGAAGCGGCCGTCGGCCGCCTCGACGCGACCGTCTCGCCGGTGTCGGCCGGCCACCCGGCGACGCTGCCCTCGAACACCCAGGGGTGGCGGCGCAGCAGCGAGCGCTCCTTGCCTCGCGCAGCGAATCGTCTTCATCGGGTGGCGGGGCGCACCGCGTCAGCGGCGCCGCGCGCGCGGGTGCGCGGCGTCGTAGACCTTGCGCCAGGTGCCCGAAGTCGAGCTCGCGTGTAGACCTGCGTCGTCGTGATGTTGGCGTGGCCCAGCAGTTCCTGCACCGCGCGCAGGTCGCCGCTGGACTGCAGCAGGTGCGTGGCGAACGAGTGGCGCAGCATGTGCGGGTGCACGTGGGTCGGCAGCCCGGCCTGCAGCGCGCGCGGCTGCAGCCGCGAGCGCACCTGGCTGGCGGTCAGCCGCGTGCCGCGCTGGCTGACGAAGAGCGCCGCGCTCGTCCGGGCGCAGCCGAGCGTGCCGCGCGCGCCAGCCAGTCGCGCGAGCGCCTGCAGCGCGGCCGCGGCCGACCGGCACGCTGCGCCGCTTGGAGCCCTTGCCGAGCACGTGCGCGCTGGCGTCGGCGGCGTCGATCCAGCCCGCGCGCCGCGCCGCCGGCCTGCAGGTCCAGCCCGACCAGTTCGCCGACGCGCAGGCCGCAGCCGTAGAGCAGCTCGACGATGCAGTGGTCGCGCGCGTCGAGCGCCGCGTCGGCCGCGTCGTCGGCCGCGGTGCTCGGCCAGCGCCACGGCATGGTCGACCGACAGCGCCTTCGGCAGCGGCTTGGCCGCCTTCGGCGCCCGCACGCCCTCGACCGGGTTCGACGCCACCGCCCCTCGCGGCCCGAGCCAGCGGTAGAAGCCGCGCCAGGCCGACAGCACGAGCGCGATGCTGCGCGGGCGCGAGGCCCTGCGCGTGCAGCTGCGCCGCCCAGCGCCGCACGTGCGTGCGTCTGCGACCTCGCGCAGCGCCACCGGCTGCGCGGCGGCGAAGCGCTGCAGCCGCCGCAACGCCTCGCCGTACAGCGCCAGCGTGCGCGCGCGAGGCGGCGCTCGACCTGCAGGTGACAGGTGCGACGGATGGCGCCGTCGAGCGTCCGCGTCGAGCGGCGGCCGCGGATCCGGCTCCGCCGGTCCGCCAGCGGCGCCCTCTGGGCGGCAGCGCCGGAGGCGCCTCAGGCGGGCATGGCAGCAGCCGCGACAGCGCCGCGCTCGCCGATCTCGCCGATGCGCATCAGGAAGTCGGTGCCCATGTCGGCGGTGTAGCGGGTCGCGTCGGGCGAGGCCAGCACCAGCAGGCCGAAGGCGTCGCCGTTCGCGCCGTGCGCGCAGCGGGATCAGCGCCATCGACATCGCCGCCTGCCGGCGTCGGCCAGCCAGCTGCGCCGCCTCGAAGCCGGAGTTGACGCCGCAGTACGGCAGCGGTCAGGCTGGCGGCGAAGCTCTTCACGTCGTCGCTGACCGGCCGCGCGAAGGCCAGCGCCGTCGAAGGCGCTCGGCCGCGCCCCAGACGCGGATCGCGGCCTGCGGGATCAGGAACTGCTGCAGCAGCTCGCGCACCAGCACGTCGGGCAGGTCGGCCGGCGTGGCGCGTCAGCATCAGCGCGCGCGTCCAGCGGTGCAGCTTGTCGGCGATCGCGACGTTTTCCTGGCCGTGGCGGATCATCTCGATGATCTTGCTCTCCAGGCCCTTGATCTTGTCGCGCAGCATCTCCATCTGCCGCTCCTGCAGCGAGACCGCGCGCTGGCCGTGCGGGCTGGTCAGCTGCACCGAGCCAGCAGTTCGGCATGGCGCTCGAAGAAGCCCGGCGTGTTGGCCAGGTAGTTGGCGATGTCGTCTTCGGTGATGCCCTGGATGCTCACGTCGCGTCCTTCACAGTTCGATCTCTCCTTCGAAGACGGTCTCGGCCGGGCCGGTCATCAGCACCGGCTGGCGCCGCGCCGGCCCATCGATCGTCAGCGCGCCGCCGCGCGTCTCGACGTCGACCCGCGCGTCGAGCAGGCCCGAGGCGGATGCCGGCGACGACGGCCGCGCAGGCGCCGGTGCCGCAGGCCAGCGTCTCGCCGGCGCCGCGCTCGTACACGCGCAGGCTGATGCGGCCGCGGTCGACGATCTGCATGAAGCCGGCGTTGACGCTTGCGCGGGAAGCGCGCGGTGCGGCTCGATCGCGGGCCCGGGCGACTCGACCGGCGCCGTGTCGACGTCGTCGACGAGCTGCACCGCGTGCGGGTTGCCCATCGACAGCACGGCGACGTCGACGCGTCTGCTCGTCGACGTCGAGCGGCCAGAGCGCGAAGCCGCCTGCGCTTCGCGCGGCACGCAGTGCCCGGCCGGCGATCGAACGGCACGCGCGCCGGCGTCGAACACCGGCGCGCCCATGTCGACCGTGACGCGGCCGTCGTCCTGCAGGCGCAGCTCGAGCAGGCGTGTTCATGGTCTCGCACGCGCGATGCGTGCGCTTGTCGGTCAGGCCGTGGTCGCGCACGAAGCGCACGAAGCAGCGCGCGCCGTTGCCGCACTGCTCGACCTCGTCGCCGCTGCCGCCGTTGAAGATGCGGTAGCGGAAGTCGACGCCCGGCGCGGCGGCTGCGGCTCGACGACCAGGATCTGGTCGGCGCCGACGCCGAAGCGCCGGTCGGCCGAGGCGCGCGCATGCTGCGGCCGCTCAGCGCGAGCGGCGCGCGCGTGGCGTCGAGCACGACGAAGTCGTTGCCCGCGCCCTGCATCTTGGTGAAGCGCAACTGCATGCGCCGATTATCCCGATGCCTCGCGGTCGCTCAGTACAGCGACGGCTCGCCCGGCGGGGCGCGTCTTGAAGCGCTTGTGCACCCACAGGTACTGCGCCGGGTTGCGCGCGGATCTCGCGCCTCGATCCAGCGGTTCATGCGCGCGGTGTCGGCCAGCGCGTCGTCGCTCGGGAAGTCGGTCCCACGGCGGCAGGAAGCGCACCCGGTAGCCCTGCCCGCCCGGCAGCATCTCGGCCACGCACCGGCTGCACCACCATGTTCATCGCGCGCGCCATGCGCGACGGCGCCAGCAGCGTCGCGGCCGGGATGCCGAAGAACGGCACGAAGGCGGCGTCGCGCTCGCCGAAGTCCATGTCGGGCAGGTTGAAGAAGGCGTCGCCCCGGCGGATCGCGCGCAGCAGCGGCTTGGCCGCGTCGCTGCGCGGGAAGATCTCGGCGTTGCCCAGGCGCAGGCGGCCGCGGCGGATCGCCGCGTCCATCACCGCGTTGCTCTGCTGCCTGGTAGATCGAGACGCCCTGCCGGTTCTGGAACAGCAGCACCGAGACGCCGGCGACGTCGAGCGCCATGAAGTGCGGCACCAGCCACATCACCGGGCGCTCGCTGCGCTCGGCGAGCTGCACGTCGCCCTCGACGTGGATCAGGCGCCGCAGCCGCGCGGGCGAGGCGTACCAGAGCAGGCCGCGCTCGAGCGATGCTGCGGCCGAGCCAGCGGAAATGCTCGCGCACCAGCGCGTGCGCGCTCGGCCTCGTCAGCTCGGGAAAGCACAGCGCGACGTTGCGCAGCGCGATGCGCCGGCGCGCGCCGGCCAGCGGTACAGCAGCGCGCCGAGGCCGCGGCCGAGCGCGCCTGCACGCCGAGCGGCAGCCAGTGCAGCAGCCAGAGCAGGCCCAGCAGCGATGCGCGCGCCCAACGTCGGTCCTTGTTCTCGTGCGCCGCTCAGTCGGCGCCCGGCGCGCGCGCGCGGCTGCTTGTAGCGGTGGTAGCCCCAGAGGTACTGCTGCGGGCAGTGCCGGATCAGGCGCTCCATCGCCCGGTTCACGACCGCGGCGGATTCTGCCTGAGCCGACGGTGTCCGGCCGGCAGCGGCCTCGCCGAGCGGCGTGACGCGCACGACGTAGCCGGCGCCGCCGCGGCAGCCGCTCGCCCCAGATCGCCAGCGGCACCGCGCCGGTCTGCTGCGACCAGGCGCGCGGCCAGCGTCATCGTGTAGGCCGGCTTGCCGAAGAACGGCGCCCACACGCCCATGCCTTCGGGCGGCACCTGGTCCGGCAGCAGGCCGACCGCCTCGCCGCGCCGCAGCGCGCGGATCATCTGGCGCACGCCGGCGAGCGTGGCCGGCGCCGTGGCCAGCCCGGGCCGCTGCGCGCGACGTCTCCATCAGCTCGCGCAGCCAGGCTTGCGCGCCGGCCGGTACAGCACCGTGATCGGCCCGTACTGCGCGCCGAAGCGCTCGGCATAGGCCTGCGCGGAGACCTCGAAGCAGCCCAGGTGCGGCGTCAGGAAGCACGAGGCCGCGGCCCTGCGCGTGCGCCGCCTCGACGAGTTCGGCGCCGTCCCATGCGGACGGCGGCAGATCGGCCGCGCCGGCCGGGCGCAGCCACAGGAGCGGCAGCTCCAGCACCAGGCGCCCGGCCTCGGCGATCGCCGGCGCGGCGCGTCGGCCGAGGCCCGGCCTGAGCCGGGCGTTGGCGACGAAGCGGCGGCGGTAGGTCGGCGACAGCCAGATAGGCGAACCAGCCGACCGCCGCGCCCAAGGCGTGCAGCAAGCCAGGGGGCGGCGGGCAGCCAGCGCAGCGAGCATCTCTATAATCGGGCGTCGCCGAGTTATGAACTACTTGCGGGGCGATGCAGGCGAGCCACGGCGTGCTGTACTGCCGGGCGAAGCTCAACAAATCCTGCTAAAGCGTTCGCCGCTCCTCCAGAGGTCTCAGGCCGGCAACGCAAGTTGTCCAACCTTGCTGGAGTTTAAGAGTGGCGAACGATTTCCTTTTCACTTCCGAGTCCGTTTCCGAAGGCCACCCCGACAAGGTCGCCGACCAGATCTCCGACGCCATTCTCGACGCGATCTTCGCGCAGGACCCGCGCTCGCGCGTCGCCGCCGAGACGCTGTGCAACACCGGCCTGGTGGTGCTGGCCGGCGAGATCACGACCAACGCGCACGTCGACTACATCCAGGTCGCGCGCGACACGATCAAGCGCATCGGCTACGACAACACCGACTACGGCATCGACTACAAGGGCTGCGCGGTGATGGTCTGCTACGACAAGCAGAGCAACGACATCGCCCAGGGCGTCGACCACGCCAGCGACGACCACCTGAACACCGGCGCCGGCGACCAGGGCCTGATGTTCGGCTACGCCTGCGACGAGACGCCCGAGCTGATGCCCGCGCCGATCTACTACGCGCACCGCCTGGTCGAGCGCCAGGCGCAGCTGCGCAAGGACGGCCGCCTGCCGTTCCTGCGCCCCGACGCGAAGAGCCAGGTGACGATGCGCTACGTCGACGGCAAGCCGCACTCGATCGACACGGTCGTGCTGTCGACCCAGCACAGCCCCGACCAGAGCGAGACGCCGACCAAGATGAAGGCCTCGTTCAACGAGGCGATCATCGAGGAGATCATCAAGCCGGTGCTGCCGAAGGAGTGGCTGAAGGACACCAAGTACCTGATCAACCCGACCGGCCGCTTCGTCATCGGCGGCCCGCAGGGCGACTGCGGGCTGACCGGCCGCAAGATCATCGTCGACACCTACGGCGGCGCCTGCCCGCACGGCGGCGGCGCGTTCAGCGGCAAGGACCCGAGCAAGGTCGACCGCTCGGCCGCCTACGCGGCGCGCTACGTCGCCAAGAACATCGTCGCCGCCGGGCTCGCGCGCCAGTGCCAGATCCAGGTGGCGTACGCGATCGGCGTGGCCAAGCCGATGAACGTGACGGTCTACACCGAAGGCACCGGCAAGATCAGCGACGACAAGATCGCCGCGCTGGTCAACGAGCATTTCGACCTGCGCCCGAAGGGCATCATCCAGATGCTCGACCTGCTGCGCCCGATCTACGAGAAGACCGCCGCGTACGGGCACTTCGGGCGCGAAGAGCCGGA